>NZ_JBIATC010000012.1:0-175059 GCF_042891255.1 Micromonospora sp. NPDC001898 | reverse complement strand
CCGACTCCGCCAACCCCGCCCAGGCCAGCTACGACATCACCGACGACAACCTCGCCGACTGGATCGCCACCCGCGGCTACGCCACCTCCTGACCCACCCCGAGACACCACGACAAACGACAAGGGCCGGCCCCCACCCGGGGAGCCGGCCCTTTCGTCGTACGAGGGGGCACCGCCCAGGAAAGTCAGCGGTCGGTGCCCGCGCGGACCGGCTCGGCGGCGTCGTCCGCGTCGGTTGGCCCCACCGGCTCCAGCCGCCGGGCCCGCCGCCGCAGCCACCAGGTGCTGCCCAGGCCGGCGAGCACCGCGAGGACCAGCCCGGCCCAGGAGATGTCCTTGAGCCAGTGCTCGGCGGCCCGGCCGACGCTGTAGAGCAGGTAGGTGGTGCCGAAGGCCCAGACCAGGCCGCCGGCCGCGTTGGCCAGCAGGAACCGGCGGTACGGCACGTGCAGCGCACCGGCCAGAGGGCCGGCGAGGATCCGCAGCAGCGCCACGAACCGGCCGAAGAAGACCGCCCACACCCCATGCCGGGCGAAGCTCTGCTCGGCGCGGGCGAGGTGCGCGGGGCCGAGGTGTTTGGGGAAGCGTCGGCCCAGCCGGGCCAGCAGCGGACGGCCGCCCCGGCGGCCCACCGCGTACCCGATCGAGTCGCCCGCGATGGCGCCGAAGGCCGCGGCGATGGCCACCCACTCCGGCTCGACCACGCCGGCGGCCGCGAGCAGGGCGGAGCTGACCAGGACGATCTCGCCGGGCAGCGGGACGCCCATGCTCTCCACGCCGATCACCCCGGCGACGATCAGGTAGACCGCGACCGGGGGCAGCGCGGACAGCCAGTGCGACACATCGATCACGGCCCCCCCTCTCAGGTCCGGGCCTCGAACCCTACCCGCGCCGCCGGGGTGCCGCGGCCCCGCGCCGCCGGCACCACCCACTCGGGCGGCCCGGCGGCTGGTCGGAGCGGGGCGACGAACTCCAGGCGGTTGCCGTGGGCGGCCTCGGAGCCGGGTGGGCAGGCGAGCAGAACGTGATGGATCATGGGTGGCACCTCCTCGTCCCGGAGCCTGGCACGAGGTTGCGCCGGTAGCAAGACGGACGTACGGTTTTGTAGGAAGCGGGAATCACGGTAAGTGTCACCTAACCGGGGCGTCGTCCCGGACGGTGCGAAAGACTGCTCAGGACTACTCACGGTCGCTGGTGTGAAGGAGTACGACGTGGCGAGCCTCGACACCTTCGGTGCGAAGACCCAGCTACGCGTCGGAGACGCGAGCTACGAGATTTTCAAGATCAGTAAGGTGGAGGGGCAGGAGCGGCTGCCATACAGCCTGAAGGTCCTGCTGGAGAACCTGCTGCGGACCGAGGACGGCGCAAACATCACCGCCGACCACATCCGCCAGCTCGGCGGCTGGGACGCGGCGGCCGACCCGAGCGTGGAGATCCAGTTCACCCCGGCGCGGGTGCTCATGCAGGACTTCACCGGCGTGCCCTGCGTGGTCGACCTGGCCACCATGCGCGAGGCGGTCCGCGACCTCGGCGGCGACGCCACCAAGGTCAACCCGCTCGCCCCGGCCGAGCTGGTCATCGACCACTCGGTCATCGCCGACCTGTTCGGCCGTGCGGACGCCTTCGAGCGCAACGTCGAGCTGGAGTACGAGCGCAACAAGGAGCGCTACCAGTTCCTGCGCTGGGGCCAGAGCGCGTTCAACGAGTTCAAGGTCGTCCCGCCGGGCACCGGCATCGTGCACCAGGTCAACATCGAGTACCTGGCCCGTACGATCATGGAGCGCAACGGCCAGGCGTACCCGGACACCGTGGTCGGCACCGACTCGCACACCACGATGGTCAACGGCTTGGGCGTGCTCGGCTGGGGCGTCGGCGGCATCGAGGCCGAGGCCGCGATGCTCGGCCAGCCGGTCAGCATGCTGATCCCCCGGGTCGTCGGCTTCAAGCTGCACGGCGAGATGCCGGCCGGCACCACCGCCACCGACCTGGTGCTGACCATCACCGAGATGCTGCGCAAGCACGGCGTGGTCGGGAAGTTCGTCGAGTTCTACGGCCCCGGCGTCAGCGCGGTGCCGCTGGCCAACCGGGCCACCATCGGCAACATGTCCCCGGAGTACGGCTCCACCGTGGCGATCTTCCCGATCGACGCCGAGACGATCCGCTACCTGGAACTGACCGGCCGGGACCCGCAGCAGGTCGCGCTCGTCGAGGCGTACGCCAAGGAGCAGGGCCTCTGGCACGACCCGGCCGCCGAGCCGGAGTACTCCGAGCGGCTGGAGCTCGACCTGGGCACCATCGAGCCGTCCCTGGCCGGCCCGAAGCGCCCACAGGACCGGGTGCCGCTGGGCAGCGCCAAGACCCTGTTCCGCTCCGCGCTGACCGACTACGTGGCCGACGGCTCCGCCGGCGAGCGGGACCTCAAGCCGGGCGTCGCCCGCGAGCAGCTCCCCCGGGGCGCCAACGGCCCGGCCGACGAGGCCAGCGCCGAGTCGTTCCCGGCCAGCGACCCGCCGGCCAACGAGTTCAGCGACCCGGCCGACGAGCCGCGCGACCTGGAGACCGCCGCCGTGGGCTCGGGCGGCCGGGCCAGCAACCCGATCCGGGTCACCAGCCCCGACGGCGTCTCCTACGAGCTGGACCACGGGGCCGTGGTGATCGCCGCGATCACCTCCTGCACCAACACCTCGAACCCGCAGGTGATGATCGGCGCGGCGCTGCTGGCCCGCAACGCGGTCGGCAAGGGCCTGTCCCGCAAGCCGTGGGTGAAGACCACGCTGGCGCCGGGCTCCAAGGTCGTCATGGACTACTACGACCGTGCCGGCCTCACGCCGTACCTGGACAAGCTCGGCTTCAACCTGGTCGGCTACGGCTGCACCACCTGTATCGGCAACTCCGGCCCGCTGCCGGAGGAGGTCTCCGCCGCCGTCAACGAGGCCGACCTCGCCGTCGTCTCGGTGCTGTCGGGCAACCGGAACTTCGAGGGCCGGATCAACCCGGACGTCAAGATGAACTACCTGGCGTCCCCGCCGCTGGTGGTCGCGTACGCGCTCGCCGGCACCATGGACATCGACCTGGCCAACGAGCCGCTCGGCGAGGACAACCAGGGCAACCCGGTCTTCCTGCGCGACATCTGGCCGAACAGCGCCGAGATCCAGGACGTCATCGCCCAGGCGATCGGCGCGACCGGGTTCAGCGCGGCGTACGCGGACGTGTTCGCCGGTGACGAGCGCTGGCAGTCGCTGCCGACCCCGACCGGCGACACCTTCGCCTGGGAGAGCGAGAGCACCTACGTCCGCAAGCCCCCGTACTTCGAGGGCATGGAGCGGAAGCCGAAGGCGGTCGTCGACATCGCCGACGCCCGGGTGCTGGCCAAGCTGGGCGACTCGGTGACCACCGACCACATCTCCCCGGCCGGCTCGATCAAGGCCGACTCCCCCGCCGGGACGTACCTCGCCGAGCACGGCGTGCCGCGTCACGAGTTCAACTCGTACGGCTCGCGCCGGGGCAACCACGAGGTGATGATCCGGGGCACGTTCGCCAACATCCGGCTGCGCAACCAGCTCGTCCCGGGTGTGGAGGGCGGCTTCACGGTCAACCACCTGACCGGCGAGCAGACCTCGATCTACGACGCCTCCACCGCCTACCAGTCGGCGGGCGTGCCGCTGGTCATCCTGGCCGGCAAGGAGTACGGCTCCGGCTCGTCGCGGGACTGGGCGGCCAAGGGCACCATGCTACTCGGCGTCCGGGCGGTCATCGCCGAGTCGTACGAGCGGATCCACCGCTCGAACCTGATCGGCATGGGCGTCCTGCCGTTGCAGTTCCCGGTCGACTGCACTGCCGAATCGCTCGGCCTCACCGGTGCCGAGACCTTCTCGATCACCGGCGTGACCGCGCTGAACGACGGCGAGACCCCGCGCACCGTGAAGGTCACCACCGACACCGGCGTCGAGTTCGACGCCGTGCTCCGGATCGACACTCCCGGTGAGGCGGACTACTACCGCCACGGCGGCATCCTGCAGTACGTCCTGCGCCGCATGATCGCCGGCTGACCGGTACCCGCAGGACGAGGGGCCCCTGCCGTCGTGGCAGGGGCCCCTCGTCGGGGATCGGAGCGGCGGCCCGGAGACACGCGCCGGCCGGAGCCGGGCTACTCGGCCGACGGGGCGCGGCGGGCGTCGCGGGTCTTCATGGCGTGCTCCATCAGCGTGATGAGCACCTCCTTGCTCGACTCCCGCTGCCGGGCGTCACAGAGCAGCACCGGCACCCCCGGGTCGAGATTGAGCGCGGCCTGCACCTCGTCCAGCCGGTACTGGCGGGCCCCCTCGAAGCAGTTGACCGCCACCACGAACGGGGTGCCGCGCCCCTCGAAGTAGTCGATCGAGGGGAAGCAGTCGGCCAGCCGGCGGGTGTCGGCGAGCACCACCGCGCCGAGCGCGCCGAGCGCCAACTCGTCCCAGACGAACCAGAAGCGGTCCTGCCCGGGCGTGCCGAACAGGTAGAGGACCAGGTCGTCGCTGATGGTGATCCGGCCGAAGTCCATCGCCACCGTGGTGGTGGTCTTGCCCTCCACCCCCGACAGATCGTCGATTCCGACCCCGGTCTCGGTCAGCACCTCCTCGGTGCGCAGCGGCCGAGTCTCGCTCACCGCGCCGACCATGGTGGTCTTGCCGACGCCGAAACCGCCCGCGATCAGGATCTTGATCGCGGTGGGCAGCGGCACGGCTCCCGCCGGCCGCTCAGAGTGCCCGTAGTCCATTGATAACCGCCTCGAAAATGCTGTCGTCGGGAAGGCCCGCGGTAACCCGGGGCTCGCGCACCTCGACCAGGTCACGGGCCACCAGGTCGCCGAGCAGGACCCGGATGGTTCCCACCGGCAGGTCCAGGTGGGCGGCGACCTCGGCGACGGACTGGATCCGCTGGCAGAGCGCGACGATGGCCAGGTGCTCGGGGCCCAGCCCGACCTCCGGTGACGCCTCCACGCGGGTGGCCGTCACCAGGGAAATCAGGTCGAACGTGCCGGTGACCGGTCGGGCCCGGCCACGCGTCACCGCGTATGGGCGGACCACCGGGCCTGCGTGGTCGTCGACCCACTGTTCCTCCATGGACTCCCCTGGGGCCGTCATCGCGGCTACTTCTCGCCGACCGGCGGCTCGGGGAGCCGGGTCGGGGAGGCCACGTACTTGCCCACCCGGGTGACCAGCATGGCCATCTCGTACGCGATGAGGCCGACGTCGGCGTCCTCGGAGGCCAGCACCGCGAGGCAGGCGTTGCGGCCGGCGGCTGTGACGAAGAGGAAGGACGACTGCATCTCGATGATGGTCTGCTGGACCTGCCCACCACCGAACCGTTTCCCCGCGCCCCGGGCCAGGCTCTGGATCCCGGCCGCCATCGCCGCGAGGTGCTCGCCGTCGTCCCGGCCCAACTCCCGCGACGACGCCATCAGCAGGCCGTCTGTGGAGAGCGCGACAGCGTGTTCGGCCTGCTTCACCCTGCCGACCAGATCATCCAGCAACCACGTCAGGTCGGCACTCGATGCCGTCTTCTGCCCCACTCGTCGTCCTCTTCTTCCCGGCTGGTGTCGCCGTTGTCGTCTGGGCCCTGCCGTCCCGCCAAGGGTGCGGGTTCCTCCGCGCCGCCCCTCAGGTGACCTCGCGCCCACCGGCGTCGCCGTCGGCGGGCTCCGTCCCATCGGTCCCGCCGGCACCGTCGAGCAGCCGGGCCGCGTCGGTGCGGCCACGGAGGGTGCCGGTCTGGTAGGAGCTCATCATCCGGCGGACCTGCTCCGGCGGCCGGATCGTGTCCTCGTCGTCGTCCCCCTGCTGCGCGGACGGATCCTCCCGCAGCTCGGGCACGATGTTCGCCTGCCGGACCCGCACCGGCAGCCCGGAGCCGGTCGCTTGCGCCGGCGACGCCGCCGGGGTCAGCCCGGCCGGCGCGTCCGGGGCGTGCGGGCTGTCCGGGGCCGGCGTGCCGGCCTCCTCTGCGACCGGCCGGGGCGCGGTCATCGGGAACCCGCCCGGCACGGTCGGCGCGTCCAACGCCGACTGCCCGGCCGGGCGGCGCGGGCGTACCGGCAGCCCCGCGCCCTCCCCGGGCGGTGCGTCCAGGGTGGCCGGAGCCGTGCGCGGGCGCGCGCGGGTGGGCAGGGCCGGTCCGCCGCCGGCCCCGGCGGGCTCCGGGGCCGGCGGCGCGACCGGGGCCGTCACGGGCTCCGCCAACACGACGGGCGCGGCCGGGCTGGCGGGCCGCCTCTCGGCCGTCGGGGCCGGCGGGGCCACCGCGATCGGGGCGGACGTCCCCGGCAGGCTCGGACGCTCCGGGGCGACGGCGTCGCCGTTCGGGTCGGCGACCATGTCCGGCGGGATCAGCACGACCGCGGTGGTGCCGCCGTACGCCGACTCCTTGAGCTGCACCCGGACGCCGTGCCGCTCGGTGAGCCTGCTGACCACGTACAGCCCGAGCCGGGCGGCGTTGGCCAGGTTCAGCTCGGACCGGTCCACGATCCGGTGGTTCGCGGCGGCGAGGTCATCGTCGCTCATCCCGAGGCCCCGGTCCTCGATCTCCAAGACGAAGCCGTTGGCCACCATCTGGCCGCGCACCTCGACGGTGGTGTGCGGGGGCGAGAAGGACAGGCCATTCTCGATCAGCTCGGCCAGCAGGTGGATGACGTCGCCGACGGCCCGTCCGGCCAGCGACACCGCCCCCAGCGGCAGCACGTTGACTCGGGTGTAGTCCTCCACCTCGGCGACCGCGCCGCGCACCACGTCGACCATCGGGACGTTGCGTCGCCAGGCCCGGCCCGGGGTGGAGCCGGAGAGCACGATCAGGTTCTCGGCGTTGCGCCGCATCCGGGTGGCGAGGTGGTCGACCCGGAACAGGTCCTCCAGTTCCTCGGCGTCATGCTCGCGCCGTTCCATCGCGTCGAGCAGGGTGAGCTGGCGGTGCACCAGGGCCTGGGTGCGCCGGGCCAGGCTGAGGAAGACCTCGCGGACGTTGCGGCGCAGCTCGGCCTGCTCGACGGCGGTGCGCAGCGCGGTCTCCTGGACCGCGTTGAACGCCTTGCCCACCTGCCCGACCTCGTCGTCGCCGAACTCCAGCGGTGGCGCCTCTTTGGCGACGTCCACCTCCTCGCCGTGGCCCAGCCGCTCGACCACGCTGGGCAGCTGGTCGTTGGCCAGCGTGAAGGCCGCCTCGCGCAGCCGCTCCAGCTGCCGCAGCAGCGCCCGGGCGGTGGTGATCGACACGATGATGGACGCCACGACGGCGAGCAGGCCCAGGCCGGTGGCGAGCACCAGCCGGATGACCACCATGACGGCGACCGGGACGGCCCGATCCACGACGTCGTCGCCGCCCTCGACCACCACCTCGCTCCACCGGGCCAGCGCCGGCGCCACGGCCTCGTCCCACTCGGGGGCCTCGAACCCCAGTCGGGGGTCGCCGCCCCGGCCCTGGAGGATGCCGTCCTCCAAGGCGCGCAGCTTCTCGAACGCCGAACCGCCGACCATGGCGCCGTAGCGCTGACGGTCGGCGGCCGGCAGCCGGCTCACCGCGAGGTCGGCGGAGAACCGCTGCGCGCCGATGATCTGGGTGACCTGGGCCCGCTCGGCGTCGGTCACCCGGCCCGCCGCGAGCACGCCGGTGAGCAGGGCGTCCTCCTGGGAGAGCAGCTCGCGGGCGCGGTTGAGCTCGATCAGCGCGGTGGTGTCCTCGGCGACCTGCTCGTCGTCGAGCAGGCCGAGGGCCGTGTAGACGTCGAAGATGGACCGCACCACACTGCCGTACGCGGTGAAGGTCGACGCCCGGTCCGCGCTACGGGCGTCCACCTCGGAGCGGGCCTGCCCCAGCCGGGACAGCTGCCCGTAGGCCGCGTCGAGCCGCTGTTCCAGGGTCTCGCTGGCGGCCACCGCGGTGAGCCAGTCGCCGGACGACTCGCGGAACGCCGCCGCCAGCTCGTCGGTGCGCCGCCGCTCCGCGCCCAGCGTCTCCCGCCGCGCATCGTCCGGTCGTCCGAGGTACGCCAGCGATGTCCGGCGTTCCCGCTGCAACTGGAGCACCAGCGTTTCGCTCGGCTCGGACACCGACTCGTTGAGCGTCTGCACACCGAGGAGGTTGAACCCGTCCCGCACGGTCACCCACGCCGCGAAGGCCCAGAGCGCGACGAGCGACGCCAGCAGAGCGACGACTTTGGTACGGAGATTCGTACTGCGGGAACGCATCACACCGTCCTGGCCGGGTGTTCGAGGGGATGCCGGAGCGCCCGTGGCCGGTACACCGTCGGCCACGGGCGCACGCTAGCAGCGTCCGATTGTTCACTCAAGCGGCACTGATCAACGAGGGCGTCCGATTCCCGGGCCCCTCGGCGGTGCCGTCACCGGCCCCGGCGCGGACGAGATGGCGGGCGGCGACGACGGCGGCGCGGACGATCACGGCGGGCCGGTACAGGTCCTTGTCGTGCCAGAGCGCAGGTTCCCCGTCGTGTCCCTCCATGGTGGCCAGGTAGCACCGGGCGCGCCCGAGCGCCGCCCCGACGCCGGCCGGCGCGGCCGGCCCGGCGGCGTGCAGGGCGTGCACGGCGTACGCGGTCTCCTCGACCGTGCCGCCCCAACGCCCCCAGGAGCCGTCGGCACGCTGCCCCGCCAACACCCACCCGGCGGCCCGGGTCACCGCGCCCGCCACGGCCGCCCCCCGGCCGTAGCCGGCCAGGGCGAGCACCGCGCAGCTCGTGGCGTAGTACGGCGAGGCGTGCCAGCGGTCGGACCATCGACCGTCGGACTGCTGCCGCTCGACGAGCCAACCGGTGAGCCGCCGCACCACCTCGGCGAGCCGGGCGTCGTCCGGTGCCCGGCGCCCCAGGTGCCAGCCGAACGCGTCGAGCACGTGGGCGTTGGTGGTGACCGAGGCCCCGTCCTCCCCCCGCCAGGTGCAGAAGTGCTCGCCGGTGTCGTACCCCCAAAGGCTGTCCGGGCCGACCGGGCGGCCGAGCCGGGCCAACGCACACAGGGTCACCGCGGTGGTGTCGGCGTCGGCGGGCAGGCCGGGGGCGGTGGCGGTGCCGGCGGGACCAACCGTCGCCACCAGGCCGGCCAGCAGCCGGGGCGGGACCGGCAGCGCGATGCCGGCCCGGCTCATCGTGCTCAGCGCCCAGGCCCGCTCGAACACGGTGATCGGGGTGGCGCAGGGCACCGGGCCGCCCTGCCGACGGGCCGCGTCCTCCAGGTAGGACACCGCCGCGCGGACCCCGGCCCCGGGGACGGGCACGCCGAGCCAGGCCGCGGTGGCCGCCGGCGAGGCACCGACGGTGCCCGGCCCGACGGGGGCGACATCGGGGGCGCGGTGGGCCGCCGGGCCGCCGACCTCCAGGGCGTGCAGCAGCTTCTCCGGCAGCGGCCGGCCGGCGGTGAGCAACGCGCGGACCCGGTCGAGCCGTGCGCCGTCCAGCCCCGACGGCAGCGGCAGCGCCCGGGACTCACGCCAGGCGGTCAGGCCGGGCGGCGGGTCGGCACGTAGCGCGTCGAGGTGCGCGTTGATCGAGCCGACCAGCGCCGGGACGGTCAGGTCGGTGGCCGGCAGGTCGGGCAGCTCGGGGCCGGCCGGGCCGGTGAGCCGGGCGTACAGGACGCGCAGGCCGCCGTCGACGGCCCGGGTCAGCCGCTCGGCGGCGCGGGGCTCGCGCAGCCAGGCGGCGTCGCCGCGACGTAGGGCGGTGAGCAGCGCCTCGGTGGCGCTCAGCGTCGGCACCAGGGCGTACCCCTCCGGGCCGCCCCATGCCCCGTCCGGGCGCTGGGCGTCCAGCAGGTACGCGATCCGCTCCACGTGGTGGGTCAGCCACGGCGCGAGGCCGACCAGGCGGGCGGTCTCGTAGACCGACACGGAGGACTGCCCCGAGGAGGTGAGGGTCATCGCGGCGACCAGCTCGCGGGCGTCGGCCGCGGACTCCGGGTCCCGCGGTGGCCGGTGGGCGGCGCCGCCGCCGGTGGCCTGCGGGGGCTGGTGGGCGGCGCTCCCGGACCCGCCGTCGCGGCGGGTCCACGACCGGACGGCCGTCACCGTTCCCCCCAGAAGTCGGCCGACCGGTAGAAGCCGCTGCTGAAGCCGATCTGCCGGGACAGGTACGCCGCCTGCAACGGGCAGCCGCCGGCCAGCGGGGCGAGCAGCTCGGTGCACCGCTCGACCAACTCGACGATGCGCTGGTCCACCTCGGCGCGGTCGGCGACGAGGAGCAGGGCGTTCAGGTCCCCCCACTGGAGGTCCCGCTCGTAGGTGGCCAGGTCGTTGACCAGCCGCAGCACCCGCTGGACCTCGTCGCTGACCGTGACCAGCCGGTCGAGCCGCCGGTGCGTCTCGGCGTCCCCCGTCCAGATCCAGTGCGCGACGTTGACCACGGTGCAGGCGAGGTTGTCGGCGTTGTCGAGGTACTCGGCGAAGCCGGGCAGCGGCGCGCCGTCGCGCTCCCGGCCGGTCTTCCAGTCCCACTCGCGGGCCATCGCGGTGACCGTCCGGCGTACCGCCGCACGCCAGGTGTCGCCCAGTTCGGCGAAGGCCGGGACTCCGGCCAGTTCGTCACGCAGCTCGGCGAGCAGGCGGCCGAGCGGGTCGTCGGCGTCCGGGCTGGCGCCGTCGGCGACCGCCAGGGCACCGGCCACCACCCGGTCGACGTCCGCCCGGGACTTTGCCAGGTAGTCGATCTGCCAGTCCAGGGCGAACCCCCACAGCACCGCCCGGTTGGTCAGTCGCAGCTGCTCGGCGGTGCACCAGGGTGCCCCGAAGGCGATGGCCAGGGCGATGTTGCTGAACAGGGCGCCGTCGAAGGGCGGGCCGGAGAAGAGGTCCGGGTACCGGGCGGCCTGCCGTTGCAGGTCCCGCTGTCCCTTGGCGGCGAGCGCGCAGATCCGGCCCTGCTCGGCGGCGGCGGAGAGCTGGTCGGGCAGCACCGCCGAGGCGCGGGCGGAGACGTTCATGCGACGCCCACGGGGTGGGCCGGGCGCAGTTCCAGCTCCACCCGGTCCTTGGTGCGCAGCGCGGCGGCGAGTTGCATGGTGGGCAGGCGTGGGCTGTGGACCCGCAGCCGGTATCGGCTCAGCATGTTGGCCACGATCAGTTGTGCCTCCAGATAGAACAGGTGCATCCCCAGGCACTGGTGCGGCCCGCCGCCGAAGGGGAAGAAGGCGTACCGGTGCCGGGCCCGGACCCGGTCCGGGGCGAACCGGTCCGGGTCGAAGACCTCGGGCCGCTCCCAGTACCGCTCCAGCCGCTGGGTGATCAGCGGGCTGACCAGCAGCGTCGCCCCCTCCTCCAGCTCCACCCCGCCGAGGGAGACCGACCGGACCACCTGTCGGGGGGCCAGCCAGGCCACCGGGTAGAGCCGGATCAGCTCGTCCAGCACCATCCGGGTGTAGCGCAGCCGCGGCAGGTGCTCCGGGCCGACCCGGTCGCCACCGACCACCTGGTCGATCTCCTCCTGGAGCCGGGCGGCGACCTCGGGCGAGCGTTCCAGGTGCGGCCAGAGCCAGGTCAGCACGTTGATGGTCGTCTCGGTGGTGACCGCGACCATCGCGACGGTGTCGTTGCGGACCTGCCGCTCGTCCAGTGGCCGCCCGTCGTCCGTGGCGCCCCGCCACAGGGTGGAGATGATGTCGTCGCCGCCGTGCGCGGCGGTGGCCCGCGCCGAGCGGACGATGGGCACCAGCACCTCGTCGATGCGCCGGACGGCGTCACGGAAGGTCCGGTCGCCCGGCATGGGCAGCGAGAGCGGGACGAACGGCACCAGCACCCGGGGGATGACCGAGGTGGCGATCGCGTCCTGGGCCTCGATGACGCGCAGCGCGTCGGAAACCGAGATCCGGTCGGCGAACAACGCCTTCATCATCGCCCGGCAGACGATCCGGGCCTGCTCGGCGCCGATGTCCACCGGGCGGCCGGCCCGGGCCGGTGCGTCCAGCTCGGCGACCGCGTCGGCGATCGTCTCGGCGATCCCGCCCATCATCGCCTCGACCCGTCTGGCCGTGAACAGGGGCTGGAGGATGCGCCGGCTGTCCGACCACGCCGGACCGTCGCTGAGGATGCCATCGCCGAACAGCCGACGCAGCGGGCCCCAGAACGGCCCGTCACCGGCGCGGCCGAAGTTGTCGGCCCGATCGCCCAGCACCTGCTGCACGTGGGCCGGGTCGGTGACCAGATAGGGGCGGAACGAGCCGAGGTTGAGCCGGACGACCTCGCCCGCGGCGCGCTCGCCGAACCCGAGCAGGGCCCGGACCGGGTCTCGTGCCAGGCCCGGCAGCACGTGCCACAGTGGAACGGATCTCGCTCGCCGGGCGCGGGTCGGGGCGGTGTGTGGGGTTGCCACGGCTGGTTGAGCTCCCCTTATCGCAATGCGTCGCGGGACGACTGTGCAAAGTCACGTCCTGCCCGAGCATGCCACTGAGCAGGGCAACTTCTCCATAGGCGAGGGGAGAAATTTTCGCGGACGAAATTTGACGCGTCCACAAAAGACCCGGCGTGGGCCTCCTACCAGCGCAGATCACGCCGGTAGCACCACTGGTCCGCGACCGGCCGGTAACCGAGCCAGGCGTTGAGGCCGAGCATCGCGTCGTTGCCGGCGTCGTTGACCGTCACCGCGTGGCGGAAACCGGCTGCCCTGGCCCGGGCCAGGGCAGCGTGCTTGACGAGCCGGGCCAGGCCGCGCCGCCGGTACGCCTGCCGGGTGCCGGTCATCCCGGACTGGTGCCGGTCCCGACCGTCGGTCAGCGCCACGGTGAACGCGGCCACCTCCCCGTCCACCACGGCCACCGTGGTCAGCGCCCGGTCCAGATCGGGGCGGTCCCAGTAGGCGGCCAGCCAGTCGGCGTACCCGATCTCGTCCATCCCGATTTCGCCCGGCTCGTCTCGCGCCGCGTCCAGGTCGGCCTCGTACAGCGGGCGCGGGTCGGGCAGGTCGGCGGCGCTGAGCACCCGGACGCCCCGCGCCGGCACCGGCGCCGGGGGCAGCGGCGCCGCCAGGTCGCGGACCAGCAGTCGGGAGCGCCGGCCCCGCCGGTAGCCGCGCCGCCCGGCGAAGGCCAGGTCCGCAGGCACGTCGGCGACCGTCGCGTACGCCGTCTGGACGCCGAGCCCGGCCAGCCGACGCTCGGCGGCGGCGAGCAGGGCCGACCCGGCCCCCCGGCCCCGCCGGTCCGGCCGCACCGCCAGGTTGACGAACCCCAGCCCGGGCTCGGCGCTCTCGTGCAGCAGCCCGGTGCGCGCCAGCCCGACCGACACGCCGTCGACCTCGGCCACCAGGGCGCCGAACCGCTCGGCGGCCCGGACACCGCCGACCTGCCAGCGGATCAACGCAGGGGTGGCCACCAGATGCGGGCGGGTCGCCTGGAGCACCTCGACGGCGGCGCCGGTGTCGGCATCGGTGAACGGCCGCACGGTGAGCGTCATGGTGTGGCAAGGTATCGCAGCCGCCCGGCCGCGCGACAGCTCTCGGCGGGCCGGCGCGCGGGAGAGGCAGGCATGCCCCCGGCCGCTGTGCCAGGCTCAGGGCATGGACGACAAGACCATTCTGAACCGGATCTCCGAGCTGGTCGACGAGGAGCACCGGCTCCGCTCGACGGCGCAGGCCCACGAGTCCGGCACCGAGGGCGACCGGGACCGGCTGCGCGCGCTGGAGGAGTCCCTGGACCAGTGCTGGGACCTGCTGCGCCGGCGGCGGGCCGCGCGCGAGACCCACGGCGACCCCGACGCCTCGGGGGTACGCCCCCGGCCGGAGGTGGAACGGTACCTGCAGTAGCCGGCTCCGGGGACGGACGGCGCATCGCCCGTCCCCGTAGCCGACGGCCGACGGCCGACCAGCAGCGTGCCCGCGTCGCCGTCGAACGGGTTCTCAGCGGATGCCGGCCTCGCGCAGCAACAACCCGGTCAGGGCGGCCGGGTCGGTCCGCTCGGCCGGCAGGCCGCGCGCCGCGAACCAGGCCGCCACCACCCGGACGTCCCGGGCCAGGAACTCCGGGCCCTGCGGGTTGGCCACCACGTCCACCACCTGCGGCAGGTCGATCATGACCAGCCGCCCGTCGTGCACCAGCAGGTTGTACGGGGACAGGTCCCCGTGGGCGTGCCCAGCCCGGGCCAGCACCACCAGTGCGTCGACGAGCTGCTCCCACAGGGAACGCAGCTCGGCCGGCTCGGGGCGGCACTGGGCCAGCCGGGGCGCCGCCCGCCCCTCGGCCGGGTCCCCCACGAACTCCAGCATCAGCTCGGTGCCGATCAGCTGCACCGGGTACGGCACGGCGATCCGGCCGTGCGCCGCGCCGATCTCCCAGAGCCGGGACAGGGCGGCGAACTCGGCGGCGGCCCATTGCCCTGCGATCATCTGCCGGCCGAACGCGGTCCGCCCGGCCATCGCCCGGTTCTCCCGGGACCGGCGCACCCGGCGGCCTTCCAGGTAGCCCGCGTCCCGGTGGAACAGCCGGTGCTGGGCGTCCCGGTAGCGTTTGACCGCCAACAGGCAGGACCGGTCGGTCTCCGGCACGGCGCGGCGGACCAGGTGGACGTCCGCCTCCTTGCCGGTCTTGAGCACGCCCAGCTCGGTGTCCCGGGCGGCCAGCTCGGTGACCAGCCACGCCGGGTGCGGCTCGGGGCCGTGCACGGCCCGGTCCCAGCTCGACCAGGCGTCGTTCGGGGCCTGGTCGCCGGGGACGTCGTCGTCGGGGGTGTGGTCCGGGTCGGTCAGGACCGGCTCGGCGGGCCGGCCACGCTTCAGGAACTGCGGTTCGTCGTCGTCGAAGCGGCTCTTGCCGCGGGTCCGGCGCCCGCGCGCCGGGAAGTCATCGTCACGCACTGTGCTGGTGATCCCTTGATCGAGGCTGGTGGAGGCAGGTGGAAACGCCCTGCGAAGACGGCCATGACCGACCTCCTCTCCTCGACCGGGAACACCCCGGCTGCGCACTCGCGCGGCACCATGCTCGGCCGCGCCGACCCGGTCCGCAACCGATTTACCCGCCCCGCCGGCACCGTCCCGCCCCGCCGGCACCGTCCCGCCCCGCCGGCACCGTCCCGGGACGACGGGGCCCGGCGGGCGCACCGCCGCGGCCCGGAGGACTCAGGCGGCGAGCACCGTGGCGACGGCGGCGATCAGGCCGTCCACGATGAACGTCGGGGCGAAGCGGGTGTCCGTCCAGGCCCGGCCCCGGTGCAGCCAGACGCTGGGCAGACCCACCGCCGCCGCCCCGCCGATGTCCGCCTCCGGGCTGTCCCCCACCACCCAGGCCCCGTGCAGCGGCATCCGGACCCGCTGGGCCGCCAGCGCGAAGATCCTCGGGTTGGGCTTGCTGACCCCGACCTCCTCGGAGATCACCCAGTCGGCGACGAACCGGTCGAGGCCGGTGCGGCGGATCATCGCGTCCTGCTGGCGTACGGCGCCGTTGCTGACCACCACCGGCATCCAGCCGGCCCCGTCGGCGATGCGCAGCGCGCAGGCCACCAGCGGGTCCAGGCGGCTGTTGGCCAGCACCCCGTCGTGCAGCTGCTCGACCATGTCGATCGAGGGGATGAGCAGCCCGTACCGGTCCCGGATCGCGTCCGCGACGTCCCACCGGTCGGTCAGCCCGTCGGCGTCGACGGCCAGCAGCCAGTCGATGTCGGTGGCCGGGGCGCCGACACCGTCGAGGAAGCGCTCCCCCCAGGCACGGAACGGGCCGGCCCGGTCGAGCAGGGTGTTGTCCAGATCCAGCAGGAGCAACGGCACTCGGGCACCTTAAGGCAGAGGAGCCGCCGGCCGACAGGGTCAGCCTGCGGCCACCTCGGCCACCTCAGCCACGCAGCGCCCCGCGGGCCGCCCCGGCGTCGGCGGGGAGATCGGCCAGCATGGAGTGCTCGGCCCGGGTGTCCACGAGCACCGCCGGGTCGAGGACAGCCACCAGCACGTCCTCGCCGGTGTCCGCGCCCCGGGCCAGCGGCCGGCCCTGCGGGTCGTAGACCGCCGCACCACCGTTGAACCGCCACGGGTCCGCCCCGTCGACGGCGTTGGCGAACACGACGAACATGGTGTTGTCCAGGGCCCGCGCCGCGTAGTAGAGGTCCCTGCGGTGCGCGGAGCCGGCGAGGTAGCCGCTCGGGCAGAGGTAGCCGTGCGCGCCGTCGGCCGCGGCGGCGCGGCCGTGCTCGGGGAAGCAGCCGTCGTAGCAGATGCCCAGGCCGAACCGCCAGTCGTCGACGAGCAGGGTCGCCCCACACCGGCCGGGCTGGAACAGCGCTCGCTCGTCGCCCCAGAGCTGCTGCTTGTCGTACGCCGCGTGGGCGACGCCGCCGCGGTCGACGACCAGGGCGGAGATGGTCCGCCGGCCGTCCGGGTGCCGGACCGCCGCGCCGACGACCACGACCGCCGCGCCGTCGCGGGCGGCGGCCCGCAGCGGGTCGAGCCGGGCGTCGTCCACCGTGCCGTCCCCGGCCGCCGCGAGGTCGGTGCCGGCCGGGTCGGCGGCCAGCGTCGGCGGATGGTACGCGGGCAGGAACAGCTCCGGCAGCACCACCACCCGCGCGCCCTCGGCGACGGCCCGTCCGGTGAGCCGGGCGGCGGCGACGGCGTTGCCGGCGAGGTCCCCGGGCACCGAGTCGGCCTGGACGGCCGCCACGGTCAGCGGCGCGGCGGGGGCGGGGGGCGTCATCACCGGGCGATCGTAGCCGGCCGCAGGGCGGTCGATCATCGCGCGGCCCGCCGGCACCCGTCGCCGCTGCGGGCGACGCTCCCGGCACCGCCTCCAAGCCGTACGTACGGTTTGCAGAGCGTCCGGGCACCTGACACGATCGTGCCGTGCCCAGAGTAAGTCAGGACCAGCTCGACGCCCGCCGGCAGGAGATCCTCACCGCGGCCCGGGCGTGTTTCGCCCGGCACGGGTACGAGGGCGCCACGGTTCGGCGGCTCGAGGAGGCCACCGGGCTCTCCCGCGGCGCCATCTTCCACCACTTCCGGGACAAGGACTCGCTCTTCCTGGCGGTGGCCGAGGACGATGCGGCGGTCATGGTGGAGACGGTCGCCCGCAACGGCCTGGTCCAGGTGATGCGGGACCTGCTGGCCCGGGCCGTCTCGCCCGACACCACCGGCTGGCTGGGCAGCCAGCTGGAGGTGTCCCGGCGGTTGCGCACCGACCCCGCGTTCGCCCGGCGCTGGGCCGAGCGCTCCGCCGCCATCGCCGGGGCCACCCGGGAGCGGCTGGCCCGCCAGCGGGAGGCCGGCGTGCTCCGCGAGGACGTGCCGATCGACGTGCTCGCCCAGTTCCTCGAACTCGCCTACGACGGCCTGGTGCTGCACCTGGCCATGGGGCGCCCGGCCGGCGACCTGGGCCCGGTGCTCGACCTGGTCGAGGAGGCCGTCCGCCGCCGCTGACCGCCCGCCCGGCCCGGTCTCGGTCCGGTAACTGCGCTCCCGGCCGAGGCCCCCCGTGGCGGGCCTGTTCCACAATGGGGGCCGCGTTCCCCTCGCGCGACAGGAGAGCAGCATGACCGTCATCGCGGCGTCCGGCGACACCTGGGGCATCTCCGGCCCCACCTTCCTCCGGGTCTACCTGCTGGCGGCCCTCGTGGTCGTCGTCGGCTCGATCGTGCACCGACGCCGGGTCCTCGCCGGGCCCCCGGCCGCCGACGTCAGCCAGCTCGATCCCCAACGGGCGGCCTTCCTCAACGGCGGCAACCAGCTCGCGATCTGGGCCTCGCTCGGCGGCCTGCGCGGCGCCGGGATCGTCGGCGTCCAACCCAACCGGCGGCTGGCGGTCGGCGGCCAACTGCCGGCCGGTTCCACCCCGCTGGACAGGGCGATCCACCACGCCGCCAGCCGCCACCTGTACGCCAGCGAACTGGGCCGCGACAGGTCGGTGCTGCGGGCGCTCGAACAACTGCGTGACGGCCTGCAGCGGCAGGGCCTGGCGCTGACGCAGGCGGAGCGGCTCTCCGCCCGGCGCGGGTCGTTCCTGCTGCTCTCGCTCGTGCTGCTCGGCGTTGCCCGGGTCGTCGCCGGGCTGGCCAACGACCACCCGGTCGGCTTCCTGATCCTCGTCCTGATCCCGCTGGCCGTCGCCGCCGCGCTGATCGCCCGGGTGCCCTGGCGGACCCGGGCCGCCGACGTGGCCCTACGCGAGCTGCGCCGGCGCAACCTGCACCTCGCCCCCGCGTCCGCCCCGGCCTACGCCACCTACGGAGCGGCCGGCGCGGCGCTGGGCGTCGCCCTGTTCGGCACCGCCTCGCTCTGGGCGATGGACCCGGGCTTCGCCGAGCAGGCCGAGATCCAGCGGCAGGCGCTCTCCTCCGGTGGTGCCTCCAGCGGCGGCACCTCGTGCGGCGGCGGGGGGAGCTCGTGCAGCGGCGGCAGCTCCTGCGGGGGCGGGGGCGGTTGTGGAGGCGGGTGCGGCGGATGACCGGCCCGGGAACCGCCACGACCGACCCGGGTGCCCGGGCGGGCCGGGACGCGGGCGGGGCGGCCGGGGCCGGCCCGGGTCCCGCCGGGGTCGGCATCGGTTGGCGGCCGGAGATCGCCGGCTTCGTCGCCGAGCTGCCGGGGCTGCGGTTCGTCGAGGTGGTGGCGGAGGCCATCGCCCCGCAGGGGCCGCCGCCGGCCGGGCTCGCCGAACTGGTCGAGCGCGGCGTCACCGTCGTACCGCACGGTGTGCGGCTCTCCCTCGGCGGCGCGGAGCCGGTCGACCCGGCCCGGGTCGCCCACCTGGCGCGGGTCGCCGAACTGGTCGGGGCGCCGTTGGTCAGCGAGCACATCGCCTTCGTCCGGGCCGGCGGGCTGGAGGCCGGTCACCTGCTTCCGCTGCCGCGCAGCCGGGAGGCCGTCGCCGCGGTGGTGGCAAACGTCCGCCGGGCGCAGGCCGAGCTGCCGGTGCCGCTGGCGCTGGAGCCGATCGCGGCGCTGTTCGACTGGCCGGACGACGAGCTGGACGAGGCGGACTTCCTCACCGAGATCCTGGACGCCACCGGCGCGACGCTGCTGCTGGACATCGCGAACGTGCACGCCAACGCCCGCAACCGGGGCACGGACCCGCTCGCCCTGCTGGACCGGCTGCCGCTGGACCGGGTCGCGTACGTGCACGTCGCCGGCGGCGCAGAGCAGGGCGGCTTCTACCACGACACGCACACCGACCCGGTGCCACCGGTCGTGCTCGACCTGGTCGGCGCGCTGTGCGCCCGGCACCGCCCACCGGCGCTGCTGCTGGAGCGCGACGGCCACTGGCCGCCCGCGCCGGAGCTGCGCGCCGAGCTGGACGCGATCGCCGCCGCGTCCGGGTACCCGGTGGTGACGTGAGCGACGACCGGGGGCACCCCGCCGCGACCCACCGGCCCGGCACCCTGGCCGCCCGGCAGGCCGAGCTGGTGGCGACCCTGGTCGCGGGCGGGCCGCTGCCACCCGGGTTCGCCCCGGGGCCGGTCGACGCCGCCCGCCGGGCCCTGCTGCGCAAGCGGGCCGGCGACGTGGCCCGGCACTGGCCGCTGCTCGCCGCCGGCCTCGGCGCGGCCTGGCCGGCGACGTTCGCCGGATGGGCCGCCGGCCGGCCCACCAACGGCTCGCTGCGCGACGGCTGGGACCTGGCCCGGGAGCTGCGCGAACGGGGCCAGTTGCCGCCGCTGGGCGCCGAGGAACTGGCCGCCCGGGAAGCGGCCAGCCGTTACGACGGCGCGGGGGCGCCGCGCCGCCGCCGGCTGCCGTCCGTGGCCCGCACCGGCGGCGCCGTCGCGGTGCAGCTCGCCGGCCGGGTACGCCTGCTGCGCCCGGCCCGTCGCTGACCGACTCCCGCGACGTACGGCAGGATCGGTCCCATGGATCTGGGACTCACCGACCGGGTGTACGTGCTGACCGGCGCCTCGCGCGGGCTGGGCTTCGCCACCGCCGAGTGTCTCGTCGCCGACGGGGCGCGGGTGGTCGTCTCCGCCCGGGCCCCCGAGCGGGTGGCCGAGGCGGTGCAGCGGCTCGGCGGCCCGGAGCGGGCCATCGGCCTGGCCGCCGACCTGGCCGACCCGGCCGCCCCCGAGCGGCTGGTCGCCGCTGCCCGGGAACACTTCGGCCGGCTCGACGGCGCGCTGGTGTCGGTCGGGGGCCCACCCACGGGCACCGCGGCCGGGGCGACCGACGCGCAGTGGCGCGAGTCCTTCGAGACCGTCTTCCTCGGCACCGTCCGCACCGCCCGGACGGTCGCCGCCGGGCTGTCCGACGGCGGCGCGATCGCGCTGGTCCTGTCCAGCTCGGCGCGCGGCCCACTGGCCGGGCTGGGCATCTCCAACGGGCTGCGGCCGGGACTCGCCGGGGTGGCCAAGGACATGGCCGACGAGTACGGCCCCCGGGGCGTGCGGGTCGTCGGCCTGCTCCCGGGACGGATCATGACCGACCGGAACCGGGAGCTGCTCGCAGCCTCCGGGGACGAGGGGCGGGCCCGGGCCGAGGCCGAGGCCGGCATCCCACTGCGCCGCATCGGCGAGCCGGCGGAGTTCGGCCGGGTCGCCGCGTTCGTCCTCTCCCCCGCCGCCGGCTACCTGACCGGGATCACCCTCCCGGTCGACGGCGGCGCGCTGCGCGGCCTCTGATGCCCGCCCGCGCGCCCGGGCCCAGCCGGGAGCCGACGCCGACCGTTCCGGCACCGGCTGGAACGACGCCGAGCGGATCTGCCCCGACCGAACCGACGCCGGCCGGATCTCCGCCGACCGGAACGAAGCCGAGCGGATCTGCCCCAGCCGGAGCGAAGCTCGCCGGAACGAAGCCGACCGGAGCGGCCCCGGCCAGGTCCGGCGGGGCGGACCGGGGCTGGCGGCCGACGCGGGAGGAGTTGGCCGCCGCAGCGGACCGGATCATCCCCGATGTCATCGCGCCGGGGCTGACCGTGCTCTTCGTCGGGATCAACCCCGGGCTCTGGTCGGCGGCGACCGGCTGGCACTTCGCCCGGCCCGGCAATCGGTTCTGGCCGGCCCTGCACCGGGGCGGCTTCACACCCCGGCAGCTGCACCCGAGCGAGCAGGACGCGCTGCCCGGGTACGGGCTGGGCATCACCAACATGGTGGCCCGGGCCAGCGCCCGGGCCGACGAGCTGACCGCCACCGAACTGGTCGACGGGGCGGAGATCCTGGCCGACAAGGTGCGGCGGCACCGGCCTGCCTGGGTGGCGGTGGTCGGGGTGACCGCGTACCGGATCGGGTTCGGTCGGCCGAAGGCGGCCTTCGGGCCGCAGCCGGAACTGCTCGGCGACGCCCGGCTGTGGGTGCTGCCCAACCCGAGCGGGCTGAATGCCCACTTCACGGCGGAGACCCTGGGCGTGGCCTTCGGCGAGCTACGCGCCTCGACCGGCGGCCCGGCCTGACCCCGGCCGGCAGAACGGGCCGGTCAGTTGGCGGTGGCCGGGGGCATCGCCTCGTCGGCGACGTAGTTGGCCATCGGCATGGTGATCACGGTCTCCCGCCCGGTCGCGTCGACGTACGGCGCGGGCGACTCGGCCAACGCGAACTGGGTGCGGTACAGCTCGGCGTAGAGCCCACCGACGGCGACCAGTTCCTCGTGCCGGCCCCGCTCGATGATCCGGCCCTCGTCGAGGACCAGGATCTGGTCGGCGTCCCGGACGGTGGAGAACCGGTGCGCGATCACCAACGCGGTACGCCCGGTCAGCGCCACCGACAGGGCCCGCTGCACCGCCGCCTCGCTCTCCGAGTCCAGGTGCGCGGTCGCCTCGTCGAGGATCACGATCGACGGGGCCTTGAGCAGCAACCGGGCGATCGCGATGCGCTGCTTCTCGCCGCCGGAGAAGCGGTACCCCCGCTCGCCGACGGTGGTTGCCAGCCCGTCGGGCAACGACCGGACCAGGTCGGCGACCTGCGCCCCCGCGAGGGCCGCCCAGATCTCGTCGTCGGTGGCGTCTGGTTTGGCGTAACGCAGGTTCTCGGCGATCGTCTCGTGGAAGAGGTGGGAGTCCTGGGTTACCACGCCGATCTCGTCGCGCAGCGAGGCGAGCGTGGCGTCCCGGACGTCGACCCCACCGACCAGCACCCGGCCGTCGCTGACGTCGTAGATCCGGGAGATCAGCATGGACAGGGTGGACTTGCCGGCACCGGACGGGCCGACCAGGGCCACCATCTGGCCCGGCTCCACGGCGAACGAGACGCCCTTGAGCACCGGCTCGTTGACGGTGCGGTCCAGCGTGGTGACCTCCTCGAGGGAGGCCAGCGACACCTCGGCGGCGCTCGGGTAGCGGAACCGGACGTCGTGGAACTCGACCCGGCCGTTGCCGCGCGACACGGCGACGGCGTCCGGCTTCTCCTCGATGCCGGGGCGCAGGTCGAGCACCTCGAAGACCCGGTCGAAGGAGACCAGCGCGCTCATCACGTCCACCCGGACGTTGGACAGCGCGGTCAGCGGGCCGTAGAGGCGGGTGAGCAGCAGCGCCAGTGTCACCACCGTGCCGGCGCTGACACTGCCGGTGACCGCGAGCCAGCCGCCGAGGCCGTAGGTGAGCGCCTGGGCCAGCGAGGCGACCAGCAGCATCGCCACGAAGAACGTCCGGGAGTACATGGCTGACTGGATGCCGATGTCGCGGACCCGCTCGGCCCGGCCGGCGAACCGGCGCGCCTCCGCGTCGGGCGAGCCGAACAGCTTGACCAGGAGCGCCCCGGCCACCCCGAACCGCTCGGTCATCGTGGCGCTCATCTTGGCGTTGAGGTCGTACGACTCGCGGGTGATGTCGGCCAGCCGTCGGCCGACCCGGCGGGCCGGGATGATGAAGATCGGCAGCAGGATCAGCGACAGCACGGTGATCTGCCAGGAGAGGGTCAGCATCACCACGGCGGTGAGCACCAGCTGGATGACGTTGCTGACCACCCCGGAGAGGGTGGAGGTGAACGCCCGCTGCGCCCCCATCACGTCGTTGTTGAGCCGACTGACCAACGCGCCGGTCTGGGTGCGGGTGAAGAACTGCAGCGGCATCCGCTGGACGTGGTCGTAGACCCGGGTCCGCAGGTCGAGGATGATTCCCTCGCCGATCCGGGCCGAGTACCACCGCTGGGCCAGCGAGAAGAGCGCGTCGGCGACCGCCAGGGCGGCGATGATCAGGGCCAGCCGGACCACGGTCGACCCGGCGTCCGGGCCGCTGCGGCTGATCGCGTTGATCACGTCACCGGCGAGCACCGGGGTGGCGACGCCGATCACCGCGGCGATCACCACCGTGACCAGGAAGACGACCATGTCCCGCCGGTAGGGCCGGGCGAACTCGACGATCCGCCGGGCGGTGCCGCGCTTGAGCCGGTGGGCGGAGACCTCGTCCCGGTTGCGCATCGACCGGATCATGTTCCAGCCGCCCATGCCGCCGTCAGACATCGCGCGTCACCTCCGGGTCGTGGGCGGACTCGTGCCGTCAGGGTCGATTCTCCCGACGCCTACGACAACCTTGGCCGTAACCCGATTCTTCCCGGGCAGTCCTTACTGTCCGGGCCCGCCCGGCCAGACCGTCTCGGCCTGCCCGGCGCGGCTATTCGCCGCGGCCGGCCAGGTCTCGGAGGCGGCGGGTCTGGGCCTCCCGCTCGGCCCGCTGCTGCTCAACGTGGGACCGGCCGGCGGCGCCGGCGAGCAACGCCTTGATCTCCACCACGGCGTTCCGGTCGTTGGCGAGCAGACCGGCGGTGAGGTCACGCACAGCGGCATCCAGCTCGGCGTTCGGCACCACCAGGGTGGCCAACCCGAGCCGGTCGGCCTCGGCGGCGTCCATCCGCCGGCCGGTGGCGCAGATCTCCAGGGCGCGGGCGTAGCCGACCAGCTCGACCAGCCGTTTGGTGCCGGCCAGGTCGGGGACGAGGCCCAGGGTCACCTCGGCCATGGAGACCTTGGCGTCAGCGGCCAGCACCCGCAGGTCGCAGGCGAGCGCGAGCTGGAACCCCGCGCCGATGGCGTGCCCCTGCACGGCCGCCACCGAGATCACGTCTGGCCGATGAAGCCAGGTGAAGCCGCCCTGGAACTCCGCGATCCGGTCGGCGCACTCCTGCTCGGGCAGGGTGGCCAGCTCGGCGAAGGAGCCTGGGCCGGCGGCACCGGCCACCGACAGGTCGAGACCGGCGGAGAACGCCCGCCCCTCGCCGCGCACGACGACGACCCGCACGTCACCGGGCAGGTCGCGGGAGAAGTCGCTCATCGCGCGCCACATCGCCGGGGTTTGGGCGTTGAGCACGTCGGGCCGGCACAACGTGACCGTCGCGACCGGCCCGTCGCAGTCGAGTCGTACCCCGGCCGCGCCGGGGGTCACCGGGCGGCCCGGGGGACGGCGCTGGTGGACGACGTCGGTGGGCGGGTCACGCCTTCTTGCGACGCCGGGCACCGCCGCGCTGACGCAGCTGGACACCGGACTCGGTGAGCACCCGGTGGATGAACCCGTAGGAACGCCCGGTGGAGGCCGCGAGCGCGCGGATGCTCTCCCCCGAGGTGTACCGCTTTACCAGGTCCTTGGCGAGCGTCTGACGCTCGGCTCCGACGATCCGGCGACCCTTCTCAGTGCTGGTGGCTGTGCCAGTGGCTGCCATGCTGATTCCTCACGTCCCAGACTGTGCGGTTCGGATACGGTCCCACCTATTAGACCGCCTCGAACGATCATGCGCCAGATATCAACTATTCGCCAACCGACACGCTATGCAGTGTCGGTTAACCGATAGGGTGACGGTTGCGGGCGGCTGACTGTGCCCATGCGGGCGGCGGCCGGGGCGGGCGCGGCGGCCGTACCCTGCCTGGCGTGACCGACCTGATCGCGACCGCGGCCGCCGCGGCGCTGGTGTTCGCCGCCACCAACGTCGACGACGTCATCGTGCTGACCGTGCTCTTCGTGGCAGCCCGGAGCACCGGGCGGCCCCTACCGTGGCACATCGTCGGCGGCCAGTACCTGGGCATCGGCGCGCTGGTCGCCGCCGCCGGAGTGGTCGCCGCCGGGCTGCTCGTGGTGCCCGACCCGTGGACCGGCCTGCTCGGCCTGCTGCCGATCGCGCTCGGCGTGCGGGCCCTGCTGGCCCGGCGCGACGACGCCGAGCCGCCGGCCGTGGTCGGCGGGCTGCTGGGCGTGACCGGGGTGACGATCGCCAACGGCGCCGACAACATCGCCGTGTACGTGCCGGTGTTCCGCGCCCTCGACCCGGTCGACGGACTGGTCTGGCTGATGGTGTTCGTCGCGCTGGTCGGGCTGTGGTGCGCGGTCGCCGCCGGCCTCGGCGGCCACCCAGCGGTGGTCCGGCTGGTCGGCCGGGCCGGCCACTGGCTGGTCCCGGCCGTCTTCGTCGCCATCGGCGTGGTGATCCTGGTCAGCTCCGGCGTGCTGACCCACCTGACCACCTGACCCCGCCTGGACCCCGCCCGACCGCCTGACCCCGCGCCGCCCCGCCCCGCCCCGCCGGGAGATCATGGAGTACGGCGCTTCGCGAAAGGTGCGTAAAGTCGCTTTCCGCCCGGCACTGCTCCACGATCGACGCGGCGGGCGGCTCAGGCCAGCTCGACCAGTTCGAGCAGGTCGTCGCTCCACGCGTCCTCGTCGCCGTCGGGGAGCAGGATCGCCCGGTCCGGCTTGAGCGCCAGCACCGCGCCGGGGTCGTGGGTGACCAGCACGATGGCGCCCGGGTAGTTGGCGATGGCGTCGAGCACCTGCTCCCGGCTGACCGGGTCGAGGTTGTTCGTCGGCTCGTCGAGCAGCAGCACGTTGGCGCCGGAGCAGACGAGGGTGGACAGGGCCAGCCGGGTCTTCTCCCCACCGGAGAGCACCCCGGCCGGCTTGTCCACGTCCTCGCCGGAGAACAGGAACGCGCCGAGGATCTTCCGCAGCTCGGTGTCGGTCTGCTCGATGGCGGCGGCGCGCATGTTCTCCAGCACCGTCCGGTTCACGTCCAGGGTCTCGTGCTCCTGGGCGTAGTAGCCCAGCCGCAGCCCATGCCCGGCGTGCACCTCGCCGGTGTCCGGCTTGAGCAGGCCCCCGAGCATCCGCAGCAGGGTGGTCTTGCCGGCGCCGTTCAGGCCGAGGATGGCCACCCGGGAGCCCCGGTCAACCGCCACGTTGACGTCGGTGAAGATCTCCAGCGAGCCGTACGACTTGGACAGCCCGGACGCGGTGAGCGGCGTCTTGCCGCACGACGCGGGGTTCGGGAAGCGGACCTTGGCCACCCTGTCGGAGACCCGGACCTCCTCCAACCCGGAGATCAGCTTCTCGGCCCGGCGTGCCATGTTCTGCGCGGCGACGGTCTTGGTGGCCTTGGCCCGCATCTTGTCTGCCTGGGCCATCAACGCGCCGGCCTTCTTCTCGGCGTTGGCCCGCTCCCGGCGGCGGCGCCGCTCGTCGGTCTCCCGCGCCTCCAGGTACGCCTTCCAGCCCAGGTTGTAGACGTCGACCACGGAACGCGTGGCGTCGAGGAACCAGACCTTGTTGACCACCGACTCCAGCAACGCGCCGTCGTGGGAGATCACGATCAGCCCACCCTTGTGGTTGGCGAGGAAGCCGCGCAGCCAGGTGATCGAGTCGGCGTCGAGGTGGTTGGTCGGTTCGTCGAGCAGCAGGATGCCGCCACCGTTCTCCCCGGCGTCGCGGAACAGGATCCGGGCCAGCTCGATGCGGCGGCGCTGACCGCCGGAGAGGGTGCCGATGGTCTGGGCGAGGGCCCGGTCGGGCAGGCCGAGGTTGGCGCAGATCCGGGCGGCCTCGGCCTCGGCCGCGTACCCGCCGAGGGCGGCGAACTGGTCCTCCAGGGCGCCGTAGCGGCGGACCAGCTTGTCTTCGACGCTGTCGGCGAGCCTGGCCTCGACCTCCTGCATCTGGGCCATCAACACGTCCAGGCCCCGGGCGGAGAGCACCCGGTCCCGGCCGGTGACCTCAAGGTCACCGGTGCGTGGGTCCTGCGGGAGGTAGCCGACGGCGCTGCGCCGATCGATCTGCCCGGCGTACGGCTGCCCCTCCCCCGCGAGCACCTTCAGGGTGGTGGTCTTGCCGGCACCGTTGCGGCCGACCAGGCCGATGCGGTCGCCCGGCTGCACCCGCAGGGTGGTGTCGGACAGCAGGATCCGGGCGCCGGCGCGCAGCTCCAGGCCGGTGGCAGTGATCATGTAAGGGGCTCGCTCTCGAATTCTGGAAGGGCTGACTCAGGGCACGCGAAAGCGCCGGCGGGTCGGTGGTTCCCGTCGGCGCGGGGCGGTTCAGCCTTCGCAGAGCAGCACGCCGCAATTGTACCGGGCGTCCCCGAGGACGGCGCCACGGTTACCGATCAAGATCATCGGGTACCAGAAACGCCGTCCGGACCCGGTCCGGTACCGCAACCGCCAAACGTGATGAATCGGTGATCGGGGTCAACATGGAGCTGAACGAGAACGCGCGGGTCGACACCAGTCAGGTGGACGATCGGCGGGGGTCCGGAGGAGGCGGCGGCCTGGGTGGCATCCCCATCCCGATCGGCGGTGGGCGCGGCGGCATCGTCGGCATCATCGTCGCGGTGCTGGTCGCCCTGGTCGGCGGCGGCTTCGGCCTGAACGCGATGACCGGGGGCGACGGCGGCGCCAGTCAGGGCGACAACACCCAGCTGGAGCAGAAGTGCTCGGCCGACGACGCGCTGAAGCAGCTCGACTGCCGCAACAACCTGTACGTCAACTCGATCCAGGCGTACTGGCGCACCGCGCTGCCGGAGGCCTTCGGCGAGCAGTACAAGGCCTCGAAGACCGTCTTCTTCAGCCAGGGCGTCAACACCGGCTGCGGCCAGGCCGACTCCGGCGTCGGGCCGTTCTACTGCCCCGCCGACGACCTGGTCTACATCGACCTGACCTTCTATCAGCAGCTCGCCGACCAGCTCGGCGCGAAGGGCGAGTTCGCCCAGCCGTACGTGCTGGCCCACGAGTACGGCCACCACGTGCAGGACCTGCTCGGCACCGAGGCACAGATGCGCCGCCAGCAGCAGCGCGACCCGAACAACGCCAACGCGCTGTCGGTGAAGCTGGAACTCCAGGCCGACTGCTACGCCGGCGCGTGGGCCAAGAACGCCACCGGCACCGCCGACGAGAAGGGCCAGAAGATCTTCAAAAGCATCACCGAGCAGGACATCCAGGAGGCCATCGACACCGCCGAGAAGATCGGCGACGACGCCATCCAGCAGCGCTCGGGCCGCCCGGTGAACCCGGACGAGTTCACCCACGGCACGTCCGAGCAGCGCAGGCAGTGGTTCACCAAGGGGTACGACACCGGCGACCCGAAGTCCTGCGACACCTTCGGCGGCAGCCTCTGACCCGCCGCCCCGGCACACGCGGGACGGGCCCGGTCGCCACCACGGCGACCGGGCCCGTCCCGTCCTGCGAGAGGACTCAGATCTGCTGCCACAGGGCGGGGACGTTCGGCGGATCCCAGCCCACCTGGGCCGTGTGCCCCTGCAGGCACCGGTACGACTGGCCGGCGTAGACCACCGTCGCCCCGGCGGCGTACGAGGTGCCCGCCTGCCAGGTCGTGTCGCCCGGCGGGGTGCCGGTCGCGGTGGGCGTCGGCGTCGGGCCACCGGAGGTGATCAGGCTCAGCCCGTACGCGGCCAGGATCGGGTTCACCGGCTGGAAGTACATGGTCCCGCCGCTGGTGCAGTTGCCCGAGCCGCCGGAGGTGACCCCCTGGGCCTGGCTGCCGGCCAGCCAGGAGCCGCCGGAGTCACCCGGCTCGGCGCAGGCGTTGCTGCGGGTCAACCCGGAGACGGTGCCCTCGGGGTAGGTGACGGAGGCGTTCTTCTGCTGGATGGTGCCGCAGCGCCAGCCGGTGGTGGACCCGGACCGGCAGACCGCCGCGCCGACGGCGGCCTCGGTGCTGCCGGCCACGGCGACCGTGCCGCCGGTGTAGTTGTTCACCAGCCCGCGCGGGGTGTTGCCGGCGTCCACCTGCACCCAGGCGTAGTCCCGGCCGGGGAAGGTGGAGCCCCGGAACGTGCCGCCCGGCTGGGAGGTCCGGGCACCCGTGCTACCGCAGTGCCCGGCGGTGACGAACCCGCCCTGCACGGAGAAGCCGATCGAGCAGCGGCTGCTGCCGATGTAGTACGCGTTGCCGCCGATCACGTCGGCGTACGGCCGGGGGTCCTCCGTGGTGGCCTGGACCCGGACCGTGCCGGCCGGCGCGCCGGCGGCGAACGCCTCGGCCTCGGCGCCGCCGCCGGGGCGGGCCAGCACCACGACGCTGTTCGTGGGCAGGTCGGCGTACCAGCCGACCACCCCGTCGGGCACGTCGCCGGCCCGCCGGTCCAGCCGGTCCACCACCGCCGCCAGGGCCTGCTCGCCGTGGCGCACCCGCACCGGGACCGCGCCGAGGCCACGCACCGTCGCCGCGTCGGCGGCGGTGGTGATTCCGACGGTCACGGCGGCGCCGTCGGGCGTCACCCAGGCACCCCCGTAACGACTGCCGAGGGTGGCCGTCAGCACCTGCTGGACCCGGCCGGCCCGGGCATCGGTGTCGAGCCGGGCTCGGGCCTGCGTCGGGGTCAGCCGCAGGTCCCGCTGGAGTGCGGCGAACATATCCGGCGCGATGCCGGCGGGGGCCGTCACGCCGGCCGGGCCGCCGGCGGCCGGACCGGCACCGGGGTCGGCCTGCGCGGTCAGGGTGAAGGTGAGCACCGTGGCGGCGGCACCCAGAAGGGCGACGGCCATGGTGGCGGGTCGTCGGCGCATGGGGATCTCCTCGGGGACGGGGGAGGGAGCGGGTGGGCGGTGGGCGCGGTTGACCGCCCGCCCGCCGCGCTACCGGCGAGCCAACTTTTGTTGTTAACTCTGTTGCCAGTACGGTAAGTGAGGTATCCGGATGCGTCAATACGCACCCCGATCGGCCGCATCCGGCTGCCATGACCGCCTGGAGTGGCCGTTGTCCACCTCGCCCCACCCCGCCCCGGCCCGCCGCCGGGCAGACCCCGGCCCGCCACCGGCTCTGCCCCGCCACGAGCTGGACGTCCCCGCGTCCGACGAACTCCCGCTCGCCGTCGGCTCCTTCGCCGAGCTCGGGCCGCTGTCGCGCGCCGACTTCCCGCACCGGCACACCTTCTACGAGCTGGTGTACGTGACCCACGGGCACGCCACCCACGTCGTCGACCTCGTCGCGTACGCCGTCCGGCCGCCCCAGCTCTTCCTCGTCACCCCCGGCCAGGTGCACCACTGGCGCGACGCGGACGACCTGCGGGGGGACGTCGTGCTGTGCACCCCCGAGTTCCTGCTGGCCGACCCGGGCGACCGGGACGCGCTGCACCGCTCGGGCCACCGCTCGTGGCACCCGCGCGACGCCGCACACGCGGTCCGGATCCGGTCGGTGCTGGAACGGATGGCCGGGGAGCGACGCCGGGCCGAGCCGGGCTGCCGCAGCGTGCTACGGGCGTACCTGCACATCCTCGTCGTCGAGGTGGGCCGCTCGACGCCGGCCGGACCGGCGGTTCATCCTTGCGGCGACGGCCCGGCGCACGCGGGCCGGGCCGCAGCGGTGGCCCGCCGCTTCGACGAGCTGCTCGCCGAGCCGGCCCTGCTCGGCGAACCGACCCATGCCTACGCGCGCCGCCTCGGCGTCTCGGTGCGGCACCTCAACGAGGCGGTCCCCCGGGCCACCGGCGCCACCCCGGCCCAGCTCATCCGCCAGGCCCGGGTGCTGGAGGCGAAGCGGCTGCTGGTCCAGACCGACCTCACCGTGGCCCGGATCGCCGCCCGGCTGGGCTTCGCCGACGCCGCCTACTTCTGCCGGTTCTTCCGCCGTGAGGTCGGCGACACCCCCGGCGGCTTCCGCCGGCACGGTGGAAAACACCACGACCCGGGCATCGATTACATCGACGCGGACGGATAGGCCTCCCTAGGGTCGGTGGCAGCGGCCGGCCCGACCGGGTCGGCTCGGAAGGTCACCACCGAGCGACAAGGAGCTGCCATGACCGGCGCATCCACCGGCGCGGACGAGCCCCGCGACACCACCGGTGTCACCCGCAAGACCGTGCTGAGGGCCGTGGCCCTCACCCTGCCTGCCCCGCTGCTCCTCGGCGGCGCGGCGCGGGCGCTGGCGACGGGCGGCAGCCCCGCCGGGCCGGCGCTCACGCCCACCCCGATGTGCGACGACGGCGACGACCCGACGCCGGCGCAGATGGAGGGCCCCTACTTCAAGCCCAACTCGCCGCGCCGTACCTCCCTGATCGAGGCCGGCACGGTCGGCACCCGGCTGACCGTCAGCGGTTACGTCTTCGGCCTGGGCTGCCAGGCGATCCCCAACGTGCTGCTCGACTTCTGGCAGGCCGACGCCAACGGCGGCTACGACAACGCCGGCTACCGGTTTCGCGGGCACCAGTTCACCGACGCCTCCGGCGCGTACCGGCTGACCACGATCGTGCCGGGCCTCTACCCCGGCCGGACCCGGCACATCCACGTCAAGGTCCAGGCCCCAGGTCGACCGGTGCTCACCACCCAGCTCTACTTCCCCGGCGAGCCCCGCAACAGCACCGACTCGCTGTTCGACCCGGCCCTGCTGATGACCGTGCGCGCGGTGGACGGCGGCCGGGAGGCCACCTTCGACTTCGTGCTCAACGTGGCGCAGAACCCCTCCCCCTCCCCCACCGCCACCCCCACCGGCACCCCGCCGCCGTCGGGTACCTGGGCGACGGGGACCACGTACCGGGCCGGCGACCGGGTGACGTTCGGCGGCGCCGGCTACCGCTGCCTCCAGGCACACACCGCCCAGGCTGGCTGGGAACCGCCGAACACCCCGGCGCTCTGGGCCCGCGACTGAGCGGCTGACCAGGCTGCCGGGGCGGGGCGGTGCCCTGCAGCCGACCAGGCTGCCGTGCCGGGGCGGTGCCTGCCGGGCGGCCCGCCCCGCACGGCAGGAGGGCGACCGAGGGACGGCTGGTGGGCGTCAGGTGGCCGGGCGCACCGCCGAGGGCGGGCGCTCGCCGAGCCGCTCCACCGCGCGCAACCCCTCACGCATCAGGTCCAACGCCTCGGCGGGCCGGCCGGCGGAGGCGAGGTGATCGGCCAGCGCCAGCACGGTGCCCGCCAGCTCGCGCCGCCGGCCGGCGGCGCGGAACCCCTCGGCCGCCGCCCGCAGGTAACGCTCCGCCCCGGGCCGGTCGCCGGCGTCCGCGCGGAGCAGTCCGCGCACCCGCGCCGCCCGGGCGGCGCCGGGACCCTCGCCGTCCCGGTCCAGCACCTCCCCCACCAGCGCGTCCGCCGTCGCCGGCCGCCCGAGCGCCCGGTACGCCTCGGCCAACTCGACCGCGGCCTCCCCGGCCAGCCCTGGCTGGCCGGCGGCGCGCAGCGCGTCGTACGCGGTGGTGAGATCCGCCAGCGCGCCCGGGACGTCCCCGGCGGCCCACCGGCCGCGCCCACGGGCCCGGTGGCACGACGCCAACTGCACGTCCAGCGTGGCCTGCCGGGCGGCCTGCCGGGCCTGTTCCACCGCCGTGGCAGCCTCCGCCGTGCGGCCCTCCGCCAGCAGGCTGCCCGCCACCGTCAGGTGCAGCCCGGCCACCCGGGCCGGCTCGGCCAGCACCGTCAGGGCCAGGGCCTCCGCCGCAGCCTCCGCCGCAGCCGGCTCGTCGTCGAGCTGGAGGTGGCAGACCGCGAGCTCCGCGTGCAGGGTCAGCAGCACAGCGGGATCCGGATAACCGTCCCGCACCAGCCCGTCCCGGGCCGACGCCAGCACGTACGTCGCGTACCGAAGGTCGCCACCGCGACCCACCAGCACCGCGCGGACGGCGGTCGCCTCGGCGCGGACGTGCGGCGCCGCCTCCGCCAGCAACTCCTCGGCCCGTTCGAGCTGCGCCGCCGCCTCACCGGCGTCCCCCCGCCGCAGGGCGAGGCCGGCAAGGCCGAGCCGGGCCCGGGCGACCAGGACCGGGGCGTCCAGCGACGCGGCGGCCGAGATCACCTCCCGGTAGCCCGCGCCCGCCCCGGCGGGATCGGCCGGCCCGGCGCAGTCGGCCTCGACCAGCCGCAGGTGTAGACACACCACCTCGGCCGGGGAGCGGCCGGTGGTCAGGTCAACCGGGGTGACTCCGAGCCGCTCGGCGAAGTGGGCGACGGCGTCTGCCGAAGGGATGCGCCGGCCGCCCTCCACCGCGGAGACGTAGGCCGCGGTGTAGCGCGGCTCGGCCAGGGCTCGCTGGGTGAGCCCCCGCGCGGCGCGCAGCCGCTGGAGGCGGGCACCCACCTGATCCCGCCGCTGCGTCACCACCACCGCCCCGCCGCGCGCCGGCCGCTCACGTCAGTCGCTCCGCCGCCTTCCGCCAGGCGTGGGGCGCTCACGTCAGTCGCTCCGCCGCGCGCAGGCCCCGGCGCAGTACCTCGGCCGCCCCCGGGCGGTCCCCCTCGGCGAGCAGCGACTCGCCGAGGTGCCGGCAGGCGACGACGACCTCCCCCATCAGCCCGGCCTGCTCGTACCGGTCGGCCGCCCGGGACAGCAACCGGCGGGAATCCTCGCCGGCGCCCCGGCCCGCGCGCACCAGGCCGAGCACGAGGTCGGCCTCCGCCATCAGCTCCTGGTGCCGGCACTCGGCCGCCGTCCGGGCGGCCTCCCCGGCCAGTTCCTCCGCCTCGTCCAGTGCGCCCTCCCGGCGGCGGGACTCGGCCAGCTCCAGGGTCGCCCCCGCGTGGTCGAGCACGGCACCGACCGCGCCGAGCATCTCCCGGGCCAGGCGCAGCTCCGGACCGGCCTCGCCGGGCCGCCCGGCCCGGCGCAGCACGTACCCCCGGGCCCAGTGGCACAGCGCGATCTCCCGGGTGAGTCCCAGTTCGGCGTAGCGGCGGGCCGCCTCACGCAGGTAGCGGTCGGCCTCGTCCAGCTCGCCGTCGCGCCGGAGCTGGCCCGCGACGGCGTAGAACTGGGCCACCCACTCTCCCCGGGTGGCCCGGCTCAGCAGCGGCAGCACGTCCCGTTCCAGCCGGCGGGCCCGGTGCCGCCAGTTCAGTTCCAGGAACGTGTACATCAACGCGTTGGTCAGCCGCAGCTCGGCGTCGGGGTCCACCGGCGTCGACGCCCGCAGCTCCCGCAGCCCCTCCTCCAGCACGGCCACCGCGCGGGGGGCGTCCCCGTCGACGAGCAGGCAGTAGGACTGCCGGGCGAGCACCGCCGCGCGCAGCGCGGAACAGTCCGCCGGCGGCTGCGCCGCCAGCCGCGCGTAGCCCGCCGCGGCGGCCGGGGCCCGGCCCCGGTGCAGGTCCGCCTCCGCCGCGTAGTACCGCGCCCAGTCGCCCACCTCAGGCAGGTGGTAGTCGTCAGCCCGGCGACCGATGTCGGCGAGCGCGCCGTCTGCGGCGTCGAGGTCCCCGGCCGACAGCGCCCGCCGGGCCGCCGCCAGCTCCCCGGCCAGCCGGGCCGCCGCGTCTGCCGGCCGCCCGTAGCGCAGGTCGTCGACCGGTAGCCCGAGCCGGTCCGCGACGTGAGCCAGCGCCTCCGGGCTGGGGGTACGGGTGCCGGACTCGATCGCGCCGAGGAACGCCCGGGTGTACCGGGGCGCGGCGACCTGCTGCTGGGTCAGCCCCCGGGCGGTGCGCAGGCGGCGGATCCGGTCGCCGAGACGTTCCCCGCCCGGGCCGGCGCCACCGGAGACGCCGTCCGTCGCCTCCATGCCGACCCCCTTCGCGTGCTGCCGCCAGCCTAGTGGCCCGTACACGCGCGTCGATCGGTCAGGGGGCGGCCGGTTCGGGATCCCGGACCAGGACCCGCACGGCGCGGGCCGCGTCCACCGCGGAGACCAGCACCGCGTGCCTGGGCTCCGGCACGTCGAGCAGCCGGTCGGCGCGCAGCGCGGCCAGCGGGGCCAGCCGCCGGTCCGCCAGCACGGTGTCCACCGCCCGCCGATCGCCCCCGCCGACCAGGGCGGTGAGCGTGGCGGCCTCGGGCAGCAGCAGCCGGACGGCCAGCTCGACCGCGTCGCCCAGCGCCGCCTTCGCCTGGTTGTCCCGGCGGCGGGCAAAGCGCTGCTGGGACCAGCCGCCCGCAGCGGTGCGCCCCTGCACGTACCGGGTGTCGACCTTGGACACCACGATGTCGCCCCCCTCGGCGATCCCGACCGCCACCGCGCCCTTACGGGCGAGCAGCAGCCCGATCCGGCGCGGCGCGACGACGGCGGCCACGAACCCGGCAACGTCGGGGGTCGGGGGTACGCCCGGCGGGGCGTGCAGCTCGGCGGTCGCCCCGTCCGGGGCGGCGAGCAGCAGGCCGTACTCCTGGGGGCTGGCGGTCGGCGGGCCGTGCCGGTCGGCGAAGCCCTCGGCCCAGCGGGCGACACGGGCCGGGTCGACCTCGACCCACCGGCCGCCCCCTGCTGCGGGTCGACTGGTCACCGCCCGACCGTACGGCACCATTGGATCGCGCCGGGAGCGGCATCCGGTTCCGATCGAGGTACCCGATCGGCCGAGCGGCCCCGGTCAGCGCGCGAGCAGCATGACGACCGCGAGCGTCCCGATGATCGTGCTGGAGACCAGGGCGGTCACCAGCCTGCCCCGGGGCCCGGTCAGCGCCCGACCGACCAGGGTTCCGCCGCCGGCGATCAGCAACTGCCAGCTCGCCGAGGCGAGGAACGCTCCGGCCACGAAGAGGGCGGCGGATGGGCGGTCCGGGCCGACCGCCTCGCCGTGCCCGAGCACGAGTGCCACGAAGTAGACCACCGTCGCCGGGTTGAGCAGGGTCAGCGTCAGCACCCCGGCGAAGGCCCGCCCGGGGGTGCCGAGGCCCCGTCCGCCGCCCGCACCGGCGGACGGGGGGCGCGGGCGCAGCGCCCGCCACGCGGTGTGCCCGGCGAGGGCGAACAGCACGGCTGCCGCCACCAGCCGCAGCGGCCCGGCGATCGGAGTCACCAGATCGGCGACCGCCACCCCACCGAGCACGGCGACGGCGGCGTAGAGACCATCGGCGGTCGCCACGCCGAACGCGGCGGCGGCACCGACCCGGAACGACGTCCGTGCGCTGAGCCCCAGGATCAGCACGGCGATCGCGCCGACGGGCACGGCGACGCCGTAGCCGGCCACCAGGCCGGCGAGGAACGCCGCCGTCATGACGAGGTGCGGCGGGTCGAGACGCCACCGGACGCGGTCCGCTGTCGGGGCGCGGTGTCGGCCGCGCGGACAGGGGCCTGCTTCGGGTACGCCTCGATCATGGACTCATCATCGGCCCTGGCCCCTTCGGCTCGCGAGCGATTTCCTGGCTACCAGCGCCTCTGGCGGCACCATCCATGCGCATGGTCACGCTGCGTCGGCCCGCTGCCTCGGGGCACCGACATGGACCCGCCCCTTTGCTCTGCTGCCGTCAGCGCAACACCGGCACTGAGCAGCCGATTCACATCGCAGGTCAGCACGGGCGGACGGCAGGGAGCGTCACGCTCCGCGAGCGTTGCGCGGGGGGCAGCAGAGCAAAGGTGGCTTTAGCAGGTGTCGCCCGCAGGGCGGCGGCCGTGGAGGGCGGCCGTGGAGGGCGGCCGTGGAGGGCGCGATCTGCGCCCCGACATGTCAGGAGCCAGCGGGTCTGTCGGCGGGGCAGGCGGCAGACCAGGCGGGCGGCAGACCAGGCGGGCGGCAGACCAGGCGGGCGGCAGACCTGGAACCCGGTCGGGCGGCAAGTGGGTGGGGACGTCGGGCGGCTACGCGGAGCAGGCGGGCCGGACGAAGAAAACGCCGCGAGCGTTCCCCTGGGCGGGGAGCGCTCGCGGCGCGATGCGTGGTGCGGGCCGACTTTCAGACGTTGAAGCCGAGGGAGCGTAGCTGGTCGCGCCCCTCGTCCGTGATCTTGTCGGGGCCCCACGGGGGCAGCCAGACCCAGTTGATCCGGATGTCGTCGACCAGTCCCCCGCCGGGGCCGGTGGTCAGCGCCTGCCGGGTCTGATCCTCGATCACGTCGGTCAGCGGGCAGGCCGCCGACGTCAGCGTCATGTCCAGGGTGGCGACGTTGTCGTCGTCGACGTGGACGCCGTACAGCAGGCCGAGGTCGACCACGTTGATGCCCAGCTCCGGGTCGACGACGTCCTTCATCGCCTCCTCGACGTCGGCGACGGCGGCCTTGCCGTTGGCGGCCTTGCCGTTGGCCGCCGCACCGTTGGCCGTCGACGTGGCCGTGCCCTCGGTGGCCGGAGCCGCACCGTCGGTCGCCACGGCGCCGGCGCCCGGCGTGGTGGCAGTTTCCTCGCTGCTCATGCCGTCCCCTCGTTTCGCTCGGCACCGGCGTGAGCTGTGCCGGTACTGTGCCGATGATTCGCTCGCTGACGCTCGCTCATGCCTTCACCTCCGGGCTCGCGCCCACCCCGGCGCGTGCCGCGGCGTCCTTGAACGCCATCCACGGCAGCAGCGCGCACTTGACCCGGGCGGGGTAGCGCGCGACACCCGCGAACGCCACCCCGTCACCGAGCACGTCCTCGTCCGGCGTGACCTGGCCACGGCCGGACATCAACTCGACGAACGCCTCATGCACCGTGAACGCCTCACCCGCGCCCCGACCGCGCAGCAGTTCGTGCAGCACGCTCGCCGACGCCTGGCTGATCGAGCAGCCCATGCCGTCGTACGAGATGTCGTGCAGCACGTCGCCGTCGGTGGCGACCCGGACGGTCACCTCGTCGCCGCAGGTCGGGTTGACGTGGTGCGCCTCGGCGACATGGTCGGCCGGGTCCTCGGCGTCGCGCAGGCCACGGCCGTGCGGGTGCTTGTAGTGGTCCAGGATGATCTCCTGGTAGAGCTGGTCGAGCTGCATCAGTCGAACACCTTCCGCACCTGCTCCAGACCGCCCACCAGGGCGTCGATCTCCTCGGTGGTGGTGTACAGGTAGAACGAGGCCCGCGTCATGGCCGGCACGCCGAACCGGGTGCACAGCGGCTTGGCGCAGTGGTGGCCGACGCGCACCTGCACGCCGAGCGAGTCGAGCACCTGGCCCACGTCGTGCGGGTGGATGTCGCCGAGGGCGAACGAGATCGTCCCACCCCGGCCAACCGGCACGGTCGGCCCAAAGATCCGCAGGTCGGGCACAGTGGCGAAGGCGTCCAACGCGTACGCCGTCAGCTCCTTCTCGTGCCACTGGATCGCCCGCATACCGATCCCGGTGAGGTAGTCCACCGCCGCGCCGAGCGCCACGGCCTCGGCGATCGGCGGGGTGCCCGCCTCGAACCGGGCCGGCGGGGCGGCGAACGTCGACCGGGCCATGGTGACCGTCTCGATCATCGAGCCGCCGCCGAACACCGGGGGCATCGCCGCGAGCAGCTCGCCCCGGCCCCAGAGCACGCCGATGCCGGTGGGCCCGCACATCTTGTGCCCGGTGAAGACGATGAAATCGGCGTCGAGGTCGACCACGTCGATCGGCTGGTGCGGCACCGACTGCGAGCAGTCGAGCAGCAGCAGCGCCCCCACCTCGCGCACCCGCGCGGTGATCCGGGCGGTGGCGTTGACGGTGCCGAGGACGTTCGACATGTGCACCAGCGAGACGATCTTCGTCCGCTCGGTGACCAGGTCGTCCAGCCCCGACTCGTCCAGTCGACCCTGGTCGGTGACCGGGAACCAGCGCAGGGTCGCGCCGGTGCGCTCGGCCAGCAACTGCCACGGGACGATGTTCGAGTGGTGCTCCATCTCGGAGATCACGATCTCGTCGCCGGGGCCGAGCCGGAAGCGTGGGTCGGCGTCGGGCCGCGGCGAGGCGTTGGAGAACGCGTACGCCACGATGTTGATCGCCTCGGTGGAGTTCTTGGTGAACACCACCTCGTCCACGCTCGGCGCGTTGACGAACGTGGCGATCTTCGCCCGCGCGCCGTCGTACGCCTCGGTCGCCTCGGTGCCCAGCGTGTGCACCGAGCGGGACACGTTGGCGTTGTGCAGTGCGTAGTGCTCGGCGAGCGCGTCGAGCACCTGGCGCGGCTTGTGCGAGGTGTTCGCGCTGTCGAGGTAGACCAGCGGGTGTCCGTTGACCTCCCGGTCGAGAATCGGGAAGTCCGCACGCACCGCCGCCACGTCGAAGCGCGGCACGTCGTCAAACTGCGGCATCCCCTCGGGGATCGTGATGGTGGTCATCTGCGTGACCGGCCCTTTCCTCAGGCCCGCGCCGAGCCGGCCCCGGCGGCGTACCGCTCGTAGCCCTCGGCCTCGAGCTTGTCGGCCAGCTCCGGGCCGCCCTGCTCGACGATCCGACCGGCGACGAAGACGTGCACGAAGTCCGGCTTGATGTAGCGCAGGATGCGCGTGTAGTGGGTGATCAGCAGCAGGCCGGTGTCGCCGGTGTCGCGGACCCGGTTGACGCCCTCGCTGACCACGCGCAGCGCGTCCACGTCGAGGCCGGAGTCGGTCTCGTCGAGGATCGCGATCTTCGGCTTGAGCAACTCCAGCTGCACGATCTCGTGCCGCTTCTTCTCGCCACCGGAGAAGCCCTCGTTGACGTTGCGCTGGGCGAACGCCGGGTCCATCTGGAGGCGTTCCATCGCCCCGCGCAGCTCGCCGCCCCAGGTGCGCAGCTTCGGCGCCGTGCCGTCGATCGCGGTCTTGGCGGTACGCAGGAAGTTGGCCACCGAGACGCCGGGCACCTCGACCGGGTACTGCATGGCGAGGAAGAGCCCGGCGCGGGCCCGCTCGTCGACGGACATGGCGAGCACGTCCTCGCCGTCCAGGGTCACCGAGCCGCTGGTGATCTCGTACTTCGGGTGACCGGCGATGGAGTACGCCAGGGTGGACTTGCCGGAGCCGTTCGGGCCCATGATGGCGTGGGTCTCGCCCGACCGCACGGTCAGGTCGACGCCGGCCAGGATCGGCTTGAGCTCACCCTCGGGCAGCTTGACCGACACCTTCAGGTCGCGGATCTCCAGGGTGCTCATTATCGGGTCACTCCATTACTCGGCATCGGGCGGCCGTCGGCGCCCACGGGAAGGTAGATGTCACCGTCGCGGATCTCGACGGCGTAGACGGGAATGGGTTCGGTGGCGGGCAGCCCGGTCGGCTCACCGGTACGCAGGTCGAAACGGGAGCCGTGCAGCCAGCATTCCAGCGTGCAGCCCTCGACCTCGCCCTCGGAGAGGGCGACCGCGGCGTGCGAGCACTCGTCGTGCACGGCGTAGAACCGGTCGTCCTCGCCGTGCACGAGGGCGACCTGCGTGCCGTCGACGTCGGCGCTGATCACCGTGCCCTTCGGCACGTCCTCGGTGGCGCAGATCCGGATCATCAGGCGCCCGTCCTGGCCAGCCGGGCCTCGATCGCGTCACCGAGCCGCTCGCGCAACTCCTCGACCGGGATCTTGTTGATCATCTCGGCGAAGAAGCCGCGGACCACCAGGCGGCGGGCCTCGCCCTCCGGAATGCCCCGGGCCATCAGGTAGAACAGCTGCTCGTCATCGAAGCGGCCGGTCGCGCTGGCGTGCCCGGCGCCGGCGATCTCGCCGGTCTCGATCTCCAGGTTCGGCACGGAGTCCGCTCGGGCACCGTCGCTGAGCAGCAGGTTCCGGTTGATCTCGTACGTGTCGGTGCCGGTCGCCTCGGCCCGGATCAGCACGTCGCCCACCCAGACCGTGTGCGCGTCCGCGCCCTGCAACGCGCCCCGGTAGCCGACGTAGCTGCGGCAGTCGGGCACGTTGTGGTCGACGAGCTGGCGGTGTTCCAGGTGCTGGCCGCCGTCGGCGAAGTAGACGCCGTACAGCTCGGCCTCGCCGCCGCGCCCGGTGTACTCCACCGAGGTGTACTGCCGGACCAGGTCGCCGCCGAGACTGACCTGGATGTGCACCACCTTGGCGTCCCGGCCGAGCTTCACCCGCAGGTGCTGGGCCTGCACCGCGTCGGCGGCCCAGTCGGCCACGGTGACCAGGGTCAGCTTCGCCCCGTCGGCCACCGACACCTCGACGTTGTCGGCGAGGGTCGCCGAGCCGACGTGCTCCAGCACCAGGGTCACCTCGGCGAACCGGCCCACGTCGACGAAGGTGTGCCCGAACGCCAGGTGCTCGGCGCCGTCGCCGACCACCCGCAGCACCACCGGCTCGCCGACCACCGCGTCGCGGGCGACCTCCACCAGCAGCGCCTCGCCGGCACCGCCGTACGCCAGCGCGCTGACCCGGTCGACCGGGGTGAGCACGCTGCCCACCCGTGGGTCGTCCTTGCCGATCCGGGAGACGGCGACGCCGGAGGGCAGGTCGCCGTACTCGTGCCGGACCGCGCCGGTCGAGGCCTGGGCCTCGCCGACCAGCCCGCGCAGCCGCTTGAGCGGGGTGAAACGCCACTCCTCCTCCAGGCCGGTGAGGGCCGGGAAGTCGGCGACGTCGTACGAGCGGAGCGCCTGCGACTTGGTGCTGGGCGGCGCGGAAGCCTGGATAGTCATCTCTTCCTTGGTCTGTTCTTCGACGACGGTGTCATTAACCGGAGGGCGGGTTGGGCTGGACGCGACGCGACGCAACGGGTCGGGGCCGCGCCGGGTCAGCCGACCGCGCCCTCCATCTGCAGCTCGATCAGGCGGTTCAGCTCAAGGGCGTACTCCATCGGGAGCTCCTTGGCGACCGGCTCGATGAAGCCGCGCACGATCATCGCCATCGCCTCGTCCTCGCTCAGGCCCCGGCTCATCAGGTAGAAGAGCTGGTCGTCGCTGATCTTGGAGACGGTCGCCTCGTGCCCCATCGACACGTCGTCCTCGCGGATGTCGACGTACGGGTAGGTGTCCGAGCGGGAGATGGTGTCGACCAGCAGCGCGTCGCACTTGACCGTGCTGCGGCTGTGGTGCGAGCCCTCCAGCACCTGCACCAGACCCCGGTACGAGGTACGGCCGCCGCCCCGGGCGATCGACTTGGAGATGATCGTGGAGGAGGTGTGCGGCGCGGCGTGCACCATCTTGGCGCCGGCGTCCTGGTGCTGGCCCTCGCCGGCCATGGCCACCGAGAGCACCTCGCCCTTGGCGTGCTCGCCGGTCATGTAGACCGCCGGGTACTTCATGGTGACCTTGGAGCCGATGTTGCCGTCGACCCACTCCATGGTCGCGCCCTCGTGGCACACGGCCCGCTTGGTGACCAGGTTGTAGACGTTGTTCGACCAGTTCTGGATGGTCGTGTAGCGGCACCGGGCGTTCTTCTTGACGATGATCTCCACGACCGCGCTGTGCAGCGAGTCGGACGAGTACAGCGGCGCGGTACAGCCCTCGACGTAGTGCACGTACGCGCCCTCGTCGACGATGATCAGCGTCCGCTCGAACTGGCCCATGTTCTCGGTGTTGATCCGGAAGTACGCCTGCAGCGGGATGTCCACGCGCACGCCCTTCGGCACGTAGATGAACGAGCCGCCGGACCACACGGAGGTGTTCAGCGCGGCGAACTTGTTGTCGCCGACCGGGATCACCGTGCCGAAGTACTCCTTGAAGACGTCCTCGTGCTCCTTGAGCGCGGTGTCGGTGTCCAGGAACAGGACGCCCTGCTCCTCAAGGTCCTCGCGGATCTTGTGGTAGACCACCTCGGACTCGTACTGCGCCGCGACGCCGGCGACCAGCCGCTGCTTCTCCGCCTCGGGGATGCCCAGCCGGTCGTAGGTGTTCTTGATGTCCTCGGGCAGGTCCTCCCAGCTGGTGGCCTGCTTCTCCGTGGACCGGACGAAGTACTTGATGTTGTCGAAGTCGATCCCGGTGAGATCGGCGCCCCAGGCCGGCATCGGCTTGCGGCCGAACAGCCGCAGACCCTTCAGGCGCAGGTCGAGCATCCAGGCCGGCTCGCTCTTCTTCGCCGAGATGTCCCGCACCACAGCCTCGTTGAGGCCGCGCTGGGCGGTGGCGCCGGCGACGTCGGAGTCGGACCAGCCATACTCGTAGCGACCGAGGGCAGCGAGCTGCTCCTCCTGGGTCAGGGGCTGGACGATCTGCTCGGTCATCTATCTGTCCTCACAGTGGTGACGGTTCTACCGGACTGGGCACGCCCCGGCTGGGCGGGGATGTGCGTGGTGCACACCCCGTCGCCGTGCGCGATGGTGGCCAGACGCTGCACGTGGGTGCCGACCAGGCGGGAGATCACCGTGGTCTCGGCCTCGCACAGCTGGGGGAACTCGGCGGCCACGTGCGCCACCGGGCAGTGATGCTGACAGAGTTGGCCGCCGGAGGCGATCGTGGACGCGCTGGCGGCGTAGCCCTCGGCGGTCAGCGCTCCGGCGAGCGCCTCGGCCCGCGCAAGGGGATCGTCGCCGGCGTCCTCCATGGCGGCCCGGCAGCGGTCCTCCAGGGCGGCGACCTGGTCGGCCGCGAACGCCTCCACCGCCTTGGAACCGCTGTTGCGGGCGATCCAGCGCAGCGCGGCGGTGGCGATGTTGTCGTAGTGGTGGGTGCCGCAGCGACCCCGGGCCGCGTCCGTCAGCACGAACACCTTCGCCGGGCGGCCCCGCCCCCGGCTGCCCCGGACGGTCTGCTCGCGGGCGGTCACGTCGCCCTCGACGAGCATCGCGTCGAGGTGCCGGCGGATCGCCGCCGGGCTGAGCCCGAGCGCCGAGCCGAGCTGCGCGGCCGTGGTCGCCCCCCGCTCCAGCAGCAGCTGGGTCACCCGGTCCCGGGTGGAGAGGTCGGACACGGCGGACGCGGGCGCACCGGCGACCGGACCGGTCACCGGCTGTCGCCCGGAAAGCGCCGCCGCGTTTTTCACAACGCCAACGTTACGTAATTCGCCGGAGGCCCGCAAACCCGGGACGGTGATCCGAGCCACCGGCGCGACGGAGTCACCCGATCGGGCTCCACTACGTTGCGTAGGATTTGCCCCGTGAAGCGATCCGTCCGGTTCCCGGCCTCCACCACCCTGCTGCGCCGCCTGGCGCTCGCCTCGATCATCGCGAACGTGGCCATCGTGGTCACCGGCGGGGCGGTCCGGTTGACCGCGTCCGGCCTCGGCTGCCCCACCTGGCCCAGGTGCACCGACGCGTCGTACACGACGACATCGGAGATGGGCGTGCACGGCGTCATCGAGTTCGGCAACCGGCTGCTCACCTTCGCCGTCGGCGCGATCGCGCTGGCGGTGGTGGTGGCCGTGCTGCTGCACGGGGCGCGGCGGCGGGCCCTGCTGCCGCTGGCGATCGGGGTGCTGTTCGGCATCCCCTCGCAGGCGATCCTCGGCGGGATCACCGTGCTGACCAACCTGAACCCGTGGGTGGTCGGCCTGCACTTCCTCGCCTCGATGGCGGTGATCGCGGTCACGTACGCGCTCTGGCGGCGCATCGACGAACCGGACGGTCCGACGACGCCCACGGTGCCGGGGCCGCTGCGGACGCTGGCGCTGGTCACCACCGTGGTGAGCGTCGCGGTGCTGGTGATCGGCACCTGGGTCACCGGCAGCGGCCCGCACGCCGGCGACCAGGGCGCGGCCCGCAACGGCCTCGACCCGCAGTCGATCTCGCAGGTGCACGCCGACGGGGTGTTCCTGCTGATCGGGCTCTCGGTGGCACTGGTCTTCGCGTTCCGCGCGGTCGGCGCCCGACGGGCCGAGCGGGCTGCCCTCGTGCTGGTCGCGGTGGAGCTGAGTCAGGGCCTGATCGGCTTCGTCCAGTACTTCACCCACCTGCCCGGCGTGCTGGTCGCAGCGCACATGCTCGGCTCCTGCCTGGTCCTGCTCGCCACCCTGGCGGTGCTCTGGTCGACCCGGGAACGCCATCCGACCGAGACCCCGGCGCTCCCGGCGCCGACCAGGACCAGCACCGTCCCGGCAACCATCTGACCCCCACTGAACCCGCCCCGCGGGTCCGCGGGGCGGGTTCAGTGGGGGTGGGACAGATGGGTGAGGATCGCTTCGGCCAGGCGGTCGGGGGCGCCGTCGGCGTACCCGAGGAACAGGGACGGCTCGGTCAGTTCCAGCTCGACCAGCACGGGTGACCCGTCGGGGCCCGGGATGAGGTCGACCCGGGCGTAGAGCAGGCGCTCCGACCCGCCGGGGACCACCGCCAGGGTCCGCTCGGCGACGGCGAGCTGGTCGGAGGTGGCCGTCCGGGAGCTGATGTTCTCGGCCTTGTACAGCCCGCCGGGGCCCAGGTCGGGGCCGGTCAGCATCGGGCCCTTGCGGATCGCGTGACTGAACCGGAGCCCGTCCGGCCCGGCCAGGTACAGCAGCGCGGTCTCGCCGGCGGTGTCCACCGCCGTCAGGTACGGCTGGACCATGGTCACCCGGCCGGCCCGGGACAGCCGGCGCACATGGGCCGTGGCCAGCTCGCGGTGCCCGGGGTCGGCCAGGTCGTACCGGCCGGTGTCCTGGCTGCCGGCGCTGACCGCCGGCTTGAGCACGTACTCGCCGTGGGCGGCCGGCGGTTCCCAGCTCTCCCCCGGTAGGACCCAGCCGGTCGGTACGGTGGGCACGCCGGCGGCCGACAGTTCGCCGAGGTAGCGCTTGTCGGTGTTCCAGCGCACCACGTCGGCCGGGTTGACCAGCCGGGGCACGGTGTCGGCCCAGGCCACGAACTCGTCGCGACGCAGCGCGTAGTCCCAGGGCGACCGGATCACGACCAGGTCGTACGCGGCCCAGTCGACCGTCGGGTCGTCCCAGACGGCGACGGTGACCGAGACGCCGCGCCCGGTCAGCGGGGCGAACAGGAGCCGCTCGTCCGGGTCGAGGTCGGACAGCTCGGCGCACGTCACGAGGGCGACCCGGGGTTCCCCCCGGGTCGACTGGTGGTGGTGTTGTTCGGTCATCCGGGTGTCAACGGGCCATCGCGCGCCGGGCCATCGACCGCCACAGGTCGTTGCTCGGGCGCATCTGGTCCATCAGCTCCCGCTCCCAGGCGTTCTCGACGGTGACTCCCGCCCTGGCGCACGCCTCCCGGGCGACGCCGGTGTCCTCCGCGAACTGGTCGCCCCAGGCCCCGTCGGAGCCTACGAGGACGATGCGCGCGCCGCGCTTGCCGACGTACTCGATGACCGCCTTCGCCCCGCCGTGCCCGGCGGCGAACGACTTGATGCCCGCGACCAGACCGTTGGGGGTCTGGTCGGCGACGGTCTGCTGAGCCGCCAGCGTCGTATCGGAACCTTCTGCCATGACGCGAAGCCTAAGCAGAGTTCCCTTCTCAGGTGCGAGAACCATGAACTATTTGTGATGCCCATTACCCGACCGTTTAAGGAAGCCCACAGGTAGTTTGCTCGGATTGATCCGACTTAAGGGGCTATAACTCAACGACAAAGTCACCCGTTGTTACCTGAGTTGAGTGAACCCGACTCAGGGTGAAAATCATTCCGATAGGTCACCAAAGGTGGACAACTCATCAATGATGATGATTTGTCGGAGCGACACGGGAGGCCGGCGCACACCGGACCGCCGGAGCCGGACCGACCGAGCCGGACCGCTTGAGCCCGGACCGACCGAGCCGGGCGGTGATGCGGCGCGGGCCGGGGCCCGAACGGCCCCGGCCCGCGCCCTCGCGGAGACCGCGTCTAGATCAGGGCGTCCACGGCGACGGCGGCGAACAGGATGGTCAGGTAGACGTACGACCAGTGGAACAGTCGCATCGGCCTGACCGCCCCGCCCCGGGCCACCTGGCGACACAGCTTGTGCGCCTCGTACACGAAGACCCCGCCGGACACCAGCGCGGTGACGCCGTAGATGGCGCTCATCCCGAGCGGCCAGACGACCAGCGAGGAGAGCAGGGTCAGCCAGGCGAAGCCGATGATCTCGGCGTTGACCCGGCGGGTCGAGGCGACGACCGGCAGCATCGGGATGCCGGCGCGGGCGTAGTCCGCCTTGTACTTCATGGCGAGGGGGTAGAAGTGCGGCATCTGCCAGAAGAAGACCACCGCGAACAACGCCCACGCCGCCGGGGCCAGCGAGCCGGTCACCGCGGCCCAGCCGATCAGCACCGGGGCCGCACCGCACGCGCCGCCCCAGAAGGTGTTCTGCGGCGTGGTCCGCTTCAGCCAGAGCGTGTAGACCAGGTCGTAGTAGGCGATCGCGGCCAGCGTCAGCCCGGCGGCCAGCCAGTTGGTGAACGCGGCCATCAGGGTCACCGAGATCGCCGCCAGCACCAGCCCGAAGGTGAGCGCGCTGCGCGGCGAGACGATGTGCGTCGGCAGCGGGCGGCGCTTGGTGCGCCGCATGAGCTGGTCGATGTCCCGGTCGATGTAGCAGTTGAGGACGCTGGCCGCGCCGGCGGCGAGCGAGCCGCCCACCAGCACCACCGCCATCAGCCACAGCGACGGCATGCCGCCCTGGGCCAGCATCATCGCCGGGACGGTCGTGACCAGCAGCAGCTCGACGATGCGCGGCTTGGTCAGCGAGACGTACGCCGAGACCACCGCCCGGATGTCCCGCCGGGACGCCGCCGGCGTCTCGGTCACCGTGCGCACCGGCGGCTGCCCGGCAGAGTTGCTGACGGGGCGCTCGGTGATCATGCTCACGGATAGCCACCTTCCGGCGTCGGCAGGGGGGGGTTGGGTCGGTCGGACCCGTCCGGGTCCACGCACCGATCCACACACTACGCGTCGTCGTTTTGGCTGCCCGCGCGACCCGACAACGGTGCGGGCCGTCACACCCTGGTGGAAGTCGGACCCGCACGGACGGGCGTGCAGAGATCCCTGGGCGCAGGTTTAGGGCCGCTCGATAGGGTCATCAGTGAGGGTTCCGCCCAACTGCCGAGGAGCACAACCATCGTGGCTGCCAACCGACCCGAGCAACCCGCACTCAACTGGTCCGACCTCGACCGCCGGGCCGTCGACCTCGTCCGCGTGCTGGCCATGGACGCCGTGGAGAAATCCGGCAACGGCCACCCCGGTACGGCGATGAGCCTCGCCCCCGCGGCGTACCTTCTGTTCAACCGGGTGATCCGGCACAACCCGACCGACCCGAACTGGGCGGGCCGGGACCGGTTCGTGCTCTCCGCCGGCCACTCCAGCCTGACCCTCTACATCCAGCTCTTCCTCTCCGGGTACCCGCTGGCTCTGGACGACCTCAAGTCGCTGCGGCAGTGGGGCTCGCTCACCCCGGGCCACCCGGAGCACGGGCACACCCCGGGCGTGGAGACCACCACCGGCCCGCTCGGCCAGGGCCTGGGCAACGCGGTCGGCATGGCGATGGCGGCCCGCCGCGAGCGCGGCCTGTTCGACCCGGAGTCCGAGGCGGGCGCGTCGGTCTTCGACCACGACATCTGGTGCATCGTCTCCGACGGTGACATCGAGGAGGGCATCAGCCACGAGGTCAGCGCGCTCGCCGGGCACCAGCAGCTCGGCAACCTCACGGTGATCTACGACGACAACGAGATCTCGATCGAGGACGACACCCGCATCGCCAAGAGCGAGGACGTCGCGGCCCGCTACGAGGCGTACGGCTGGCACGTGCAGACCGTCGACTGGCGCACCGGCGACGCCGACCAGGGCGACTACCACGAGGACGTCGAGGCGCTGCACCGGGCACTGCTGGCGGCGAAGGCCGAGACCGGCCGCCCCTCGTTCGTCGCGCTGCGCACCATCATCGGCTGGCCCGCCCCGAACAAGCAGAACACCGGCAAGATCCACGGTTCGGCGCTGGGCGCCGACGAGGTGGCCGCCACCAAGCAGCTCCTCGGCTTCGACCCGGCCCAGAGCTTCGAGGTCGACGAGCAGGTCCTCGGCCACGCCCGTCGGGTGCTGGAGCGCGGCGCGCAGGCCCAGCAGGAGTGGGAGAAGGCGTACGAGGGCTGGGCGAAGGCCAACCCGGAGCGCAAGGCGCTGTGGGACCGGATGTCCCAGCGGGTGCTGCCGGAGGGCTGGACCGCGGCGCTGCCGACCTTCCCGGCCGACGCCAAGGGCGTCGCCACCCGGGCCGCGTCCGGCAAGGTGCTGGAGGCCCTCGCCCCGGTGCTGCCCGAACTGTGGGGTGGCTCGGCCGACCTGGCGGAGAGCAACAACACCACGATGAAGGGCGAGCCGTCGTTCATCCCGGCGGCGCACGCGACCAAGGACTTCCCGGGCCACGAGTACGGCCGCACGCTGCACTTCGGCATCCGCGAGCACGCCATGGGCGCCATCCTCAACGGCATCTCCCTGCACGGCGGCACCCGCCCGTACGGCGGCACCTTCCTGGTGTTCAGCGACTACATGCGCCCGTCGGTGCGGCTCGCCGCGCTGATGAAGCTGCCGGTTGTCTACGTCTGGACGCACGACTCGATCGGCCTCGGCGAGGACGGTCCGACCCACCAGCCGGTGGAGCACCTGACCGCGCTCCGGGCGATCCCCGGCCTGGACGTGGTCCGGCCGGCCGACGCCAACGAGACCGCGTGGGCATGGCGGCAGGCGCTGGAGCACACCGACCGGCCGACCGCGCTGGCGCTGAGCCGGCAGGCCCTGCCGACCCTGGACCGTTCGACGCTGGGCGGCGCCGAGGGCGTCACCAAGGGCGGCTACGTGCTGGCCGAGGCGTCCAACGGCAAGCCGCAGGTGATCATCGTCGGGACCGGCTCCGAGGTGCAGCTCTGCCTCACCGCCCGGGAGCGGCTGGAGGCCGACGGCACCCCCACCCGGGTGGTGTCGATGCCGTGCCAGGAGTGGTTCTACGCGCAGGACGAGGCGTACCGGGAGTCGGTGCTGCCGCGCGGGGTAAAGGCACGGGTGAGCGTGGAGGCGGGCATCGCGATGTCCTGGCGCGGTGTCGTCGGCGACTCCGGCGAGAGCGTCAGCATCGAGCACTACGGCGCGAGCGCCCCGCACTCCGTGCTCTTCGAGCAGTTCGGGTTCACCCCCGACCGGATCGTGGCCGCCGCGCACGCGGCGCTGACCCGGGTGGGCGACATCACCGGTTTCACGACCGGCAACTGAGGGGAGCGTGGACGGCATGACGGACAGGATTAGCAAGCTCACCGCCGCCGGGGTGGCGGTCTGGCTCGACGACCTCTCCCGCGTGCGGCTCAGCTCAGGCGGGCTGGACCAGCTCCGCCGGGAGAAGCACGTGGTCGGGGTGACCACCAACCCGACGATCTTCGCGAAGGCGCTCGCCGCCGCCGACGAGTACGACTGGCAGCTGCGCGACCTCGCCACCCGTGGGGTGGAGGTGGAGGAGTCGGTGCGCATGCTCACCACGTACGACGTGCGGTGGGCGTGCGACGTGATGCGCCCGTCGTACGACGCCAGCCACGGCGTCGACGGCCGGGTCTCCATCGAGGTGGACCCGCGGCTGGCCCACGAGACCGACAAGACGGTCGCCGAGGCCAAGGCGCTGTGGTGGCTGGTCGACCGGCCGAACCTGTTCATCAAGATCCCGGCCACCGAGGCGGGCCTGCCGGCAATCACCGCGACCCTGGCCGAGGGGATCAGCGTCAACGTCACGCTGATCTTCGGCCTGGACCGGTACTCGCAGGTGATGGAGGCGTTCCTCGCCGGCCTGGAGCAGGCACGGGCCAACGGCCATGACCTGTCCAAGATCGGCTCGGTGGCGTCGTTCTTCGTCTCCCGGGTCGACTCCGAGGTCGACAAGCGGCTGGAGAAGATCGGCTCCGACGAGGCCAAGGCGCTGCGCGGCAAGGCCGCCGTCGCCAACGCCCAGCTCGCGTACGAGCGCTACAGCGAGGTCTTCTCCTCCGACCGGTGGCAGTCCCTGGCCGACGCGGGCGCCCACCCGCAGCGCCCCCTGTGGGCGTCCACCTCGACGAAGAACCCGGACTACCGGGACGTCATCTACGTCGAGGAGCTGATCGCCCCCGGCACGGTCAACACGATGCCGGAGTCGGTCATCCACGCGTACGCCGACCACGGCGAGACCCCCGGCGACACCGTCACCGGCGCGTACGACGCGGCCCGCAAGGTCTTCACCGACCTGGAGGCCGTCGGCGTCGACATGTCCGACGTGATCGCCGTCCTGGAGCGGGAGGGCGTGGAGAAGTTCGAGGCGAGCTGGCTGGAACTGCTCGACGGGGTGCGCAAGTCGCTCGCCGCGGCGGGCCGGGGCACCGGGCGGCCCGGCCAGGCCGCGCAGGGCAACGCGCAGGCCGCCCAGCAGGCGGGGGGAAACGCATGACCGACGCTCACGTGGCGGTCCCGGGGCATCACCCCGGGGCGGCCACGTGAGCGACCTGCTCTCCGGCCCGGCGGACGCGTCCGCCGGGCTGGTCGTGCACGGCGCGGACGCGGTCGACCGGTCCGCGCCCGCGTCGACCCGGGACGCGCTGGTGACCCGGGGCGTCCCGGCGAGGCTGGCCGCGAAGGACCCCACGCTGTGGGGGCCGGAGGTCGAGGCCGAGGCCAGGGCCCGGCTCGGCTGGCTGGACACCCACCGGCGCAGCTGGGAGCTGCTCCCCCAGCTCGCCGAGCTGACCGCCGAACTGGCGGACCTGGACCACGTGGTGCTCGCCGGGATGGGCGGCTCGTCGCTGGCCCCCGAGGTGATCACCCGCACCCTGGGCCGGCCGCTGACCGTGCTGGACACCACCGACCCGGGCCAGGTCCGGGCGGCGCTGGCCGACCGGCTGGAACGCACCGTGGTGGTGTTGGCCAGCAAGTCCGGCAGCACGGTGGAGACCGACAGCCACCGGCGGGCCTACCTCCAGGCGTTCCTCGACGCCGGGCTGACCGAGGCGGAGGCCGGCCGGCACTTCGTGGTGGTCACCGACCCGGGCTCCCCGCTGGAGTCCGTCGCCGCCGAGCTGGGCGCGGTCACCGTGCTCGCCGACCCGCAGGTGGGCGGCCGGTACTCGGCGCTGACCGCGTTCGGGCTGGTGCCGGCGGCGCTGGCCGGGGTCGAGGTGACGGAGCTGCTCGAACAGGCCGAGGCGCTGTCGCAGTCGCTGGCCCGGGACACCGACAACCCGGGCCTGGCGCTGGGCGCCGCGCTCGGCGCGGCGGCCACCGGGGGCCGGGACAAGATCGCCCTGATCGGCGACGGCACCGGGATCGACGGGCTCGGCGACTGGATCGAGCAGTTGCTCGCCGAGTCCACCGGCAAGGCCGGCCTCGGCATCCTGCCGGTCGTGCTGGAGTCCCCTGACGCCCCCGGCGGCACCGGCCCGGACGTGCTCACCGTCAGCTACGGCGGGGCGCTGCCCCCCGGGGCCGTCCCCGGCGGCGGGTGCGCGCCGGACGTCGCGGTCAACGGTCCGCTCGGCGCCCAGTTCCTGGCCTGGGAGTACGCCACGGCGGTGGCCGGCGCGGTGCTCGGGGTGAACCCGTTCGACCAGCCGAACGTCGCCGAGAGCAAGGAGAACACCGCACGCATCCTGGCCTCGGCCGCGCCGGCGGAGCCGCCGTCGTCCACCGTGGGCGCGATCGAGGTGTACGCCCCGGCGGGCAGCCCCGGCGACCTGGCCGGCGCGCTGCGTCACCTGCTCGACGGCGTCGGCGACGGCTACCTCGCCGTGCTGGCGTACCTGGACCGGCTCGCCGACGCCGACGCGGCCCGGCTACGTCCGCTGCTCGCCGAGACGTCCGGCCGGCCGGTCACCTTCGGCTGGGGGCCGCGCTTCCTGCATTCCACCGGCCAATACCACAGGGGCGGTCCTCAGGTGGGCCGTTACCTCCAGGTGACCGGTACCGTCGACAATGATCTGCACGTGGCCGGGAAGCCGTATTCCTTCGGGGAACTTCAGGCTGCCCAGGCTGCGGGCGACCGGCAGGCCCTGGCCAGCCGGGGGCGTCCGGTGCTGCGGCTGCACCTGACCGACCGGTCGGCGGGAGTGGCCCAGCTGCTCGACGCGGTCCGGCAACTACGAACCTGACGATGGACGATGTGACACCAGCGGAGCGAGGAGGCGGCGTGAACCCGCTGCGCGACGCGCAGGACCGGCGGCTGCCGCGGATCCCGGAGCCCTGCGCTCTGGTGATCTTCGGGGTGACCGGTGACCTGGCGCGGAAGAAGCTGCTACCGGCGGTCTACGACCTGGCGAACCGGGGGCTGCTGCCACCCGGTTTCGTGGTCCTGGGCTTCGCCCGGCGCGACTGGGGCGACGGCGACTTCGAGTCGCTGGCCCACGAGGCGGCCAAGAAGCACGCCCGGACGCCCTGGCGGGAGGAGGTCTGGGCACGGCTCGCCGGCAACATCAAGTTCGTCGGCGGCTCGTTCGACGACGACAACGCCTTCGACCAGCTCAACCGGACACTGGACGAGCTGCGCGGCACTCACGGCATCCACGGCAACGCGGCCTTCTACTTCTCCATCCCCCCGGCGGCGTTCCCCGTGGTGCTCAAGCAGCTCGCCCGCACCGGAATGGCCGACAACGACAAGTGCGGCGGCTGGCGCCGGGTGGTGGTGGAGAAGCCGTTCGGGCACGACCTGCCCTCGGCGAAGGAGCTCAACGACCTCGTCGACGACGTGTTCACCCGGCAGGACGTCTTCCGGATCGACCACTACCTGGGCAAGGAGACCGTCCAGAACATCCTGGCCCTGCGGTTCGCCAACAGCCTGTTCGAGCCGCTGTGGAACTCCAGGTACGTCGACTCGGTACAGATCACGATGGCCGAGGACGTCGGCATCGGCAGCCGGGCCGGCTTCTACGACTCGGTCGGCACCGCCCGGGACGTCTTCCAGAACCACCTGCTCCAGCTCCTGGCGCTGGTGGCGATGGAGGAGCCGACCAGCTTCGACGCCGACGAGATCCGGGCCGAGAAGCTGAAGGTGCTCAAGGCGATCACCCTGCCGAAGGACGTCTCCCGGGGCACCGTACGCGGGCAGTACCTGCCGGGCTGGGTCGCCGGGCAGCGGGCGGTCGGCTACCTGGACGAGGAGGGCGTCCCGGCGGACTCCACCACGGAGACGTACGTGGCCGTGGAGCTGGGCATCCAGAATCGCCGCTGGGCGGGGGTGCCGTTCTACATCCGGGCCGGCAAGCGGCTGCCCCGGCGGGTGACCGAGGTCGCCATCATGTTCAAGAAGGCCCCGCACCTGCCGTTCAACGCGGCCGACATGGAGATGCTCGGCAACAACCAACTCGTCATCCGGGTGCAGCCGGACGAGGGCGTGGTGCTGAAGTTCGGCTCCAAGGTGCCGGGCACCACGATGGAGGTCCGCGACATCGCGATGGACTTCCAGTACGGCGAGGCGTTCACCGAGTCCAGTCCCGAGGCGTACGAGCGGCTGGTGCTGGACGTGCTGATCGGCGACCGTACCCTCTTCCCCGACGCCGCCGAGGTCGAGCAGAGTTGGGCGGTGGTGGACCCCCTGGAACACGCCTGGGAGGGCACGAGGCCGGAGCCCTACCGGGCCGGCGAGTGGGGCCCCCGGGCCTCCGACGAGATGCTGGCCCGCGAGGGCCGGGCGTGGCGGAGAGCGTGAGCGGGCACAGCGAGCGAACCAGGAGGTTCCATTGATCGGGCTCTGGGACACCACCGGCAACGAGGTGGTCAAGGCGCTCGCCGCGGAGCGGCGCAGCGCGGGCGGGGTGGCCAGCGGCATGGCGCTCACCCTGATCGTGGTGGTCGACGAGAAGCGGGTCCGCGAGGCGGAGGCGGCGGCGACCATCGCCGCCGCCGCCCACCCGTGCCGGCTGCTCGTGGTGGTCCGCACCGACGTCGAGCGGGAGCGCAACCGGCTGGACGCGGAGATCGTCGTCGGCGGCCGGCTCGGCCCGTGCGAGGCGGTGGTCACCCGGATGTACGGCCGGCTGGCGCTGCACGCCGAGTCGGTGGTGATGCCGCTGCTGGTGCCGGACGTTCCGGTGGTGACGTGGTGGCACGGCGAGCCGGCGGCGGAGATCGCGACGGACTTCCTCGGGGTGGTCGCCGACCGGCGGATCACCGACACGGCGCAGGCCGCCGACCCGATCGAGGCGCTACGCCAGCGGGCCCGGGACTACGCCCCGGGGGACACCGACCTGGCCTGGACCCGGATCACCCCGTGGCGCACCCTGGTGGCCGGCGCGTTCGACACCACGGAGGCGCGGGTCACCGAGGCCCGGGTGGTGGCCCCGCCGACCGACCCGACGGCCGCGCTGATGTGCGGCTGGCTGGGCAGCCGGCTCGGGATCACCCCGCGCTGGGAGCCCAGCGACGCGTCCCCCCGGATGCGGGAGGTGCAGCTGAGCTGCGCCAACGGCGAAGTGCTCACCCTGACCCGGGAGGACAGCCTGGCCACGTTCCGGCGCACCGGGCAGGACGACCGGCAGTTGCCGCTGATGCGCCGGCCGCTCGGCGACGAGCTGGCCGAGGAGCTGCGTCGGCTGGACGCCGACCAGGTCTACGCCGAGGCGCTGGGCGCCATGGCCGGTGTCTCCGGGCTGGACGAGCGGCCCGCCCAGCGGGTGCACGTCTGGAAGGACCCGGCGACCGCGAAGCGGGCCGAGGCGGGGGTCACCGCCCACACCGGCACCAGCGCGAGGCCCTGACGACGGCGTCGGCGGGCCGGGTCCGGCCCGCCGGCCCGCGCGACGGAGGGCCGCCGGCCCCCGGGCACGACGAGCAGGGACCGCGAGGGCGGTCCGGAGACGAGGGCACAACACATGAGTGAGACGAGTGTCGCCGTCCACGCCGATGCCGAACTGCTGGCGCAGGCGGTGGCGGCCCGGTTGCTGGTGAAGCTGCTCGACGCGCAGGCCGACCGCGGCCAGGCGGCGGTGGTGTTGACCGGCGGCCGGATCGCCGCCGCCGTGTACCGGGCGGTGGACGCGCTGCCGGCGCGGGACGCGGTCGACTGGTCCCGGGTCGACGTCTGGTGGGGCGACGAGCGGTTCCTGCCGGCCGGGGACCCGGAGCGCAACGAGACGCAGGCCCGGGCGGCACTGCTGGACGCGGTGCCGCTGGACCCGACCCGGGTGCACCCGATGCCGGCGTCCGACGGCCCGGCCGGGGCCGACCCCGAGGCCGCCGCCGCCGGGTACGCTGCCGAGCTGGCCCGGGCGGCCCGCCCCGGGCACGCCGTGCTCCCCCACTTCGACGTGCTGATGCTCGGGGTGGGCGAGGACGGACACGTCGCCTCGGTCTTCCCGGAGCACCCCGTGCACCACGACAGCCGGCCGGTCAGCGCCGTGCGGGGCAGCCCCAAGCCGCCGCCGGTGCGCACCACGCTCACCCTCCCGGCGATCAACACCGCCGAGGAGGTCTGGCTGGTCGCCAGCGGCGCCGACAAGGCCCGTGCGGTCGCCATGGCGCTGGCCGGGGCCGGCCCGGTGCAGCTCCCGGCTGCCGGGGCGCGGGGCGTCGGGCGCACCCTCTGGCTGCTGGACCGGGCGGCGGCGGCCGACATCCCGCCCCGGCTGCGCAGCCTGCGCTGAGCCCTACGGAAGGGCCCCTGCGGGGGCCCTTCCGGGTGTCCGTCGGGTGCCTCCGGCCCGGCCGCTCAGGCCCTGCCCCGTCGACGGCGCAGGGCGGCCAGGGCCTCGGCCAGCAGGGCCTCCCCCTCCTCCGGTGTGCGCCGCTCCTTCACGTACGCCAGGTGGGTCTTGTAGGGCTCCGGGCGCGCCCGGCCCGGCGGGTTGCCCTGGTCCTGGCCGGCCGGAACCCCGCAACGGGGGCAGTCCCACTGCGGCGGCGGATCGGCATCCGCCGCGATCGGGACGTCGATCCGGTGGTCGTTGCGGCACCAGTAGGTGACCGACCGGCGCGGGGCCGGCGCGTGCCGCTCGTTGAAGCGTTCCGGGCCGGATCCGGTCCGGGCACCCCGGATCAGGTTGCCACTCGCCACGGCTGCTCGCTCCTGTCATCGGAGGGGACCGCCGCTCGGGCGGGCGGCGGGCGACGCGGTGCAGCGGGAAAAACAACTGCGCGCGGCCCGTCGGTGACGGACCGCGCGCAGATTGTACGACTCGGCGGGCTCGCTCTCAGGCCCCGCTGCTGAGCTGGAGTCGCAGCCAAAGCCCCAGCCCGACGATACAGGCGAACCAGACGATGCCCACCAGGACCGTGTAGCGGTCGAGGTTCTTCTCGGCCACCGAGGAGCCGGCGAGGCTGGAGCTGACCCCACCGCCGAACATGCTCGACATCCCACCACCCTTACCGCGGTGCAGCAGGATGAGCATGGTGAGCATGACGCTCGTGATGACCAGCAACACGATCAACGTGTATGCGAACCAGATCGGCATGGCTGGGGTCAGTCCTCTCGTTGCGATCCTCGCCCGGACAGGTCGGGCACTGCGGCACCGGCCGACGGACGGGCGGAGTCAAGGATAGCGAGCCGTCAGCGGGTGATGTGCTCCGGGAACCGGCAGATCTTGGCGAATTCCTCGCCGTCCAGGCTCGCGCCGCCCACCAGGGCCCCGTCCACGTCCGGCTTGGCCATGATCGAGGCGATGTTCGAGGACTTCACCGACCCGCCGTAGAGGATCCGGACCTGGTCCGCGGTCGTCTGGTCGAAGCTCTCGACCAACCGCTTGCGGACCTCCCCGCACACCTCCTGGGCGTCCTCGGGGGTGGCCGTCTTGCCCGTCCCGATCGCCCAGACCGGCTCGTACGCCACGACGACCTTGGTGACCTGCTCGCGGCTGAGCCCGCGCAGCGCGCCGTCGAGCTGGTCGCAGCAGTGCGGCACGTGCCGGAGCTGCTCGCGGACCTCCAGCCCCTCCCCGATGCACAGGATCGGGGTGAGCCCGCTGGCCAGCGCGGCGGACACCTTGTCGTTGACCAGCGCGTCGTCCTCGTGGTGGTACTGCCGCCGCTCGGAGTGGCCGACCAGCACGTACGTGCAGCCGAGCTTCGCCAGCATCGTCCCCGAGATGTCCCCGGTGTAGGCCCCCGACTGGTACGGCGACAGGTCCTGCCCGCCGTAGCCGATCAGCACCTTGTCGCCGTCCACCGCGGTCTGCACGCTGCGCAGGTCGGTGAAGGGCGGCAGCACGACGCACTCGACGTCGGTGAGCTGCTTCTCGGTCAGGCTCGCGGCCAGCTTCTGCACCAGCGCGTTGGCCTCGAAGTGGTTGAGGTTCATCTTCCAGTTGCCGGCCATCAGCGGCCGGCGGTTGATCACTGCCATCAGTCCTCCAGCGCCGCGATGCCGGGGAGGGTCTTGCCCTCCAGGTATTCCAGGGAGGCGCCGCCGCCGGTGGAGATGTGGTCGAAGTCGGACTCGTCCAGCCCCAACGCACGGACCGCCGCGGCGGAGTCGCCGCCGCCGACCACGCTGAACGCGTCGGACTTCGCGATCGCCTCGGCGACGCCCCGGGTGCCGTTGGCGAAGGCCGGCATCTCGAACACGCCCATCGGCCCGTTCCAGAAGATCGTCTTCGCCGGGGCCAGGGCCGCCGCGAAGCCGGCCACCGTCTCCGGGCCGATGTCCAGGCCCACTCGGTGGCTGGGGATGGCGTCGGCGCGGACCGTGTCGTGCGCCGCGTCGGGGGCGAAGGCGTCCGCCACCACCACGTCGACCGGGAGCATGATCTTGCCCTCGGACCGCTCCAGGAGGTTGCGGCAGGTCTCCACCATCTCCTTCTCCAGCAGCGAGGTGCCCACCTCGTGGCCCTGGGCCTTGAGGAAGGTGAAGCACATCCCGCCGCCGATGAGCAGCCGGTCGACCTTCGGCAACAGCGCCTCGATCACCGCGAGCTTGTCGGACACCTTGGAGCCACCGAGCACCACCACGTACGGCCGCGCCGGCTCCCCGGCGAGCTTCGCCAGCACCTCCACCTCGCGCAGCACCAGCCGGCCGGCGACGTGCGGCAGCCGGGCCGGCACGTCGAAGACGCTGGCGTGCTTGCGGTGCACCGCGCCGAACGCGTCGTCGACGTACGCCTCGCCCAACGCGGCGAGCTGGTCGGCGAACGCGCCCCGCTCGGCGTCGTCCTTGCTGGTCTCCCCCTTGTTGAAGCGGAGGTTCTCCAGCAGGGCGACCTCGCCGTCGGCGAGCGCGTCGACCGTGGCCCGGGCGGAGTCGCCGACGGTGTCCTCGGCGAACCGCACCTGCGCGTCGAGCAGCTCGCCGAGGCGGGCCGCGACCGGGCGGAGGCTGAACTGCGGGTCGGGCGAGCCCTTCGGGCGGCCCAGGTGCGAGAACACCACGACCTTCGCGCCGGCCCCGGTCAGGGCGGTCAGCGTCGGCAGCACCGCGCGGATCCGCCCGTCGTCGGCGATCGCGCCGGTCTGCTTGTCGAGCGGGACGTTCAGGTCGGCGCGCACGAGCACGCGCCGACCTGCCACCCCCTCGGCGAGCAGGTCGTCGAGGTTGCGGATGGTCACCGAGCTAACCCTCCGTTCGTGACTGCGGGGCTCGCAAGCTCACTCCTCGCACTCACAGCGACTGACCCACCAGCTTGACCAGGTCGACCAGGCGGTTGGAGTAGCCCCACTCGTTGTCGTACCAGCCGACGACCTTGACCTGGTTGCCCACGACCTTGGTCAGCGGCGCGTCGAAGATGCAGGACGCCGGGTCGGTGACGATGTCCGAGGAGACGATCGGGTCCTCGTTGTAGACCAGGATGCCCTTGAGCGGGCCCTCGGCGGCGGCCTTCAGCGCGGCGTTGACCTCGTCCACCGTGGTCTCCCGGTTGACGTTGACCGTGAGGTCGGTGGCCGAGCCGGTCGGGATCGGCACCCGCAGCGCGTACCCGTCGAGCTTGCCCTTCAGCTCCGGCAGCACCAGGCCGATGGCCTTCGCGGCGCCGGTGGAGGTCGGGACGATGTTCAGCGCGGCGGCCCGGGCGCGACGCAGGTCGGAGTGCCCCGCGTCCTGCAGGTTCTGGTCCTGGGTGTACGCGTGGATGGTCGTCATCAGGCCGTGCTGGATGCCGAACGTGTCGTGCAGCACCTTTGCCATCGGGGCGAGGCAGTTGGTGGTGCAGGAGGCGTTCGAGATGATCGTGTGCTTGGCCGGGTCGTACTGGTCCTGGTTCACGCCCATGACGACCGTGACGTCCTCGTTCTTCGCCGGGGCGGAGATGATGACCTTCTTGGCCCCGCCGGCGAGGTGCGCCTTGGCCTTGTTGCCGTCGGTGAAGAAGCCGGTGGAATCGATGACCACGTCCGCGCCGGCCTCGCCCCACGGCAGCTTCGCCGGGTCCTTCTCGGCGAACGTCTTGATGGTCTTGCCGCCCACGGTGATCTCGTCGGCGGTCGCCTTGACCTCGTACGGGAGGCGACCCAGGATGCTGTCGTACTTGAGCAGGTGGGCGAGCGTCGCGTTGTCGGTCAGGTCGTTGAAAGCCACGACCTCGATGTCCGCGCCGGACGCCAGCACGGCCCGGAAGAAGTTACGGCCGATGCGGCCGAAGCCGTTGATGCCAACCCGGATGGTCACAGGTCCCGTCTCCTCGCGTTCTGATCCGCCGGCGTCAGCTTCGGCCGGCGAGGTGATGTGCGCCGGCCGTTGGAGCCGGCCGTTGACAGTTCATGTCGGCCACCCCGCCGCGGTCCGCAAGACCATGACCGCCCGAGGCGGTGAGCACGGCGGGGAGTGCCGGTGCCGGCCCCCTTGCCGTATGCAACGACCCTATCCGAGCGCGGGGCGGCGTGCTGCGCCGGGTGGTGATCCGCTTCGCGTTCGCGGGCCGGGTCCGGCCCGTGGGACGCGCGGCGGGGCGGGGCGGCACCCGCCGCCGCGCGCCGTCGTCCGCCTACCGCCACCGTCCTATCAGACCACGAGCATGTCGGGCGTGACGGCCGCTTCCGTATCCGGGATGCCCAGGTCACGGGCCCGCTTGTCGGCCAGCGCCAGCAACCGGCGGATCCGCCCGGCGATGGCGTCCTTGGTCAGCGGCGGGTCGGCGAGCGCGCCCAGTTCCTCCAGGGACGCCTGCCGGTGCTCCAGGCGCAGCTGGCCGGCGGACGTGAGGTGGTTCGGGGCGTCCTCGGCGAGGATCTCCAGGGCCCGGGTCACCCGCGCGGCGGCGGCCACCGCCGCCCGGGCCGAGCGGCGCAGATTGGCGTCGTCGAAGTTGGCCAACCGGTTGGCCGTCGCCCGCACCTCACGGCGCACCCGGCGTTCCTCCCAGGCCAGCACGCTGGAGTGTGCTCCCACCCGGGTGAGCAGCGCGGCGATCGCGTCGCCGTCCTTGACCACCACCCGGTCCACGTTGCGCACCTCGCGGTTCTTCGCGGTGATGCCGAGCCGGCGGGCCGCGCCCACCAGCGCCAGGGCCGACTCCGGGCCGGGGCAGGTGATCTCCAGTGCGCTGGAGCGGCCCGGCTCGGTCAGCGAGCCGTGCGCCATGAACGCCCCCCGCCAGGCGGACACCGCGCAGCAGACGTTCGCGGCCACCACGTGCGGCGGCAGCCCCCGCACCGGCCGGCCCCGGACATCGAGCAGCCCGGTCTGCCGGGCCAGGGCCTCGCCGTCCTTGACCACCCGGACGATGAAGTGGCTGCCCTTGCGCAGCCCGCCGGAGGCCAGCACGTGGATCTCGCTGGAATAGCCGTAGACCTCGGCGATCTCCCGGCGCAGCCGCCGGGCCACCGCCCCGGTGTCGAGTTCGGCCTCCACCACCACCCGGCCGGAGACGATGTGCAGCCCGCCGGCGAAGCGCAGCAGCGCCGCCATCTCTGCCCGCCGACAGCAGGGCTTGGGCACGTCGACCCGGCTCAGCTCGTCCTTGACCGCAGCCGTCATCGCCATTGTGCGCCCCCTCACGGACCGGTTCCGGCGTGTCGCCGGAGATTACGTACGTGCTTAACGATCGGCACCCAGGACAGGCACCAGGGCTGCGCCCAGGGCTGCCGGATCGTGATGGGGTCCGCCGTCGGTGACGGCGACCGGGGCGAGGAGCAGCCGGGCACCCAGCGATTCTGCCGCACGCTCGACGGGGCCGGGATCGCCCACCGCCTTGGAGTCCGCCAGCACCACGTCCACCGTCAACTCGGGCAGGTAGTGCCGCAGGGTGGCCAGGTGGTCGGCCAGGGAGAGCCCGAGGGTTTCCTTCTCCGCCGCCAGGTTGAGGGTGACCAGCCGGCGGGCCGGGCTGGCCACGATGGCGGCGGCCAGCCCCGGCACCAGCAGGTGCGGCAGCAGGCTGGTGTACCAGCTCCCCGGCCCGAAGATCAACCAGTCCGCCTCGGCGGTGGCCGCAACAGCCTCCGCGCAGGCCGCCGGGGCGGTCGGGGTGAGGCGCAGCGCCTCCACCCGCCCGGTCGTGACCGCCACCTGGTGCTGCCCGCGCACCGTGCGCGCCTCGTCCGGGCACGCCGGGTCGACGCCGCGTACCCGGGCCTCGATGCCGACCGGCTGGCGGGACATCGGCAGCACCCGGCCCACCGCGCCGAGCATCGCCCCGGCGTGTTCCAGCGCGGCGACCGGGTCACCGAGCAGCTCGATCAGCCCGCACAGGACCAGGTTGCCGACGGCGTGCCCGGCGAGCCCGTCGTCGGTGTCCGCCGGGTCACCGGGGGTGCCGGCGAAGCGGTGCTGGAACAGCCTCCCGCTGCGCCTGGTGGCCGGGTGGTCGCCGGCGAGGGCCACCAACGCCTGGCGCAGGTCCCCCGGCGGCAGGCCGCCGCGCCGGGCCCGCAGCCGCCCGCTGGAGCCGCCGTCGTCGCCGACGGTGACCACGGCGGTGATGTCCAGGTCGAGCTCGGGCGCGCAGCGGCGCAGCGCCCGCAGGGACACCGACAGGCCGTGCCCGCCGCCGAACGCGACCACCCGCGTCGGCGTCATTCCCGCCCCAGGTCGCGGTGCTGGGCCTTGGCGGCGAGGCCGGCGTGACGCAGCCGGGCGGCCAGTTCCTCGGCGATGGCGACGCTGCGGTGCTTGCCGCCGGTACAGCCGACCGCCACCGTGAGGTAGCGCTTGCCCTCCCGCTCGAAGCCGGCGGTGGTGGCGTTGACCAGGTCCGCGTACGTGCCGACGAAGGCGTCCGCGCCCTCCTGGCCGAGCACGTACGCGCTGACGGCCTCCTCCCGGCCGGTGTGCTCGCGCAGCTCGGGTACCCAGTACGGGTTCGGGAGGAACCGGGCGTCGAGGACGAAGTCGGCGTCGGGCGGGAGGCCGTACTTGAAGCCGAAGGAGAGCACGGTGACCCGCAGCCGGCGGCTGTCCTCGCCGCCGAACAGCTCCTCGATCCGGCGGCGGAGCTGGTTGACGTTCAGGTGGCTGGTGTCGATGATCACGTCGGCCTGGTCCCGGGCCTCCTCCAGCAGGCCCCGCTCCACGGCGATGCCGTCGGCGAGCCGCCCGTCGCCCTGCAACGGGTGCGAGCGCCGGACGCTCTCGAACCGGCGGATCAGCACCTCGTCGTCGGCGTCGACGAAGACCACCCGGGGGGAGAAGCCCCGCTCCTTCAGCTCCCGGATCGCCCCGACCAGGTCGGTGGAGAAGGCGCGCGAGCGAACGTCGAGCACCATCGCGGTACGCCGGGCCGCGCCGCCGGCCTTGACGGCCAGCTCGGCCATGTCGAGCATCAGCGCCTGGGGCAGGTTGTCGACCACGTAGTAGCCGACGTTCTCCAACGCCCGCGCCACGGTGCTGCGACCACCGCCGGACACGCCGGTCACCACCACCAGGGTGGTCTCCGCCTCCGACGCCGCCGATGTCGGGTCGCTGGTCACCGGAACCTCGGGCGTCCGCGCCTCGTTCACTGCCTACTCCCCCACAGGTGACGCCACGGTCGAGATGACCGCGCACGGCCAATCTGCGACTCTATCCCGCCGAGCCCCGCCCCGGCGCAGCCCACACCCAACCCCCCAACCCACCCTCCCCACCCCACCCCCGTTCCCCACCCCCCACCCCCGGTCCACGCCCCCGTTCCCCACCCCACCCCCCCGCTCCACCCCAAGCCCCGCTCCACGCCCCAACAAGCCCCGCTCCACGCCCCAACAAGCCCCGCTCCACGCCCCAACAAGCCCCGCTCCACGCCGATCTTGCACTTGCGGCCCAGACATAGGGTGTGTAAGCGACATATCGAGGGCCGCAAGTGCAAGATCGCGGTTGCGGAGGTGCTGGGGTGACGGATTGGGCACGATGGAAGAAGTCAGTCGGCGAAAGCCGCGCCACACTGCGGTTGGACATTGATCCGTATCAATCAACTGCGTTTCGGTGGGTTGGGCGGGTGCGTCCACGCGGCCGGCGGTCACCGGCCTCCCGGTCCGGGCGTCGTCGCCAGCGTCGCCGTCGCGCCCGCGCCCGGGTCTCGTCCCCCCAGCGTGAGGAGCGCAGCGTGACGCAGACCCACAATTCCCCCCGACGGCCCGAGGCCCCGGCAGGGCTCCGGCCGGACACCGGGCAGGAGGGGACGTCCGCCTTCGTCAACGGGCACTTCCCCCGACGGCGGGCGCTGATCGTCCTGCTCAGCGTGATCGGCGGCTTCCTGCTGACCGTGGTCTGGTCGGCGGAGTTCGTGGACCAGACCATCGGCGACAACGTCGCCAACACCCTCCTCGGCCACGACGCCAAGGAGACACCGATCCAGGGGATCGCGGCGGGCATCGTGTTCGCCTTCGTCTCCGGGATCGCCGGCACGTTCACCGCCTGCAACATCGCCGCCTTCGGCGCCCTCGCCCCGCTGACCGGCACCACCACCGGGAGCAGGTTCAGCAGGTTCGTCCAGCCGCTGAAGCCGCTCGGCTGGATGTCGGTGGGCATGATCGCGGTGTCGGCCGTCTACGGCGCGATCGTCGGCATCGTCGGCACCTCCATGCCGCAGTTCTCCACCGCCCCCACCACGCCCGGCGGCCTGTCGCCGAGAAGCATCCAGTCGATGGTCGTTTTCGGCGTGATCGGGCTGGTGATGGTCTATCTCGGACTGGCCTCGATCGGCGTGGTGCGGGACCCGTTCGCCCGGCTCGCCCGCCGGTACCCCAACGCCCCGATGATCTTCATGGGCGCGCTGATCGCCGGCTTCCTGATCGGTCGGCCGTTCGGACTGTTCCGGCAGATGTTCCGCGACGCCGCGGAGAGCGGCAACCCGCTGTACGGGGCGGCGGCGTTCACGCTCCAGTCCATCGGCAACATCGTCATCATGGCGGTGTTGTTCCTGCTGCTCGCCTGGCTCGCCGGTTCCCGACTGCAACGGTGGTTCACCGAGCGGCCGACCCGGCTGGCGGTACTGACCGCCGTCGCGTTCATCGTCGCCGGCGCGTTCACGTTCCTCTACTGGGACGTACGGCTGCTCGCCCGCCGCGAGATCATCCCTTGGTACCCGCTGGCCCCCTGGGCCTGACCCGGCACGCCGCCGCTGGTGACCGGAGCCTCGGCCACCAGCGGCGAGACCGCCGAGGGTGGCTGGGCGCCGTCAGCCGCGCTGCTCCAGCGCCTTGACCCGGCGGCGGCCGAGCACGCCGAGGTAGTCCCACGGCTCGTCGAGGCAGGAGTCGACCTCGACCGCCCCGATGATCTCGGCCAGCCGCTCCGCCAGTTCATCGGGATCCGGCTGCACCTGCTCGCAGAGCTGGACGTGGACCGCCCGTAGCGCACCGCCGATCTCGCCCGGCTCCTCCTCGTACGTCTCCCAGGCGTCGTGGAGAGGCGGGACGATGCGGTCCCAGGCGCGGGCGGCCCGCTCGACCACCAGCAGGGTTTGCTCCGTCGCCGGCCGCTCGGCCAGTACCCGTACCTCTTCGACGATCGCCCGACCTGCCTTCTCGACGTCGTGCAGGTCCCAACGGTCACCGCTGATCGCCTCGTGGGCGATGCCGTCGATGCTCCGGCCGACGTCGTCCAGCTCGGCGGAGGTGAGAGGCGCGAGCCGGCCGGCCTGCGCCAGCAACCTGTTCTCCAGCACCCGATCCGCGGCCGCCCACTCGGCGACCAGCGACGCGAGCCGATGGGCGGGAATGCACCGCGCGAGTTCGGTCAGCTCGGCGAGCCTGGGGTCGACCTCCGGAGCCGACGACGAGGTGGCCGCCGAGGACCAGTCGAATCCGTCCTCCACAGCGGCGGTGGTGAGGGCCACCGCGTGGGCGCACAGCTCCGCACTGGCCGGGCAGTCACACTCGGCGGTGAAGCCTTCCGCCGTGATTCCCACCCAGACCTCGTACGGCGGCTGCCCCGCCTCTCGGATCACGCAGGACGTTCCCCCGCCGTCCGGGGTGATCGCCGCCGGCTGCCCGTCCGCCCGAAGCTTGTCCGCCGCGTCGCAGGCCACAGCCCCGGCCTCGCCCCGCAGGGCGTCGATGTCGATGCGTACCGCCATCCGGCCATCTAACCGGGCGTGGGTGATGCCGTCGGCATCAGGGCAGGGAGGGCGTCAGGCGTACCCGCCACGCCGCAGGCCGACGACGAACGACGACCAGGCGTCCCGTCGAAGAGGAGCGCAGGCCCCTCCGGGTCCTTGGAGTCCCGCACCGCCAACGCATCGGTCAACTCGGCCACCTCGACACAGTTGGAGCCGCTTGCGCTGCTCCGGCTGCTCTTCCGCCCTGCGGGAACGCCCGGAGCAGTTTCAGGACGACCTGGCCGCCGTGCTCGACGGGTCCGAGCGGGTCCGGCTTCGCCAGCGCGTACGCGCTGGCGAAGCCGGACGCCCTCTCCTCGTACGTCAACTCCGTGGTCACCCGTTACACGACGGAGCACGAGCGGCAGTCAGGGCGCGACGGGCCACCCACCGGGCGTACGAGATGCCACGCCGCTGGACGCTGCACCCGAACTACCTGGCGACCGACCTGCGGGAGGCCCGGGACCAGGCGGTCGTCTACGCGGAGGGGCTGACGATCCCGCGCCCCGAGCTGGCCGCGAGCGCCGCGTCGCTGTCGCGGGCCGACGCCTGGAACCACGTCGAGCCGGTCTTCTGCGGCCGGATCGGCCCCGACAACGAAATCTGCATGGACGTCACGGGGCACCCCGGCTTCCACAGTGCGGCCGGCATCGGCGCCTCTGCTGGGGCGACGGCGACAAGGCGTGAGTCGCCGCGCCACGCGGATCGGGCCGGCCAAGATCGCGCTCGAACACGGAAAGAGTGGCCTTCCGCGCTGAGGAGGCCACTCTTTCCCGGATCGAGCGCGATCTTGCGACAGCGACCGTGCCGGCGCGGCCCTGACGGCGCGGCCCTGACGGCGCGGCCCCGACGGCGCGGCCCTGACGGCGCGGGATGCGCGTGAGGGGCGGCGGGTCAGGTCGCGCGGGCCACGCGGAGGCGGGCGTCGAGGCGGGGGCCCCGTTGATCCGGCCGAGCCGGGAGGCTGTGGAACGGGAACTAGACGTCACCCAGCGTGTCTGGTGCGGGGGGCGCGGGTGGCGTCGCGTCCGGGGTCGGGTTGAGGGCGGCGGTGATCGCCTCGGCGGTGCGCCGGCCGACGCCGGGGATCTCGATGATCTCCTCCACCGAGGCCGCGGCGAGCCGCTTGAGCGAGCCGAAGTGGCGCAGCAGCGCCTTGCGCCGCACCTCACCGAGGCCGGGCACGTTGTCCAGCGCCGACTCGGTCATCCGCTTCGAGCGGCGCTGCCGGTGGAACGTGATGGCGAAGCGGTGCGCCTCGTCGCGCACCCGTTGCAGCAGGTAGAGCCCCTCGGAGGTGCGCGGCAGGATGACGGGGAACTCGTCGTCGGGCAGCCACACCTCCTCCAGCCGCTTGGCCAGGCCGCACAGCGCCACGTCGTCGATGCCCAACTCCGCGAGGGCCTGGGCCGCCGCCGCGACCTGCGGCGCGCCGCCGTCGACCACCACCAACTGCGGCGGGTACGCGAACTTGCGGGGCCGCCCGGTCGTCGGGTCGATGCCCGGCCGGTCCGGGTCGGAGGCGGTCTCCTCCCCCAGCTCGCCGGTCTCGGCGCGGGCGTCGAGGTAGCGGGCGAAGCGGCGGCGCAGCACCTCCGACATGGCGGACAGGTCGTCGGTGGCGCCCCGGACGATGAACCGGCGGTACTCGCCCTTGCGGGGCAGACCGTCCTCGAAGACGACCATGCTGGCCACCACGTCGGTTCCCTGGATCTGGGAGACGTCGAAGCACTCGATGCGCAGCGGCACGGTGCGCATGCCGAGCGCGTCGCTGATCTCGTCGAGCGCCTGGCCACGGGTGGTCAGGTCGCCGGCGCGCTTGAGCTTGTGCCGGGCCAGGCCGTCCCTGGCGTTGCGTTCCACCGTCTCCAGCAGGGACCGCTTGTCGCCGCGCTGCGGCACCCGCAGGGACACCCGGCTGCCCCGACGGCCCGACAGCCAGTCGGCCAGCGCGTCGGCGTCGGCGGGCAGTGCGGGCACCAGCAGCTCGCGGGGCACGTCGGCCTCGCCCTGCTCCCCGCCGTACACCTGGGTGCAGAAGTGGTGCACCAGGTCGCCGGGGGTCAGGTCCTCCGTCTTCTCCACCACCCAGCCGCGCTGGCCCCGGACCCGGCCGTCGCGGACGTGGAAGACCTGGACGGCGGCCTCCAGGGGGTCGTCGGCGAACGCGACCACGTCGGCGTCGGTGCCGTCACCGAGCACCATGGTCTGCTTCTCCATCGCCCGCCGCAGGGCCGCGACGTCGTCGCGCAGCCGGGCGGCCTTCTCGAACTCCAGCGCCTCGCTGGCCTCGGTCATCTCGCGTTCGAGCCGGCGGACCATGGTGTCGGTGCGCCCGCCCATGAAGTCGCAGAAGCCGTCGACGATGCGCCGGTGTTCCTCGGCGGAGACGCTGCCCACACAGGGCGCGGAGCACTTGCCGATGTAGCCCAGCAGGCAGGGGCGGCCCACCTGGCCGGCGCGCTTGAACACGCCGGCCGAGCAGGTGCGCGCCGGGAAGACCCGCAGCAGCAGGTCGAGCGTCTCGCGGATGGCCCAGGCGTGCGAGTACGGCCCGAAGTAGCGCACCCCCTTGCGCTTGGCGCCGCGCATCACCTGGAACCGGGGGAACTCCTCGTCGACGGTGACGGCGAGGTACGGGTACGACTTGTCGTCGCGGTAGCGGACGTTGAACCGGGGGTCGTACTGCTTGATCCAGGTGTATTCGAGCTGGAGGGCCTCGACCTCGGTGCCGACGGTGACCCAGTCGACCGACTCGGCGGTGGTGACCATCTGCTGGGTGCGCTGGTGCAGCCCCCACAGGTCGGCGAAGTAGGAGCTGAGCCGGCTGCGCAGGCTCTTCGCCTTGCCGACGTAGATCACCCGGCCGGTGCCGTCGCGGAACCGGTAGACCCCCGGGGAGTCGGGGATCGTGCCGGGCGCGGGACGGTAGGTGGAGGGATCAGCCACGCCTGGAAGACTAGCCGCCGGCCCCGACAGCCCAGATCACGCCGAGCTGGTCGACCTCGCTGCCGGCCCGGCCGAGGAAGCCGGCGAGCCGCCCGCCGGGCGGCGCGGTGAAGGTCACCGCGTCCGAGGTCGGCGTGCCGCCGGACAGGGTGCGCCCGAGGTTGGTGGTGAACCGGGCGGAGAAGATCCGGGTCCGGTCGTCCTTCTTCCCCTGGGTGAGGGTGACCTGGGTGACGTGCTCACCGGCGGCCAGCGCGAGGCTGGCCGGGGTGCCGCCCCCGCCGCCGTGGGTGCGGGTGACGCCGTCGGCGAGGCCGACGCCGACCTGGTCGAGCCGGGCGCCGGCGCGCAGCGAGACGGTGGCGACCCGGGGTCCGGCGGCGTCCGCGTCGGTGAACGGGGTGCCGTGCGGGCCGCCCCAGGTGTCGCTGGCCCGCAGGCCGGGGTCGAGGGTCCAGGTGAACCAGGCGGCGTGCGGGTAGTGGTCGGACAGCGGGTCGCCGGCCGGGTCCAGGAACCGGGCGTGCTCGTTGTGGTAGCGGGTCAGGCCGAGCCGGACCAGCCGGTTGCTCCGGTAGAGGATCTTGTCGACCACCTCGCAGGCGTCGGTGACGTTCGCCGGGTCGCAGGTCAGCGCCGGGCTGCCGATCGCCGGGGGCACCCCGCCGCGTTCCTGGCGCACCCACGCGTCGGTGAGGCCGTTGGCGGCCACCAGGTCGCGGATGGTGTCGCCGACGCGGGTGTAGCGGGAGTTCAGGTCGCCCATCACGATCACCGCGTTGCCGGCGGAGTTGGCCGCGACGTACGCGGAGAGCTGGCTGACGTTGGACCGGCGGGCGGCGAGGTCGGCCTCGGTCGTGCCGGCGTTGGTGTGCACGTCGTAGAGGTCGACGAAGACGCCCTCGGCGAGCCGGACCCGGGACCGGCTGAAGCCCTTCGGGGTGAGACAGTCGAAGCCGTTGCAGTCGTCCCACTTGACCCGGACGAAGTCCGACACCGGGTAGTTGGACATCGTGTTGAGGCCGTCGCCGATGGGCACCCCGCCGCTGGTCGGCGTGCGGTGCGGGTGCTGGTCGGTGGCGTACAGGTCGGCGTGGTAGTTGAAGTCCTCCTGGACGTGCACGATGTCGTACGCGTTGACCCGCTCGCCGATGGGCCGGGTGTTGACCGCCGGCTTGCTGCCGGACAGCGGTTCGGGCAGGCCGGCGACGTTGTAGGTGAGCACCGAGAAGGCGCCGGACGTGACGGCGGCCGGCGCCGGCGCGGATGCCGGGGCGGGCGCGGCGACGGCGGGCGCGGACGGGAGCAGCAGAGCGGCGAGCAGCGCCACGGGGGCCAGCAGGCGGGCGGGTCTCATCCGACGTCCCTTCTCGACAGCGGGACCGGGTCCGGCCGGCACCGGCTCGGGGGATCGAAGGGTATCGAATGAATTCGCCCGGCTCAACACTCACGGATGACCGACGGCCGGTGCGCGGATTGGTGTCTTCCAATATCGAGGCATGGAGATTACCATCCGGTAACTGAATGTTCTTCACGTAATGATCGGCATCCGTCCCTCGCCATGATCCCCATCCCCCCGGAGGATCACCATGCCCCGTCCCACCACCACACGCCGCCTGCTGGCCGGCGCGACCGCCGCCGTCGGCGTCGCGGCCCTGCTCGTCGCCTCCCCCACCCCGACTCCCGCCGTGGGTGCGCCGGCCAACCCCGCCGCCACCGCCACCACCAGCGCGTTCGCCGGCAACGACTACTGCCTGGGCGAGTGCGGCGACATCGTGCCGCCCGGCCAGAACGGCAACGCCACCCTCGTCGAGATCCTCGCCAACCAGAGCCTCGGCACCCTGCCCCGGCACTCCGCCGACCAGCTCGGCAAGTACGCCGACCTGGTCTACGGCTACGCCGGGCTGCGTGAGGAGCAGATCGGCAGCTTCTTCAACGACGCCTCCTTCGGCGTCCCGGCCGGCCAGGTCGAACGCGACTACTCGCCCCGCTCCGACGTACGCATCCTGCGGGACAGGGCGACCGGCGTCCCCCACGTCACCGGCACCACCCGCGGCGGCACCATGTACGGCGCCGGGTACGCCGGCGCCGAGGACCGGCTGTTCACCATGGACCTGCTGCGCCACGTCGGCCGGGGAACCCTCACCCCGTTCGCCGGCGGGTCTCCGGGCAACCGGGCCCTGGAGCAGAGCGTCTGGCGCAACTCGCCCTACACCGACGCGGACCTCCAGACGCAGGTCGACGCGCTGCGCACGAAGGGCCCGCGCGGCGCGCAGCTCTACACCGACGTGCAGGAGTACATCGCCGGCATCAACGCCTACATCGGCGTCTGCATGGCCAACCGCAACTGCCCCGGCGAGTACGTGCTGACCGGGCACCTCGACGCGATCACCAACAAGGGTGGCCCCGAGCCGTTCCGGATGACCGACCTGATCGCCATCGCCGGCGTGGTCGGCGGCCTGTTCGGCGGCGGAGGCGGCAACGAGATGCAGTCCGCGTTGGTCCGCATCGCCGCCCGGGCCAAGTACGGCCCCGTCGAGGGCGACAAGGTGTGGGCGGCCTTCCGCAACCAGAACGACCCGGAGACGGTGCTGACCCTGCACAACGGGCAGAGCTTCCCGTACGGCAGCGCCTCCCCGGACGCGGCCAGCGTGGCGCTGCCCGACGCCGGCTCCGCCAAGGTCGAACCGGTCTTCACCGACCCCACCGGCTCCGCCACCACCACCGCCGGCAAGGGCTCCGATCTGGCCGCCGCGCTGTCCGGGCTGACCATCGACCCGGCGCACCGGGGCATGTCCAACGCGGCCCTGGTCTCCGCCGCCAACTCCGCGACCGGCCACCCGGTCGCCGTGTTCGGGCCGCAGACCGGCTACTTCTCCCCGCAGCTACTGATGATCCAGGAGTTGCAGGGCCCGGGGATCAGCGCCCGGGGGGCCGCGTTCGCCGGCCTGAACCTCTACGTGCTGCTCGGCCGGGGCCAGGACTACGCCTGGAGCGCCACCTCGTCGACCCACGACATCACCGACACCTACGCGGTGCCGCTGTGCACCACCGACGGCAGCGCGCCCACCCTGGCCAGCGCCCACTACCTCTACCGTGGCCAGTGCCTGGCGATGGAGCAGCTCGCGCACATCAACAAGTGGAACCCGACGACCGCCGACAGCACGCCCGCCGGGTCGTACAAGCTCACCGCCTGGCGCACGAAGCTCGGCCTGGTCGCCTGGCGCGGGACCGTCGGCGGCAAGCCGCACGCGTTCACCCAGCTCCGCTCCACCTACCGGCACGAGGCCGACTCCGCGATCGGCTTCCAGATGTTCAACGACCCGGCCCAGATGGGCTCCGCCGACGCCTTCATCGCCTCGGCGAACAACGTCGAGTACGCGTTCAACTGGTTCTACGTCAACTCCACCCAGTCGGCGTACTTCAACTCCGGGCTCAACCCGATGCGCGCCGCCGGGTCGAACCCGAACCTGCCGATGAAGGCCGAGGCCGCGTACGAGTGGCAGGGCTACCAGCCGGCGACGAACACCGCGACGTACGCCCCGCTGGCCGCCCACCCCAACTCGGTCGACCAGGACTACTACGTGAGCTGGAACAACAAGCAGGCCAAGGACTTCGGGGGGGCCGACGGCAACTTCAGCTTCGGTGCCGTGCACCGGGGCAACCTGCTCGACCGGCCGCTCAAGGCGGCCCTCGCGACGGGGAAGAAGTTCGACCGGGCGTCGCTGACCAGCCTCGTGGAGCAGGCCGGGCTGACCGACCTGCGCGGCGCCGAGGTGCTCGACGAGCTGATCCGGGTGCTGGAGAGCCAGCCCGTCGGCGACGCCGCCCTGGCCGCCGAGATCGGCCGGCTGAAGGCGTGGCGGCAGGCCGGCGCGCTGCGGGTGGAGACGGCCAAGGGCTCGAAGGTGTACCAGCACGCCGACGCCATCCGCACCTTCGACGCCTGGTGGCCGCTGCTGGTGCGGGGGATGTTCTCCGCGCCGCTCGGCCCGGACCTCTACCAGGCGCTGGTCAACACCCTCCAGATCAACGAGTCCCCCTCCGAGGCCCAGTCACACAAGGGCTCGTCGTTCCAGTACGGCTGGTGGGGGTACGTCGACAAGGACCTGCGTGCGGTGCTCGGCGACCCGGTCGCCGGCGGCCTCGGCCGCACGTACTGCGGCGGCGGAACCCTCGCCGGCTGCCGGCAGATCCTGCTCGACACGCTGCGCGGCGCGGCGGCCACCCCGGCCGCCCAGGTCTACCCCGGCGACGCCACCTGCTCGGCCGGCGACCAGTGGTGCGCCGACGCGATCATCCAGTCGCCGCTGGGCGGGATCAAGCACGCCACGATCGCCTGGCAGAACCGGCCCACCTACCAGCAGGTGGTCTCGTTCCCGGCCAAACGCGGCGACGACGTGACCAACCTCGCCGCCGGCCGGTCGGTGACCGCGTCGAGCAACCAGTTCGGCTACCCCGCGGCCAGGGCGGTCGACGGGGACCTCGGCACCCGGTGGGCCAGCTCCCGCAACGACGACCAGACGCTCACCGTCGACCTGGGCTCCGCCCGAGCCGTGGGCCGGGTGGTGCTGGACTGGGAGGCGGCGTACGCCCGGTCGTACCGGATCGAGGTGTCCGCCGACGGGACGACCTGGCGCACGGCCTGGTCGACCACGGCCGGCGACGGCGGCACCGACGTGGCGGCGTTCCCGAGCGGGACCGCCCGGTACGTGCGGATGCGCGGCCTGACCCGGGGCACCGAGTACGGCTTCTCGCTGTGGGAGATGTCGGTGTACGCCCGCTGACCCCCGCGCGGCGGCCGGCACGGATCATCCGTGCCGGCCGCCGCTGTCAGGCGAGGGTGATCTGGTCGCCGTCGACCTTGATCTCCTTGGCCGCCAGCGGCTTCGTCGCCGGGCCCCCCTTCACCGAGCCGTCGGTGATGGAGAACTTGCTGTTGTGGCAGGTGCAGTTGATGGTGCCGCCGTCGACGTTCGACACCGGGCAGCCCTGGTGGGTGCAGATCGGGTCGAAGCCCTTGAACGTGCCGGCCTCGGGCTGGGTGATCACCACGCCCTTGCTGGCGTACACCGCGCCGCCGCCGACCGGGATGTCGGCGGTGCGGGCCAGCGGGGCGGACGTGTCCCGGTTGCCGCCGGCGGCGTCGCCCGCGCCGGTCGCGCCCGGGCCGCCGCTGGTCGGGGCGGAGCCGCCGGCGGTGTCGTCGTCGCTCCCGCAGGCCGACAGGACGACCGCCGCGCCCACCGCGCCGGCACCGGCGAGGAGGGCGCGGCGTGTCTGCGTGCCCGGAGGAGTCTGCGTCTGCTCGTCACTCATGTCTGGCCTCTCTCTCGACTGTCGCCGCCGTCACGATCAGCGGCCGTACCCGCTGTCCACGGATCACGGGGCCTGACGGTTCAACGAATAGACCACCGTGATCGCTTCGGTCGGTGGCGATGCCGGCGGCGGCGAACAGGTCGCGCTGCTCCCCGGGGTTGACGGGCCGGCACGCGGCGGTGCCCGTCGCCGGGAGACCGCCGCGTCGCCGGCCCGGGGCCGGTCCAGGGGTCAGCGCGCCCCGGCCGTGGCCTTCCGGCCGGGGCGGGCGCGGGTGGTGCCGTTGGCCTTCGCGGCCCGGCCGGTGGCCGCCTTGGCGCCCTTGGCCTCGCCGTCGAGCCTGAGCACCTGGCGCAGGAACTGGCCGGTGTGGCTCTCGGGCACCTCGGCGACCTCCTCCGGGGTGCCGGTGGCCAGCACGCTGCCGCCCCGGTGGCCGCCCTCCGGCCCCATGTCGATCAGCCAGTCGGCCGTCTTGATCACGTCGAGGTTGTGCTCGATGGTGATGACGGTGTTGCCCTTTTCGACCAGGCCCTCCAGCACCATCAGCAACTTGCGGATGTCCTCGAAGTGCAGGCCGGTGGTCGGCTCGTCGAGCACGTACACCGTCCGGCCGGTGGAGCGTTTCTGCAGCTCGGAGGCGAGCTTGACCCGCTGCGCCTCGCCGCCGGACAGCGTCGGCGCGGGCTGACCCAGCCGGACGTAGCCCAGGCCCACGTCGACCAGCGTCTTGAGGTGCCGGTGGATGGCCGGGATGGCGGAGAAGAACTCCGCCGCCTCCTCGATGGGCATCTCCAGCACGTCGGAGACGGTCCTGCCCTTGTAGTGCACCTCAAGGGTCTCCCGGTTGTACCGGGCGCCCTTGCAGACCTCGCACGGGACGTACACGTCGGGCAGGAAGTTCATCTCGATCTTGATCGTGCCGTCGCCGGAGCACGCCTCGCACCGGCCGCCCTTGACGTTGAACGAGAACCGGCCCGGCCCGTACCCCCGGACCTTGGCCTCGGTGGTCTCGGCGAAGAGCTTGCGGACGTGGTCCCAGACGCCGGTGTAGGTGGCCGGGTTGGAGCGCGGCGTCCGGCCGATCGGCGACTGGTCGACGCCGACGACCTTGTCCACGTGCTCCAGGCCGGTGATCCGGGTGTGCCGGCCCGGCACGTGCCGGGCCCCGTTGATCTGGTTGGCCAGCACCGCGTGCAGGATGTCGTTGACCAGCGTCGACTTGCCCGAGCCGCTGACCCCGGTGACCGCGATGAGCTGGCCCAGCGGGAACGACACGGTCAGGTTTCGCAGGTTGTGCTCACGCGCGCCGTGCACCACCAGCTCCCGCTCCGGCGTCTGCGGCCGGCGCCGGCTCGGCGTCGGGATCTCCCGGCGCCCCGACAGGTACGCCCCGGTGACCGACTCCGGGTTCTCCAGCAGGGCGGGCACCGAGCCGGAGTGCACGATCCGGCCGCCGTGCTCGCCCGCGCCCGGGCCGATGTCGACGATCCAGTCGGCGGCGCGGATGGTGTCCTCGTCGTGCTCGACCACGATCAGCGTGTTGCCCAGGCCGCGCAGCCGGATCAGGGTCTCGATGAGCCGGTGGTTGTCCCGCTGGTGCAGGCCGATGGACGGCTCGTCGAGCACGTAGAGCACGCCGACCAGGCCGGAGCCGATCTGGGTGGCCAGCCGGATGCGCTGCGCCTCGCCGCCGGAGAGGGTGCCGGCCGGGCGGTCCAGGGAGAGGTAGTCCAGCCCGACGTCGAGCAGGAACTTCAGCCGGGCGTTGATCTCCTTGAGCACCCGCTCGGCGATCATCTTCTGCCGGTCGGTCAGCTCGATGCCGGCCAGCAGCTCGGCGCACTCGCCCACCGACAGGTTGCAGACCTCGGCGATGCTCTTGCCGGCCAGGGTGACCGCGAGCACCTCCGGCTTGAGCCGGGCCCCGCCGCAGGCCGCGCAGGGCACGTCGCGCATGTAGCCCTCGTACTTCTCCCGCGACCACTCCGACTCGGTGTCGGTGTGCCGGCGCTCGATCCACTGCACCACGCCCTCGAAGCCGGTGTAGTAGGAACGCTCGCGGCCGAACTTGTTGCGGTAGCGCACGTGCACCTGGTCGCCGGAGCCGTGCAGGATGGTCTTCTGCGCCCGCGCCGGCAGGGCCCGCCACGGCGTGTCGACGTCGAAGTGCTCGGCTTCGCCGAGGGCCTCCAGCAGGCGCAGGAAGTATTCCAGGTTGTGCCCGGTGGACCAGGGCTGGATCGCGCCCTCGCGCAGGCTGCGCTCCGGGTCGGGGACGACCAGCTCCGGGTCGATCTCCTTCCTGGTGCCCAGGCCGGTGCACTCGGGGCAGGCGCCGTACGGGGCGTTGAAGGAGAAGACCCGGGGCTCCAGGTCCTCGATCGCCAGGGGGTGGTCGTTGGGGCAGGCCAGGTGCTCTGAGTAGCGACGCTCGCGGTCGGGGTCGTCCTCTGCGAGGTCGACGAAGTCGAGCAGCACCAGGCCGCCGGAGAGGCCGAGCGCGGCCTCGACCGAGTCGGTCAGCCGCCGCTTGGCGCTCGGCTTGACGGTGAGCCGGTCGATCACCACCTCGATGGTGTGCTTCTCCTGCTTCTTGAGCTTCGGCGGCTCGGTCAGCGGGTGCACCACGCCGTCGATCCGGGCCCGGGCGTACCCCTTGCCCTGGAGCTCGGCGAACAGGTCGACGTACTCGCCCTTGCGGCCCCGCACGACCGGGGCGAGCACCATGAACTTGGTGCCCTCGGCCATCGCGAGCACCCGGTCGACGATCTGCTGCGGGCTCTGCCTGGAGATCCGCTCGCCGCAGACCGGGCAGTGCGGCTCGCCGACCCGGGCGTAGAGCAGGCGCAGGTAGTCGTAGACCTCGGTGATGGTGCCGACGGTCGAACGCGGGTTGCGCGAGGTGGACTTCTGGTCGATGGACACGGCGGGGCTGAGCCCCTCGATGAAGTCGACGTCCGGCTTGTCCATCTGACCGAGGAACTGCCGGGCGTACGAGGAGAGCGACTCCACGTACCGGCGCTGCCCCTCGGCGAAGATCGTGTCAAAGGCCAGGCTCGACTTGCCGGAGCCGGAGAGCCCGGTGAAGACGATCAGGGCGTCCCGGGGCAGGTCGAGACTGACGTCACGCAGGTTGTGCTCGCGTGCGCCACGGATGATCAGTCGGTCGGCCACGGTCCGTGTACTCCCGGGAGAAGAAGGCGAGGAGGATCTGTCCGCTCCGGGGCGGTCCGGGGGCTTCCGGGACGGCCCTGAGCGGTTGTGCGGGCGCAGAAGAAGCGCCTCGGCAACTCTAGCCCCGAGGTACGACAACTTCCCGCGCCCGCACATTCCCCCAGCTCATGCCGGTCGCGCCGGACCGCCGCCCCGCCCTGCGGGCAGCCACCGGCGGCGGCGTGACCCCGGCCATGGCCCCGCCCGGGCAACCCGGCCCACCCGCGCGCGTGAGGCGACGCCGCGGCAACCGTGCGTCACGACACCCGTGCTCCCGCGCGCCGGTCTGCCTCGCCGTCGAGGTGCCGACGGAGGGACCGTGCGGACCCCCGCGTCACGGTCAGCCCGTCCGGCGACGCCCGCCGCGCCAGCCGCCCCGGCGCTCGGCGGCCAGCCGGGTCTCCCGCCGCCGAGTCTCGAAGGCCACCTCCCGTTGCAGCTTGCGCCAGCTGTCGTACCGGCGGGCGGTCAGCTCCCCGGCGGCGAGGGCGTCGCGGACCGCGCAGCCCGGCTCGGCGTCGTGCACGCAGTCGGCGTACCGGCAGCCGGTGGCCAGCTCGGCGATGTCGGCGAAGGTGCGGTCCAGCCCGACCGCGGCGTCGAGCAGGCCGACCGCCCGCACCCCCGGGGTGTCCAGCACCGCGCCGCCGCCGGGGACCGGGACCAGCGCCCGCCAGGTGGTGGTGTGCCGACCCTTGCCGTCGACCCGGCGGATCGCCTGGGTCGGCATCACCACCGCCCCGGCCAGGGCGTTGACCAGGCTCGACTTGCCGGCCCCGGACGGCCCGAGCAGGGCCAGGGTGCGGCCCGGGGCGACGTGGGCGCGCAGCGGGTCGAGGCCGACGCCCCGCTCGGCGCTGACCGGCAGCACCGGCACCCCGGGCGCGACCCCGGCGAACTGCCGGGCGATCGCAGCCGGGTCGGCGGCGAGGTCGGCCTTGGTGAGCACCACCAGCGGGGTGGCGCCCGAGAGGTGGGCCAGGGCGAGCAGCCGCTCGACGCGGGCGACGTCCGGCTCCGGGTGCACCGGCTCGACGACGGCGGCGGCATCCAGGTTGGCGGCGAGCACCTGCCCGCTGGCGTCCTTGCCGGCGGTGCGGCGCACCAGCGCGGTGCGCCGGGGCAGCACGGCCTCGATGGTGACCGGCCCGTCCGGCCAGGTGTGCAGGAGCACCCAGTCCCCCGCGCAGGGCAGCCGGGTCAGGTCACGGGCGGCGGCGGCCAGCACCGCCGCGCCCAGGGTGGCGCGGACCGGGCCGTCGGCGCCGAGCACGGTGCACACGCCGCGGTCGACCCGGGCCACCCGGCCCGGCCGCTGGTGGGTGCGATTACGTACGTGGGCCGCCCACTCGGCGTCCCAGCCGAGGGCGATCAGGTCGATGGTCATCGGAACCTCTCCGGTGTCGGGGTGAGCAGTGGCGCGACTCGCGTGCTACGACCGGCATGGGCACCACCTCCTCCGATGTCCCGGGTGCCGCCTACGACGCCGACGGTAGGGGGCGGGCCGACGCGCCGAAAGCGATTTCCACGGCGACGCGGCGGGAACGGACCGCTAGGGTCGGGTCGTGACCGCAGATCCGTTGCTGCTGACCGGTGACCTCGACGACGCCACGGCCCGCCTGCTACGCACCGCGGCCGACCTCGACGCCGCGGGCGTCGCCGGGCCGTCCCTGCTGCCCGGCTGGACCCGGGGGCACGTGCTGACCCACCTGGCCCGCAACGCCGACGGGTTCGTCAACCTGCTCACCGCCGCCCGCACCGGCGAGCACATCCCGATGTACGCCAGCACCGCGGCCCGCGCCGCCGACATCTCCGCCGGCGCGTCCCGACCGCCCGCCGCCCACCTGGACGACCTGCGCCGCTCGGCGGAGCGGTTCGACGAGGCGGTCGCGGCCATGCCGGTCGAGGCGTGGGCGGCCACGGTGCAGACGCGACGCGGCCCGTGGCCGGCCGCCATGCTGGTCTGGGGACGGCTGCGCGAGATCGAGGTGCACCACGTGGACCTGGCCACCGGGTACCGCCCGGCCGACTGGTCGGAGGCGTTCGCCCAGCGGCTGCTGCACGAGGTCGCGACCGGCCTGTCCGGCCGGGCCGACGCGCCGGCGATGGTGCTGCGCTTCGACGGCAGCCACCACGAGCTGGTCGTCGGCGACCGCGGGGCGGCGCCCACGATCACCGGCCCCGCCCCCGACCTCGCCGCCTGGCTGACCGGCCGCGGTGCCGGCGAGACGCTCGCCGTCGCCCCCGACGGTCCCCTGCCGAACCCACCGGAATGGATGTAGAACGATGACCTACAGCGGAGACGTCAGCCCCGGCGGCGCGCCGGCCGTACGCGAACTCGACGGGCTCACCATCACCAAGGTGTCGGTGGGGCCGATGGACAACAACGCCTACCTGCTGCGGTGCACGGGCACCGGCGAGCAGTTGCTGATCGACGCCGCCAACGAGGCCCCCCGGCTGTTGGAGCTGGTCGGTGACGCTGGCCTAGCCACCGTGGTCACCACCCACCGGCACATGGACCACTGGGTGGCCCTGGAGGAGGTGGTCGCCAAGACCGGCGCCCGTCCCCTGGTGCACGCCGACGACGCCGCGGGCCTGCCGATCGGGGCGGACACCCTCGCCGACGGGGACACCGTGACCGTCGGCGACCGCGAGCTGGAGGTGATCCACCTGCGGGGGCACACCCCGGGCTCGGTCGCCCTGCTCTACCGCGACCCGGCCGGGACCCCGCACCTGTTCACCGGGGACTCGCTCTTCCCCGGCGGGGTGGGCAACACGGACAAGGACCCGGAGCGCTTCGGTCAGCTCATCGACGACGTGGAGCACCGCCTGTTCGACCGGCTGCCGGACGAGACGTGGTTCTACCCGGGACACGGCGGGGACAGCACCCTCGGCGCGGAGCGTCCGTCGCTGCCCCAGTGGCGGGCGCGCGGCTGGTGATCCCGGCTGCGGCGCGCCGCCCCCGTGCCGGCGCGCCGCAGCCCACCGCGTCCTGATCCGTTCCCCGGGTACGCCCCTGAGCCGGGGGCGTCAGCGGGGGCGGAGCACCTCGACGCGGCGCACCGGGGTGTCGACGGCGGGTTCGGTGGTGGGCACCTGGTAGCTGGCCACCAGGTCCAGCCGGTTGCGGGGCAGGTGGCCGCGGCCGGGGTCGCCGACCAGCACCTGACTGCCCCGGGCGGCGGCGCGGCGCAGGAACGGCAGCATCCGGTCGGCCAGTTCCTCGTCGTAGAAGACGTCCCCGGCGACCAGCAGGTCCGTGTCGTCGGGGTCGGAGTCGAGCAGGTCCTCACCGGTGGCGGCAACGGTGACCCGGTTGGCCTGGGCGTTGAGCGTGACGGCGGCGACGGCGTACGGGTCGATGTCGTTGGCCACGACCCGGTCCGCGCCGGCCAGCGCGGCGGCGATCGCCACCAGGCCCGAGCCGGCGGCCAGGTCGAGCACGCGGCGTCCGGCGACGAGCTCGGGGTGGTCGAGCAGGTGCCGGGCGAGGGCCTGCCCGCCGGCCCAGACCGACGCCCAGTACGGCGCCGGCAGGGCGTGCCCGGCGGCTGCCTCCATCCGGGCCCACCAGACGATGGCGTCCTCGGCCAGGTGCAGCCGCACCTCGGGGACGAAGGGGGTGGCGACCAGCCGGAGCCGGTCCAGCCCGTCCCCGGGCGCGCCGACCTCGCGTTCCAGCTCAGACAGCGCGGCGGCTGCGGGTCCTTTCACCGGGCAAGCATGCCCGAGCGGCCCGAACTCCGGGCGGCTTTCCCCCTGGCGTGGCCGGTGTGAGTTTTTTTTACCGGCCTTCCTGCGGCACTTCGACCAGCGGATCGGGGTTTCGCCAGTTAGTCTCAGGGAGGTACAGGGCGATCATCGGCCGGCGGTCGGTGGTCTCCCGCTTTGAACAGGGAGAAATGCATGGCTACCGGCACGGTCAAGTGGTTCAACTCGGAAAAGGGCTTCGGCTTCATCGAGCAGGACGGCGGGGGTCCGGACGTCTTCGTCCACTACTCGGCCATCGCGTCCAGCGGTTACCGGGAACTCAATGAGGGCCAGAAGGTCGAGTTCGACGTGACCCAGGGGCAGAAGGGCCCGCAGGCGGACAACGTCCGTCCGATCTAGCTTCGTGCCGGTGGCGGCGGCCGGGTTTACCCGGCCGCCGTCACAGCGCGTGCCGGCCCGGGACCACCCACCCCCCCCCGCCGGCCAATCTCAAGTCCGCCATCCGCCGAGCGATCTCGTCGGCTACCTGCCTTGCCAGGCTGGGCGGCGGTGCGGCGGCGATCTTCTCCGAGGTCAGGACGCCGGCCACGATCGCCAGCTCGTCCGTGAGGTCCTTGTCAGACAGGATGGCGGGCTGCGCGCCCGCCCATGCGTGACCCACCGTCGAGCACGGCGTCGAAGAGGCGGTTGTGCTGCGCCGTCCGAGCCGGTCCCGCCGCCGGGCCGTGGTGCCGTCCGGGGAGTAAATGGTCTCGTGAGTGTCCCGGGTGTCGTCCGTCCCCGTGGACCCACCAGGCGGAGCAGGAACGCAGGTCGTGGATGTCTCCGCCCGAGGTGGCTGGAGAACCGGCCGCCGTCCAGCGCGGAGGCGTCGAGGGTGAGCCCTGCGGTGTCCCGGGCGACCCGACCACCGAGTTGTCGCCGGCGACGGCTCGGTGGAGCCGCAGTGGGTGGTAGCCCCCGACGTGGGCGGCGTCGCCGAGAAAGCGGGTGCGGTCAGCCGGCCGGGCGGCGGAGCGGGGCGGGGCGGGCGGCCCGCACAGTGTCGCGGTGCTCCCGCATCGCGGTGACCATCGTCGCCATGAAGCGGTGCACGATCTCCAGCTCGGCGTCGCCGAAGTCGGCCATCACGCGGTCGGTTCGCCGGCCCAGCGGCTGGAAGAACTCCATGGCCAGCGCGGCGCCCCGGTCGGCGTAGCGCAGGAACACCTTGCGCCGGTCGGCGGTGTCCCGGTCCCGGCGGATGTGGCCGGCCCGCTCCAGCCGGTCGACCAGCGCGGTGACCGAGCCGGAGGAGAGGTTGAGCTGCTCACCCAGCCGTCCCGGGGTGATCGGCGTGCCGAGCAGCTCGGCGTCCATGACGGCGATCAGGGCGTGCAGGTCGGTGGGGTTGAGCCCGTGCAGCCCGGCGAAGGCGTGCCCGATGTGCTGGGCGTCGACGGAGTACCGGCGCAGGTCGTTGGTGATCTCGGCGACGAGCTGGTCGCGCCGGCTGTCGCGCCGCCGATACATGCCGTGCCGTTTCACGCCGTCGCTTCCCCTGCCGTCGCGGTCCCGCTTGCAGCATAGATGAGCGGCGGATAATCTCGCCTGTCAAGATACTCGACAGGCGTGCTGAATCGCACGGCCGCGTCGAACCGCGCCGCCGTACCCGGGACACGTCCCGGCAACCCTGAGGGAACCCGATGTCTGTGTTCACCCGCGTCGCCCGGGGGCGGCTCGCCGCCTGGCTCACCGTGGCCGTCGCGATCGTCCTCGGCGCGGCCGTCTTCGGGTTCCCGGAGCCGGACAACCCCGCCCCCGTCTCGTCCACCGGATTGTCGGTGCAATGGCAGTCGACCCAGGTCGAACGGCTCCAGGAGGAGCTGCCCGCCAGCGACGTCGAGCCGGCGATCGTCGTCGTCAGCCGCGCCGACGACGGGCCGCTCACCGAGCCGGACCGCGCCGCGGTCACCGGCATCCCGGGCGAGCTGGGTGGGTTCGCCGTCGGCGGGCGGGTCGCCCCGCCGCAGATATCCCCGGACGGCACCGTGGCGCTCATCGCCGTCCCGCTGTCCACCACCGGCGGCCAGGAGGACGTCGCGGCGACCGTGGCCGACCTCCGCGCGGCCCTCGACGGCCTGCCCGACGGGCTTACCGCCGAGGTGACCGGAGCGCCGGCGTTCTCCGCGGACCTGACGAAGGTCTTCGACGGCGCGGACATCACGCTGCTCGCCGTCACCGCCGGCGTCGTCGCCCTGCTGCTGCTCATCACCTACCGCAGCCCGTTCCTGTGGATCGTGCCGCTCGTCGTCGTCGCGGCCACCGAGCAGCTCACCCTGCGGGCCGTGGACACGATCGTCCCGGCCTTCGGCATCAACCTCCAGGAGGGCCAGGTCACCGGCATCGCCAGCGTCCTGGTCTTCGGCGCCGCCACGGACTACGCCCTGCTGCTCATCGCCCGCTACCGGGAGGAGCTGCGCCGCGAGGAGGACCGCTTCGCCGCCATGCGGGCCGCCCTGCGACGCACCGCCGAACCCATCCTGGCCAGCGGCGGAACCGTCGTCCTCGGCGTGCTCACCCTGCTGCTGTCGGAGCAGGAGACCAACCGGGCCCTCGCCGTGGCCTGCGCCACCGGCGTGGTGTTCGCCATGCTGTCGGCGCTCTTCCTCCTCCCCGCCGTGCTGGTGATCTTCGGCCGAGGGCTGTTCTGGCCGTTCGTGCCCCGGGTCGGCGGCCCAGCCCGCGAGGGCCGGCTCTGGGGCCGGCTCGGCGCCGCCGTCGTCCGCCGGCCCGTGCCGGTCGCGGCCCTCGCGACGCTGCTGCTCGCCGGCCTCGCCCTCGGCGGGCTCGGCATCCGCACCGGGCTGTCGGAGACCGAGCAGTTCCGGGTCAAGCCCGAGGCGGTGGCCGGCGCGGAGACCCTCGCGAAGGCCTTCCCCGCCGGCACGACCCAGCCGGTAGCCGTGCTCACCACCCCCGCCGCCGTGGCGGCCGTCACCGGCGCCGCCGCGAGCGTCCCCGGCGTGGCCTCGGCCCGGCCGGGGGACGCGGGCACGAACGTCGCCCAGGTCGACGTGGTGCTGGAGGCCGAGCCGGGCACCGCCGCCTCGGACCGGGTGGTAGAGGCGCTGCGGGACGCCGTCGCCGCGGTCCCCGGCTCCGCGCCACCGGCCGTCGAGGGCGCCGGCCCGTTCACCGGCGCCGTGGTCGGCGGCACGGTCGCCGCCACCTACGACTCCGACAAGGCCGACGCCAAGGACCTGCGGCTGATCCTGCCGATCATCCTGCTGCTCGTCGGCGCGGTGCTCGTGCTGCTGCTGCGCGGCCTGGTCGCGCCGCTGCTGCTGGTGCTCACCGTCATCGCGTCGTTCTTCGCCAGCCTCGGCGCGGCGTGGCTGCTGTTCGACCACGTCCTCGGCTTCCCCGCGCTGGACAGCGGCGTCCTGCTGCTCGCCTTCGTGTTCCTGGTGGCCCTCGGCGTGGACTACAACATCTTCCTGGTCACCCGGGCCCGCGAGGACGCCCGGCGCACCGGCACCCGGGACGGCATGCTGTCGGCGCTGCGCGTCACCGGGGGCGTGATCACCAGCGCCGGCATCCTGCTCGCCGCGGTCTTCGCCGTCCTCGGCGTCCTGCCGCTGATCACGCTGACCCAGATCGGGATCATCGTGTGCATCGGGGTGCTGCTCGACACCCTGCTGGTACGCACGGTGCTCGTGCCGGCGCTCGCGTTCGTGCTCGGCGAACGCTTCTGGTGGCCGGGCCGGATCGACCGGACGCCCGAGGACGCCCCGGCGGGCCGGGGCCACGGACCCGCGGAACCGACCGCCACCCGCGACTGACCGCTCGCCCCGCCCTTCCGATCCCGGCCCTACCCCATGTCGGGCCGCTGCCCCGTACCGGCGCAGCGGCCCGGCCGCGCCTCGCCGTCGACCGCCTGCGGCAGGCCCTGCTCGGGGATCACCTCGCGCCCTGCCCCGCCGCCGCCCGCAGCCCGGTCCCGGGTGGCCCAGGCGACCATGAACAGCGCGGTCCAGGCCGATCCGAGCAGCACCGAGGTGACGGTGCCGCTGGCGGTGCTCAACCCGAGGTAGACCCGGGCGCCACCGATCGCCGACACGCCGGCCGCAGCCACCGTCCAGGTGGCCACCGCCACCTGCCAGCGCGCGCTCCGGGACAGCAGCCAGGCCAGCGTGCACAGGCTCGCCGCAACGACGGCGTTCTGCGCCGGGAACGGCGCGCTCTCCTCCCCCGACGCGGCCCGCCCCGGCGCGGTCAGGTCGGTGACCACGGCGAGGACCACCAGCGGCAGGAACGCCCCCACCGAGCCCACCACGCTGAGCAGGTCGGCCCGCCACGGCCGCTGCCGCCAGGCCAACCCGGCGGCCACCACCGCGACCAGCCCGATCAGCACCGAGCCGCGCAACACCGAGACCAGGGTGAACGCGACGTCGGCCGCGCCGACGGTGCGCCGGTCGGTGAACCAGCCGGCGATCGCGTCGTCGACCGCGGCCAGCCCGCTCCACCGCATCGCCGCCCCGAGCAGCCAGGCGACGGCGAAACCGGCGGCGAAGAGGAGCGCGAGCCCCGCCAAGAGGTTGATCAATAATGTCCAGGCCGGCCCGATCCGCATGGTCAGCAGGAAGAACAGCACGCCGTACCGGGCGGCGAACCAGCGCACCGGCGGCAGCGCCACCACCCGGGCCAGCAGCGCCCGCGCCGGGTCGGGGTTACGGCCCAGCCAACGGCCGACCAGAAGCACGGCGAGGAGCCCGCCGAACAGCACCAGCACCGCCCCGGTGGCCCGCCCGAGCAGTCGGGACACCGTCTCGTACGACTCCCCGGCCACGTTGCCCAGCAGCACCGACCCGCCCACCCAGGTCGCCACCCCGGCGAGGTTCCACGGCGCGAACCGGCGGTACGGCATGCCGGCGGCCCCGGCCAGCCGGGGCGCCAGGGTCCGGGCGAAGGCGACCCAGCGGGCGGCGAGGACCCCCCGCCCGCCGAGCCGCTCCAGCAGCTCGTCCGCCCGCCGCCAGCGGTCCGGTCCCACCCGGGCGCCCAGCCCCGAGGCCCGCAGCCGGGGCCCGTACCGGCGACCCGCACGGAATGCCACCGCGTCGCCGGTCACCGCTGCGACAATCATCACCAGCAGCGCCGGGCCCAACCGGAGGGCACCGGTGTACGTGAGGAAGCCGACCAGCAGCAGGGTCGCCTCCCCGGGCACCAGCAGCCCGACGATCACGGCGGTCTCGCCGGCCACGATCGCCGCGGCGGCCAGGTAGACCAGCAGGGGCGGCAGGTCCCGCACCGAGTTCAACAGATCGTGCACGACAGCCCGGGGGTCACGACGGCCAGCATGCCAGCCGGGATAAGCAGGGCGACAGCGGTTTCGGCACAGATCCGGGAAGCGCCGGGGTGACCCCGACGCCGCCCCTGATCCGCACAGGCGGGAGGATGGAACCCATGCAGCTTCGCACCGACCTCCGTAACGTCGCCATCATCGCTCACGTCGACCACGGCAAGACCACCCTGGTCGACGCCATGTTGCGGCAGGCCGGTGCCTACGGCGCCCGCGGTGAGACGACCGAGCGGGTGATGGACTCGGGGGACCTGGAACGGGAAAAGGGCATCACCATTCTCGCCAAGAACACCGGCGTGCGGTACCTGCCTGCGGACGGCTCCGACCCGGTCACCATCAACATCATCGACACCCCCGGGCACGCCGACTTCGGCGGCGAGGTGGAGCGGGGCCTCACCATGGTCGACGGCGTGGTGCTGCTCGTCGACGCGAGCGAGGGCCCCCTGCCGCAGACCCGCTTCGTACTGCGCAAGGCGCTTCGCGCCCGGATGCCGATCATCCTGGTGATCAACAAGGTGGACCGCCCCGACGCCCGGATCAAGGAGGTCGTGGACGACACCTACGAACTCTTCCTCGACCTGGACGCCGACGAGGAGCAGATCGACTTCCCGATCGTCTACGCCTGCGCCCGCGACGGCATCGCCTCGCTCACCCAGCCCGCCGACGGCTCGGTCCCCGAGGACAGCGAGAGCCTGGAGCCGCTGTTCCGCACCCTGCTGGACACCATCCCGCCGCCCGCCTACGAGGAGGGCGCGCCGTTGCAGGCGCACGTGACCAACCTCGACGCCTCGCCGTTCCTCGGCCGGCTGGCCCTGTGCCGGGTCCGACAGGGCACCATCGCCAAGGGCCAGACCGTCGCCTGGTGTCGCACCGACGGCACCAACCAGCGGGTCCGCATCTCCGAGATGCTGATGACCGAGGGCCTGGAGCGCAGGCCGGCGGAGTCGGCCGGACCGGGCGACATCATCGCGGTCGCCGGCATCCCGGAGATCATGATCGGCGAGACCCTCGCGGACGCGGAGAACCCGGTTGCGCTGCCGCTGATCACCGTCGACGAGCCGGCCATCTCGATGACCATCGGCACCAACACCTCGCCGCTGGTCGGCCGGGTCAAAGGCGCCAAGGTCACCGCCCGGATGGTCAAGGACCGCCTCGACAAGGAGCTGGTCGGCAACGTCTCGCTGCGGGTGCTGCCCACCGAGCGGCCCGACGCCTGGGAGGTGCAGGGCCGTGGCGAGCTGGCCCTGGCGATCCTGGTCGAGCAGATGCGCCGCGAGTCCTTCGAGCTGACCGTCGGCAAGCCGCAGGTGGTCACCAGGGAGATCGACGGGAAGACCTGTGAGCCGGTGGAGCGGCTGACCATCGACGCGCCGGAGGAGTACCTGGGCGCGATCACCCAGCTCCTCGCGACCCGCAAGGGCCGGATGGAGCAGCTGGTCAACCACGGCACCGGCTGGATCCGGATGGAGTGGCTGGTCCCGGCGCGCGGCCTGATCGGCTTCCGCACCGAGTTCCTCACCGACACCCGGGGCACCGGCATCCTGCACCACGTCTTCGAGTCCTACGAGCCGTGGTTCGGCGAGCTGCGCACCCGCAACAACGGCTCGCTCGTCGCCGACCGGTCCGGCGCGGTCACCTCGTTCGCCATGATCAACCTTCAGGAGCGCGGCCAGCTCTTCGTCGATCCGACCACCGAGGTGTACGAGGGCATGATCGTCGGGGAGAACTCCCGCTCCGACGACATGGACGTCAACATCACCAAGGAGAAGAAGCTCACCAACATGCGGGCCTCTTCCTCCGACGAGACCGAGAAGCTGATCCCGCCGCGCAAGCTGTCCCTGGAGCAGGCCCTGGAGTTCTGCCGCGAGGACGAGTGCGTCGAGGTGACCCCGGCGTCCGTGCGCATCCGCAAGGTCGTCCTCGACCAGACGCAGCGCGCCCGCGCGACCGCCCGCCGCAAGCACGCCGGCTGACGGCCGAGCACGACGTACCGGGCGGGCCGGGAGGGACCACCTCCCGGCCCGCTCCGCGCCCGGCCCCCGCACCCGGCCCGCCGGCGACCGGATCCGCTACGGTCACCGGCATGATCTGGGACGAGCTCGACGCGCATCTGGACACGCTGCCGGGCACCATGTCGGCGTACCTGGGTCGGCTCGGCGCCGCCCCCACCTGGACCCGCCACCCCGACGCCACCCACTACGCGGCCAGCACCATGAAGGTCGCCGTGCTGCTGGCCCTGCACCGGGCGGCCGAGGCCGGCACCCTCGACCTGGCCGCCCCCGTCGACGTACGCAACGAGTTCGACTCCGCCCGGCCCGGCATGCCCCGGTTCTCCTGCGCCCGGCACTACGACAACGACGAGGCCGTCTGGCAGCGGGAGGGCCACGGCGCACCCCTGCGCTGGCTCGCCGAGCGGATGATCGTGCGCTCCAGCAACCTGGCCACCAACGTCTGCCTCGGCCACGTCGGGCTGCCCGCCGTGGCCGACGCCTGGGCACTCGCCGGCGCCCGGCACAGCGTCACCGGGCGCGGCATCGAGGACTTCGCCGCCCGGGAGGCCGGGATCACCAACCTGGTCACCGCCGCCGACCTGGCGGCCCTGCTCGGCGGGCTGGCCGCCGGGGCGATCCGGCCCGGGCCGCTCGCCTCCCCCCCAGGCTGCGCCGCCATGCTCGATGTCCTGTTCGCCCAGGAGTTCCGCGAGGACCTCGCCGCCGGGCTGCCCGAGGGGGTCCGCATAGCCCACAAGAACGGCTGGGTACGCGGCGTCCGGCACGGCGCCGGGGTGATCTACCCGCCCGACGCCCCGCCGTACGTGCTGGTCGTCTGCACCACCACCGACCTCGCCGACGGGGGCGCCACCGGCGACGAGTCCTCCGACGACGCCTGCCTGGTGCTCGCCGACGTCTCCGCCCGGGCCTGGGCTGCCCGCCACGACCTGCGCCCCGCCGGCTAGTCCCGCCCCCGGCAGGCGCCACGCCGGTCCGCCACGCCCCCGGCAGGCGCCACGCCCCCGGCAGGCCGGCGCGAAGGCGCTCCGACCCCCGTCGCGCCGGCCTCAGTCCAGCAGGCTGTCCCGCAGCGCCGCCCGGTGCGCGTCGGTCAGCCCCAACCCGTCGCGCAGGTACCGGTCGAACGAGCCGTGCACCCGCCGGACCTCGTCGTACGCGGCGTCCAGGTATTCACCGCGCACCTCCATCAGCGGCCGGATCGCCGCCTCCGCCAGCTCCGGCTGCCGGGCCCGCATCGCGGACAGGACGACCTCCTTGAGGCTCTCCGTCTGCGCGTTGGTCCGCAGGTAGTCCGCCCGGATCGCCGCCTCGTCCACGCCCACCGCGGTGAGCAGGACCACCGACAGCCAGCCCGTGCGGTCCTTGCCGGCCGAGCAGTGGAACAGCAGCGGCAGGTTCCCCGCGTCGGCGGCCAGCCGGGCCGCCGCGCCGAAGCCCGTCCGGGCCGCCTCCCCGGTGACGAACCACCGGTAGATCCCTGCCATCGCCGCCGGGCTGCCCTGCATGGCCAGCGTCGCCTCCGCGCCCAGGTTGTGCCCGAGCAGCACCTCCGACACCGCCGTGAAGACCGGGTGGGCCTCGTCGTACACCGGCAGTCGAACCACCCGGGGCTCGCCGGCCAGCCGGTTCGGCGGGGCCGCCGCGATCTCCGAGTCGTCACGCAGGTCCACCACGCAGGCCGGGGCGATCCTCCCCAGCGTCGACAGGTCGTCGTCGGTCAACCGGCCCAGCGCCGGTGTCCGGATCAACCGGCCCGTCCGCACCCGCCGCCCGTCCGCACCCACCATGCCGCCGAGGTCACGCGCGTTCGGCGCGCCAACCAGCTCCCAGCCCTGCCCCGTCATCCGGCCTCCCCTGTCGTCGTACGCTGCCGTATAGGGTGCCGCACATGACAATCGCCGTGGTACGCACCCATCGGCTCTCCGCGCCCCTGCACACCCCGTTCGTGACGGCGCTGCGTCGTACCACCACCGTGGACACCCTGATCGTGGAGCTGGTCGACGAGGACGGGCGGTCCGGGTTCGGCGAGGCGCCGCAGGTGTGGCAGGTGACCGGGGCGTCGCTGGCCGGCGCCGAGGCCTGCGTCCGGGAGATGCTCGCACCGGTCCTGGTCGGGCGGGACGCCGACGATCTGGTGGCCCGCTGCGTCGAGGTGCAGCGCGCGGTGGCCGGCAACGAGGCCGCCAAGGCCGCGGTGGACACCGCGCTGCACGACCTGGCCGCGCGCCGGCTCGGCGTACCCCTGGTGCGGTTGCTCGGCGGCACGGCCCTGCGGGTGCCGACGGACGTCACCCTGGCCGCGGGCGACGCCGCCGACCTGGCCGCTGCCGCGCGGCAGCGGCGGGCCGAGGGGTTCGCGGTGCTGAAACTGAAGGTGGGCACCGACGCGGCGGGCGACCTGGAACGGGTCCGCGCGGTCCGCGCCGCCGTCGGCCCGGGCGTGCAGATCCGGCTGGACGCCAACCAGGGCTGGACGCCCCGCGAGGCGGTCCGGGTGATCCGCGGCATCGAGGACGCGGGGCTGGACGTGGAGCTGGTGGAGCAGCCGGTGGCCCGCTGGGACCTCGACGGGCTGGCCTGGGTCAGCGACCGGGTCGGCGTGCCGATCCTGGCCGACGAGTCGGTGTTCGGCGTGCGCGACCTGGTCGAGGTCATCCGCCGCCGGGCCGCCGACATGGTCAACGTCAAGCTCGCCAAGTGCGGCGGCCTGCACGCCGCCCGAACCCTGCTCGACCTGGCCGCCGCGCACGGCGTCGGCACCATCGTCGGTTCGATGATGGAAAGCCAGGTCGGGGTGGGGGCCGCGGCCAGCCTGGTCGCCGCGTACCGGACCACCGCCGTCTCCGACCTCGACGCCGCCTGGTGGCTGGCCTGGTCGCCGGTGGTCGGCGGCATCCGGTACGACGGGGCGACGGTGCTGCTGCCGGACGCCCCCGGCCTCGGCATCACCTCCGTGTCTGTAGCAAATATGCGATCGCCCAGTTGATGCTCGGCATTTTCTTTCATAGGGTCACGGCAGGTGACATCGGAGCTGGGAGTGGACGTGGAACTGCAACCGGGTCAAGAGGCCGTCGTCCGGGTCGCGGTCGCGACCCTGTGGACCAGCCCCGAGGAGGTACGCCCCGTCGACCGTCCCGCCCTCGACCCGCAAGCCGACGTCGCCGCCTGGATCTCCGGCATGGACCCCGAGCAGCAGGTGGGTGACTGCGTCCTGAGCCAGCTGCTGTTCGGGGAACGGGTGCTGGTCACCGCGCTGCGCCCCGACGGCTGGGCGCACGTGGTGGCCGTCGAGCAGCCGTCGGCCACCCATGACTCGCGCGGCTACCCGGGCTGGCTGCCGGCCGCCCAGCTCGCCCCCGTCACATCCGACGAACCGCAGGGACCGGACGCCCCCTGGGTCGTCGACGCGACCGTCACCGCCCTGCATACGGCCCCGGGCGGCGAGCCGGTCGTCGCCGGCATCGTCCTCGGCACCCGGTTGGCCCCGGCGGGCCCGCCGGCCGACGGCTGGCGCCCCGTGCACGCTTCCGGACACGACCGGCCGCTCTGGCTTCCCGACGGCCACCTCGTGCCCCTGCCCACCGAGCCGCCGCCCGCCCGGGAGGTGCTGGCCGTCGCCGCCCGGCTGCGCGACGTGATCTACGTCTGGGGCGGATTGTCGACGTACGGGATCGACTGCTCCGGCCTGGTGCACCTGGCCTGGCGGCGGTTCGGCGTGGTGCTGCCCCGCGACGCCGTCGACCAGGCGCGGGCGACCACCCCGCTGCCGCTGGGCGCCGAACGACCCGGCGACCTGTACTTCTTCGCCCGGCCCGGCCGGCAGATCCACCACATCGGTTTCGTCAGCGCCGAGCCGGACGCCGCGGCGAACCGGCGCCTCCTGCACGCCTGCTACCAGCATCGGGGCGTGGTGGAGGAGGCGATGCCGGCCGGCCGGACCGCCACCCTGGTCGGCGCGCACCGGGTCTGACCCGACCGGCGTCCCGCGACACTGCGGACATGGCGCGCACGACCGCCCGGGACGTAACGCCGCTGCGGCATGGCGCAACCGCACGTCCGCCGCGCAGAAAGCACCGCGACACGGGCGGCCCGGCACCGACGCCGAGGGGCGCCCCCAATGCGGGAGCGCCCCTCGGCGTCGGGTGGGTTGTCAGCCCCGGGCGGTGGTCAGCTCTCGCCGCCGGTCCCGGGCCGACTTGATCAGGCTGGCCACGGTCGCCACCAGCAGGGTGCCGAGGATGACCACCAGGGAGAGCCAGATCGGGATGTGCGGGGCCCAGCCCACCGGCTCCCCGCCGTTGACGAACGGCAGGTTGTTGTCGGCCAGCGCCTCCAGCACCAGCTTCACGCCGATGAAGCCGAGAACCACGGACAACCCGATGCTCAGGTAGATCAACCGGTCCAGCAGCCCGCCCAGCAGGAAGTAGAGCTGGCGCAGCCCCATCAGCGCGAACACGTTCGCGGTGAAGACCAGGTACGGCTCCTGGGTGATGCCGAAGATCGCCGGGATCGAGTCCAGCGCGAAGATCAGGTCGGTGGTGCCGATCGCGATCATGACGACCAGCATCGGGGTGAACAGCTTACGGCCGCCCTCGTGCGTGGTCATCTTCGCGCCGTCGTAGTCCCGGGAGATCGGCAGCGCCCGCCGGCTCCACCGGATCAACAGGTTCTCGGAGAAGTCGTCCTCGTTCGGCTCACCCTGCCGGAAGAAGTTGATCGCCGTGTAGATGAGGAACGCGCCGAACAGGTAGAAGACCCAGGAGAACTGCGAGATCAGCGCCGCACCGGCGGCGATGAACCCGCCGCGCATGACCAGCGCCAGCACGATGCCGATGAGCAGCACCTTCTGCTGGTACGGCCGGGGCACCCCGAAGCGGGCCATGATGATCACGAAGACGAAGAGGTTGTCCACCGAGAGGCTGTACTCGGTGAGCCAGCCGGTGTAGAACTCGCCGGCCACGCCGGGGCCGGCTGCGAGCCAGAGCCCCACGCCGAAGACCAGGGCCAGCCCGACGTAGAAGGCGACCCAGAGACTTGACTCGCGGACGCTCGGCTCGTGCGGCCGGCGACCGATGATCAGCAAATCGACGACCAGAACCGCTGTCAGTGCGACGAGGGTTACCGCCCACACCAATCCGGACACGTTCAATCCAATCCTCCGGCAGACACGCGGCGTCGGGCACACCGTACGCCCCGTGTGGGCGGGCGGGTTGCGGCAACGCGAAACAGTGGTGGCTGTCGGAGGTCTCTTCCGCCAGCGGCCCGGGTGTGGACCGCTGACCGACGGAGCCGGGTCGCGCCACCGGGGGCGATGGTCGACCGTGCTGACGACTCCGTCACGGGGGAATACTCCCCTCCTTCGCCGCCATTCTTCCCCATCGAGGCCTCCGGCCGCATCTCCGGGCCGGCACATCGACGATCCCACCACGTCCGACGTGACGGAAGTCTCCGCCCGCAGAGCTTCCTAGGAGGCTACCCCGGAACCGGTGCTGCCCGCTCGGCGGTCGTACACCTCGCCGCCACCAACCCGCACGACCGGGCAGCGATCAACTTGCGCGATCGCGCGCGGCGGGCAGAACGTGCAAGGGCGCGGCGGGGCGGGCCGGATCGGAGCGGAGCGGTCCGAGGCGCGGGACAGTCCCCCCGCGTCGTCCGCCCCGGCCAGGGACGTGGCAGGCTCAGGGGCATGGTGCTTGAGGTCGCGCTCATCGATGTGACGCCCGGACACGAGGACACGTTCGCCGCCGCGTACGCGCAGGGTCACGAGATCCTCGCGACGACGCCCGGCTGCCGCTCGGTGCGGATGACTCGCGGCATCGAGTCGCCGTCGCGATTCGTGCTGCTGGTCGAGTGGGACTCCGTCGAGGCGCACGAGGCGAACTTCCGGGGCACCGAGCGGTTCACCCGGTGGCGGGAGCTGATCGGCCCACACTTCGCCGGCCCGCCGCTGGTCGAGCACTTCGTCGACGTCCCTGCCTGAGCGACCCCGGCACCGCGGGTGCGCTTGACTGGTACGCCTGCCGTAGCGGTCGGCCGCCGAATGTGTCGTACCCCCCGCCTACAGTGCGCCTGACGCGCCGACCACCGGTGCCGACGGGCTCGGGGCCGCCGGGCCCGGTGGCGGCGCGGCGACAGTCCGGGCTCAGTCCTGCGGCGGGCGGGGCCGGGGCACCGCCGCCACCTCATCCGGCCGCACCCGGAAGGCCAGTGGATGGCCGCCCGGACCGGTCGGCGACGGCAGCGCCGGATCGTCGGCCAGTTGGGCCAGCAGCGCCGTCGTCTCGGCTGCCGGGAGGGCGGCGTCGAGCATCCGGTCGACCACGGTGTCGTACCAGGCGAGGTCGGCGGCGGAGACCAGCCGGACATCGGTGGTCAACGCCTCAAGCATCACGGTGCGCGGGTCGGCCGGGTCGGGGAAGGAATACCGGGCGAACGGGGTCAGCGGATGGGCGCCGCCGGTCGTGACGCCGGGCGGCACCACCCTGATCGTCACGTTCGGCTTGCGGGACAGGATGGCCAGGTGGCGGACCTGCTCGCGCCAGACCCCTTCCGGCAACCCACCCGGGCCGCAGGCGGTGAACTCCAGCAGCGCCGTGTACTGCGGCGGCTCGGCCCGGTGCAAGACCTCCTGCCGAACCAGCCGGGCCCGCACGTCGGCCTCCACGTCGACCTCGGGGTGCAGCAGCCGGGCGACCCCGAGACGCAGCCGGGCGTACGCCGGGGTCTGTAACAGGCCCGGCACGACGGCCGGCTGGTACTCCACCACGGTCGCTGCCCCGGCCTCCAGCTCGGCGTACGCACGCTGGCGCTCGCCCATCCCGCCGAGGGTCTTCCACCAGCCACGACCGATGGCCGCGTCCCGGGCGATGACGATCAGCGCGTCGCGGTCCTCGGCGGCGACCCGGTAGACGTCCAGCAGGTCGAGCACGTCGGCGAGATCGGGGCGGCTCTGGCCCAGCTCGATGCGGGACAGCTTGGAGGTCGACGCCCAGCCCAGCCGCTCGCAGACCTGCTCAAGGGTGAGCTCCTCCCGCCTGCGTAGCTGGCGCAACTCGGCACCGAGTCGCGCACGTCGAATCACCGGACTCGTTGGCAACGGCATCCCCGCCTCCCAGGACGGAGAGTACGCAGATCGATCACACGCTGCAATACCTCGCTCGCCGTCCGCAACGGGCGCCGGTGGTCACCCCGGTCAGCCGTGCTCGGTCACTTCACGCCGGCCGCGTCCATCCCCCGCAACTCCTTCTTGAGGTCGGAGACCTCGTCGCGGATGCGGGCGGCCAGCTCGAACTGCAGCTCCCGGGCGGCGGCCAGCATCTGGTCGTTGAGCTCCTGGATCAGCTGGGCCAGGTCGGCCCGGGCCATCCCCTCACGGGACGGGCCCGCCGCGCCGATCCGGCTGCGGCTGCGGGTCTCCTTGACCGGCGCCTTGCCCCGGGAAAGCTGCCGCGCCGCCCCGCCGATCCGGGAGTTCTCGGTGTCCTCCGCCTCCCGGTAGATGTCGTCGAGGATGTCGTGGATCTTCTTGCGCAGCGGCTCGGGGCTGATGCCGTGCGCCTTGTTGTGGGCGATCTGCTTGTCCCGGCGCCGGTTGGTCTCCTCGATCGCCGTCGCCATCGACGGAGTGATCTTGTCCGCGTACATGTGCACCTGGCCGGAGACGTTCCGGGCGGCCCGGCCGATGGTCTGGATCAACGACCGGCCGCTGCGCAGGAAGCCCTCCTTGTCGGCGTCGAGGATCGCCACGAGGGACACCTCGGGCAGGTCGAGGCCCTCCCGGAGCAGGTTGATGCCGACCAGCACGTCGTAGTCGCCCTTGCGCAGCTCGCGCAGCAGCTCCACCCGGCGCAGGGTGTCCACCTCGGAGTGCAGGTAGCGCACCCGGATGCCGTTCTCCAGCAGGTAGTCGGACAGGTCCTCGGCCATCTTCTTGGTCAGCGTGGTGACCAGGACCCGCTCGTCCCGCTCGGTGCGCAGCTTGATCTCGTGCATGAGGTCGTCGATCTGCCCCCGGGTGGGCTTCACCACCACCTCGGGGTCGATCAGGCCGGTCGGGCGGATCACCTGCTCGACGAACTCACCCTGGGCCCGCTCCAGCTCCCACGGGCCGGGAGTGGCGGAGAGGAAGACCATCTGGCCGACGCGCTCCAGGAACTCGTCGAAGCGCAGCGGCCGGTTGTCGGCGGCGCTGGGCAGCCGGAAGCCGTGGTCGATGAGCATCCGCTTGCGGGAGGCGTCGCCCTCGTACATGCCGCCGATCTGGGGGATCGTCACGTGCGACTCGTCGACGACGGTGAGGAAGTCGTCCGGGAAGTAGTCGAGCAGGCAGTGCGGCGGGCTGCCGGGCTGCCGCCCGTCGATGTGCATGGAGTAGTTCTCGATGCCGGAGCAGAAGCCGACCTGACGCATCATCTCCAGGTCGTAGGTGGTGCGCATCCGCAGCCGCTGCGCCTCCAGCAGCTTGCCCTGCCGCTCCAGCTCGGCGAGCCGCTCGGCCAGCTCGGCCTCGATGTCTCGGGTGGCCCGCTCCATCCGCTCCGGGCCGGCGGCGTAGTGCGTGGCCGGGAAGATCATCAGAGCGTCGGCCTCGCGGACCACGTCACCGGTCAGTGGGTTGAGGTAGTAGAGCTTCTCCACCTCGTCGCCGAACAGCTCGACCCGGATGGCCAGCTCCTCGTACGCCGGGATGATCTCCAGCGTGTCGCCGCGCACCCGGAACGTGCCCCGCTGGAAGGACATGTCGTTGCGGGTGTACTGGATGTCGACGAGGCGACGCAGCAGCTGGTCGCGGTCGAGCTCCTGCCCGACGGCGACCCGGACGGCCCGGTCGAGGTACTCCTCCGGGGTGCCCAGGCCGTAGATCGCCGAGACCGTGGCCACCACGACCACGTCGCGGCGGGTGAGCAGCGACATGGTCGTCGAGTGCCGCAACCGCTCGACCTCCTCGTTGATCGAGGAGTCCTTCTCGATGTAGGTGTCGGTCTGCGGGATGTAGGCCTCGGGCTGGTAGTAGTCGTAGTAGGAGACGAAGTACTCCACCGCGTTGTGCGGCAGCAGCTCGCCGAACTCCTTCGCCAGCTGGGCGCAGAGCGTCTTGTTGGGGGCGAGCACCAGGGTGGGGCGCTGCAACCGCTCGACGAGCCAGGCCGTGGTGGCGCTCTTTCCCGTGCCGGTCGCGCCGAGCAGGACCGTGTTGCGTTCTCCGCGCCGCACCCGACGCTCCAGATCGTCGATGGCTGCCGGCTGGTCGCCGGCCGGCTGGAAATCGCTGACCACCTGGAACCGGCCGTCGAGCCGGGGAATGTCGAGCGCCATGACCCCAACCGTACGCCGGGGGCCCGACACAACGCGGCGACCACCGTCAGTCAGTGATCGGCTTCAATATTCGCATTGTGTGGCACATCTCACCGCGCTAGGGTATGGGCCGTAGGCCGCTCGCGGCGGCCGTCCGGGCCGGCGGCCTGGCCTCAACGGCCGGCGCCCCCGGCACAGGGGGTCGCAGCACCCGGACATCACCGGCGTGCGCGCCCCCGGTGGTCGCGCGACGCGCAGACCGGCCGCCGCGAGCGCCCCACCAGGGGCGATTCGTGCGTCACCTGTCACGCGCGCCGGACGTTCATCCTGCCGTGGACAACTCCCCCGACCCGACGCCCCGACCCGACCGGGACCGCCGCCCACCGGGTGCCCGCAGCGCCGAATTCGACCGGGATCCGCGTGGGCCGGGCGCCGACGCCGTACCCGACCGGAACCGTCGCCATTCGGCAACCGACGCCGTGCCCGACCGGAACCGTCACCTTTCGGCAAGCGACGGCGCAAGCGACCGGCGCGACAGCCGGCGTCGGCGTACCACCGTGGTCACCCTCGGGGCGATCGCCGTCGCCTCCGCCGCGGGCCTGGCCGCCGGTCTGCTGACCTGGGCGCCGGCGGCCCCGGAGCCGGCCCGGCCGCTGACCCCCGCCGAGGCGGAGCGGCTCGCCGCCGTCCGGGTCACCAACCACCGGGACGTCCGGTCCGGCCTGCGGATCACGATCGGCACCGCCGCCGCCCGCACCGACGTGGTGGGCTGGGTGGACTGGTCCCGGCCGCTGGCCTACGTGGACGTCGGCGGCCCGGGGGCCGGGCGGGGCCGGGGCCTGGTCCAGGCCACCCCCGGGCTGCTGATGGCCCGGCCCGACCCCACGGCGGTGCCGGCACCGGCAGCCCCGCCCATGGTGCCCCCGGTCGACGGGTGGCGGGTCGCCGACGGGTCCGCCGCTCGCCCCCTGCGCCCCACCCTCGACCTGCTCTTCGCGCTCGCCGCGCCCCGGGCCGAGCCGGCCGGGGCGATCCCTGCCGGCACCGCCCGGTGGCTGGCCCGCGCCGAGGCCGGCAGGCAGCCCGTGGACGTCCTCCAGGCCCCGCTGCCCGACGACGCCGGCCGGCAGGGACCGCAGGACGCTCCCACGGCGTCCCCATTGCGATCCGACACCGCCGGTCGGCCCGCGGGCTGGCCCGGCCCGGCGGTGAGCCTGCCGGCCGCAGCCGCCAGGCCCGCCGGGACCGCGCTCCTCGACGGGGCCGCACGCTGGTGGCTCGATCGGGACGCCCGGTTGCACCGGTTGGAGGGACGCCTCCCCGGCGGCGTGCCGGTGACGGTGGAACTGCAACGGGCCAACCGGCCGGTGCTGTGGCCGGTGGCGGCGCTGGGCGGCCGGGCGGGGCTGCCCAGAGCGCTCACCGAGCCCGAGGAGGACCGGTTCGCGCGAGTGGCGGCCCGGATGCGCGCCGCGGGTGGCGCGGCGGCGACCCTCACCGCACCCGTCGCCCCAGGCGTCACCCTGCGCGGCGCGGGCTGGATCAGCTGGACCGAACGGGCCGCGTACCTGTCGGTCGGCACCCGCGACGCACCCGCCGGGCGGACCCTGCGCCGCTACGACGCCGCCGGGGTCTGGTCGACGCCGTACGCCGGGGACGTGCTCGTCGCGCCGCCGGTGCCGCCCCCACGCGCCGGACCCACCTGGGAACGCGGCAGGCCCGGCGCTGACGACGTCGACGTGCTGCTGGCCACCGCGCTGCGGGTGGGCTCGGCGACCAGGCCGCCCCGGCCAGCCACCCGGATCCGTGGGGACCGCCTCGCCGACCGGACCGTCGACGTCATCGAGGTGGACACCCGGCACGGCCGGCTGCGCTACTGGATCGACAAGAAGGGCCTGCTCCGTCGGCTGGAGCTGCGTACCCGGCTCGGCACGTACGCCCAGCTCGACCTCGTGCCGGGGCGGGTGCCGGCGTTGCCCTCGCCCGTCCCGCCCGCCCGCGAGCCGGGGCGCTGACGCCCGGTCGCCGCGGCGCAGGACGGATACGACGGGTCAGGGCCGCCAGCCGCTCCGTGCGGCCCACTCCTCGGCGAGGTGGTGCTCCTCGTCGAACCACGGGTCCTTGGCGGTGGCGTACGCCATGGTGTCCGGCGCGCTGGCCGCCAGTTCCCGCTTGAGCGCCAGGTACGCCGCCCGCTGGTCCGGGTCCGCGCGCAGGTGGTCCCGCATCAGCAGGGCATAGCGCCAGCCGGGCGAGCCCGCCGGACGCAGGTGCAGGTTCACCGGGCGGTCGGGGTCGGCGCTGCCGTGCAGACGCTTCTCCCACCGGTCGCAGCCCTCCGGCCGGGGGTTGTCCCACCACTGGCCGGGCAGCCGGGGAAACCCTGCGGCGGCGAGTCGGTCCGCCAGCGGACCGTCCGCCTCGGCCAGGCTCGGCACCGTGAGCTGGATATCGATGACGTCCTTGGCCGCCAGGCCGGACACGGCGGTCGACCCGATGTGATCGATCCGCAGGTCGGCGGGGGCGATCGCGTGCCGGATCCGGGCCGCCAGCCGGGCGTACTGCTGGGGCCAGGTGGGGTCGGGGTCCGTCAGCCTCACCCGCTCGGGACGCACCGCGCGCCGGTCTCGCACGTTCGCCTCGTACGGCAGCAGCCGGTCCCGCCACAGTTGGTCCACCGCGGCGTGCAGCTCGTCGAGGGTGCCGTCGTTGGACAGCACCACGTCGGCCGCCGCCCGGCGGCGGGCGTCGTCGGTCTGCGCGGCGATCCGCCGCTCGGCGTCCACCCGGTCCATGCCCCGGTCGCGCTCCAGCCTGGTCAGCCGGGTCGCCACCTCCGCCCGCACGACGACCACCAGGTGGTACGTCGGGGCGAGCCCGACCTCGACCAGCAGCGGCACGTCGTTGACGACGACCGCGTCCGGGGCCGCCGCCGCGACGAGTTCGGCGCTGCGGGCCCGGACCCGGGGATGGGTGATCGCCTCCAGCCGGCGGCGGGCAGCCTCGTCGGCGAAGACGACCGCGCCCAGCGCGGCCCGGTCCAGTGCCCCGTCGGGACCGAGCACCCGGTCGGAGAAGGCGTCGACGATCTCCGCCAGTCCCTCGCTGCCCGGGGCGACCACCTCCCGGGCGATCCGGTCGGAGTCGATCAACACCGCGCCGAGCGCGGCCAGCCGCGCCGCGACAGCACTCTTGCCGGACGCGATTCCGCCGGTCAGTCCCACCATCAACACCGGACCAGTCAACCGGATCCGGTGCGCCGAGCCAAACCGGCCCGACGGCCGGTGCCGGGGACAGGGCACCGGCACCGCTGGTGGCCCACGATCGTGCTCGATCATGCGGGGGCCGAGCACAACGCGACAGGCACGACGCGGGACGGCCCGCAGGGCCGGGCATTCCCCCAGGACCGGGCACGGCGAGGGCCCCGCCCCCGGCGACCCGGTGAAACCGGATCGCGGGGACGGGGCCCGTCGTCGTCAGCGGGTCACTTGCCGCCGGCGAGCTTCTCCCGCAGAGCGGCGAGCGCCTCGTCGGTGGCCAGGGTGCCGGCCGGCTCCTCGGCCTGCCGGCTCGGGGCCGAGCTGGTCGAGGTGGTGGTGGTGCCACCAGCGGACACCGGCGGAGCCGGGTTGGCAGCGGCCTCGGCGTCGGCAGCCCGAGAGGTCTGCACCTGCTTGGTGTGGGCCTCCCAGCGCACGCGAGCCTCGGCGTACTGGTTCTCCCAGGTCTCGCGCTGCTTGTCGTACCCCTCGAGCCACTCGCCCGTCTCGGGGTCGAAGCCGTCCGGGTAGATGTAGTTGCCCTCGGTGTCGTACGTCGCGGCCATGCCGTAGAGGGTCGGGTCGAAGTGCTCCTCGCCCTCGACGAAGCCCTCGTTGGCCTGCTTGAGCGACAGCGAGATCCGGCGACGCTCCAGGTCGATGTCGATGACCTTGACCATGACCTCGGAGCCGACCTGGACGACCTGCTCCGGGATCTCCACGTGGCGCTCGGCCAGCTCGGAGATGTGGACCAGGCCCTCGATGCCGTCGTCCACCCGGACGAAGGCGCCGAACGGCACCAGCTTGGTGACCTTACCCGGCACGATCTGCTGGATCGCGTGGGTGCGGGCGAACTGCCGCCACGGGTCCTCCTGGGTCGCCTTCAGCGACAGCGAGACCCGCTCGCGGTCCAGGTCGACGTCCAGGACCTCGACCTCGACCTCCTGGCCGACCTCGACGACCTCGGACGGGTGGTCGATGTGCTTCCAGGACAGCTCGGAGACGTGCACGAGGCCGTCCACGCCGCCCAGGTCGACGAACGCGCCGAAGTTGACGATCGAGGACACGACGCCCTTGCGGACCTGGCCCTTCTGCAGCTTGTTGAGGAACTCGGTGCGCACCTCGGACTGCGTCTGCTCCAGCCAGGCCCGGCGGGACAGGACCACGTTGTTGCGGTTCTTGTCCAGCTCGATGATCTTGGCCTCGAGCTCGCGTCCGACGTACGGCTGCAGGTCACGCACCCGCCGCATCTCGACCAGGGACGCCGGCAGGAAGCCGCGGAGCCCGATGTCGAGGATGAGGCCACCCTTGACGACCTCGATGACCGAGCCGCGGACGACACCGTCCTCGTCCTTGATCTTCTCGATCGTGCCCCAGGCCCGCTCGTACTGCGCCCGCTTCTTGGAGAGGATCAGACGACCCTCCTTGTCCTCCTTCTGGAGGACCAGGGCCTCGATGTGGTCACCGACCGAGACGACCTCGGCGGGATCCACGTCGTGCTTGATCGACAACTCACGAGAGGGGATGACGCCCTCGGTCTTGTAGCCGATGTCGAGCAGGACCTCGTCCCGATCGACCTTGACGACGGTGCCTTCGACAATGTCGCCGTCGTTGAAGTACTTGATGGTCTCGTCGATCGCGGCGAGGAAAGCCTCCTCGGAACCGAGATCGTCGTGGGTGACCCGGGTGGCGCTCGAGGGGGCCTCGATGCTGCTCGTCATGTGGGCGGTTGCTCCGGTCGGATGGGTTTTGGGTTGTCACAGCAGGCTGGTGTCGCGGTGACCTGTTCCGCGCCAACGGATCCGTCGCCGGGCACACCGAACGATCGCTGAGTGAGATCTGATGTAGCTCCGTCGACCGCGCACCTGCTCCCTGCCGAGGCACACGATCCGCGAGCGCATCGTCCAGCCTACCGTGTGTATTACCACAGCGTGCAAGCCCCGGGCATAAGTGATCCAGCCCGCTTTCGCGATGCGCCGTCTCTTACGTCCCGACAGGCGGTGCTTTGCCCCCGTCCGGCCGGCGCCGCGCCGGGCGGCGGGCCGCCTCGGCGCGGAACCGGGGACCAGGCCGGGTGGCCACTAGACTGCCGCGATGACCGACGATCGGGCGGGTGCCGCCACCCACGCCGACCACGCCGACCCGCAGGGCGTGCTGCGGCGCCCGGTCACCGACGCGGAGAGCCGCCGGGCCAGCCGTGGCTGGTGGGACGCCGACGCCGACGACTACCAGGCCGAGCACGGCGCGTTCCTCGGCGACGTGGAGTTCGTCTGGTGCCCCGAAGGGCTGCGGGAGGCCGAGGCCCGGCTGCTCGGCGACGTCACCGGGCAGCGGGTGCTGGAGGTGGGCGCCGGGGCGGCGGCCGCCGCCCGCTGGCTGGCCACGGCGGGGGCGAGACCGGTCGCGCTGGACCTGTCCGCCGGCATGCTCCGGCACGCCGCGGCGGCCGCCGACCGCTCGGGTGTACGGGTGCCACTGGTGCAGGCCGACGCGCTCGCGCTGCCCTTCGCGGACGCGGCGTTCGACATCGCGTGCACGGCGTTCGGGGCGGTCCCGTTCGTGGCCGACTCGGCGGCGGTGATGCGCGAGGTGTTCCGGGTGCTGCGGCCCGGCGGCCGGTGGGTGTTCTCGGTGACCCACCCGATGCGCTGGGTCTTCCTCGACGACCCGGGCCAGGACGGTCTGACGGCCGTGCACTCGTACTTCGACCGCTCCCCGTACGTGGAGCAGGACGCGGCGGGCGCGGCGACGTACGTCGAGCAGCACCGTACCCTCGGCGACCGGGTCCGCGAGCTGGTCGGCGCCGGGTTCCGGCTGGTCGACCTGGTGGAGCCGGAGTGGCCGGAGGAACACGAGGGGATCTGGGGGCAGTGGAGCCCGCTGCGCGGCCGGCTCTTCCCCGGCACCGCCATCTTCGTCGCGGAGAAGCCCGCCGGCTGAGCGGAGTCGCACAGCGGGTGCGACGCCCCGGGCGAGGGCCGGGGTTACGCTGACCGGGTGAGCGCCGAGCCGATCGCGACACCACCTGGCCCCTGGTGTCCGGACCCGATCCGGCAGCAGCGTGCCGACTACACGCTGGAAGACCTGCCCAACCTGCCGGACGACGCCCCGCGCGTCGAACTCGTCGGCGGAGTCATCCAGGTGACACCCTCCCCCACCCTGGGCCATCAGGACATCTCCCTGCTCCTGGCCCGCTGGTTGTTGCAACACGCGCCCGACCACCTCCGCGCCACGCAGGCCGTCGGGGTGGCGCTGAACGCGAACACCAGCCGACAGCCGGACGTGCTGCTGCGCCGCGCCGAGGTGCGGTCCGACCGTTCCCTGCTCCTGCCGGAGGACGTCGTCCTCGCGGTGGATGTGGTGTCCCCCGGCACCCGGCGGGTCGACCGCTTCGCCAAGCCGGGCGAGTACGCCGCCGCCGGCATCCCGTTCTACTGGCGCATCGAGCAGGACCCTGTGCACGTGTACGCGTACCGGCTCAGCGGCCAGCTCAGCCTGAGCGGTGAGCGGCAGTACGAGCTGGTCGCCGACAGCGCGGAGCTCATCGAGCTGACCGAGCCGTTCGAGATCAAGCTACCGGTCGCCGAGCTCGCCGCGTAGCCGCCGTTTGGCCGAGGGCACCCCGGGTAGCCAGCCTCATGGCCGACAAGAAGTTCCACAGGGGTGACCACGTCTCCTGGGCCAGCCACAGCGGCCGCGCCCACGGAGTGGTGCGGGAGGAGCTGACCGAGCGGACGCACGTGCGCGGGCACACCGTGAACGCGTCGCAGGACGAGCCGCAGTACCGCATCCGCGTCGACGACTCGGGACGGGACGTCGCCCACCGGCCGGAGGTGCTGCGCCGTGAGCAGGGCTGAGCGGGGACGCGACACGTACCGGGAGTTCGCCGAGACGGTGAACATGAAGCCGGGCGAGCTGTCGACGTGGCTGGAGACCGACGAGTCGAAGCAGGTCGGCTCGCACAAGGGCGGCCGGGCGGGCGGCGGCGAGTCGGTCGGGCACGAGTCCGGCCGGAAGATCATCAACCTGCTGCGGCGCGGCCGGGCCGGGCTGTCCGAGGCCGACTACCAGCACATGCGCAAGGTCGTCGGATACGTCCGCCGGCACATGGCGCAGCGGCCGTCCGGGAACGTGCGCGACACGAAGTGGCGGTGGTCGCTGATGAACTGGGGCCACGACCCGCTCAAGTGAGACGGGTCGTGGCCCCGGTGGGGCGACCGGGGTTTACGGCGACCGACCGCCACGGCGACCGGGTGGAGCGTCAGTGGTCGGCGCTGTTCCAGTCGCGGCCCTCCCCGACGGAGACCTCCAGCGGCACCGACAGCGGGTACGCCCCGCCCATCTCCTTGCGGACCAGCGCCTCCAGGGCGTCCCGCTCGCCCGGGGCCACCTCGAAGACCAGTTCGTCGTGCACCTGGAGCAGCATCCGGGACCGCAGGCCGGCGTCACGCAGCGCCGCGTCGACGTGCAGCATGGCGACCTTGATGATGTCGGCCGCCGAGCCCTGGATCGGGGCGTTCAGCGCCATCCGCTCGGCCATCTCCCGGCGCTGCCGGTTGTCGCTGACCAGGTCAGGGAGGTATCGCCGGCGGCCCAGAAGGGTGGAGGTGTAACCGTCGTGCCGGGCCCGGGCGACGACCTCGTTGAGGTAGTCGCGGACGCCGCCGAAGCCGGCGAAGTAGTTCTCCATCAGCCCGCGCGCCTCCTCGGCGGTGATCCCGAGCTGCTGGGACAGGCCGAACGCGCTCAGCCCGTACGCCAGGCCGTAGTTCATCGCCTTGATCTTGCGACGCTGGTCGGCGGTGACCGCCTCCACCAGCACCCCGAACACCGACGACGCGGTGGCGGCGTGGAAGTCCCGGCCGGAGTTGAAGGCCTCGATCAGCGCGTCGTCCGACGACAGGTGCGCCATGATCCGCATCTCGATCTGGCTGTAGTCGGCGGTGAGCAGGCAGTCGTACCCCTGCCCCACCACGAAGGCCCGGCGGATCCGCCGGCCCTCCTCGGTGCGGATCGGGATGTTCTGCAGGTTGGGGTCGGTGGAGGAGAGCCGGCCGGTGGCCGCCACCGTCTGCTTGAACGTGGTGTGGATGCGGCCGTCGTCGGAGACCGACTTGAGCAGGCCGTCGACGGTCGACTTGAGCTTGGCCACGTCCCGGTGGCGCAGCAGGTGCTCCAGCACCGGCAGCGGGTTCTGCGCGTAGAGCCACTGGAGGGCGTCGGCGTCCGTGGTGTAGCCGGTCTTGATCTTCTTGGTCTTGGGCAGATCCAGCTCGCCGAAGAGCAGTTCCTGGAGCTGCTTCGGGGAGCCGAGGTTGAACTCCCGCCCCACCGCGGCATACGCGCCCTGGGCGGCGGCCTTGACCTCGCCCGCGAAGTGCGCCTCCAGCTCCTGGAGATAGTCCAGGTCTGCGGCGATGCCGACCCGCTGGATCGTCGCGAGCACCTCCGACAGCGGCAGCTCGACCCCCGCCATGAGCCGGGCGGACTGCTCGCCGTCGCGGGACAGCTCGGCGTCGATCGCGTCGGCCAGGTCGAGGGTGGCCCGGGCCTGGAGCATCAGGTTCTGCTCGGCCTCGCCGTCGTCGCCGAAGCCGTCGAGGGTGAGCTGACCGGTCTCCGGGGCGTCGACCCGCAGCTCCCGGTGCAGGTAGCGCAGCGCCAGGTCGGTCAGGTCGTAGGAGCGCTGGTCGGGGCGCGCCAGGTAGGCGGCCAGCTCGGTGTCGCGGGCCACGCCCGCCAGGGACCAGCCGCGGGCGGCGAACGCCAGCCGGGCGTGCTTGCTGTCGTGCACCACCTTGGGCCGCTGCGGGTCGGCCAGCCAGCCGGCCAGGGCCCGCTCGTCGGCCTCGGCCAGCTGCGCCGGGTCGAACCAGGCCGCCTGGCCGGCCGCCAGGGCGAGGGCCACGCCGTCGAGCTGCGGCTCGTACCGCTCCCGGGGGGTGGTCGGCTTCGCCGGGGTCTTCACCGCGACGCCGACCTGGACGCCGGCCGGGGCGTGCGCGTCGAGCCAACCGGCCAGCGCGCCGGGCTCGGTGAGCTTCTCGCCGGTCAGGTCGAACCCGGCCTCCGCCTCCGGCTCCACGGCCTCCAGGTACTGGTAGAGCCGGTCGCGCAGGATGCGGAACTCCAGGGTGTCGAAGACCTGGTGCACCGCCTCCCGGTCCCAGCCGGCCCAGCGGGCGTCCTCGGGGCGGAGCGGCAGCTCCAGGTCGGAGACCAGGCAGTTGATCTCGTAGTTGCGGATCACGTCGGCGAGCCGCTCGCGCAGGCTGTCGCCGGCCTTGCCCTTGATCTCGTCGGCGTGCGCGATGACGCCGTCGACCCCGCCGTACAGGTTGATCCACTTGGCGGCGGTCTTCGGCCCCACCCCGGGCACGCCCGGCAGGTTGTCGCTGGTCTCGCCGACCAGGGCGGCCAGGTCGCGGTAGCGCTGCGGGCCGACGCCGTACTTCGTCTCGATCGCGGCGGCGTCCATCCGGGCCAGGTCGGAGACGCCCTTGCGCGGGTAGAGCACCGTGATGTTGTCGTCGATGAGCTGGAAGGCGTCCCGGTCGCCGCTGGAGATCAGCACCGTCATGCCCTGGTCGCGGGCCTGGCAGGCGAGGGTGGCGATGACGTCGTCGGCCTCGTAGCCCTCCATCTCCACCACCGGGATCTGGAGCGCGGCCAGGACCTCCTTGACCAGGCTGACCTGGCCCTTGAAGTCCGCCGGGGTCTCGCTGCGGCCCGCCTTGTACTCCGCGTACTTCTCCGTGCGGAAGGAGCGGCGGGACACGTCGAAGGCGACGACGATGTGGGTCGGCTGCTCGTCGCGCAGCGCGTTGATCAGCATCGAGGTGAAGCCGTAGACGGCGTTTGTCGGCTGCCCCGTCGTGGTGGAGAAGTTCTCCACCGGCAGGGCGAAGAACGCCCGGTATGCCATGGAGTGTCCGTCGACGAGAAGCAGGCGCGGCGTCGTAGCTGTCACGCCCGCGACTCTAGCCCGTACGCCCGACATCGCCGCCCGCCGGCACGGCCGGCGGAGCCGGGAATCGCCCCGGCGACCGGACGTCGGGGACGCAGACGTCGGCGGCCGGCCGCCCCCGGGTGGGGACAGCCGGCCGCCGACGGTACGACCTCAGGCAACGCCGAGGTACGCCTCCTTGACCGCCGGGTCGTGCAGCAGGTCCCGGCCGGTGCCCTCCTTGACGATCCGGCCGGTCTCCAGCACGTACCCCCGGTGGGCGCGGGACAGCGCCTGCTGGGCGTTCTGCTCCACCAGCAGGATCGTCGTGCCCTGCTCGTTGATCCGGGTGATGATCTCGAAGATCTGCTGGATCAGCTTCGGCGCCAGACCCATCGACGGCTCGTCGAGCAGCAGCAACCGCGGCCGGGCCATCAGCGCCCGACCCACGGCGAGCATCTGCTGCTCACCGCCGGAGAGGGTGCCGCCGGCCTGCTTGCGCCGCTCCGCCAGCCGGGGGAAGAGGTCCAGCACCATCGCCAGGTCCTTGGCGATCTCCGCCTTGTCCCGGCGGGTGTACGCCCCCATCTCCAGGTTCTCCATCACCGTCATGCCGGGGAACACGCCCCGGCCCTCGGGCGCCTGCCCGATCCCGCGGGTCACCCGCAGGTCGGCCCGCATCCGGGTGACGTCCGTGCCGTCGAAGACGATCGAGCCCTGGGCCACCGGACGCAGCCCGGAGATCGCCCGCATGGTGGTGGTCTTGCCCGCGCCGTTGGCGCCGATGAGCGCGACCACCTCGCCCTCGTTGACCACCAGGCTGATCCCGTGCAGCGCCTGGATGCGTCCGTACAGCAGGGTCAGGTCCTTGATCTCAAGCAGCATCGGTCGGCACCCCCAGGTACGCGGCGATCACCTTCGGGTTGTCCCGGACCTCGGCCGGCAACCCCTCGGCGATCTTCTTGCCGAACTCCAGCACGACGATCCGGTCGGTCACGCCCATCACCAGCCGCATGTCGTGCTCGATCAACAGCACGGTCGTACCGTTGTCGCGGATCAACCGGATCAGGCCGAGCAGCTCCTCCTTCTCCGCCGGGGTGAAGCCGGCGGCCGGCTCGTCCAGGCAGAGCAGGGCGGGGTCCGTCGCGAGAGCCCGGGCGATCTCCAGCCGGCGCTGTTCGCCGTACGACAGGTTGCGGGACAGGTCGTTCGCGCGCCGCTCGATGCCGACGAACCGCAGCAGCTCGTACGCCTTCTCCCGGCCCTCCCGCTCCTCCCGCCAGTGCCGCGGCAGGCGCAGCATGGCCGAGATGACGCTGGTCTTGTGGTGGACGTCCGCGCCCACCATCACGTTCTCCAGCGCCGTCATCTCGGGGAAGAGCCGGATGTTCTGGAACGTCCGGGCGATGCCGGCCTTGGTGATCCACGACCGCCGCTTGCCGTTGGTGCGCTGCCCCTTGAACCGGATCTCGCCCTCGGTGGGCCGGTAGACGCCGGTCATCGCGTTGAAGCAGGTCGTCTTGCCGGCGCCGTTCGGGCCGATCAGGCCGAGGATCTCCCCCTTGTAGAGGGTGAAGTTGACCTTGTCGAGGGCGACCACGCCGCCGAAGCGCAGCGTGACGTCGTCGACCTCGAGCAGCGGCTCCCGCCCCGCGGCGTCCCGCGCCGCCGGGGCGGTGGCCGTGGGCCCGTCGGGGCCCTTCTCCGGCGGAACGCCGACCGTGCTACGGCCGTCGGCGGCGACGTCGCGGTCGCTGCGGGCGTCGCGCTCGCTCTTCATCTGCGGGTCACTCACTGGGCACCTTCTCCTGCGGAACCGCCTCCTGGCGTCGGTCGGCGAACTCCGCCGCCCGCCGCCGGTTGGGCACGATACCCTGCGGACGGAAGATCATCATCACGATGACGACCAGGCCGAAGATCAGGATCCGGTACTCCGCCGCGTCGAACTCCACCCCCAGCAGTTCGCCGACGCCACGCAACCACTCCGGCAGGTACCAGGTGATCGCGCCGCCGACGATGGCGCCCTTGATGTTGCCGACACCACCCAGGATGACCGCCGCGAGCACCAGGATGGAGCTCTCCAACACGAACTGGTCCGAGTTGATGAACGTCTGCTTGCCGGCGAAGACGGCACCGGTCAGGCCGGCCACCGCCGCCCCGATGGCGAACGCCCAGAGCTTGTACTTGAACGTCGGCACGCCCATGACCTCGGCGGCGTCCTCGTCCTCGCGGGTGGCGACCCAGGCCCGGCCGACCCGGCTGTTGGCCAGGTTCCGGACCAGCACGATCACCAGGAGGATCAACGTCAGCAGGAGCCAGTAGTACGGGCGGGCGTCCACCACCCCGAACAACGGCTTGCCGTCCGATCCGGTGCCCGGCGGGTGCGGGATGCCCGGGATGCCCCGCTGCCCCTGGAGGACACCCTCGTTACGGGCGGCGTAGAGCCGGATCATCTCGGCGAAGCCGAGGGTCACGATGGCCAGGTAGTCGCCGCGCAGCCGCAGCGTCGGGCCACCGAGGATGACGCCGGAGATCATCGCGACCATGACCGCGATCGGCACCGCCGCCAGCCACGGCCACTCCGTCCCGAGCCGGCTCTCCGGCGAGGTCAGCAACGCGACCGTGTACGCGCCGAGCGCGTAGAACCCGAAATAGCCCAGGTCGAGCAGGCCGGCGAAGCCGACCACGACGTTGAGCCCCACGGCCAGCAGGACGAAGACCGCGGTGTCGAAGAGCACGCCCGCGAAGTCCGACCGGGTGGTGTAGAGCGCGAAGTACTCGCTCCCGATCGGGAAGCCCAGGTACTCGTAGAACCACTTGTTGGGCAGGATGTAGAGCAGGACGATCAGCGCCGCGATCGCGGCCCAGCGGACCTGCTTGGGCATGGCCGACCAGCGGCCCTTGAAGCCGGCGGGCCGACCCTTGTCCACGGTGGCGGTCATGCGCGCGCCCTCCCGAGAGATTCGCCGAGCAGGCCGGTGGGGCGGAACATCAGCAGCACGATCAGCAGCACGAAGCCGGTGAAGTCCTTCCAGTCTCCGCCGAACAGGCCGGCGGCGTAGTTCTCCGCCACCCCGAGCAGCAGACCGCCGAGCAGCGCGCCACGCAGGTTGCCGATGCCGCCGAGCACCGCCGCCGCGAACGCCTTCAGCCCGATCAGGAAGCCCACGTTGAACTTCGTGTAGCCGTAGCGGACGTTCCACAGCAGCGCCGCGACGCCGGCCATCAGGCCGCCGAGCACGAACACCAGCAGGATCACCCGGTTCTTGTTGACGCCCATCAGGGCGGCGGTGTCCGGGTCCTGGGCCACCGCCCGGATGCCACGGCCGAGCCGGCTGCGGTTCACGAACTGGTCCAGGCCGACCATCATCACCAGCGTCACGCCGAGAATCAGCAGCTGGACGTTGGTGACGGCGGCACCGAAGACGGTGAACAGCGTCTCGGAGGGAAGCAGCGTCGGCATGCCGAACGGCGCCCGGCGGGTGCCGATGCCGAAGGACTCGGCGAGCACGAACGACGCGCCGATCGCGGTGATGAGGAAGGCCAGCGGTGGCGCGTTGCGCCGCCGCAGCGGCCGGTAGGCGACCAACTCCACGGTCACCGCCGTCGCCGCGGAGGCGACGCCCGCCACGATCAGGCCGGCCGCCAGCGCGAGGATCAGCGGGCCGAGGGCCGGCGCGGCGGAATTCTGGTCGTAGCCGAGGGCCTCCCAGGTCCAGAAGGCGGTGAAGGTACCGACCATGAAGACCTCGGAGTGGGCAAAGTTGATCAGGCGGAGGACGCCGTAGACCAGGGTGTAGCCGAGGGCGACCAGGGCGTAGATCGCGCCCTGTTCCAGCCCGGTGATGGTCAGGGCCGGGAAATTCCCGAACAACTCATCGAAGTTCAAGTAGGGCTCCAACTGTGCGGCCAAACGAGGCGGCCGGGAGGATCACTCCCGGCCGCGTCGTCTGGTATCCCTGGCGGGACCGGAGAACCGGTCAGGCCTTCGGGATCTCGATGTCCGGAACGACCTTGCCCGCGTTGACCTTGAACGCCCAGACCACCACCTGCGCCGGGTCCAGCTCGCCACTGGCCTCGAACTTGTAGGTCACACCGGTGGCGGTGCCGGCCTTGTTGTAGGCCTTCACGAAGGCGAGGAGGTCGGCGCGGGTGACCTTGCCGGCCTTGATGCCCTCGAGGTAGATCTTGGCGATGTCGTACGACACGTCGGCGTAGGTGCCCGGCTCGGCGTTCTCGAAGGCCGCCTTGTAGTCGGTCACGAAGGTGCCCTTGGCCGCGGTGGCCGGGGCGCAGGGGCAGGTCAGGACGGTGCCCTCGGCGACCGCCTGGCCGGCGACCTTGATGAAGAGGGCGTCGTTGACGCCGTCACCGGCGACCATGGTGCCCTTCCAGCCGGCGCCCTTGAGCTGCTTGAGCAGCAGGCCCGCCTCGGTGTAGTAGCCACCGAAGAAGAGGACGGTCGAGCCGCTGCCGACGATCTTGGTGACGACCGCGGAGAAGTTGGTCTGCTTGACCTGGATCTTGTCCTCGCCGGTGACCGAGCCGAGAACCTTCTTGACCTCGCCCACCAGGCCCGTGCCGTACGCCGACTGGTCGTCGACGACGTAGACCTTCTCGGCCTTCAGCACGTTCTTGATGTAGCGACCGGCGGCCGGGCCCTGCGAGGTGTCGTTGCCGACGCCCCGGTGGTAAACCTTCCAGCCCTTGGTGGTCAGAGTCGGGTTGGTCGCCGACGGGGTGATGACCGGCAGGCCGGCCTCGTCGAAGATCGGGCCGCCCACCTCGGACTCGCCGGAGAACGCCGGGCCGACGAGGCCGACGACCTTGGTGTCGCCCACCGCCTTCTGCGCCAGCGGCGGGGCCTTGGCCGGGTCACCCTGCGAGTCGTACTGCTCGAGGTTGACCTTGCAGTCCGCGTTGTCCTTGTTGTACTGGTCGATCGCCAGCTTGGTGCCGTTGCGCATGTGGATACCGAGACCCGCGGCGTCGCCGGTGAGCGGGCCGAAGAAGCCGATCTTGAGGTCACAGGCGGCGGAGCTGCCACCCTCCTCGGTGCCACTGTCGGCCTTACACGCGGCCGTGCCACTGAAAACGAGCGCGCTGATGGCTACGCCACCGAGCACCCGTGCGAGCTTCTGCCTCACGGCTCGTACCCTCCTCCGTCCGAAGGCCCGAATCACCCGCCGCAATGTGGAAATTGGCTCTTGCTGGAGGGGTTTCGAACCGACCGCGAACCCGGTCTGGGGCGGGACGTTATCCCACCAGCAGGGCACGCCGTAAGACCTGAGAAGCGGGGTTGACCTAACCGTTACGTTGAGTGGCCAGATTCACTGAAGTGCTGTAACACACACTCGGGAGGATCGGGTAAAAGCCGACATCCGACACTGTCCGGAAACAAACCACAGGCACGCTCACCCGGGCCCGTCCGGCATACGCGCCGACCAGACCCCGGTGCCCCGCGCGCCATCCACCAGCAGCAACACCCGGTCCCCCGCCCCGGCCACCGCGACCGACCGGTCCGCCCCCACCGGCAACGGGGCCGGCACCAGCACCGGCGACCAGCCGCCACCGTCCGTCGAGAACCAGGCCGCCCCGCCCGCGTCGGACAGGACCACCGCGACCATCCCGCCGTCCACCGCCGCCAGGCCCGCCACCTGCGCCGACGCGCCCCCGGCCCGATCCAGCACCCCGCCCGGCCGCCACTCCACCCGGGTCGCCCCCGCAGCTCCGCCGGGCCCCTCGATCCAGGCCCCCACGCCGTCACCGCGTCTACCCACCGCGACCAGCCGCTCCCCCGCCCGGACCACCCGCTGGAGATCGCCCGGCGCGTCCGCGTCCGACAGCGTCTCCCGCCGCCAGTCCAGGCCGTCCGGCGAGGTCCACACCGCCGGCTCACCGCCCGGCCGCCCCGGCGTTCGCGACGAGCCCACCAGCACCCAACCCGACGCTCCCGCTGCCACGTCCGCCGCCCAGGTCCGCCCCGCCGCGTCAGACGCCAGCGGCGGCACGCCGCTGACCAGCCGGAACTCCCCCGCGTCCACCGAGGACCAGGCCGCCGCGCCGGTGCCCCGGTTGCCGGCGATCACCCAACCCTCCGGGCCGCCCGCGATCCGCCCCACGTTCACCGCGTCCGGGCCGCCGAACACCTCGAACTCCGCCGGCACCTCCACCACCGAGCCGTCGGCGAGCTGCCGCCACGTGCTCACCCGGGGATTGCCGTGCACCCCGCCGCTCTTCGCGCCCACCGCCGCCAGCCGGCCGTCGCGGCAGCCCACCGCCGTCAGCACGTTCTCCGGGCCGTACCCGCTGCGCGCCGCCAGCCGCAGCGACGTCCACGCCGTCGCGTCCGGGCTGGACCACGCCGCCGGCCGGGTCACGCCCGCCGCATCCGCGACCGCGCCCACCACGAACCAGCGCCCACCGCAGGCCACCGCGTCGCGCAGCAGCAGCCGCCCCGGAGCGCCCGGCGGCGTCGGCAGGGCCACCGCCCGCCAGTCGGGGCGCAGCGGGGTCGGCGTCGGCGCGGGACGCGGGGCCGACCAGCACCCGGCCAGCAGCACCGCGCACGCGGCCACCACGCCGGGCATCGCCCGCAGGCGCCGAGAGGACATGGACGCGATCGTATCGATCAATCGCAACGACGGGGAGCCCGCGACGCGCGGGCCCGCCGCCGGACGGGGCCGTCAGGAGGCCGGCTGGGCCACCTCGCCGCCGGCGGTCTCGGCGAGGATCCGCTCGGCGACCTCCTTCATGGTCAGTCGGTGGTCCATCGCCGTGCGCTGGATCCACTTGAACGCTTCCGGCTCCGTCATCCCGTACGTGGTCATCAGCGTGCCCTTGGCGCGCTCCACCGTCTTGCGGATCTCCAGCCGGTCGGTCAGGCCGGCGACCTCGGCCTCCAGCGCGGCGACCTCCGAGTACCGGGACAGCGCGATCTCCACCGCCGGCACCAGATCGCTCTTCTGGAACGGCTTCACCAGGTACGCCATCGCGCCGGCCGCCCGGGCCCGCTCCACCAGGTCACGCTGACTGAACGCGGTCAGGATGATCACCGGGGCGATCCGGGCACCGGCGATCCGCTCGGCGGCGGCCAGCCCGTCCATGATCGGCATCTTGATGTCGAGGATGACCAGATCGGGCTTCAGCTCCTCGGCGAGCCGGACGGCCGTCTCGCCGTCGCCGGCCTCGCCGACGACGTCGTAGCCCTCCTCGACCAGCATCTCGGCCAGGTCCAGCCGGATGAGCGCCTCGTCCTCGGCGATCAACACCCGCCTGCGCTCGGCATCCGTCTGCGTCTCGGCCACGAGCCACTCCCACCAGTCTGTGCCCGACACCGCCGTGCCGGGTGTCGCCGCCCCTAGCGTAGTGGGTAGTCTGTCAGGGCCGAACCACGGAAGCCCCTGTACTCCAACCGGAAGAGAGACGGAGCTCAAACCTCCGACAGTGTGGGTTCGAGTCCCACCGGGGGCACAGAAGTTGTCATACAGGCGTTCGAAGATGGGTGGGTGCATCCACCTGAGATCCGAGCGCGCGCCCGTCGCCTCTACCTCTCCGGGGCCACGGTTGCCGAAACCGCCCGCAGTGTCGGCCTCCCCTACGCGACGGTCCGTCAGTGGTGCAGGCATCGTCCTGAGCCGAAGCAGCAAGGCACCGCCTTCCGCTGTTTTCGCTGCGGTCCCGGTATCGGCAATTCGACAGACCCACATGCCTATGCCTATCTCCTGGGGCTTTACCTCGGAGATGGGCACCTCACCACCTCGAGTCGGGTTCCGGTCCTGAGGATCTCGTGCAGCAACGTGTGGCCGGGCCTTATCGAGGCTTGCGACTCCGCCATGCGAGCGGTCTTGGCGGCAAAAGTGCAACGGGTTCAGCAGCAGGGGTGCGTCAGCGTGCAGAGCTACGGCGTGCACTGGCCCTGCCTGCTGCCGCAGCACGGGCCGGGCAAAAAGCACGAGCGGCCCATCGTCCTCGCCGACTGGCAGCGCGAGATCGTCACCGCCCACCCCGGCGACTTCGTTCGCGGCCTCTTCCACTCCGACGGCTGCCGGTTCGCCAACCGGGTGACCGTGCGCGGCAAAGGCTACGTCTATCCCCGCTACATGTTCACCAACGAGTCGGCCGACATCATGGGGCTGTGCCAGTGGGCGCTGGGCCTGCTGGGCGTCGCCTGGCGGATGAGCCGCCGCAACTCGCTGTCGGTGGCCAGGCGCGAGGCGGTCGCCGCGCTGGACCGGCACGTCGGCCCGAAGTCCTGACCCCGCTGGGCGGGACCGCCGCCCGACCCGGGCACCCGCCGGTCAGCCGAGTGCGGCGAGCGCCTGCTCCAGGTCCGCCCGCAGGTCCTCCGGATCCTCCAGGCCGACGGAGATCCGCAGCAAACCGCCGACCGGCTTGGCGTCGCCTTCGACCGGCCGGTGGGTGAGCGAGGCCGGGTGCTGGATGAGGGTGTCCACGCCGCCGAGGGAGACGGCGTGGGTGATCAGCCGGCACGCCCCGGCGACGGCTGCGGCGGCGGGCGCGCCGCCGCGTACCTCGAAGGCGAGCAGGCTGCCGGTGCCGGCCATCTGCCGGCCGACGAGCCCGGCGGGGTCGTCGATGCCGGGGTGGTGCACGCGGGCGACAGCGGGGTGGCGGGCGAGCCAGCCGGCGAGCTTCTCGGCCCCGGCGGACTGGGCGCGGACCCGCACGGGCAGGGTCTGGAGGCCGCGGTGCAGCAGGTACGCGCCGAGGGGGTGCAGGATCGCGCCGGTGAGGGCGCGGACCTGGCGCAGCCGGGCGGCCCACTGGTCGTCGCAGGCGACGACGCCGGCGAGGACGTCGCCGTGGCCGCCGATGCTCTTGGTGGCGCTGTGCAGGACGAGCGCGGCGCCGTGCCGGGCGGGTTGCTGGAGCACAGGGGTGGCGACGGTGTTGTCGACGAGGAGGGGCACCTCGCCGGCGGCGGTGGCCAGGGCGGCGATGTCGACGAGGTCGAGGGTGGGGTTGGCGGGGGTCTCGACGATGACGAGGGCGGTGTCGGGGCGGACGGCGGCGACGACGCCGTCGGGGTGGGCCCAGGTGACCTCGGTGCCGAGCAGGCCGGTGGCGAGGACGTGGTCGGTGCCGCCGTAGAGGGGGCGGACGGCGACGATGTGGCGCTTCCCGTCCCGGGTGGCGGCGAGGAGGGTGGCGGTGAGGGCGGCCATGCCGCTGGCGAAGGCGACGGCGGCGGCGGTGCCTTCGAGCTCGGCGAGGGCGGTCTCGAAGCGGGCGACGGTGGGGTTCCAGAGGCGCTGGTAGACGGCGCTGCCGCCGGGTGGGAGGGCGCCGCCGGTGGCGAGGAGTTCGTACGCGTCGCCGCCGTCGGTGACCGACGGCAGGGGGTTGGTGGTGGACAGGTCGATGGGTGGGACGTGGACGCCGAGGGCGGCCAGGTCGGCGCGGCCGGCGTGCACTGCTCTGGTGTCCACGGTCGTCATGCGGGAAGCGTCGAACATCAGGGCGACAATCGGCAATAGAGTCGCAGAAGATTCTGTTTGTCGGTCTTTGACAACGCGATGATTCGGAGCAGGATGGTGGAATGCCCCTCGCACCGAATGATGTGCGGCCCTTCGCCGCCCTGGACGACGTCGATCGCGCGATCCTGACCGAGTTGGCCGTGGACGGCCGACTGCCGAACAACGCCCTGGCGGACCGGGTGGGGGTGGCACCGTCGACATGCCTGACCCGGACCCGGTCGCTGCGCGAGTGCGGGGCGATCCGGGGGTTCCACGCGGAGGTGGACCCGGCCGCGGTGGGACTGCCGTTGCAGGCACTGGTGTCGGTGCGGCTGACGGCGCACGAGCGGGCGGCGGTGGACGCGTTCCGGGCCCGGTCGGTGCGGCTGCCCGGGGTGGTGTCGGTGTTCCACGTGGCGGGCGCGGAGGACTACGTGTTACACGTGCGGGCGGCGTCGGGGGACGCGTTGCGGGACTTCGTGCTGGACCATCTCGCGGTGGACCCGGCGGTGCAGCACACCCAGACCAGCCTGATCTTCGAGCAGGCGCGCGGGATGGGTTGAGTTACACGTACCCGGCGAGGGGAACAATTCCGGCACTGGGCGGGTTGGACGATCGCGTGATCAACGTACCGATGTCTGTTCTTGATCTTGCCCCGGTCGCGGCCGGCGCCACCGCCGGCGCGGCCCTGCGGCACACCACCGAGCTGGCCCGGCGCACGGAGGAGTTGGGCTACCGCCGGTTCTGGGTGGCCGAGCACCACAACATGCCGGCGATCGCGAGCTCCGCGCCGGCGGTGCTGCTCGCGCACCTGGCGGCGAACACCTCGACGATCCGACTGGGCTCGGGCGGGGTGATGCTGCCCAACCACGCCCCGCTGGTGGTGGCCGAGCAGTTCGGCACCCTCGAAGCGCTGCACCCGGGCCGGATCGACCTCGGGATCGGCCGGGCCCCGGGGACCGACCAGGTCACCGCGCTGGCGTTGCGCCGGACGATGGAGGGGCTGTCGGCCGAGGGGTTCCCCCGGGAACTGGCCGACCTGATGAACTACTTCTCCGGGGAGCGCCCGGGGCCGATCACGGCCACGCCGGGGCGGGGCCTACAGCCCGCTGTCTGGCTACTGGGGTCCAGCGGATTCAGCGCGCAGCTCGCCGGGCTGTTGGGGCTGCCGTTCTCGTTCGCGCACCACTTCAGCGCGCAGCACACACTGCCGGCGCTGGCGCTGTACCGGCAGCACTTCCGGCCGTCGCGGTTCCTGGAGAAGCCGTACGCGATGGTGGCGGTGAACGCGGTCTGCGCGGACACCGACGAGCGGGCGGAGTGGCTGGCGGGGCCGAGCGCGCTGTCGTTCCTGAGGCTGCGCTCGGGGCGGCCGGAGCCCCTCGCCACGCCGGACGAGGCGGCGGCGTACCCGTACACGGAGGCGGAGCGGCAGTTCGCGCTCGCCCGGCGGGAGGGGCAGGCGCTGGGGTCGCCGGAGACGGTGCGCCGGCAGCTCACCGGCCTGCTGGAGCGCACCGGCGCGGACGAGCTGATGCTGACCACGCTGGTGTACGACGTGGCCGACCGGGTGCGCTCGTACGAGTTGATCGCGGACAAGGTGGTGGGCGGGCTGCGCCGGGACGGGTGAACCTTGTTGGAAACGCCCGAAACACGGTCTTCATAACGGCGTCACCCCCTCGACGCGGACACCGCGTAACTTTGGTTCCGGTGGTGGTACGGCACTCCCCGGTCGGGACGGGTCGGGGGTGTCGCGGTGTGGTGCACCGGGCCGGAGCTGTGCGGATTCCGCGGCTGCGGCCCGGTGCCTGCCACCCTGCCTCGCCGGTGCCCCCGGTGGGCAGGGGGCATCCAGCACGACGAGCGCTCAGCGCAGATAGATGTTCGGCACGGGCGGGACTCCCATGCCGTCCCCGATGAAGAAGCCCGGGTGCGGCGGCTGGTTGTAGGCCGTGTTCTGCCACGCCATCGCGGCCCGGTACTGCGGGTCGTGCATCAACGTGTGGATCCGGGTGCCGGTCGGGGTCGGGGTGCTGTAGATGCGCAGGGCCGTGCTGTCGCTGGTGCGCCACACGACCTCCTCGCGCCAGTCGCCGAGGATGTCGCCGGACAGCGCCGGGGTCGACTTGGTGCCGTTGTTGGAGCTGACGCCGCTGCCGGTGAGCAGCCGGGTCTCGCCGCCGGTGCCGTACTTGTCGATCTTCGTGCCGTCGAGGAGTTCGCGCACCGGGTCTCCGTCCCACCAGGCGAGGAAGTTCGCCGAGGACGGCTTGCGGCCGACGTTCTGGCCCCTGGTGTTGGCGAGGCCGTCGACGGCGGACGACCAGGACTCGGCGCCGGGGCTGCCGGCCCAGATGTCGGCGCAGACGCCCCGGCCGTTGTCGCCGGAGGCGGCGGTCGACCAGATGATCTGCCCGGTGCGGGCGTCGGCGAACCAGGAGCTGGGCTTGCTGGCGTCCTCGTCGACCTTGAAGATCTCCAGGCCGGCGCGGCTGGGGTCGAGATCGCCGACGTGCAGGGCGTCGCCGTGGCCGTTGCCGGTGGAGTAGAGCAGCCGGCCGTTGTCGTCGATGGTGGCCGCGCCGTAGACGATCTCCTGCCGGCCGTCGGCGTCGACGTCGGCGACGGAGAGCTGGTGGTTGCCCTGGCCCGCGGCGGCGGAGTTGCCGGAGGCGTTGGAGTCGAACGTCCACCGCCTGGTGAGGGTGCCGTTGCGGAAGTCCCAGGCGGCGATCACGGCACGGGTGTAGTAGCCCCGGGCCATGATCAGTGAGGGGCGCTGGCCGTCGAGGTAGGCGGTGCCGGCGAGGAACCGGTCGACCCGGTTGCCGTAGCTGTCGCCCCAGGAGGAGACGGTGCCGCGCGGCGGGTCGTAGTTGACGGTGGACGCGATCGCGCCGGTCCGGCCGTCGAACATGGTCAGGTACTCGGGGCCGGACAGGACGTACCCGCTGGAGTTGCGGTGGTCCGCCGAGGAGACGCCGACGGTCTGGCCGGTGCCGGAGCGGGTGCCGTCGGCGGTCTTCATGGCCACCTCGGCCCGGCCGTCGCCGTCGTAGTCGTACACCTGGAACTGGGTGTAGTGGGCGCCGGCCCGGATGTTGCGCCCGAGGTCGATGCGCCACAGCCGGGTGCCGGTCAGGGTGTACGCGTCGACGAAGACGTTGCCGGTGTAGCCGGACTGGGAGTTGTCCTTAGCGTTGGACGGGTCCCACTTGAGCACGATCTCGTACCGGCCGTCACCGTCGAGGTCGCCGACGCTGGCGTCGTTGGCGGCGTAGGTGTACGCCTCCCCGGTCGGGGTGGTGCCCCCGGCCGGCGGCTGGATCGGCACGTCGAGGTAGCCGCCCGCGAACTGGAGCGCCGGCCCGGACGCCGCCTGCTCGACGCCGTTCACCACGGCCCGCACCGTGTACGCCGACCCGGCGGCGGCCCCGCTGTCGAGGTGGTTGGTGGCACCCGCGATCGGGCTGCCGTTGACCCTGGTCGAGCCCCGGTAGAGGTTGAACGACACCCCGGAGGTCTCGGTGCCCAGCAGCCGCCAGGAGACGAGGTTCCCGCTGCCGGAACGGACGCTGATCAGGCCCCGGTCGAGGTCCTCGACCTGCTTCGCCCCGGCGGGCGGCGTGGTCGGGGGCGGCGTGGTCGGCGGCGGGGTGGGGGGCGGCGTGGTCGGCGGCGGGGTGGTGCCGGTGCAGGTCGTGCCGTTGAGCGCGAAGCTCCCCGGAACGGGGTTGCTGGCGTCGTTCCACGAGGCGTTGAAGCCGAAGTTCGCGGTGCCGCCGGTGCCGATGGCGGCGTTGTAGCCGGCATCGCGGGCGGTGACCTGGGCACCGGACTGGGTGACGGTGGCGTTCCACGCCTGGGCGACCTGCTGACCGGCCGAGTAGGACCAGGTGAGGGTCCAGCCGTTGACCGGGTCGCCGAGGTTGGTGACGGTGACGTCGGCGCCGAAGCCGCCGCCCCACTGGTTGGTGATCCTGTAATCGACGCGGCAGCCGGCGGCGGCCGAGGCCGCCACGGCGCCGAGGGTGCCGGCGGTGAGGGCGGTGGCGGTGAGGGTGGTGGCCGCCGCCGCGAGCAGGACGGCGCGGCGACGGGATCTGCTGGGGTGCACGGGCGTGCCTCCGGGGAGGTCGGGCGCGCGGCGACGCGATGCCCGTCGGCCTGCCCTGGGCCTGCGGTGGCGGTGCGCCGCGCTGGGGCGGTGGGGAGACGCATTGACGTCCGTAGTTCGACTCCGCGCTGCACGAATGCTAGGACAACGCTTTCCGACAGGCAACAGCCGCGTCGACCCCGCCCGTCGGAAGCACCCCCGGACGGGACCTTGCCCTCGGCGGCGGGATTTGATCAACTCGGCGGATGGCTGAGCACATGGACCCCGAGGAGTTCCGCCGGGCCGGGCACGCGGCGGTGGACTGGATCGCCGACTACTGGGCGACGCTCGGGCGGCGCCCGGTCACCTCACAGGCCCCGCCGGGGACGCTGGCAGCCGCGCTGCCGACCGGCCCGACCACGCACGGCGAGCCGGTCGAGGCCCTGCTCGCCGACCTGGACGACCTGGTCACCCCGCACCTGACCCACTGGCAGCACCCGAGCTTCTTCGGTTACTTTCCGGCGAACACCTCCGGCCCGAGCGTGCTGGGCGACCTGATCAGCTCCGGGCTCGGCGTGCAGGGCATGCTGTGGGCAACCAGCCCGGCCTGCACCGAACTGGAGACGGTGGTGCTGGACTGGCTGGCCGGGCTGCTCGACCTGCCGCAGCGGTTCCGCTCCACCGGCAGCGGCGGCGGCGTGATCCAGGACTCCGCCTCCTCGGCGACCCTGGTGGCCACCCTCGCCGCGCTGCACCGGGCCAGTGGAGGCCGGTGGCGGGCCGCCGGGATCGACCGCCGCTACCGCGCCTACACCTCCAGCCAGGGCCACTCGTCCATCGAGAAGGCGGCCCGGATCGCCGGGCTGGGCCTCGACGGGGTACGGGTGGTCGACGTCGACCCGGAAACCCTGGCCATGCGCCCGGACGCGCTGCGCGAGGCGATCCGAGCGGACCTGGCGGCCGGCGACGTGCCCGCGATCGTGGTGGCCACGATCGGCACGACCTCCACCACCGCCGTCGACCCGCTGCCGGAGATCGGCGCGATCTGCGCGGAGCTCGGCGTCTGGCTGCACGTCGACGCCGCGTACGCCGGGGCAGCGGCGGTCTGCCCGGAGCTGCGCTGGTCGCACGTCGGTCTGGAGTACGCCGACTCGTACTGCTTCGACCCGCACAAGTGGCTGCTCACCGGCTTCGACTGCGACGCGTTCTGGGTGGCCGACTCCGGTGAGCTGGTCGAGGCGCTGACGGTGCTGCCGGAGTACCTGCACAACGCGGCGACCGAGACCGGCGCCGTGATCGACTACCGGGACTGGCAGGTGCCGCTGGGGCGTCGGTTCCGCGCCCTGAAGCTGTGGTTCGTGCTGCGCTGGTACGGGGTGGAAGGGCTGCGGGCGCACATCCGCTCCGGGGTGGCCCTCGCCGACCGGTTCGCCGCCCACGTCCGCGCCGACGACCGGTTCGCGCTCGCCGCGCCGCACCCGTTCTCGCTGGTCTGCTTCCGGCTCACCGCCGGCGACGAGGCCAGCGCCGAACTGCTGTCCCGGGTCAACGCCACGGGCCGGGTGTCGCTCACCCACACCCGGGTCGCCGGCCGGTACACGCTGCGCCTCGCGGTCGGCTCGCCACTGACCACACAGGCGCACGTGGACGAGGCGTGGGAGTTGCTGAGCGAGGCGGCCGGGAAACCGTCGGCCTAGCGCGAGTGACCTCGTCCGGCCCCGCACCCACCCCGCGCCCGGGGCCGGGCGATGTCCGGCCCCGGGCGGAAGCCGCTGCTCGGAACGCTGTGGAGCTGAATCGTTGACGAGGTCCGTCAGCCTTCGACGGTGGCCAGCGGGAGGGACCGCTCCGGGGCCGCCGTCTCCCCCGACCCGGTGGCGGCCTCGACCGTGGCGCGGGCGTCGCGGACACGGCGCAGCGCGCGGACGGCCAGGACGATCGCGACGAGCCAGCCGGCGGCGAGGAGCCCGTAGACCAGCCACTGGGCCCCGCCGGGGAGGCCTCCGACGCGGATCAGGGTGCGGGCGTTGGTCAGCACGATCACGCCGCCGATGGTGGCGCCGAGAAGCTGGGCCGGGACGATCCGGACCAGCCAGGCGGCGATCGGGGCGGCGATCAGGCCGCCGATCAGCAGGGCGGCGACGGTCGGCAGCAGGAAACCCTCAGTGCCGAGGCCGATCAGGAAGCCGACGCTCGCCGCGCCCGCCACCACGAACTCGGCGGTGTCGACCGAGCCGATGACCTTGCGTGGCTCCATCCGGCCGGAGACCAGCAACGCCGGGGTGGCGACCGGACCCCATCCCCCACCGCCGGTCGCGTCGACGAAGCCGGCGACCAGGCCCAGCGGGCCGAGGAACCGGCTGCGCAGCCCACCGGCGGCGCGGTTGACGCGCAGCGGCCGGGAGAAGCGCACCAGCAGGTACGCGCCGAGGGTGAACAGGATCGCGGCCATCCATGGCGCGGCCGCCTCGGTGGAGATGGCGCTGAGGAAGGTGGCGCCGGCGAACGCGCCGAGCGCGCCGGGAACGGCGATGCGGGCGACCACCCGCCAGTCGACGTTGCCGAACCGCCAGTGGGCCACCCCGGCGGCGAGCGTGGTGCCGATCTCGGCCAGGTGCACCGAGGCCGACGCGGCGGCCGGGGCGACCCCGGCGACGAGCAACAGGGTGGACGAGGTCAGCCCGTAGGCCATGCCGAGCGACCCGTCGATCAGTTGCGCGACGAGCCCGACCAGGGCAAGGACCAGCAGCTTGCGCACGAGCGCCCCCTGACTTTTCGGTATCTCCTATCGACTTGGTCGACAATGCGGCACGGGTGGACCCGGGTCAAGTCCCCGATCGGCTGATGGGACGCGCCGGACGGCCGCCACCCGTGGCGCGGTCGGCGATCCGTGGCGATGGTGGGTGGCGCGGGTGGCGCCGGTCAGCTCCAGGCGCGCGGGTCGGCGGCCAGCTCGTTGACCCGCGCGGGCAGGGTGCCGTTGGCCACGTCCGCGACGGTGACCAGTTCGAGGATCTCCCGCTCGCTGGCCCGCAGGGCGATCCACACGTCCTGCAACGCCCGGGCGGCGCCGAGGTAGCCGAGCTGCTCCGGGCGCTGCCCCCGGACGTGTGCCAGCGGCCCGTCGATCACCCGGATCACCTCCGCCAGGGAGATGTCGGCGGCCGGCCGGGCCAGCCAGTACCCGCCCTCGGGGCCGCGCTGGGCGTGCACGATCCCGCCGCGGCGCAACTGCAGCAGGATGCTCTCCAGGAACTTCGGCGGAATCTCCTGCGTCTTGGCGATCTGCTCGGCCGTCACCGGGCGGGCCCGGCCGGTGCCGGCGCCGTCGGCGACCGCCGCGAGTTCGGCGGCCGCGCGGAGGGCGTAGTCGACCCGAGCGGAGAGACGCATGTCGGCCAGGCTAGTCGCCGAGCCGATCGGTCAGGCTGCCGCCCCTCGGCCGAACGGTCGAACCGCCCTCGTCCCACCGCCCGGCCGGGCGGCTCTCGTCGGTGGCGCGGTCGTGGCACCATACCGGTGTCGTCGCACGACGGGTGCCCGACGACGCGTCAGCGCGCAGAGCGGAAGACAGCCAGGCCGATAGGGGCAGCCACAGCGATGCCGGAGATGACGCCGCTGGGTCCGCGGGATCCGGACCGGGCGGGCCCCTACGAACTGCTCGGTCGCCTCGGTGCGGGCGGCCAGGGCGTGGTCTACCTGGGCCGCGAACAGCAGGGCGGGTTCGTCGCCGTCAAGATGATCAACCTCGACCTGCACCACAACCCGCGCGCCAAGGCCCAGTTCGCCAAGGAGATCGCCGCCGCCCGGCGGGTAACGCCGTTCTGCACCGCGCAAATCCTCTTCGCGGACGTGGACAGCGACCCGCCGTACGTGGTGAGCGAGTACATCGAGGGCCTGACCCTGCAACGGCACGTCCGCGAGTACGGCCCGGTCACCGGCAACGCCCTGCACCGGCTGGCAGTGGGCACCGCCACCGCGCTCGCCGCGATCCACCAGTCCGACGTGGTGCACTGCGACCTCAAGCCGGACAACGTCGTCCTCGGCGCGGACGGCGCCCGGGTCATCGACTTCGGCATCGCCCGGGCCCTCGACGTCACCGAGACGATGACCAGCAGGATCATGGGCACCGCGCCGTACATGGCGCCGGAGCGGTTCCGCGACGACGAGGTGGGCCCGGCCAGCGACGTGTTCGCCTGGGCGGCGACCATCGCGTTCGCCGCGGCGGGCCGACCGCCGTTCGGCACCGGGACGGTCGTGGCGGTGATGAACCGGGTGCTGCACGACCCGCCGGATCTGGCCGGCCTCTCCGGCCCGCTGGGCGAGCTGGTCGGTCAGTGCCTGGACAAGGACCACCGGGCCCGGCCGCCGGCCGAACAGGTTCTGCTGCGCCTGCTGGGGCACACCCCGCACGCCGGGGCACCGGTGCCGATCCAGACGGCGCTGCGGGCGGGCACCGACGCGGCGGCCACCCAGTTGGTCCCCCGCCAACCGGCGATGCACGAGCCGACCGTTCACCCACCGACGACACACGGGCCGACCGTGTACCAGCCCACGACGTACGGGCCGCCGGCTCCACCGCCCACCGCCCACCAGCCCACGACGTACAGGCCGCCGGCTCCACCGCCCACCGCCCACCAGCCCACGACGCACGGGCCGACCACGTACCGGCCGGCGGCGCGCGGGCCGGCGCGGGACACGTGGTCGCGGCGGGTGCGCCGGCAGTACGCCGACGCCTGGGGGATCTCGGCCGCCATCTTCCTGGGCGCGGCCGGCGGGGCCGCCGGGTACGTGGCGACCACCGCCCCGGGCACCGCCGCCGCCGTGGGGGCGGTGACCTTCGTCGTGGTCTACGGTGTCCGTCTACTCGTCGCCACCGCGCTGCCCGGAGCCACCGCACCGGACGCCCCCGCACCGGACGGATCCGGGGCGGCGCCCACGTCCGACCGGGGCGGCCCGGCGGCCTACCCCGGCTCCTGAACCCCCGCGAACCCCTGGAGGATCCGATGGCCACCGGTCAGCCTTCCGCCCGGCCATGGTTGCCGTTGACGGTGGCCGTCGTCGCCGGGTTCGCGGTCATCGCCGCGGCGTACGTGATCGTGCGGCCGGACCCCGGCGCGGACCGCTCCTCGTGCGTGGCGCTGGAGGTGAACTCCTCGACGGAGAAGGACCAGTTGCTCGGTCAGCTCGCCGCGAAGTACAACGACAGCGATCGGCGCTTCGGCGGGCGCTGCGCCCAGGTGACCGTGCACGGGCTCAACTCGGGCAAGGCGATGGAGGCGCTGGCGGGCGGCTGGGCCAGACAGCAGCCGGCGATCCCGGCGCCGCAAGTGTGGCTGCCGACGTCGTCGCTGTGGACCGGTCGGCTGCGGCTGCTGGACGAGAAGGAAGGCCGGCCCGCGCAGACCCCCGACCGGTACCCGTCGATCGCGAACAGCCCGCTGGTCATCGCCATGCCCAAGGAGAAGGGCGAGCTGGTGCAGCAGCGCGGCCCCCTCGGCTGGGCGGACGTCCTCGGGCTGTCCGGGGACCAGGGCTGGGCGGCCTTCGGCCGGCCCGAGTGGGGCCGGTTCACCTTCGGCAAGGACAACCCCAACCTGTCCACCTCGGGGCTGGCGGCCACCATCGCGACCTACTACGCGGCGGTGCAGCGCTCCAGCGACCTGACCGAGCCCGACCTGGCGCAGCCCCCGGTGACCCGGTTCGTCCGCGAGATCGAGGCGAACGTCTCGCACTACAGCGACGACTCGGTGGACCTGCTGCGCGACCTCGCCGAGGCGGACCTGGGCGCGGGCGGAGACGCGCGGACGCGGGACATGAGCGCGGTCGTGGTGCAGGAGGAGCTGGTCTACCAGTACAACCAGGGGCAGCTCAGCCCCACGCCGGGCCAGAAGCCCCGGGTCCCGCTGGTGGCGGTGCACCCGAAGGAGGGCACCTTCAACCTCGACCACCCGTACGTGGTGCTGCCCTCGGCCGACGAGGCGCAGCGCGCGGCGGCGCAGGACTTCCTGCTCTTCCTCCAGGACGGCCCGCAGCAGCGCAGCTTCGCCGAGCTCGGCTTCCGCGACCACGAACGCCGGCCCTCGGACGAGTTGGTCGCCGTCGTGCGGGGCGGGCCCGCCGGGAACCTCACCTACTTCGATCCGCCGGAGCCGGAGGTGGTGGACGCGATCCTGCGCGGGTGGAGCACGCTGCGCAAGAAGGCGAACATCCTGTTCGCCGTGGACGTCTCCGGCTCGATGACCAAGAAGGTCGGCGGCAAGTCCCGGCTCCAGGTCGCCACCGACGCCGCCGGCAAGGCGGTCCGCCTGCTCAACTCGGCCGACCAGGTCGCCCTCTGGTCGTTCTCCTCGGAGACGTCGCAGCGCCCGAAGCCGCACCGCGAGGAGCTTCGGCTCTCGCCGTTCAACGAGGCCCGCTTCACCGGCAAGCTCGGCGGCCTGAAGCCCGACGGCGGCACCGCGCTGTACGCGACGGTCCGCTCGGCGCACCGCCAGCTCCTCGCCAGTTACGATCCGGACCGGATCAACGCGGTGGTGGTCCTCACCGACGGCAAGAACGAGTACCCGAAGGACAGCGACCTCGCCCGGCTGCTGAAGGACATTGCGCTGGACCCGGAGCGGCCGGTGAAGGTCTTCTGCGTCGCCTTCGACCAGGACTCCGACTTCGCCACCCTCGACAAGATCGCCAAGGCCAGCGCCGGCAAGGCGTTCGACGCCAGAGACCCGGCGACGATCGACGAGGCGTTCGTGAAGCTGGTCAGCAGCTTCTGATCAGGTGCCGACCCGGCGCAGCAGGCCCTCCTGCACGACGCTGGCGACGTGCCGGCCGTCGGTGCTGAAAACCCGGCCGGTGGCCAGCCCACGCGCGCCGGAGGCGGACGGGCTGCCGCAGTCGTACAGGAACCACTCGTCGGCCCGGAACGGCCGGTGGAACCACAGGGCGTGGTCGAGGCTGGCCCCGACCACGCCGCCGGGCCCCCACACCTCGCCGTGCACCGACAGCACCGAGTCCAGCAGGGTCAGGTCGGAGGCGTACGTCAGGGCGCAGGCGTGCAGCAGCGGGTCGTCGGGCAGCTTGCCGTCGATGCGCATCCAGACCCGCTGGTGCGGGTCGGCGGGCCGGTCGCCGGGGCGGACCCAGCCGGGCTCGCCCACGTAGCGCACGTCGATCGGGCGCGGGATCTGCCCCCAGATGCCCAGCCGCTCCGGGTAGCGGGACAGCCGGTCGGTCATCGTGGGCACGTCGTCCGGCCCGGGCACGTCCGGCGGGGTGGGGTCCTGGTGGTCCAGGCCCTCCTCGGTCCGCTGGAACGACGCCGACATGAAGAAGATCGGCTGGTCGTGCTGGAGCGCCACCGAGCGGCGCACGGAGAACGACCGGCCGTCGCGGACGTTCTCCACCTGGTACTCGATGGGCTCGGACGGGTCGCCGGGCCGGACGAAGTAGCCGTGCAGCGAGTGCACGAACCGCTCCGGGTCGACGGTGCGGCCGGCGGCGACCAGGGCCTGGCCGGCGACCTGGCCGCCGTACACCCGCTGCGGACCGACCGGGGGGCTGACCCCCCGGAAGGTCATCTTGTCGGTCTGCTCCAGGTCAAGGACCCCGAGGAGCTGGTCGACGGCAGCCTGGCCGACGGCGACCGGGTCGGTCACTGCAACGCCCGCGCGGACGCCGCGTCGACCAGCGAGCCGAGCTGGTGCACCCGCAGGGTGTTGGTGGAGCCGGGGGTGCCGGGCGGGCTGCCGGCGACGATCACCACGTAGTCGCCCGGGTTGGCCCGGTTGAGCCCGAGCAGCGCCTGGTCGACCTGGCGGAACATGTCGTCGGTGTGCTCGACGAACGGCATCAGGAACGTCTCCACGCCCCAGCAGAGGGCGAGCTGGCTGCGCACCTCGGGCACCGGGGTGAAGGCCAACAGCGGCAGGTCGCAGTGCAGCCGGCTGAGCCGCTTGACGGTGTCACCGGTCTGCGAGAAGGCCACCAGGGCCTTCGCGCCGATGGCCCTGGCGATCGAGGACGCGGCGACGGTGAGCGCCCCGCCGTGGGTGCGCGGGTCGTGCTGGAGCCGGGGCACCCCGATCGAGCCGGCCTCGGTGGTGGTGATGATCCTGGCCATGGTGCTGACCGTGAGCACCGGGTACTTGCCGACGCTGGTCTCGCCGGACAGCATCACCGCGTCGGCGCCGTCGAGCACCGCGTTGGCCACGTCGGAGGCCTCGGCGCGGGTCGGCCGCGAGCTCTCGATCATCGAGTCGAGCATCTGGGTGGCCACGATGACCGGCTTGGCGTTCTCCCGGCAGAGCTGCACGGCGCGCTTCTGCACCAGGGGGACCTGGTCCAGCGGCATCTCGACGCCGAGGTCACCGCGGGCGACCATGACGCCGTCGAAGGCCAGCACGATCGCCTCGAGGTGGTCGACCGCCTCGGGCTTCTCGACCTTGGCCAGCACCGGCCGGTACACGCCCTCCTCGGCCATGATGTTGTGCACGAGCTTGATGTCCTCCGCCGAGCGGACGAAGGAGAGCGCGATCATGTCGACGCCGAGGCCGAGGGCGAAGCGCAGGTCCTCGGCGTCCTTGTCGGACAGGGCCGGGACGCTGACGGCCACGTTGGGCAGCGAGACGCCCTTGTTGTTGGAGACCGGGCCGCCCTCGGTGACCAGGCAGCGGATGTCGTTGCCGACCACGTCGCTGACCTCGACGGCCACCCGGCCGTCGTCGATCAGCAGCCGGTCGCCGGCCTTCACCTCCTGCGGGAGCTTGCGGTAGGTGCAGGAGACCCGCTCCTTGGTGCCCAGGATCTCGTCCCCGGTGATCACCACCGAGTCGCCGGTGCGCCACTCGTGCGGGCCGTCGGCGAACCGGCCGAGCCGGATCTTCGGGCCCTGGAGGTCGGCGAGCAGGGCCACCGGCCGGCCGGCGGCGTCGGAGGCCTCGCGGACGAGTCGGTAGACCGCCTCGTGGTCCGCGTGGCTGCCGTGGCTGAAGTTGAGTCTCGCCACGTTCATGCCCGCCTCGACGAGCCCCCGGATGCGCTCCGGGGACGAGGTGGCGGGGCCAAGAGTGCAGACGATCTTCGCGCGGCGTGTCACGCCCATCAGGCTAGTCTCTCCTCCGGGTCGGTCTACGGGCCGACCCCTTTCGGATTGCGGAACAGTTCTGCGACGACGCGCCACACCCGCGCACCCGGCGGGCGGACTCACACCCGGAACCATCGTCCGGAATCGTCGTGTCGGCGGGCATCGGCGACCGCGCGCCGGGAATCCTACCGCCCGGCGTCACCTCCCTCGGGTGCGCTCCCCACCACTGGACGACGGTATCAGCGGACGGGCCGCGACCGCCGTCACGATGCCGACACCCCGTCGGCTGCCGAGCGGTCAGCTCTCCGTCTTGGCCAGGGGAAACTCCACCGCGCCGGCCGGGCAGAGGAACGTCAGCACGTCCACCCGGTAGAGCCCGGCCTGCACCGCCGGGTCGGCCTCCATGACGCCGCGCACGTCGTCCACCGAGCCGGTGCGGGACAGCCCGAAGCCGATCGGCGGGTCGGGCTCGCGGGCGGGGCCGTCGATCGAACCGGCGACCAGCACGATGCCCCGTCGTTGCAGGGCCCGCATGTGTTCGGTGTGCTCGGCCTGCAACCGCTGGACCGTCTCGTCGGGCAGGGCCCGCCCGGAGGGGCCCGGGTAGAGCACGATGCACTCGTAGGTGTCGAGCGCGAAGTCGACCTGCCGCATCCCCGTCATGGCGCTCCTCCCCCGGCCAGCGTCGCACGGGCGGGGCCGGCGGCGGGGCCACTCGGACCGATCCGCCACGCCGGGTGACCCGACGGACGCGCGGGGCGACCCCGACCTTTCCCCTCGGTGATCGAGCAACTACCTTCTGAGTGGTTCTCGTATCCGTCGAAGCGGGAGGCCCCGTGCAGGAGTACGACTATGTCGTGGTGGGCGCGGGCGCCGCCGGGTGCGTGCTGGCCAACCGGCTGAGCGAGGACCCGGCTACCCGGGTGCTGCTGGTCGAGGCGGGCGGCTGGGACCGCAGCCCCTTCGTGCGGCTGCCGAAGGGGTTCAGCCGGCTGATGGACGACCGACGCACCGCGTGGCACTACCCGGCGGAGGCGACGCCCGCGCGGCGCGAGGTGTGGCAGCGCGGCCGACTGGTCGGCGGGTCCAGCTCGATCAACGGCATGGTGTACGGCCGGGGCGACCGGGTCGACTGGGACGGGCTGGAGCGGCTGGGCAACCCGGGCTGGGGCTGGGACACCCTGCTGCCGATCTTCAAGCGGCTGGAGGACCACCCGCTGGGGGCCTCCGAGACGCGCGGCGCGGGCGGGCCGCTGCGGCTGTCCTCGGCGACCGGCACCGACGAGCTGTGCGAGGCGACGATCGGCGCCGGGGAGGCGCTGGGCTGGCGTCGGGTGGACGACCTGAACGCCGAGGACGGCGAGCGGATCGGCTACGTCACCGCGACGATCCGCGACGGACGCCGGGTCAGCGCCGCCGACGCGTTCCTGCACCCGGTCCGGGACCGGCCCAACCTGACCGTGACCGTGGAGACGGAGGCGCTGCGAATCCTCGTCCACGCCGGCCGGGCCATCGGGGTGCGGACCCGCCGCGCGGGACGGACGGTCGACTACGCCGCCTCGGCCGAGGTGATCCTCGCCGCCGGGGCGATCGCCAGCCCGCAACTGTTGCAGGTCTCCGGGATCGGGCCGGCGGACACGCTGCACCGGGCCGGGGTGAGCGTGCTGCTGGACCGGCCCCGGGTGGGGCGCGGGCTGCGCGAGCACCGGTCGACGCCGGTCCAGTTCCGGCTGGCCGGCAACGGCGGCTACAACCACATGCTGGGCAGCCTGGTCGGGCAGGGGCTGGCCGCGCTGCGGTACGCGCTGACCCGGCGCGGGCCGCTGAGCCTGCCCGTGCAGGACATCGGGGCGCACTTCCGCTCCACCCCCGACGTCGATCATCCGGACGCGCAGCTACTTGTCGCGCCCTTCTCGGCGGCGCCACGCCGCCCCGGTCACGCGCTGGAGCTGGAGTCCGAGCCGGGGATGATGGGGCTGTGCACGGTCACCCGGCCGGACAGCGAGGGCAGCCTCACCATCACCTCGGCCGACCCGTCGGCCCCGCCCCGGATCGTCGCCAACTATCTCGACACCCCGCACGACCGGCGAGTCGCCGTGAACGCCTTCCGGCGGATGCGGGAGCTGTTCGCGACGGACCCGGTCGCCGGGCGCATCGCGGTGGAGACCGTGCCCGGCCCGGAGGTGCGCGACGACCGGGAGATCGTCGAGGCGACGCTGGCGCTGGGCTACTGCGGGTACCACGCGGTGGGCACCTGCGCGATGGGGCCGGGCGACGAGCACGTCGTCGACCCCGAGCTGCGGGTGCGCGGAGTCGACGGGCTGCGGGTGGTGGACGCCTCCGTGCTTCCGGTGCTGGTGTCGAGCTACCTGAACGCCCCGGTGATGGCGCTGGCCTGGCGGGCGGCCGACCTGATCCTGGGCCAGGTGCCGCAGCCGACGGGTGTCGGACCGGCGTCGTAGCGTCCCCGGGCATGGGAACGAGCTATCAGAGCATCCTGGCCGTCGGCGAGCTGGCCGCCGTGCGCGCGGCGGTGGGCGACGCCGGCCGGGAGGCGTACGTGACAGCGGTCGGGTCACGGCGATGGGCGGTCGTGCCGCGCGAGGAGGAGGAGAGCGGCTACGCCGAGGTCGACGACCTGGCCGAGCTGATCAGCACGGTGACGGGCGAGCCGGCGGTGGCCTTCGACGTCTTCGACTCCAGCGTCATGTCGGCCACCGTCTACGCCGCCGGCGAGCTGGCGCACGGATACGTCTCCGACCGCTCCTGGGTGACGGAATACTGGGACGACGACGACAACGAATTCTGGGCCGGTTTCGACGGCACCCTGCACCCGGTGGACGGCCCGCTGCCGTCGCCCGGCCCGTCCGGGGCCGACCCGGCGGCGTTCGTGGCGCTGGGTGTGGGCGAGGTCGACGCGGAGCGCCTGGGCGCGGCGCTGCGCGGCGACGTGCCGCTCGACGACGCGCCCCGGCTGTACGCCGAGTGCCAGCACACCGAGATCCTCGACGCGCTGGGCCTACAGCCGTGCCCGCTGACCCGACCGTTCCGGCACGCCCACCTCGACCACGTGCCCGCTCCCCTGCACCTGCGGCCCTGACCCGGCGTCGCCGGGCACCCCCCGCGATCGGCTTGCGGGCCGCGATCCGGGGAATGCCACCGTAGGACGTCGGGGTCCGCCGACGACGGCACACAGGAATTGGGGTGCTCTCATGGGCAACGACGCTGGCAGGCAGCCCGCGAAGGCATCCGGCACGTACCGGATCGGCGGCGACCTCCAGGTCGACCGGCTCGGCTACGGGGCGATGCAGCTCACCGGGCCGGGCGTCTGGGGCGATCCGTTGGACCCGGCCGAGGCGGTGCGGGTGCTGCGCCGGGCGTACGAGCTGGGCGTCACCTTCATCGACACCGCGGACTCGTACGGCCCGTTCGTCTCGGAGATGCTGATCAGGGAGGCGCTGCACCCGTACGCCGACGACCTGGTCATCGCGACCAAGGCCGGGCTGACCCGCGCCGGCCCGGCCGACTGGCGGCCGGTGGGCCGGCCGGAGTACCTGCGCCAGCAGTGCGAGCTGAGCCTGCGCCACCTCAGCCTGGACGTCATCGGGCTGTACCAGCTACACCGGATCGACGCCCAGGTGCCGCTGGCCGACCAGCTCGGCGAGCTGGCGCTGCTCAGGCAGGAGGGCAAGATCCGGCACATCGGGCTCTCCGAGGTGACCGTGGATGCGATCGAGGCGGCCCGGGAGATCACCCCGATCGTGTCGGTGCAGAACCTCTACAACCTGGCCGACCGCAGCGCCGAGGGCGTCCTCGACTACTGCGAACGCAACGACCTGGCGTTCATCCCGTGGTTCCCGATGGCCACCGGCAACCTGGCGAAGCCGGGCGGGCCGCTGGACGCGATCTCCACCGGGCACGGGGCGACGCCCGCGCAGCTCGCGCTCGCCTGGCTGCTGCGCCGCTCGCCGGTCGTGCTCCCCATCCCGGGCACGTCGTCGGTGGCGCACCTGGAGGAGAACGTGGCCGCCGCCGAGGTGCGGCTCACCGACGACGAGTACGAGGCCCTGGCGAAGGCCGCCTGAGCGCCGGGCGACCCCGCACCGGGCCCACGGCCGGGCCGGTGGTCGTTACCCTCCGATGGGGACGCAGGGGGCGTACCGCGAGCGCGAGGAGGCGACGGCATGGCCGCACCGGAGCAGGGCGAGACGATCGAGGAGAGCCCGGTCGGCTGGGTGGCCAAGCACGTACGGCGGTACGTGGCGACCGACGGCGCCGAGGGGGCCAGGTACCAGGGCTACGACGCGCTGCTGGTCACCACCCGGGGCCGCAGGTCCGGCACCCTGCGGCGGACGGCGTTGTACTACGGCCGGGACGGCGGCGACCGGATCGTGCTGGTCGCCTCCAACGGGGGCTCGGCGGCGCACCCGAACTGGTACCTGAACCTCGCCGCCGACCCGGAGGTGGAGGTGCAGGTCGGCCCCGAGCGCTTCCGGGGCCGGGCCCGGACGGTCTCCGGCGAGGAGCGGTCCCGGCTGTTCGAGCTGATGACGAAGGTCTTCCCCCGGTACGCCGGTTACCAGCGCGACACCGACCGGGAGATCCCGGTCGTGGTGATCGAGCGCGCCTGACCAGCGGGACTCGGGGCCCCGCCGGTCGGGCCCGTCGATCAGGCGGCCGGGCCAGCCTGGTCGGGCTGGTCGGGCTGATCCGCGCCCACTCCCCCGGCCTGCCGCAGCGCCCGAGTCGCCTGGTCGAGCAGCTTCGTCGCGTCCGTCCGGCCGTTGACCTGGACCTCCACCTCGGCGTCGCCAACCTGGATGCGGATGCTCGCCTCGGTGCGCTGCTGGTCGACCCAGCTCTGCAACAGGCTGAACAGCCCCGGCAGCAGCCCCTGGGCCACCACCGCGATGATCACCGCGTCGCTGAAGCCGGGTCGGCCGCCGGTCCGCCCGCCGCCTGCGTCCCGCACCGCCGCGCGAAACTCCGGACGCTGGTGGATGAAGGCCAGCAGCGGCACCCGGGGCGGCCGGCCGACACGCGGGGTCAGCACCAGCCGTACGGGTCGCCCGGGCCGGGTCGACATGTCGGTCACGGGTTTTCTCCTACTCGTCGCCGGCTCGGAACGTCAGCTTCCCGTCGACCAGCGACAGGACCCCGCTGACACCGAAGGTCTCGTCCTCGGTGAACGGGGTGGTCCCGTAGAAGCCCGCGGTGCTGCCGGTCGCCCGTACCGACCTCTGCGTCTCGTACGGCGTGCTCACCCGGGCCGTGGTCGGGCCGGTCAGCTCCATCTGGATCTTCGGGTACTCGATGATCTTCCAGGCGATCTTCCGGACCGTCGCGCCGTTGTAGAAGCGGAACGGGCAGTTCTCCGGCGCGGCCACCGTCGTCGCGGCGCAGGCGTCCAGGTACTGCCGGACGCTCTGCTCCGCCGCCTCCTGCCCGGTCGCGGTCAGCGTCGGCGTGAGCCGCACGTCCGACACGCTGTCCTGGCCGGGCCGGACGGCGACGGTCTGCGACGGCGTCTCGCTGAGGGCATTGCTCGCACCGCCCAGGGTGTACGCCCCAGGCAGCAGCGCCACGACGGTGCCCTCCTCGGCCACCGGCACCGCCACCCCGTTGACGGTCAGCCCCGGCACTCCCGGAAGGCTCAGCGCCGTCAGGCCGGCGGTGATCCGCCAGCCGTGGAACAGCCCGAGGCTGGCCGAGTCCTCCCGCCGCAGGGGCAGTTCCGAGGTCATCTGCTGGCCGGCGAGGGTGAAGGCCACCGTGGCGACCGCCTCGTCGCCGTCGCGCTTCATCGACGTCACCTTCACGTCGGTGGGCGGCTGGTAGCCCTTCGCCCCGACCATCGCGGCGAGCTGGTCGCCGTCCAGGCCGGCCCGCACGTCCGGGTCCAGCAGCGACAGGGCCTCCCGGCCGTCGTGGTCGTCGAGCGCAGAGAAGTAGTCGCCGACCACCACCTGGGGCCGGAACAGCGCCCACTGTGTCACCGTGAGCAGGGAACCACCGAGGCAGCAGACCAGCGCCAGCGCGCCGGCCACCACCAGGGTTTGCCGGTTCGCCACCGCCCCCGGGCCGGGAAAGAGGTCCGCCGAGCTGACCGGAATCGCGTCGTCGTCGGCCCGAACCCCACCGGCCTCGGTGACCGGACTGAGCCGCTCCAGCCGGTCCAGCCGCAGCTCCGAGGCCGGGTGGGTGGCGCAGACCGCCTCGTCCCAGCCGCTGCGCCCGCTCTCGAAGGACTTGCGCTGCTCCAGCATGTCCCGCATGCCCTGCGCGTGACCGGCGAGCACGGCGCCGGCGTCGGCGCGGTACTCGGCGGCCCGGACGTCCCGGGAGTGCAGCGGCAGCACCACGTACTTCATGGTGAGCAGCACCGGCCAGAAGAAGACGAAGAGCAGGAAGTCGGTGACCGGGTGGGGGAAGGTCCGCATCAGCCAGGTCGGCACAGCGTGGATCAGCACCAGCGGCAGCGCGACCCCCCGGACGAACGCGCTGGTCACCTCGTCGCCAGTGCGCCAGTGCACCAACTCGTGGCTGAGCAGGGCCGCGATGTCCTCGTCGGACTCAGTGAGCAGGCTGGTGGTGACCACCACGTGCCGGGAGTACGCCCGCGCGTTGGTCAGCACCGTGTTGTCCTCGATCAGCAGCCGGGGAACGCTCGGCAGGCCGAGGCGCTGCGCGCAGTCGTACAGGATGGGTCGAAGTCTCTCGGTCTCCCGGCGGCTGAGCCGCCGGGCCCCGGAGACGCTCAGCAGCCAGGGCTCCAGCAGCACCCGGTAGAGGGTGTAGAGCAGGCCGACCAGCGCGGCGGCGGCCACCATGCCGGCCAGGCCGGTGAACAGGGTCGCCGGCTCGTCGACCGCGGTGCGCCAGGGCAGCACCAGCAGCACCAGAAAACCGACCAGGAATCCCACCCCGAACCCGATGAAGCCGCCGAGCACGCCCCCGGACCGGGTGAGGAAGGCGTCGATCAGGCCGCCGATCAGCGGCGCGTCCCGCAGTTCCTGCGGCACGGACTCGGCCACCTGGGTGCCGCCGATCAGGCCGATGACCGCGAGGCTGAACGCGCCGTACACGGCGGCGAGCAGGGCCACAGGTACGTAGAACCAGGTGGCCACGAACGCGCCGAGCACCCCGCGCCAGTCCCGCATGATGCCGGCGCGCAGCCAGACCAGCGCGTTCGGATATCCCGGCGGACGGTTGGCGAAGCGCTGCTCGATCCGGTTCGACCCGGTCGTCGCCCGCGGCTCGGTGGGTTGGTCCCCGACGGGCGGTTCCTCAATGGCGGGTCTGACCTGGTCAGGATCGGGATCGCGCACGGGGCGCCTCCTCGACTGAGACGCCCTCCCCCGGGGAGCGGCGGAGAGCGGACGGGCTCAGGCATGGCGTATCGGCCGGCCGGCGGAGCGACCGGGGAATTGCGCAGTCGTGAGATTGACGTCGAAGCGTGCGGGGAATCGACGTCGGACAACGCTACCGGCATCCGAATCGATCTCGCTACCGATAATCGGTCAGGGATCCGACGATGAACGGCAGCGGACAGACCCGAGTTCCAATGCGAACCAGGCGAGTGGTTGTGGGCGGAGTCCCGCGCGACACGCCCCTGCTCACGAGCGGGGCGGGGCGTCGGATCTCAGTACCCGGAGCCCGGCCTCATGGACGAAGAGCGACCGTCGTGCCACCGCCTGGCCGGCAGGGCAGCTCGGTGCCGCACTTGCAGACGTACCGCCACCTGATCCACGACCAGACCGGCCGTTGCCGGCGGGCCAGGGTCATGGCCGTAGCGAGTAGATACTCCTTGAAGGACACTCGTCGCCACGTACGCCCACGATCCCGGTAGGACAACGAGTCGAATGGCAATAGCCGATCGGACAATAGTCAGCTAACTACTTTCGGCTCCCATGGAGCGTGGCCCGGGGAGCGGTTGCTCGACCGCACTACAGCCGGCGTATCGGTTATCCGACAGACTTTCGCGGCGGCGATCGATGGTCTTCGCCGACCGATGGGTCAAGATTCTTCGCGATCACAGTCGGGTCGACATGACACGGGAGAGCTATGCCGGACAGCGTTCTCAGTACCGCCGACGAGGTGTTGGAACGGCTCGAAGACGAGATCGCATTCCTGGCGGAGGGCCTGGCCGGAGCGTCCGAACAGCTCGCCGAGCTGGCCTCCGAGCTCGACGACCACCTCGCCGAGTACGACCACGAGCGGGTGAGCAATGCGGTTGACCAGGTCGGGGTGATCCTGGGCGAGGAGGTGGGCAGGGATCTGACCGCCCTGGCGGGCCTCGGCGCCATCCGCCACGGGCACCCCACCGCCGAGGGTGGGGAGGACGCACCGGTTCCCACGCTGACCGCTGAGGAGCTACCCCTCCTGGTCTCCGACGACGAGGACGACGAGGCCCGGATCGACAACCTGCGCGACCGGCTCGACGCCGCTGCAGATCACCTCCGCCTGCTGCTGAGCTTCGCCAACGATCGGTTCGACCTGGCCCGGGAGGCGGCCGAACGCGGGAACGCCGACCGGGCGCTGAACGACCTGCGGCTGGCGCGGCAGGCGGTGGCGAACGCGCCCCACAGGTATCAGCTCTGGATGCGGTGCCTGGGCGAGCTGGCCGACGTGAGCCCGGAGAGCCTGGGCGACCTCGGGCAGATGCTGATGAGCTTCGAGTCGTTCCTGCACGCCACCTACGGAGCCGGCACCGGCGACGAGCGCTGAGCCGCCACCGGCGCCCCGGGCGCGGGCGGGGATCAGGCCGAGCGGTGGACCTGCGCGAGCACGGCCCGCAGCTCCGCCTCCGGCACCCGCTCCGGGTCGGCCAGCACGTCGACCGCCACGCCCGGCTCGACCAGCCGGAACGCCTCGCCGTCGCCGACCAGGCCGGTGACGTCTCCGTCGACGAACTCGGTCGGCCGCCACCGCGCCGCGTCCCGCTCGTGGTAGCCGGCGAGGAAGTCGCGCAGCTCGTCGAGGGTGCCCAGCCCGCCGCCGCGCAGGACGTGCACCCGCAGGTCGACCCGGTAGCCCTCCTCGACCTGCCGCTCCCACACCCGGGTGCGGAAGCGCACGTCCTCCCACTCGCTGGCGAAGTCGGACACCTCCGCGCCGATCCCCGCCGGCACGTACCCGATGACGAACCCGTCCAACTCGCCGCTCACCGGCACCTCCCCGTCAACCGACCCGGCCCGCCGCCGGACGTTGGACACCTATCGTCCACAACAGAAGACAACTGTCCAAGGTCCGCGAATGCCGAGAGCGAATGCGGCATGTCGGGGTTGCTCCGGGTCGGTCAGGCGTCGTCGAGTAGGGCGAGGAGGTGGTGGACGGCCGGGTTCGTGGTGTCGCGGGGCCAGGCCAGGCGCACGTCCACGGTGGGCGTCGGGGCGGTGAACCGGCGCAGCCGTACCCCCGGCACCTTCAGCGCGCGGGCACGACCGGCCGGCACCGCCGCGACCACGTCTCCCCCGGCCACCGCGCGGAGCAGTTGCTCGTCGTCCGGCTCCTGCCGGACGAGGCGGAAGCCGCCCTGCGGCCACACCTGGGCGATGGTCCGGTCGAACATGCCGGGGCCGTTGTCGCGCGGCCACATCACGGCGGGCAGGTCGACCACCTCGGCCCGGCTGATCCGGCGGCGGCCGACGGCCAGCGGATGCCCGGTCGGCAGGGCGAGCAGCAGCTCCTCGGCCTCGACGAACCGGCACCTCAGGCCCGGCTCCTCGACCGGCGTGCGGACGAAGGCCGCGTCGAGCCGGCCGGCGAGCAGGCCGGCGACGTTGGGGGCGGTCCAGGCGGTCTCGGCGACCACCTCCACGTCGGGGTGGGCGGCCCGGAACCGGGTCACCAGGGCGTCCACCCGGCCGCCGCGGGCCGAGCGGGTGTACGCCAGCCGGAGCCGGCCGTCCCGGCCCCGCACCAGGTCGCGGATGCGGGCGGTGCCGGCGTCGACCTCGGCGAGCAGCCGGCCGGCCTCGGCGGCGACCCGCCGCCCCACCTCGGTCAGCGTGCAGCCCCGGCTGGTGCGGTGCACGAGCGGGACGCCGAGCTGGCGTTCCAGGGCCCGGATCTGCTGGCTGAGCGCCGGCTGGGCGATGTGCAGTCGGGCGGCGGCCCGGGTGAAGTGCAGCTCCTCGGCGAGCACCGCGAAGTAACGCAGCCGGCGCAGATCCCACCAGGCGTCCCGGGTCGAGGAGTCGGGCATGGCCGCAATTATAAGCGCCGCCTATCGCCAACTGTGGTTTCCGTCTTGGACGGCGCACCGACCCCCCGGGCACGATCCGAAGTCACGGCATGACAGAACGCGACGCTACGGCCGTGGACGACAGGTAGCGAACGACAGCCACGGCGTCGACCGCTGTGGACGACCGGAGGGAACGGGCGATGACGGAGAAGACGACGGACGTGGTGGTGGTCGGCGGCGGGGTGATCGGGCTGACGGCCGCCGTGGTGCTACAGGAGCGGGGCGCGCGGGTGACGGTGTGGACAGCGGACGATCCGGCCGACATCGTGTCAACGGTGGCCGCCGCGGTCTGGTACCCGAGCCACACCGAGGAGGACCCCCGGGTGCTGCGCTGGGCCCGGGAGACCCACGCGGAACTGGGCCGCCAGGCGGCCGACGGGGTGCCGGGAGTGGTGGCCCGGGCGACCCGGATGCTGCTGCGCCACCCCTACGCGGGCCCGCCGTGGTGGGCCGAGGCGACCGGGGACCTGACCGCCGAGCCGGCCGTCGCCCCGTACACGGCGCTGCTGCGGTTCACCGCGCCCACGGTGGAGATGACGCCGTACCTGGCGTGGCTGACCGAGCGGGTCGAGGCGGGCGGGGGGCGGGTGCTGCGCCGTCGGGTGCAGCGGCTGGACGAGGCCTTCGAGGCGGCCCCCACCGTGGTGAACGCGACCGGGCTGGCGGCCGGCTGGCTCGCCGCCGACCCGGCGGTGCATCCGGTGCGCGGGCACGTGGTGCTGGTGGCGAACCCGGGCCTGACCACCTCGTTCCGCGACGAGGACGATCCGGCCGGGATCACCTACGTACACCCGCGCCGGCACGACGTGGTGCTCGGCGGCACGTTCCAGCCGGGGGTGTGGGACACCCGGCCGGACCCGGAGACGGCGGCGGCGATCCGGCGCCGCTGCGTGGCGCTGGTGCCGGAGCTGGCCGACGCGCCGGTGCTCGGTGAGCGGATCGGGCTCCGCCCGGCCCGGCACGGCGGTCCCCGGGTGGAGGTGCAGCCGGCCGGACCGGGCGGCGGCCGGCTCGTGCACGCCTACGGGCACGGCGGCGCGGGGGTCACCCTCTCCTGGGGCTGCGCCGCCGAGGTCGCCCGCCTGGCCCTGGACGGCTGACCCGCCCGGTGGCCGGCGCGGTCAGCGCACGAGGCGGAACAGCAGCAGGTAGCCGCAGTAGGCGAGGGGCACGAGCAGCACGCAGGTGACGAAGCCGAGCGGGACGAACCGGGGCGGCTGCTCCGAGCCCAGCGCCGGCCGCCCCCACCGGCCCAGCACCAGGTACCCGGCGACGAAGGAGAGCACCGGCAGCCCGGCGCAGGTGGCGGCGTAGAGGGCACCGAGGCCCACCACCGCCAGGTCGGCGGCCACCGCCATGATCAACATCAGCACCACCCCGGCCGCCGCGCAGCCGGCGTACACGGCCAGGGCCCGGGCCAGCGGCGACCAGGACGGCAACAGCGGCGGTTGCCGGGCGACGGCCTCGGTGACCTGGACCAGCCGGTCGGTCTCGTCGGCGAGCCGCCGGGCCTCGGCCAGCTCCGCGGCCGGGTCGGTAACCCCGGCGCGGGGCGCGGGCACCCCGGCCGCCGCCGGCAGCGCCACCACCGCCCCGCCCGGGGCACCCGGTGGGTACGCCCCGACGCCCGACTGCCCCGGCGCGGCGGCTGCGCCGCCGTCGGGCACCGCCCCCGGGCCGGAGGTTCCGCCGGACGACGTCGCCCCGGGGGTGCTGCTTACAGGGGCGGTCGTCCCGGAGCGGTCTCCCCCGGCGGCGGGTGGCGGGTCGGCGGGCAGGCCGATGGCGTGACCAAGCTGGCCGAGGCGGTGGGACTGGACGGCGAGGCGCCGGGTCAGCTGGTCGAGCATGGTGTGCAGGGCGCGGCGGCGGCCGGCCTCGGCGGCGGCGTCCTGGTCGGTCTCGCGGCGCTGGTCGGCGAGTTGCCGGGCCAGGGCGGCGTACTCGGAGAAGGTGGACACCGTCAGCTCTCCTCGTCCCGTTCGTGCCCGGCCCACGCGAACGGCACGATCAGTCGGGTGCGCTGGTCGTGCCGGTCCACCAGGAGAGCCCGGTCGGCGCGCGGGGTGTGGGCGAGGTCGTGCTCGCCCAGGTACAGCCCCAGCTCCGCACCCGGGACGTTCAGCGCGACGAGGCAGGCCGCGTCGTCGCGGTGGTGCGACCCGCCGAGGTCGTCGGCGAGCCGGCGTAGCCCGCGCCACCAGCCGAGCAGGTGCACCCCGCGGGCTGGGCCCTCGCGCAGCAGGGCGCGCAGGTCGTCGTGGCCGGAGCGGAAGGTGACCGGGTCGGTGCCGGCGAGGGTGGCCGACGCCGCGTCCGCGCCGAACAGCACCAGGTAGGTCCGGCCGACGGTCAAGGCGGCAGCAGGCGGGGCTGTGTCAGGCGGGGCGGCGGCGGGCGGGGCGGCAGGCGAACCGGCGGCGGGCGGGGTGGCGGCGAAGGCGGCGAGCCGGTCCCGCAGGGCGGCCTGGTCGAGCCGCTCGACCGGGTGGCCGGCGGCGGCGAGCGCGGCGGCGGTGTCGTCGGCCGCCGGGGCGGCGGCGGCGACCAGCGGGGCGAGCAGGAACCGGGCCTCGCCGGACACGTGCTGCCGGGCGAGGCTCAGGGCGGCGGCCCGCAGCACGTCCGCGCCGTCGGTCGCGGTGCCGACCACGGCCAGGTGCCGGCCCGGGGTGGCGTCCAGGGTGAACGACGCGGTGCTGCCGGCCACGTCGACCGTGCGGCCGACCAGGGCGACCGGGGGCCCGGCACCGGGGCGCAGCCCGGCGAAGGTGGGATCGTCCTCCAGCCGCGCGGGCTCGTACCCCCGGAAGACGGCCGGGGGGCCGTTGCCGGCCGGCCGGTCCCGCCACAGCTCGTGGCGCAGCCGGGCCAGGTCGGCGCGGGCGGCGTACGCGTCGGGGAAGCGGACCACGGTGTCGGCGCCCGCCGCCCCGGCGGCGGTGTTCAACACGGCCGCGCCGATCGGCAGCGCGTTGGCGGCCCCGTTGAGCGGGTCGAGCGCCCCCGCGCCGCCAGGCAGCGCCACCCGCAGCGGGAACTGCCCGAAGATCGCCTCGGCGCGCCCGTACAGCGACTCGATGCCGGTGGTGGCCTGGCTGGCCAGCACCAGGTGCACCCCGTACGAGCGGCCCTTGCGGGCCAACTCCTCCAGCAGGTCGACGGCCTCCCGCGCCACGGCGTCGGTGCCGGCGAGCAGCACCTGGAACTCGTCGACGACCGCCACGATCCGGGGCACCGCCGCGTCGCCGGGCAGGTCGGCGAGCTTGGTGACGCCGTGCCGCTTCAGCACCGCCGCCCGCCAGTTCAGTTCCCGGCGCAGCTCGCGCAGCACGGCGAGGCCGTACTCCCGGTCGGATTCGATGCCGACGGCGCGGGCGTGCGGCAGCCAGGACGGATCCCGCTCGGTGGGGACGAACTCGGTGAAGCTGACACCCTCCTTGAAGTCGAGCAGCCAGAGCTGGAGCTGCGCCGGGGAGTAGCGGGCGGCCAGCCCGTAGAGGACGTCGAGCAGGAAGACGGTCTTGCCGGCGCCGGTGCGCCCGGCGACCAGCCAGTGCGGGGTGGCGTCGTCGAAGGCGACGGTGACCGGCTGCCGCCCGGCCCGGCCGACCACGGTGGACAGCCCGGCGGCGCTCGACCCGGCCCAACGCCGGGCGGGCAGCAGGTCGGCGAAGGTGGGCGGGGCGTCGCGGCGCACCGCCGGGCCGAGGTGCCCGGCGAGGGCGGCCACGGTGGCCGGCGGCAGGTCGCCGTCGAGCACGACGGGGGCGGCCAGCCCGGAGCCGTCGCCGCTGAACGGGTGCCCGGGCGGGTCGCCGACGTGGGCGTACCGCTGCATGAGCCGCAGCGCGGTGGCCGCGCCCAGCGGCGGCGGGTCGGCCGCGCCGGCCTGCGGGTGACCCGCGAGCAGTACGCAGACCGCGGCGGACGGGCCGGCGTGGGTGAGCGCGGCGAGCCTGGCCAGCTCCGGGGGCGGGGGCGCGGCGGCGGCGACCAGCACCAGCAGCTCCCGGGGCGTCGGGGCGGCGTGCTGCGCCGCCCGCGCGTGCCGCTCGGCCTCGTCGAGCAGCGCGGCGACCTCGGCGGTGGTGGTGGCGGGCGGGGCGAGCACCCCGGCGTCGAGCAGCGGGCGCAGCGGCAGGAAGGTGGCCCCGAAGGCCACCGTGTCGATCCCGGCGACCCGGACCGTGCCGGCCGGGGCGGTGGCGAGCAGCCGCAGCACCAGCGCGCGCAGCAGCTCGCCGACGCGGGGATCGCGGGCGTCGGCGTCGACGGTGAGGTGGCAGCCGCCGCCGAGCGGGACGAGCACCGGGAAGCCACCGTCCACGGTGGCCGCCTCGCCGACCCGGACTCCGGCGGGCGCCTCGGTCAGCGGGGTCGCGCCGGGGGTGGGCGCGGCGAGCCGCCCGCCGAGGCGGGCCAGCCGGGCGACGACCTCGGCGGCGCCGGTCACGGCCGCCGGTGGCGCGCCGAGGGCCAGCCGGGCCCGTTCCAACCGGTCGCGGGCCTGCCGATGGGCGGTGACCGCCTGGCCGTACGCCGCCGCGAGCCTGCCCACCCTTGTGCCCCCCACGCGATGGCCGTCCGGTCCAGCGAACCCTAACGGACGCGTGGCGGCGACGGACAGCCCCGCAGCCAGGACGGCCGCGGGGCTGGCCCGGATCAGCCGGCGACGGCGGTCAACGCCGGCAGGAAGCCGTGGCGGTAGCCGTCGGCGTTCGGGTGGTACGCCTCGATGACGCCGCTGACGTCGCGGATCCACGGCGCGGCGGCGCAGACGCCGTGCCCGGCGAAGTACGGGCGGGTGTCGGCGAAGGTGGCCCTGGCCGCGGCGGCCCGGCCGGCGGTGACCGAGGCGAGCAGGTCGGCGGCCTCGTTGAGGATGGTGCGCTTGTAGGTGCTCATCGCGAGCAGCCCGCATGAGCCCGTCTCGAACAGTCGCGGGTAACCGAGCACGATCAGCCGGGCGTTCGGGGCCCGGTTGCGGATCGCGGCGTAGGTGCGGTCGAGCCGGCCGGGCAACTCGCCGGTGGCGAAGGCCTTCGCCTCGTTCACCGCGTCCGTGCAGGTGCTGGTGCTGCCGAACCGGCAACTGGTGATGACGTCGGCGAAGCCGGCGTCATTGCCGCCGATGGTGATGGTGACCAGGGTGGTGCCGGTGCTCAGCGCGCTCACCTGGCTGTCGATGACGTCGGCGGTGACCGCGCCGCCGCAGGCCGGGAACTTGAAGCTGGTCACCTGGTGGGCGGTGGCCCAGAGCGGGGCGTACGACTTCTCGCTGCGCAGGCAGGTGGACAGGTCGTACGGGCCGGCGCCGACGCCGGAGGAGTACGAGTCGCCGAGGGCCACGTAGTTGACGGCTGCGGAGGCCTGGGCGGCACCGGGGACGGCCACCGCCCCGACGGCGGCGGTGAGGACGGCGACCAGCGCCGTCAGGGCGCGGGCCAGCGGGCGTTGGGGCATGGAGAACCTCCACGGGACAGGGGTGGTGGATCCTCGGAACCGCGCGCGTGGCCAAGGCTGGTGGTTATTACCGGACGGTAATGCTATCGAAACATCTAGATGGAAGGAATAGATCGGAGAACTCGCCTGCGGGACACACATGTTCACAACCGTCGATTAGCTTGATTGTGCGTACACCCCGACGGAGGGAGTCCACCTCGTGCGACGCGTTCTCGCGGCGGCCATCGCCGCCCTGACCGTCACCACCGCCGGCACGGCCGTGACCGGCGCCCCCGGCCAGGCCGCCGCCCGATCGGGCTGGGGCCGGCCGACCCTCGCCCCCGCCGCGCCGAGCCCCGGCAGCCCCGGCCTGGGCGACAGCTACTTCCCCGACTACGGCAACGGTGGCTACGACGTAGACCACTACGACATCCGGCTGCGCTACGAGCCGGCCACCGACCAACTCAGCGGCACCACCACGATCCTGGCCCGGGCCACCCAGGACCTGTCCCGGTTCAACCTGGACTTTGTGCTCGGCGTCGAGTCGGTGCGGGTCAACGGCTGGTCGGCCACCTTCGCCCGGGAGGGCGTCCACGAGTTGGCGATCACCGCGCCCCGGCCGATCGTCAAGGGCCAGTCCCTGACCATCGTGGTGAAGTACGCCGGGGTGCCGTCGACGACCCGGGTCAACGGCTACAGCGGCTGGACCCGCACGTCCGACGGTGGGCTCGCCGTGAACGAACCCGAGTCGGCCTGGTGGTGGTACCCGAGCAACGACCACCCCCTCGACAAGGCGAACTGGGACGTGTCGGTGTCGGTGCCGGCCGGCGTCGAGGTCGTCAGCAACGGCGTGCAGCCCCGCCCGCCGCTGGCCGAGGCGGGCAACCGGCTGCGGTGGAGCTGGCGCAGCACCAGCCCCGGCGCGACGTACGAGTCGTTCCTGGCCGTCGGGCAGTACGACATCGTCACCGACACCGCGCCCAACGGGCAGCCGGTGGTCAACGCGTACAGCACCACGCTGGGCCCGCTCGCACCCGCGGCGCGGGCCAGCATCGAACGGACCGCCGAGATCGTCGAGTGGGGCAGCACGATCTTCGGGCCGTACCCGTTCGAGGCGCAGGGCGGCGTGGCCGGGCCGGTCGACGGGATCGGCTTCGCCCTGGAGACGCAGACCCGCCCGGTGTACGGGCCGGGCTTCTGGCGGCGCGGGTCGAACACCTACGTGATCGTCCACGAGAACGCCCACCAGTGGTTCGGCGCCTCGGTCTCGGTGGCGGACTGGCGGCACATCTGGCTCAACGAGGGCTTCGCCTCGTACGCCGAGTGGCTATGGTCGGAGGAGCAGGGCGAGGGCACGGCGCAGGAGCTGTTCGACTTCACCTACGCCAGCTACCCGGCCGACGACGACTTCTGGCAGGTCCCACCGGGTGACCCGGGCGCCGACAACGTCTTCGACGGCGCGGTCTACGACCGGGGCGCGATGGCCCTGCACCAGATCCGGCTGGCCGTCGGCGACGACGCGTTCTTCCGGATCGTGCCGCAGTGGACCGCCGCCCACCGGCACGGCAACGGCACGGTCGAGCAGTTCCAGGCCCTCGCCGAGCAGGTCTCCGGCCAGGACCTGGACGCGGTGTTCACCACCTGGCTGTTCACCAGGGGCCGCCCGGAGCTGTCCGGGGCCACGGCGCCGGCCGCCGCGCCCGCCGCACCGAAGTCGTGGGCCAAGATCCGCGAGTCCCACCACCTGCACGCCCGCTGACCCACCCCGATCGGGCCCCACGGCGGTGCCATGGCGGCATTCGCACCACCTCGGATGCCGCCGTGGCGCCGCCGTCGTGTACGGCCCACACGGTTTATGCGCTTGTCGCCGCGCGGGGGCAGGCCCATGATTGCGGCCATGGCCGCGACGGGACGAGCCGACCACGGGTCACCGGCGCCGGCGGCCCGGCGGCCCCGCCCGGTGCCCACGCCAGCCGACGACCGGGGCACCCCCATGGATGAGGCCAGCCGCCGTGAGCTGGCCCGCAGGGCGCTCGACGGTTACCTCAGTGGCCCGGGCGCCCCGGCCGTGGCCACCGACCACGCCCTGGCGAAGGTCCACGATGCCGCGGCCGTGGTGCTGGTCGAGGGCATCAGCGACCAGATCGCCGTGGAGACCGCCGCCGCCGGGCGCGGCCGGGATCTCGGGGCGGAGCGGGTGGTGGTCGTGCCGATCGGCGGGGCGCACGCGACCGGCCGCGTCCTGGCGGGGCTGGGCCCCCTGGGCGCCGGGGTACGCCTCGCCGGCCTCTACGACCGGCGCGAGGAGGAGATAGTCCGGCGCGGGCTGGTCTCGGCCGGGGCCGGCTCGCCCCGCACCCGCGCCGACCTGGAGCGCCTCGGGTTCCACGTCTGCGTCGACGACCTGGAGGACGAGCTGATCCGCGCCGTGGGGGTCGCGGAGGTCGAGGCGCTCCTCGACGCGCAGGGCGACCTCGGCTCGCTCCGCTCGTTGCAGGGCCAGCCCGCCTGGCGTGGCCGGGAACCCGAGGCGCAGCTGCGGCGGTTCCTGGGCAGCGGCTCGCGCCGCAAACTGCGCTACGCGCGGCTGCTCGTCGAGGCGGCGGTCGGCCGGGACACGCTGCCCCGACCGCTCGACGCGCTGCTCGCCACCGTCTGACCCGCCCCGCCCCCACACCCGCCCCGCGCGCCGCCGGGCCCACCCAGGCCCCGCCGTCAGGCCCCCGGACCGCGGACAGTTCGCGTCAGCCCGCGACGCGCAGTGTCCACGGTCCACGCGCGCGGGGCCGGCGGGCCGGGACGCGGGTCCCGGCCCGACAAGCCAGCTCCGTCAGCGGGCGGCCAGGGGCTGCCGCGCGGGGTCGACCGGGGCGGGCAGCTCGCCCACCCCGCCGAGGTACGCGTGGATCGCGGCGGCCGCCGCGCGCCCCTCGGCGATCGCCCAGACGATCAGCGAGGCGCCCCGGTGCATGTCGCCGGCGACGAAGACGCCGTCGGCCCCGGTCTGCCAGTCCGGCCGGGCGTCGATCGCTCCCCGGCCGTTGCGGGCCACCCCGAACTGTTCCAGCAACGGCTGTCGCTCGGTGCCCTCGAAGCCGATCGCCAGCAGCACCAGATCCGCCGGGAGTTCCCGCTCCGAGCCGGGCAGCGGGGTGACGATCCGCCGGCCGTCGCGCTTCTCGACGGTCACCTCGGCGATCCGCACCGCCCGTACCTGGCCGGTGCCGTCGTCGACGAACTCCTGCACGGCGGCGGCGAACACCCGGTCGCCGCCCTCCTCGTGGGCGGGGTAGTTGCGCAGCAGCCACGGCCAGGTCGGCCACGGGTCCCGGTCGGCGTCGCGGGAGTGCGGCGGCTCCGGGTACAGGTCGAGCTGGTGCACCCCGGCCGTGCCCTGGCGGTGGGCCACGCCGAGGCAGTCCGCGGCGGTGTCGCCGCCGCCGATGATCACCACGTGCTTGCCGGCCGCGTCGATCGGGGTGCCGTCGGGCAGCACGGCGAGCGCCGCCCTGCCCTCGCCGGCCGCCGCGACCACCCGGTTCGCCGCGACCAGGTGCGTCATCGCCTGGTGTACGCCGCGCAGTTCCCGCCCCGGGGTCTCGGGGGTGTCCCGGCCCTGGAGCGCGCCGCAGGCGAGCAGCACCGCGTCGTGCGCCTCGCGCAGCTGCTCGGCGGTCACGTCGACGCCGACGTTCACCCCGGTGCGGAACCGCACGCCCTCGGCCGCCAACTGGGCCTGCCGCCGGTCGATGTGCTGCTTCTCCAGCTTGAAGTCGGGAATGCCGTACCGGAGCAGGCCGCCGATCGCGTCGTCGCGCTCGTACACCGTCACGGCGTGGCCGGCGCGGGCGAGCTGCTGGGCGGCGGCCAGGCCGGCGGGACCGGAGCCGACCACGGCGACCGACCGGCCGGTCGGGGCCACCGGCGGGCGGGGTTCCAGCCCGCCCCGGGTCACCGCCGCGTCGGCGATCTCCACCTCTACCTGCTTGATGGTGACCGGGTCGCCGCCACCGATGCCGAGGACGCAGGCGGCCTCGCACGGGGCCGGACAGAGCCGGCCGGTGAACTCGGGAAAGTTGTTGGTGGCGTGCAGCGACTCCACCGCCGCGTCCCAGCTACCGGTCCGGACCAGGTCGTTCCAGTCCGGGATGCGGTTGCCCAGCGGGCAGCCGTCGTGGCAGAACGGGATGCCGCAGTCCATGCACCGGGTGGCCTGCTCGCGGACGAGGTCCTCGCCGGCCGGCGGGTACACCTCCCGCCAGTCGCTGATCCGCACCGGCACCGGGCGGCGCGCGGGCAGCCGCCGGTTGTAACGCAGGAAACCGTTCGGGTCAGGCACGAGCCACCTCCTGGGCGACCGCCCGGGGGGCGGGCGGCATGGACGCATCGGTTGGCGCCGACGACGCCGCTGGGGCGGCTGTCGCCGCCAGTGCGCTCATCACCGCGTCGTCGACGTCGCGGCCGGCGGCTTCGGCGGCCCGCATGATCTCCAGCACCCGGCGGTAGTCCCGGGGCACCACTGCGGTGAACTCGCCCACCGCCTCCGGCCAGCGCTTCAACAGCGCCTCGGCGACCGCCGAGCCGGTCTCGGCGAAGTGCCGGTGCACCAACTCGTGCAGCCGGTCCCGCTCCTCGTCGCGCAGCGGCGACAGTTCGACCAGTTCCCTGTTGATCCGACGCCGGTCGAGGTTCCAGACGAACGCGGTGCCGCCGGACATCCCGGCGGCGAAGTTACGCCCCGTCTCGCCGAGCACCACCACCGTGCCGCCGGTCATGTACTCGCAGCCGTGGTCCCCGACGCCCTCGACGACCGCCACCGCCCCGGAGTTGCGCACCGCGAACCGCTCGCCGACCCGGCCGCGCAGGAAGACCTCGCCCGCGGTGGCCCCGTACAGGATGGTGTTGCCGGCGATGATCTGGTCCTCGGCGCGCTCGCCCGGCATGGCCTCGCCCTCGACGAACGGCGCGGTGGCGTCCGGGCGGACGACGATCCGGCCGCCGGACAGGCCCTTGGCGACGTAGTCGTTGGCGTCGCCGTGCAGGCGCAGGGTGACCCCGCTGGGCAGGAACGCGCCGAACGACTGCCCGGCGGTGCCGCGCAGCAGGAACTCGACGGTGTCGGCGGGCAGGCCGGCCCCGCCGAAGCGGCGGGTGACCTCGCCGCCGAGCATCGCGCCGACGCTGCGGTGCTCGTTGCGCACCGCCACCTCGACCCGCACCGGCGTGCCGTCGGTGAGCGCCGGCCCGGCGAGGGCGATCAGCTCGTTGTCCAGCGCCAGCTCCAGCCCGTGGTCCTGGGCCCGCACGCCACGCCGGGCCGCGCCGGCCGGCAGCTCCGGCAGGTGCAGGACCCGGCCGAGGTCGAGGTCCCGGGCCTTCCAGTGGTCGATGGCGTCGACGACGTCGAGCAGCTCGGTGTGGCCGATGGCCTCCTCGATGGTGCGCAGGCCCAGCTCGGCGAGGTATCCCCGGACCTCCTCGGCGAGGAAGAGGAAGAAGTTCTCCACGAACTCCGGCCTGCCGGTGAACCGCTCGCGCAGCACCGGGTTCTGGGTGGCGATGCCGACCGGGCAGGTGTCCAGGTGGCAGACCCGCATCATCACGCAGCCCTCGACGATCAGCGGGGCGGTGGCGAAGCCGAACTCCTCGGCACCGAGCAGCGCCGCGACCAGCACGTCCCGACCGGTCTTGAGCTGGCCGTCGACCTGCACGGTGACCCGGTCGCGGAGCTTGTTGAGCAGCAGGGTCTGCTGTGCCTCGGCCAGCCCCAGCTCCCACGGGGTGCCGGCGTGTTTGAGCGAGTTCAGCGGGGACGCCCCGGTGCCGCCGTCGTGGCCGGAGATCAGGATGACGTCGGCCTTGAGCTTGGCCACGCCGGCCGCGACCGTGCCGACACCGACCTCGCTGACCAGCTTGACGTGCACCCGGGCAGCCGGGTTGACGCACTTGAGGTCGTGGACGAGCTGGGCCAGGTCCTCGATCGAGTAGATGTCGTGGTGCGGCGGCGGGGAGATCAGGCCGACGCCCGGGGTGGCGTGCCGGGTCCGGGCGATCCACGGCCAGACCTTGTTGCCGGGGAGCTGGCCACCCTCGCCGGGCTTCGCCCCCTGGGCCATCTTGATCTGAAGGTCGTCGGCGTTGACCAGGTATTCGCTGGTCACGCCGAACCGGCCGCTGGCGATCTGCTTCACCGCGGAGCGGCGCCGCGGGTCGTGCAGGCGCTCGGCGTCCTCGCCGCCCTCGCCGGTGTTGGACTTGCCGCCGAGGCGGTTCATGGCGATGGCGAGGGTCTCGTGCGCCTCGGCCGAGATGGACCCGTACGACATGGCGCCGGTGGCGAACCGCTTGACGATCTCGATGGCCGGCTCGACCTCGTCCAGCGGCACCGGCGGGTGGACCCCGGTGCGCAGGGTGAACAGGCCACGCAGCGATCCGGCCTTCGCGGCCAGCTCGTCGACCTTCGCCGTGTACTGGCGGAACACGTCGTACTGGCGGCTGCGGGTGGCGTGCTGGAGCAGGAAGACCGTCTCCGGGTTGAACAGGTGCAGCTCTCCCTCGCGGCGCCACTGGTACTCGCCGCCGACCTCCAGCCGGTCGGACGCCACGGCGCCCGGCGGCGGCCAGGCCAGCGAGTGCCGGGCGGCCACCTCGGCGTGGATGCCGTCCAGCCCGACGCCGCCGATGGTGCTCGGGGTGCCCCGGAAGTACCGCTGGACGAGGCGGGTGTCCAGGCCGACGGCCTCGAACACCTGCGCCCCGCAGTACGACGAGACGGTCGAGATGCCCATCTTCGACATGATCTTCAGGACGCCCTTGCCGAGCCCCTTGACGTAGTTGCGCACCGCCTTGACCGGTTCCACGCCGGGCAGGGCACCGGTGGCGATCATGTCCTCCACCGACTCGAACGCCAGGTAGGGGTTGACGGCCGCGGCGCCGTAGCCGATCAGCACGGCCGCGTGGTGCACCTCGCGGCAGTCGCCGGACTCGACGATCAGCGCCACCTGGGTGCGGGTCTGCTCGCGGACCAGGTGCTGGTGCACGGCAGCGGTGAGCAGCAGCGACGGGATCGGGGCGAGGTCGGCGTTGGAGTCCCGGTCGGAGAGCACCAGGATGCGCACGCCGTCCTCGATCGCCTCGGAGACGTGCCGGCAGATCTCGATGAGCCGGGCCTTGATGCCGGGCCCGCCGTCGCGGACCCGGTACAGCCCGGAGACCCGCACGGCCTTGAAGCCGGGCAGGTCGCCGTCCTCGTCGATGGAGAGGATCTTGGCCAGCTCGTCGTTGTCGATCACCGGGTGTGGCAGCACGATCTGCCGGCAGCTCGCCGCACCCGGGTCGAGCAGGTTGCCCTCCGCGCCGATGGTGTGCTGGAGGCTGGTCACCAGCTCCTCGCGGATGGCGTCCAGCGGCGGATTGGTGACCTGGGCGAAGAGCTGGTGGAAGTAGTCGTAGAGCAGCCGGGGCCGGGTGGACAACGGGGCGATCGGGGTGTCGGTGCCCATCGAGCCGAGCGGCTCGGCACCGGTGCGGGCCATCGGCGCGAGGAGGATCTTCAGCTCCTCCTCCGTGTACCCGAAGGTCTGCTGGCGGCGGCGCACCGAGTCGTGGGTGTAGACGGTGTGCTCGCGCGGCGGCAGGTCGGTCAGGTCGATCAGCCCGGCGTGCAGCCACTCGTCGTACGGCTGCGCGGCGGCCAACTCCGCCTTGATCTCGTCGTCGGAGACGATCCGGCCGGCGACGGTGTCGACCAGGAACATCTTGCCCGGCTGGAGCCGCCCCTTGGCGACCACGGTGGCCGGGTCGAGGTCGAGCACGCCGGCCTCGCTGCCGAGCACCACCAGCCCGTCGGAGGTGCGCCACCAGCGGCCCGGGCGCAGGCCGTTGCGGTCCAGCACCGCCCCGACGATCTCGCCGTCGGTGAACGCGACCGACGCCGGCCCGTCCCACGGCTCCATCAGGCTGGCGTGGAACCGGTAGAAGGCGCGCTTGTCGGCGCGCATGTCCGGGTCGTTCTCCCACGCCTCGGGGATCATCATCAGCACCGCGTGCGGCAGGCTGCGCCCGGCCAGGTGCAGCAGTTCCAGGACCTCGTCGAAGTTCGCCGAGTCGGAGGCGGCGGGGGTGCAGACCGGGAAGACCCGGCGGATGTTGCCCGGGATGTTCGGGCTGCGCAGCAGCGCCTCGCGGGCCTGCATCCAGTTCCGGTTGCCGCGGATCGTGTTGATCTCGCCGTTGTGGGCGATGATCCGGTACGGGTGGGCCAGCGGCCAGGACGGGAACGTGTTGGTGGAGAACCGGGAGTGCACCAGTGCGATGGCGCTGTCGACCCGCTCGTCGGTCAGGTCGGGGAAGAACTCGGGAAGCTGGCCGGGGGTGAGCATCCCCTTGAACACCATGGTCCGGCCGGACAGCGACGGGAAGTACGCCGGCACGCCCCGCTCGGCGGTCTCCCGCTCGGCCTGCTTGCGCACGCAGAAGGCCACCCGGTCCAGGTCGAGGCCGGACAGCGGGGAGCCGGCCGGGCCGGCCGGGGTGCCGGTGAGCCGGCGCGCGGCGAGGAAGACCTGCCGGACCCGGGGCATCGCCGCGAGCGCGGTCGCGCCGAGACCGCTCGGGTTGGTCGGCACATCCCGCCAGCCCAGGATCTCCGCGCCCTCGACCAGGGCGTACTTCTCCAGCACCCGGCGGGCGCGGGCCTCGCCGGCGTCATCGGTCGGCAGGAAGGCCAGGCCGGTGGCGTACTCACCGGCGGGCGGCAGCGGAAAGTCGACCACGGCGCGCAGATACGCGTCCGGCACCTGGATCATGATGCCGGCGCCGTCGCCGGTGTTGTGCTCCGCGCCCCGGGCGCCCCGGTGGTCCAGCCGGAGCAGGGCGCCGAGACCGTTGGCCACGACTGCGTGGGAGCGCCGGCCGTAGAGGTCCGCCACGAAGGCCACCCCGCACGCGTCGTGCTCGTACGCGGGATCGTAGAGCCCGGTCGCGCGCGGGGCCGACTGCTGGCTGGGAGGGTACGGAAAGGCCACCGGGCCTCCTGTCGTCACTCAGGTTGGAACATGGTCGGGACGACGTCGGCCCTTATGGGTTTATTGAGTCTACGTTAGGGGTTACGGCGCAAGGCCAGTTCAGATTGATCACACTTCCAGATGCTGGGAACGATAGTCTCGCGCGGTGGATCACGTACGGACTGAGACGACTACGACGTTCGACCGGCTCGAGCACTTTTACGACGCGGTGCCCCGGGACTCCGCCCGGGCCGAAGAGTACGGCCCCCTGGTGCTGTTCGTCCGGGAAGGGGCGGGTTGGCCGTTCTACGCCCGCCCCCGCCTGGACGCCACCGAGCCGCCCTCGCTGGCAGACGTGACCGCCGTACGGGAACGGCAGCGGGAGCTCGGCATACCGGAGGCGTTCGAGTGGGTGCACGAGCGTAGCCCGGACCTGCTGGCGGTGGCCCGCTCGGCGGGGCTGGCCGTGCTGGAGGCCCCTCTGATGATGCTCGACCCGGCCGCGATGGCCGTTCCCGAGGAGTTCACCGACGTACCGGTGCGGCTGCTGGACCCCGCCGCGCCCGGCTTCGCCGCCGACGTGGCCGCCCGCCGGGCGGTCGCCGCGGTCGGGTTCTACGCCGCCGGCACCGCCCGGGGCGAGGCCGGCCCGGCGCAGCGGGACGCCGCGGTCACCGAGCTGGACGTGGCGGCGCTGGAGGAGGAGCGGGCCCGAGTCGCCGACGGCCGCCGGCTGTCCGCGCTCGCCGGGACGCCCGCCGAGGGTCCGCTGGCCAGCGGGATGGCGATGCGGGTCGGGGAGGTGGCCGAGATCGCCGGGGTCGCCACCCTGCCGGCGGCCCGCCGCCGGGGCCTCGGCGCGGCGGTCACCGCCGCCCTCGCCCAGGCGCTGCGCGCCGCCGGCACCGACCTGGTGTTCCTCTCCGCCGGCAGCGAGGAGATCGCCCGGGTCTACGTCCGGGTCGGCTTCCGCCGGATCGGCACCGCCTGCATCGCGGAGCCCGCCGCGCTCATCTGAGCGCGCCCCGCCGCCCGGTTCCCCGGCACCCGCCGGCCGACCGGGAGGTGCCCGGCCGCCCGGGCGGCAGAGTCGGTCAGGACGGGGGGCGCCACTGGGCGGCGACGGAGGCCGCGGTGGAGAGCAGGCGGGGGCTGATGGTGCCCAGGGCGGCGTCCCGGGCCCGCAGGGCGAGCCGGCCCCGGGCCTGGAGCACCGCCGACATCCGCCGGGTCTGCCGGACCACGATCGCCGCCCGGGGCCGGCGCAGCCGGTCGTAGGTGGCCACGGCGTCCGGGAGGCGGGCCTCACGCAGCAGCGAGGCGAGGGTGGCGGCGTCCTCGAAGGCCAGGCAGGCGCCCTGGCCCAGGTGCGGGGGCATGGCGTGGGCGGCGTCGCCCAGCAGCACCACCCCGCCCGGCCCGGCCGGGAAACCATAGGCGCGGGGCAGCGGACGCAGCTCGCGGATCTCCTGCTGGACCACGTCGGCCGGATCTGTGGCGTCGAGCAGCTCGCCGATCGGGGCGGGCCAGCCGGCGTACCAGCGGCGGAGCAGCGCGAGCTGGGTCTCCGGGGACTCCGGCCGGGGCGCGCCGGCCGCGGTGGCCACCCAGTAGATGCCGCCCCGGCTCGACCCGCCGGACGAGCCGCGCTCGCCCAGCGAGGCGGCCACGAACCGGTACCCGGCGCCCAGGGTCTCCCCGCCGGCCGGCTGGTCCGCCGGAAGCCGGGGCGCCCGGTACCAGGGGATGACCGCCCGCCACGCGGCGCAGCCGGAGCTGATCACCCCCGCCTCGGGGGCCAACTGCCGGCGGATCTCGCTGTCCGTGCCGTCCGCCCCGACCACCAGGTCGGCCTCGAAGCGCTGCCGGCCGTCGCCGACCGAGGGCCGCTCACCAGGATCGGCCCGGACCGTGCGCACCGTCACGCCGGTGCGCAGCTCCACCCGCTCGCCGAGGCCCGCGATCAGCGTGTCGTGCAGATCCTCCTGGTGCACCACCACCGGCATCCGGTCGGCCGGGGTGGGGCGGGGCTGCACCAGCCAGTGCCCGTCGGGCCGGCGTATCCCGCCGTCGGGCAGCGGGGTGGCGATCGCGTCCAGGCCCGCGCCGAGGCCGAGGGCGCGCAGCGCGCGTACCCCGTTGGGCCAGAGCACGACAGCCGCCGGATCCGGGCGGACCCGGTCGGCGCGCTCCAGGAGGGTGACCTGCCACCCGGACCGGGCGAGCGCGCCGGCAACCGCGAGGCCGCCGATCCCGGCCCCGACCACCACCGCCGTACGCATGCCGCCCCGCCCCCGCTCAGCTCTCCCGGTCGGTGGCGCGCGGGCCGGTCGTGCCGGCCCGCTCGTCGCCCGCCGGCACGTCGCCCGCCTCGCGGTCGTCCGGCGCGTCGTCCCCGGTTGGCACGGGGCCCGGCGCGTCGTCGTCATCCACGGCCGCGTCGGGCCGGGCGGGGCCCGGCGTGTCGTCGTCCGCAGCCGCGTCGGGCCCGTCGGGTACCACGCCCGTGTCCCGGTACGCGCTGAACTGTTCCTCGCCCACCACCCGGTAGCCCTCCGGGGCGGTCGCCTGCGCACCCGCCCCGCGCTGGGACAGGTCGACCTGGGAGACGTCGCCGCCGGTGGCGGCCGGGGCGGGGGTGGGCCCGCCGATCGGAACCAGGTATTCCCGGGGACCACGGACCCGCAGGAAGTAGATCAGCGCGCCGACGAAGACCAGGGCGGACGTGAAGACGTTGAGCCGGACGCCGAGGATGTGGGTGGCCTCGTCGGTGCGCATCAGCTCGATCCAGAACCGGCCGGCGGTGTAGCCCATCACGTAGAGCGCGAATGCCCGCCCCTTGCCGAGACGCAGCTTCCGGTCGAGCAGGAGAACCAGGGCGGCGACGCCGACGTTCCACAGCGCCTCGTAGAGAAAGGTCGGGTGGTACAGCCCGGGAAGCAGCACCGGCTCGCCGTCGACGACCTTCGCGTGGCCGGGGTTGCTCGGGTCCATGTCGTGCACCCGCAGCCCCCAGGGCAGGGTCGTCAGGCCACCGTAGAGCTCGTTGTTGAACCAGTTGCCGAGCCGGCCCACCGCCTGGGCCAGCGGCAGCCCCGGGGCGAGCGCGTCGGCCACCACGGTGAACGGGATGCCGAGCTGGCGGGCGGCGATCCAGGCGCCGAGCGCCCCGCCGGCCACCGCGCCCCAGATGCCCAGGCCGCCCTCCCAGATGGCGAACGCCTTGAGCGGCTCGCCGCCGGCGCCGAAGTACTTCTCCGGGGAGGTGATCACGTGGTAGATGCGGGCGCCGATGATGCCGGTCGGCACCGCCCAGACGGCGATGTCGAGGACCGCGCCGGGGGCGACCCCGCGCCGGCGCAGCCGCCGCTCGGTGACCACGCAGGCCACCACGATGCCGGCGATGATGCAGAGCGCGTACGCCCGCAGCGGCAGCGGGCCGAGCTGCCAGACGGCCGTGCTGGGGCTCGGCAGGGCCGCCTGGGGAATCGTCGAGGCGAGGGTCACGGGTGCACACGCTACCGCTGTGCACCGCCGCAGCGGCACCCCGGTCGGGTCAGCGACGCGGGTTGCGCACCCCGTCGGCGAGTTCGGCGCTCAGGGTGCGCAGGGCGGCCAGGCCGGCGGCCGGGTCGGGCGCGTCGAGCACGCAGCGGACCAGCGCGCTGCCGACGATCACCCCGTCGGCGTACCCGGCGACCGTGCCGGCCTGCGCGCCGGTGCCGACGCCGAGCCCCACGCCGACCGGCAGGTCGGTGACCTCACGCAGCCGGGAGACCAGGACGGGGGCCGCGTCGGAGGTCTGCGCGCGGGCGCCGGTGACCCCCATGATCGCGGTGGCGTAGACGAATCCCCGGCAGTGCTCCGCGGTCATTCTCAGCCGCGCGTCGGTGGACGACGGGGAGACCAGGAAGGTGCGGTCCAGCCCGTGCGCGTCCGAGGCGGCCAGCCACTCGTCGGCCTCGTCGGGGATCAGGTCGGGGGTGATCAGGCCCGTGCCGCCAGCCGCGGCCAGGTCCCGGGCGAACGCGTCGACGCCGTACTGCTCGACCGGGTTCCAGTAGGTCATGGTGACCACCGGGGCTCCGGTGGCCGCGACCGCCTCGACGATGCGCAGCGCGTCGGCGACACGGACGCCGCCGGCCAGGGCCATGTCGCTGGCCTTCTGGATCACCGGGCCGTCCATCACCGGGTCGGAGTACGGGATCTCCACCTCGATGACGTCCACCCCCGCGGAGACCATGGCGGTCATCGCGGCGATGCTGCCCTCGACCGTGGGGAACCCGGCCGGCATGCAGCCCACCAGCACGGCCCGCCCGTCGGCGCGGGCCTTGTCGAACGCCACCCCGATGCGGCTCACGTTCTCACTGCTCCTTGTCGAGGATGCCGAAGTACTCGCCGGCGGTGTGCACGTCCTTGTCGCCCCGGCCGGAGAGGTTGACCACGATGACCGGCTCCCGGCCCAACTCGGCGGCGAGCCCCGGGGCGATCTTCAGCGCGCCGGCGAGCGCGTGCGCGCTCTCGATCGCCGGGATGATTCCCTCGGTGCGGCAGAGCAGCTCGAACGCGGCCATCGCCTCGCGATCGGTCACCGGCGTGTACGTCGCCCGGCCGCTGTCGTGCAGCCACGCGTGCTCCGGGCCGACACCCGGGTAGTCCAGGCCGGCCGAGATCGAGTGCGACTCGATCGTCTGCCCGTCGGAGTCCTGGAGCACGTACGTGCGGGTGCCGTGCAGCACCCCCGAGGAGCCGCCGGTGATGCTGGCCGCGTGCCGCCCGGTCTCCATGCCCTCGCCGCCGGCCTCGAAGCCGTACAGCCGCACGCCGGGGTCGCCGACGAAGGCGTGGAAGATGCCCAGCGCGTTGGAGCCGCCGCCCACGCAGGCCGCGACCGCGTCCGGCAGCGCGCCGGTCAGGTCGAGGCACTGCTGGCGGGCCTCCTCGCCGATGCCCCGGACGAAGTCCCGGACCATCTCGGGGAACGGGTGCGGGCCCGCGGCGGTGCCGATCAGGTAGTGGGTGTCGTCGACGTTGGCGACCCAGTCCCGCATCGCCTCGTTCATCGCGTCCTTGAGGGTGCGCGAGCCGGTGGTGACCGGGACGACGGTGGCGCCGAGCATCCGCATCCGGGCCACGTTGAGCGCCTGCCGCCGGGTGTCGACCTCGCCCATGTAGACCACACAGTCGAGGTCGAACAGGGCGGCGGCGGTCGCGGTGGCCACGCCGTGCTGGCCGGCGCCGGTCTCGGCGATCACCCGCCGCTTGCCCATCCGCTTGGTCAGCAACGCCTGGCCGAGCACGTTGCGCACCTTGTGCGCACCGGTGTGGTTGAGGTCCTCCCGCTTGAGCAGCACCCGGGCGCCGATCTTCGCGGAGAACCGCTCGGCCGGGTAGAGCAGCGAGGGGGTGCCGGCGTAGCCGCGCAGCAGCCCGTCGAACTCGGCGAGGAACTCCTCGTCGCCCATCGCCTTGCGGTACGCCGCGTCCAGCTCGTCGAGCGCCGCGACGAGCGCCTCCGGGACGAACCGGCCGCCGAACCGGCCGAAGTGACCGGCGGCGTCGGGGAGCCGGCCGGGCGGGGCGGGGGCGTCGGCGCTCATCGCGGTGTCCTCTCGCTGCTGCTTGTCGCCCCGGGCGCGGGTCAGCGCGCCGGGCGGGGCGTGGCCGGGTGGTTGCCGGCGTTGACCAGTCCGGCCACCGCATCGCGGGGGCTGGACTGGGTTACCAGGCCCTCGCCGACCAGCACGGCGTCGGCGCCGGCCGAGGCGTACCGGATCAGGTCGTGCGGGCCACGCACGCCGGACTCGGCGATCTTGACGACACTGCTGGGCAGGCCGGGGGCGATCCGCTCGAACACCGAGCGGTCGACCTCCAGCGTACGCAGGTCACGGGCGTTGACCCCGATCACCTGGGCGCCGGCCTCCATGGCCCGGTCGGCCTCCTCCTCGGTGTGCACCTCGACCAGCCCGGTCATCCCGAGGGACTCGATCCGCTCCAGCAGCCCGACCAGGGCGTTCTGCTCCAGCGCGGCGACGATCAGCAGGACCAGGTCGGCGCCGTGCGCGCGGGCCTCGTGCACCTGGTAGCTGGACACCACGAAGTCCTTGCGCAGCACGGGGACATTCACCGCGGCCCGGACGGCGGCCAGGTCGTCCAGCGACCCGCCGAACCAGCGCCCCTCGGTGAGCACGCTGATCGCCCGGGCGCCACCGGCCGCGTACTCCGCGGCCAGCTCGGCCGGGTCGGCGATCTCGGCCAGTTGTCCCCTGGACGGCGACGAGCGCTTCACCTCGGCGATCACGGCCACGCCGGGCCGGCGCAGGGCCGCGTACGCGTCCAGCGGCGGGGGCGCGGCGGCGGCCAGTTCGCGGATCCGCTCCAGCGGAACCTGCGCCTGCCGCCGGGCGACGTCCTCTCGGACGCCGGCCAGGATCTCGTCGAGCACGCTTCCGGACGCCGCCGGACCGGCCCCGTCCCCCTCCGCGTGCGCATGGTCAGCAGTCACCAACGGACTCCCCTCTCCGGGTGTCATGGGCCGATGCTAGGGGGCGCCACCTGGGACCGGATGCCGGGGGGTATGGCGCTCCTCACGAAATGGGCTGCGGCATAATGCCCGACTTCCGGTGAACGCCGCGTCACACAGCGCCACCACTCCCATCGATCGCGGTGACCCCGCGGCCGGCGGGTGCGCCGGTCGGCCCATCGACGGGTACCCATTCCCATTCGGCCATTGTCGGCCCGCGCCCACCCCCCGCGCATCTCGGTGGGTGCTGTGCTGTGACGTAGGTCAAGGCGGAACGGCCCTGTCCAGGCCGCCCGCTCCGGCGGAGAGTTGATCTGCCGGTGACCGGGGCGAAACGTGAGCCGGGCATCGTCTGTCTCGGGCAGACTCGGTTACGCGCCTGCCCGGGGCGTCGGGTGACGCGGCGACGCGCAGCCCGAGACCGTCGGAACGATCCTCGTGCGGGGTGACCATGAGCAACGTCGAGCCCAACCCGACCATTCGACTGACCACCATCTCCCGTACCGTCGCGTCGCTCGCTGTCGGGGTGGTGCACACCCTGGAGCGCGCCGTGGTGGGCGACGGCCAAATCCGTACCGCGCGCGGCAACGCCTGGGAGGCGGTCTGCGCCGACCGGGCCCGCGCCGACCAGCGCGCCGAACTGGACCGCCTGGTGGCCGAGCTGGTTGCCACCCGGGCCGCCGACCGCGAGCGCCAGCCGGTCGGCTGACCGCCCGTCAGCCGGCCGTCGGGTCCTCGCCCCGGTCCAGCGCGTCCCACGCCTCGGTGGTGCGCCGCCCGGTCACCGGGCCGGCCGCCGCCGGCCCCGGATCGGTGGCGACCCGCCGGGCCGGTCGGTCGTAGCGGGCCCCCATCGCCGGCCAGCCCGCGCCGCGCAGCGCGGTGAGCGCCCCCCCGGCGCCGGCGAGCAGCCCGCCGACCAGGCACAGCGCCGGCCACTGCCGGCTGACCTCGCCGTCGAACGCGGCGACCAGGCCGTACCCTCCACCGGCCGCCACGGCGACGCCGAGCGCCAGCAGCAGCACACCGATCAGCCGGCGTGACGCCCCCCGGGTGGCCAGCACCGCGCCGCCGCCGGCCAGCCCGACCACGGCCAGCGCCGACAGCCAGGGCAGCAGCCCCGCCCCGGTGCGCGCCTCGCGCACCGGCGGCAGCGGCGCGGGGCGGACGGTCAGCTCGACCGACCAGGTCCGGGTCGACGCCCACAGCGCCAGGCCCGCCCCGGCCAGGCAGAGCAGCACCGCGTACGTCATCTCGCGCCGGTGCCGCGCGGCCGGCGCGCCCGCCCCCGCCGCGGTTGTCGGGTCGGTCGCCGGGCCGGTCACCGGGCCGGCCGGAGGGTCTCGGCGGCGGCGATGGCGGCCAGCACCGCGGCGGCCTTGTTGCGGGTCTCCTGGTCCTCGGCGGCCGGGTCGGAGTCGGCCACCACCCCGGCCCCGGCCTGCACGTACGCCCGGCCGTCCCGGATCAGCGCGGTGCGGATGGCGATCGCCATGTCCAGGTCCCCGCCGAAGTCGAAGTACCCGACGGTGCCGCCGTACAGGCCGCGCCGGACCGGCTCCAGCTCCTCGATGATCTCCATGGCCCGGACCTTCGGCGCACCGGACAGGGTGCCGGCGGGGAAGGTCGCCGCGAGCGCGTCGAAGGCCGTCCGGTCCTCCCGCACGGTGCCGACCACGGTCGAGACGATGTGCATGACGTGGCTGTACCGCTCGATGGTGGCGAACTCGGACACCTCGACGGTGCCCGGCCGGCAGACCCGGCCCAGGTCGTTGCGGCCCAGGTCGACCAGCATCACGTGCTCGGCGCGTTCCTTCGGGTCGGCGAGCAGTTCGGCGGCGAGCCGGGCGTCCTCCTCCGGGTTGTCGCCGCGCGGGCGGGTGCCGGCGATCGGGTGCAGCAGCGCCCGGCGCTGCCCGTCCGGGCCGGCGCTCACCTTCAGGTGCGCCTCCGGCGACGAGCCGACGACGTCGAAGCCGTCGAAGCGCAGCAGGTACATGTAGGGGCTGGGGTTGGTGGTGCGCAGCACCCGGTACACGTCCAGCGGGTCGGCGTGGGTCGGCCGCTCGAAGCGCTGGGCGAGCACGATCTGGAAGCACTCGCCGGCCCGGATCGCCTCCTTGGCCGCCTCGACGGCCTTCGGGTAGCCGCCCTCCTCGGTGCGGCTGACCACGTCGCCGACCGCCGGCCGGTCGACCGTGGAGATCATCGGCGGGATGGGCCGGGACAGCGCGGTGGTCATCGCGTCCAGCCGCCCCACCGCGTGGTGGTACGCGGCGGAGATCAGGGCGTCGCGGTCCGGCTCGTCCGGCGGCGGGAGCACCGCGTTGGCGATCAGGATCGCCGAGCCGTCGTAGTGGTCGAGGACCACCAGGTCGGTGGCGAGCATCATGCCCAACTCGGGCACGCCGAGGTCGTCCTCGGTCAGCTCGGGCAGCCGCTCGAAGCGGCGGATCAGGTCGTACCCCAGGAAGCCGACCATGCCGCCGGTGAGCGGCGGCATGCCGCTGGCCGGATCCCAGGCCGGGCCGGCCAGGGCCTTGACCGTCTCGCGCAGCACCCGGACCGGGTCGCCCCCGGTGGGCAGCCCGGTGGGCGGCTGGCCGGTCCAGTACGCGGTCCCGTCCCGCTCGGTGAGCGTCGCGCCGCTGCGTACCCCGATGAACGAGTACCGCGACCAGGCCGACCCGGCCGGGCCGGCGCCCTGCTCGGCGGACTCCAGCAGGAACGTGCCCGGCCCGCCGGCCAGCTTCCGGTACACCCCGACCGGGGTCTCCGCGTCGGCGAGCAGCCGGCGGGTGACCGGGACGACCCGCCAGCGGGCCGCCAGGTCGGCGAAGGTGACCTGGTCCGGGCTGACGGAGCCGTCGGTCATGAGGGGTCTCCCGGGGTGGAGGTGACCGGAAGCTCCGTGAAGAAGCAGGTCCGCTCGCCGGTGTGGCAGGCCGCGCCCACCTGCTCGACGCTGACCAGCAGCGCGTCGCCGTCGCAGTCGAGGGCGACGGAGCGGACGTACTGGTGGTGGCCGGAGGTGGCGCCCTTGACCCAGTACTCCTGGCGGCTGCGCGACCAGTAGGTGGCCCGACCGGTGGTGAGGGTGCGGTGCAGCGCCTCGTCGTCCATCCAGGCGACCATCAGCACCTCGCCCGTGTCGTGCTGGCGGACCACGGCGGCCACCAGGCCGTCGGAGTCGCGGCGCAGCCGGGCGGCGACGGCCGGGTCGAGCCGGGACGGGCCGGCCGGCGCATCGGCCGCCGACGGGTTCGCAGGGGCGTTGGCGCCGGTCGTCGGCGCGTCAGGTACGGGCACAGTGACCCATTGTCCCGGACGCGGCGCGGGAGCCGGCGACGGCTCCCGCCGCGGCCGTGGTACGGCCGTCGCGACGCCGGTGAGCTGGGCGAGGTAGCGGTCCAGCCGCCCGTCGGCGAGGGCGTCGGCCAGGTCCGTGCCGGCCACCGCGGCGATCTCGTCGGCATACGGGCGGATCAGCGGGACGGTGCCGGTGACCAGCCGCCCGGCGGCGGCCCAGAGCTGCCCGGTGGAGCCCGGCCGCCCGCCGAGACAGAGCAGCATGTCGTCGCGGTACCCGGGCGGGGCGACCGGCAGGTCGAGGGCGGCGGTGAACGCGGCCCGCCGGGACACCACCCGCACCGACGGGTTGGCCAGCCGGAGCACGGACGGGCAGAGCCGGGCCAGGTCGGCGGCGGCGAGCCGGACGCCGAGGTGGTCCTCTCGGGCCCGGGCCCCGGCGACCTTACCGAGAGTGGCGATCAGTTCCTCCAGCCGCGGCTCGTCGGCGGGCTGGCAGAGCACCGTCAGGTCGATCCGGTCGCGCCAGTGCTCGTCGGCCCACAGCAGCCGGGTGGGCGTGGTGACCGGCAACCCGAACGCCCAGTCGGCCGGCTGGGCCAGCCGGGCCAGCCAGGAGCGGACGTCCCGGACCGCCACCGAGACGTGGGTCAGCCGACCGCCGGATTCGGCGAGGTAGGCGCGGCGGGCGGCGTACGGGGCGTTGATCGGCGGGGCTGCCGACCGGGGCGGCGCCCCGTCGGTGACGAGCACGTCGAGGTCGACGTCGCTGTGCGCCGTGGCGGCTCGTCGGGCGTGGCTGCCGCGCAACAGGATGCCGACGACGGGCCGCTCGGCCCCCTGCCGCAGCCGCGCGGCCCAGTCGTCGAGGAACCCACTCTCAGGTGACGCAGCGTGACCCACCGCGCCATCGTGCCGTACGCCCGTTCGGGGCGCAATGCCCGATGCCGGACTGGCTGTCCGGATCCGAAGGCTAGTGCCCGGTCCGAAGGCTAGTGCCCGGTCGTTCTCATTCCTGCCCCGGGGCCCCTTTCGCCGGCCACGAGCCGGGGCACCACGCGGAGCGCGGTGCCGCTGGGAACGCGTGCGAGGCCAACCCCCGGTTGTGCGCGGCAAGCAATTCATCTAGCGTTGATTTCATTAGGTGATGAAATCTGGAGGTGACGATGGACCACGCGATCGCGGTCCGCGACCTGGTCGTGGAGCGTGGCCGGCGGCGGGTGCTGCACGGCGTGAGCTGCGCGGTGCCGCGCGGCTCGGTGACCGGGCTGCTCGGGCCGAGCGGCAGCGGCAAGACCACCCTGATGCGGGCCGTCGTCGGCGTACAGACCATCCGCTCCGGCTCGGTGACCGTGCTCGGCCGCCCGGCCGGCTCGGCCCCGCTGCGCAGCCGGGTCGGCTACCTGACCCAGGCGCCCAGCGTGTACGCCGACCTCACCGTCCGGGAGAACGCCCGCTACTTCGCCGTCCTGCAGGGCCGGGGCCGGGCCGAGGCGGACCGGTCGGTGGCCGACGTCGGGCTGGCGGAGGCGGCCGGCCAGCTCGTCGGCACCCTCTCCGGCGGCCAGCGCAGCCGGGCGTCGCTGGCCTGCGCCCTGGTCGGCGAGCCGGAGCTGATCGTCCTCGACGAGCCGACCGTCGGGCAGGACCCGGTGCTGCGCGCCGACCTGTGGGCCCGGTTCCACGCCCTCGCCGCCGCCGGGACGACCCTGCTGGTGTCCAGCCACGTCATGGACGAGGCGGCCCGCTGCGACCGGCTGCTGCTGATCCGCGAGGGCCGGCTGATCGCCGACGACACCCCGGACGCGGTCCGCGCCGCCGCCGGGGTCGACGACCTCGACGAGGCGTTCCTGCGCCTGATCCGGGCCGGCGGCACGGCCGGGATCACGGCCGACGGCACGGGCCGCTCCACCGGCCCGGACGGGGACGCGTCGCGGCCGGGCGGCCCGGACGGGGGCGCGTCGTGAGTCCGCGCATCCTGGCCGCCACCACCGGACGCATCCTGCGCCAGCTCCGGCACGACCGACGCACCGTCGCCCTGCTCGTGGTGGTGCCGACGCTGCTGCTCACCCTCGTCTACTTCATGTATGCCGATCAGCCCACCCCACCCGGCCGGCCGAGCATGTTCGACCGGGTGGCGCTGGTGCTGCTCGGCGTCTTCCCGTTCGTGATCATGTTCCTGGTGACCAGCATCGCGATGCTGCGCGAGCGCACGTCCGGCACCCTGGAGCGGCTGCTCACCACCCCGCTCGGCCGACTCGACCTGCTGTTCGGCTACGGCATCGCGTTCGGCGTCGCCGCCGCCGGGCAGGCCGCGATCGCCGCAGCCGTGGCGTACTGGGTGTTCGGGCTGACCACCGCCGGCAGCAGCGCCCTGGTGATCGGAATCGCGGTGGTCAACGCGGTGCTCGGGGTGGCCCTCGGGCTGTTCTGCAGCGCGTTCGCCCGCACCGAGTTCCAGGCCGTACAGTTCATGCCGGTCGTGGTGATCCCCCAGCTGCTGCTCTGCGGGCTCTTCGTCGCCCGCGACGAGATGGCCGGCTGGCTCCAGGCGGTCAGCTACGCCCTCCCCCTGTCGTACGCGGTCGAGGCGTTGCAGGAGGTCGGCGCGCACGCCGAACCGACCGGCACGATGTGGCGGGACCTCGGGGTGGTGGCCGGCGCGGTGGTGCTGGCGCTGGTGCTCGCCGCGGCGACCCTGCGCCGCCGCAGCGGCTGAGCCGCCGGGGCGCGGACCGCACGACGACGGACGAGCAAAGGGCGACGATGGCGCGGCGGACCGGTCGACGACCCGGCAACCCGGACACCCGGGAGGCGATCCTCGACGCGGCCCGGGCCGCATTCGCGGAGCGGGGCTTCGACGCGACCTCGGTCCGGTCGATCGCCGGGGCGGCGGGGGTGGACCCGGCGCTGGTGCACCACTACTTCGGCACCAAGGACCGGCTCTTCCTGGCCTCGATGGACGCCCCGATCGACCCCGGCGAGTTGTTCCCCCGGGTGCTCGGCGGGGACGCCGACGGCGTCGGTGAGCGGCTGGTCCGCACGTTCCTGGAGATCTGGGACTCCCCGTCGGGCGCCGGCGCCGTGGCCCTGCTGCGATCCGGGGTGAGCAACGAGTGGACCGCCCGGCTGCTGCGCGAGTTCCTGGTCACGCAGGTGCTGCGCCGGGTCCTGGACCACCTCGACGTCGACCCGGCCGAACGGCCGCTGCGCGGGTCGCTGGTGGCCACCCAGATGATCGGGCTGGCCATGACGCGGCACGTGATCCGGCTGAAGCCGGTCGCCTCCGCGCCGGCGGAGACCCTGGTCGCCGCGATCGCCCCGACGGTCCAGCGATACCTGTGCGGCGACCTCTCGTAGTGCCCGGTCGACGCCTCCGGCGGAGCTGGTCCCCCGCTCGCGGCCGGGACGCGGGCGGGGGGTGCGGGGGACGCGGGCGCGGCGGGGCCCGTCAGGCGGCACCGGTCGGGCGGGGTGACTCGGCGTGCCGGAAGAACACGGGGTGCAGCATCCGGGCCAGCTCGCCGTGGTCGGCCACCGGGCTCGGGAAGGCCAACCGGGCCCGCCGCCGCGCGCCGGGGGAACCGAAGGAGACCACCAGGCCGTACCGGTCGACCCGCACCACCCGGGGCGGTTCGGCCCGGGCCGCGTCGGCCAGACCGAGCTGCCGCCGGACGTACGCCGTCATCTCCCGGCCGTGGTGCACGGTGAGCTCGGCCAGCAGCTCCGCCTCCACCGGGTGCAGCGGGTCCGGCTCGGCCTCCGCGTACGCCAGTGGGTCGATCCGGAGCAGTCCGTCGGGGCGTTCCAGGCGGGCCTCGGCCACCTCGAAGCGGTACAGCCGGAACCGGGTGCCGACGTCGAGCAGGTCTCCCGTCGGGTCCGCCTCGGCGTAGTCCAGCGCGGCGCGACGGGCGGCCTCGCCGTGCAGCGCGGCCGCCCAGCCGGAGACCCAGGCCCGACCCAGCGACGGGGCGCCGGCAGCCGGCGGCAGGTCCAGCACGTCGAGCGCCACGGCGACGTCGTCGCCCGACGGCAGCGCCGCCGCGAGGTCGCTGTGTACCGGCACGAGCAGCAGCACCCGGCCCTCGGCGTCGGTGACGTGCCGGACGTGGAACGGGCCGGGCCGCTGGGCGAGGTAGGCCAGGCCCGGCAGCCGGCCGGCGGCCAGGGTCCGGACGATCTCGGCGGGACTGGGCCGCAGGGCGGTGCTGGGGCGCATGACCCACCTCCAAAGGTTAGGCTTACCTAAGTGGCACCGTAGACCACCCGCGCCCCCACGTCCACCGCCTTGCCGGGTTCCGGCCGGTCCACCGGGTCAGCGGGTCTGCTCCAGCCAGGAGGCGTAGAGCAGCCCGTAGACCGAGCCCTGTTCGCGGACCAGCTCGTCGTGCGGGCCGCGCTGCACGATCCGGCCCCGGTCCACCACGATCACCTCGTCCGCGGCCTGCGCCGTGGAGAGCCGGTGCGCGATCGCGAGGGTGGTCCGGCCCCGGGTCACCGTGTCCAGGGCGCGCTGTAGGCGGACCTCGGTGGCCGGGTCGACCGCGCTCGTCGCCTCGTCCAGCACCAGCAGGTCAGGATCGGCGACGTACGCCCGCGCCAGCGCGACGAGCTGCCGCTCCCCCACGCTCAACGCCTCGCCGCGCTCGCCGACCGGGGTGGCCAGCCCGGCGGGCAGCCCGTCCAGCCAGTCCACCAGCCCCAGCTCGGTGAAGGCTGCCGTCAGCTCGGCGTCGGTCAGCTCCGGCCGGGCGAACCGGACGTTCTCCCCGACAGTGGCGTCGAAGAGGAAGCCGTCCTGCGGGACCATCACCACCCGCGTGCGCAGCGAGGCGAACCGGACCTGCGGCAGCGGCACCCCGGACAGCAGCACCTCGCCGCCGGTCGGATCCATCAGCCGGGTGAGCAGCTTGGCGAAGGTGGTCTTGCCGCTGCCCGTCTCCCCCACCACGGCCACCCGGCTCTTCGCCGAGATCTCCAGGCTGACGTCGTGCAGCACCGGCGCGCCACCCGGGTAGGCGAAACCCACCCCGGCGAAGCGGATGTCCAGCGGGCCGGGCGGCAGCTCCCGCCCCCGCTCGCCCGGGTCGGCCACGTCCGGGACGACGTCCAGCACGTCGAGCACCCGCCGCCAGCCGGCGATCGCGTTCTGCGCCTCGTTGAGCACCTCGGTGGCGATCTGCACCGGCTGGATGAACAACGTCACCAGGAACAGGAACGCCGTGAGCTGACCGACCGACAGGGTGCCGTCCACCCCGAGGGTGACCCCGAGGACGACGACGCCGGCCAGCGCCAGCCCGGCCGCCAGCTCCCCCACCGAGGTGCCCAGGATGCTGATCCGGATCGCCCGCTGCTGGGCCTGCCGCTGCCCCTCGATCGCCACGTCCAGCCGACGGGCCGTCCGCCCCGCGATCCCGTACGCCCGGATCACCGGCGCCCCCACCACGCTCTCGGCGATCGTCCCGAGCAGCGCCCCCATCCGCTGCCGGACCACCCCGTGCGCCCCGGCGAGGCGGCGCTGGAGCAGCCGGATCACCAGCACCGCCGGCGCGAACGCGGCGAGCACCACCAGGGTGAGCTGCCACGAGTACGCCAGCATCACCACCGTGGTCACCGCGAGCTGACCGAGGTTGACGATCAGGATCACCCCGCCCCACTGGAGGAACTGGGTGATCTGGTCGACGTCGCTGGTCACCCGGGAGACCAGGGAGCCGCGCCGCTCGGACTGCTGGTGCAGCATCGACAAGTCGTGCACGTGCCGGAACGCCCGGGTGCGCACGTTGGCCAGGGCGGTCTCGCTGACCGTGAACAGCCGCCGCATCATCAGGTAGCCGCAGGTGGTGGTCACCACCAACACGGCGACGGCAACCGCCACCACCGTCCAGACCACATCCAGGTTGAGCCCGCCGACGATGCCCTTGTCGATGCCCTGCTGGACGGCCACCGGCACGGCCACCCGGCCGACCATGTAGACCAACGCCAGGGCGATCGTGCCGGCCAGGCCGGCGCGCAGCTCCGGGGAGAGGGCCAGCCCCCGCCGCAGGGTCTGCCAGGTGCCCTCCTCTGCGGGGCTCGCAGGCTCACTCCTCACGCTCACCCTGCCACTTCCGTTCACGACTGCGGGGCCCGCAGGCTCACTCCTCGCGCTCACCCTGCCACTTTCGTTCACGACTGCGGGGCTCGCAGGCTCACTCCTCGCGCTCACCGGTCCACCTCGATCTCCAGGCCCGAGGCCAACGGCTTTACCTCGTCGGGCGTGCGCTCTTGCTGAGGGTCGGTCTCGGCCTGCTCGTAGGCGGTGACCAGGCCGGCGTAGCCGGCAACGGTGGCGAGCAGCTCGGTGTGGGTGCCCCGGGCGAGCACCCGGCCGTGCTCCAGGTAGATCACCTCGTCGGCGAGCGCGATGGTGGCCCGCCGGTACGCCACCACCAGGATCGAGGCGGCCGGCCCCCCGGCGGTCGGGGCGCGCAGCCCGGCCAGGATGGCCGCCTCCACCCGGGGGTCCACCGCGCTGGTGGCGTCGTCGAGGACCAGCAGCCGGGGACGCCCGGCCAGCGCTCGGGCCAGGGTGAGCCGCTGCCGCTGCCCGCCGGAGAGCGAGGTGCCCCGCTCGCCGACCATCGTGTCCAGCCCGTCGGGCAGCGCGGCGACGAAACCGTCCGCCTCGGCCAGCCGCAGCGCCGCCCAGACGTCGTCGTCGGCGATGTCGGGCCGGTCCAGGGTGATGTTGGCCCGGACCGTGTCGTCGAAGACGAACGGCACCTGGGCCACCAGCGCGGCGGCGCCCGCCAGCGATCCGGCGGTGAGCTGGCGGACGTCCGCCCCGTCGAGGCGGACCGCGCCCGTGTGCGGGTCTACCAGCCGGACCGCCAGCGCGGTGATCGTCGACTTCCCGGAGCCGGTCGGCCCGACCAGGGCCACGGTCTTCCCGGCCGGCACGGTGAAGGAGACCTCACCGAGCACCTCGACGCCGGGCAGGTGCGCCTCGGCCGGCTCGTACGCGAAGCCGACGTCGGCGAAGGTCAGGGTGGCCGGGGTGGGGTCGGCCGGGTCGAGCGCGACGTCCCCGTACGACATCTCGCCGGTGGCGTCGAGCACCCGGCGCACCCGGTCCCAGCCGGCGACGCTGCGCGGCAGCTCGGCCAGGACCCAGCCGATGGCCCGCACCGGGAACGCCAGGACGGTGAACAGGAACGCCACGCTGACCAGCTCGGTGACCGTGATGGCGCCCTGCCGGAGCCGGAACGCGCCGACCACCAGCACGGCGAGGGTGCCGAGACTGGGCAGGGTCTCCAGCAGCGGGTCGAACACGCCGCGCAGCCGGCCGACGGCGATCAGCGCGTCGCGCAGCTCACCGGCCCGGGCGGAGAACCGGGCGGTCTCCTGGGCCTCGCGGCCCATCGTCTTGACCACCAGGGCGCCGTCGAAGCTCTCGTGGGCGATCCCGCTGACCTCCGCGCGCAGCCGCTGGGCGCGGGCCTGGCGGGGGGCCATCCAGCGGGAGTAGGCCACGTTGAGGGCGAACAGCGCCGGGAACACGGCCAGCCCGACCAGGGCCAACGCCCAGTCGGTGACGAAGAGCGAGGCGACCGCGCCGACCAGCATCACCAGCGTGCCGACCGCGAACGGCAGCGGGGCGATCGGGTACCAGGCCGCCTCGACGTCGGAGTTGGCGTTGGACAACAGGGTGCCGGTGGCGTTGCGCTGGTGCCAGGACAGCGGCAGGTCCAGGTAGCGGCGGGTGACCCGGCGACGGTACGCGGCCTGGAGCCGGAACTGCATGTAGCCGGCACCGAGCCGGCGGCCGAAGATGCCGACCACCCGCAGCACGCTCATGCCGAACAGGGCCCCGGCGGCGAGGGCGATGGCCGCGACGCCCACCGACCCGCGCTCGACCGCCGGCACCACCACGTCACCGACCACCGCGCCGACGATGTACGCGCTGGCGATGACCAGCCCGCCGAACAGCACGCTGCCGGCCACCGCGACCGTGAAGATCCGGGGCTGTTCCCGGATCGCCCGGCCGAGCACGGACAGTCCTCTGCCGAGCACGTCCCGACTTGTCCTGCTGGTCACGCTCTCCCCCGCCGTAAGCTGCAATTATCCCCCTCGTCCTTACCGGGTCCGGTCCATCTCGCCGTCCCGCATCGGGTATGTCGGTGATCACGTCCCGGCCTTCGACGCCACCGCCGCGCCGACCGCGCCGGACCGGCCTACGATCGGGCGATGACGCGGTACGCCCGGTCGGAGCGCGACGCGCTCGCCGACCTCATGCTGAGCCTGGGTCCGGACGCGCCGACGATCAACGAGGGCTGGTCGGTCCGCGACCTCGCCGCCCACCTGATTGTCCGGGAACGCCGGCCGGACGCCGCTGGCGGGATCATGCTGCCGCCCCTGCGCAACTACGCCGAGGGGGTGCGGGCCCGGATCGCGGCCCGGCCGTTCGCCGAGCTGGTCGGCCAGGTCCGCCGCCCGCCGGTGTGGAGCCCGGTGAGCAACCCGCTCACCGACGAGCTGGTCAACACCATGGAGTTCTACATCCACCACGAGGACGTCCGCCGGGCCCGGCCCGGGTGGCAGCCAAGGGACCTGCCGGCCGGGCTGCACGCCGTTCTGTGGCGCCGGGCCGCGGTGCTGGGCCGGCTGGCGCTGCGCCGCTTCCCGGCCGACCTGCTGGTGCAGGCGCCCGGGCACGGCGAGTTGTCGGCGGGGCGGGGCGGGCAGCGGGCCCGACTGGTCGGCCCGCCGGGCGAACTGGTGCTGTTCCTGACCGGCCGGCAGCGGGTGGCCCGGGTTCAGGTGGACGGGCCTGCGGAGCTGGCCGGGCGGCTGAGGTCCGCCAAGCTGGGCATCTGACGGATCGCGATTCTCCGATCACACACGGGTGTGAACCGTTCGTGACCGAATTATGAATGTCGATCGGCGCTGACGTACCCTCGTCCGGCCGTCGCCCCACCCCGGGGCGGCCACATCCGGAAGGGCGACATGCGAAGTTTCGCGGTCTCGGCCCTGAACGAACCGCCGTTCCCCCCGCGCCGGCACGCCGAAACCGACCTGGCCGCCGCGGCGAGCCTGGCCTGGGCACAGGAACTCGGCCTGATCACCAACGGGCACCGGCTGATCCGGCTGCGCGGGGCGGCCGCCGCCGAACTGGCCGGGCGCACCTGCCCGGACGCGGCCGGCGAACGCCTGCGCCTGCTCACCGACCTGGTCACCTGGCTGTTCGTGGTCGACGACGCCTGCGACGAGGACGGCCTCGGCGCGGCACCCACCCGGCTGGCCCCGGCCGTCGCCGACCTGCTCGACGTGCTCGACCGGCACGGCGCGCCGGGGAACGCGGGCGGAGACCCGCTCGGCAGCGCCCTGGACGACCTGTGCCGGCGGACCCGGACCCACGGCTCCCCCGGGCTGCTGCTGCGCTTCGTCGGCCAGGTGCGCGACTACCTGTTGGCCCTGCTCTGGGAGGCGGCGAACCGGGAGCGCCGGCGCACCCCCGGGGTGGCGGAGTACGTCCAGCTACGCCGGCACACCGGCGCCGTGCATCCCGCGTTCACCCTGACCGACCTGGCGTACGACGCCCCGCCCGCGGCGGCACGCCGGGTCGAGCCGGCACTGGTCGACGTCGAGACCCTCGCCGCGGACCTGGTCTGCTGGTGCAACGACCTCTTCTCGTACGGCAAGGAGAACGAGTCGGGTCCGGACGCGCACAACCTGGTCAGCGCCATCGCGGCCGAGACCGGCCGGGACGAGCCGGGGGGGGGGGGCGGCGCCCCCCCCCCCCCGCCCCCCCCCCCCCCCCCCCCCGCCGGCGGGGGGGGGGGCCCCCGCGGCCCCCCCCCCCCCCCCGGGCCCCCCCCGGGCGCCCCCCCCCCCCCGCCCCCCCCCCCCCCCCCTGGGGGGGGGGGGCCCCCCCCCGGCCCCCGCCCCCCGGCCGCGCCTCGCCGTCGACCGCCTGCGGCAGGCCCTGCTCGGGGATCACCTCGCGCCCTGCCCCGCCGCCGCCCGCAGCC
>NZ_JBIATC010000011.1:150208-185282 GCF_042891255.1 Micromonospora sp. NPDC001898 | reverse complement strand
GGTCGACTGCTGTCTTACCGGGAGCCTCGTCCTATGTCGACACGGGCTCCCCGCACCCACCGTGACCAGCACCATCACGATGGAAAAGCCTCAATCGTCGTGAACTGACTTCCTGAGTTCCTTGCCGAAGTCCACGCACTGGCAACGACTTTCGCTCTGATGATTTATTCCGTCAGCACCAGATCTGCGCGTAGCTAATCGAGTCGTTCCACTGCGAGCCCAGAAGGTCCCGAGGTTGGAAACCTCGGTGTGCGCGCCGACGGTGATTGGCGCGTCGGAGCGGTCGCCGTTCTTGTAGAGCTTGTAGGCGCAGTTGCCCCGGTTGCGTACCGAGGTGACCGCGTTGTCGGCGTTGGTGTTGACCAGGCTGGCGCTGCCGTTGAGCACGTCCAGGATGTTCACGAAGCCGGCGTCCTTGTACAGGCAGAGCGCGCCGGTGGAGGGGCAGCTCAGGGCCATCGCGTCCGTTGTGGACGGCCCTGCAGCCTGGGCCGGCGTGCCGGCGAGGACGGCGGTGCCGACGAGGGCGAGGCCCGCGAGCTTGATCCCGATCTGTCGCATGGTGTTTCCTCCCGTTGGTGGCGGCGGGGGGTACGGCCGTGGCGCGGTTCGTGACCGGCCTGCGGGAAGCCTTCGACCGACAGCGTCGACTGGCGATGTCGAGCAATTTAGGCATGCCGCATCGGGGTGAGCGGGACACTGCCCGCGATCACCCAACAAGCGTTTTATCCAGTAGCCCCCGTGCGCCTGTTGTTGTGCCATCAACCTACGTGATGGGCAATTTTGGCGTCAAGACCTTTCGATGCCCTAAGTGGTTTCCCGGTTACCGTGGGGAGTGGGTCAGCCGGTGACACGGTAGTTGCCGGCGCTCGGCACGGTCACCACGGTCCATACGCCGTCCGGGGCGAGCGTCGCCCGACCGTCCACCCGCAACCAGCGGCTGTGTCGTACCCGTACCCGGACCGTGCCGGGGCCCGACATGCGGAAGGTCAGCGCCGTGGCGTCCTGCCCCATCAACTCCCCGGGGGCGGCCACCAGCGGCGTCGGGTCGGACACCGCGTAGAGCCGCCAGTGCCGCTCGGACCAGACCTCGGTCAGGTACGGCAGCCCGCCGTCGACCAGTTCCGCCTCCGCGCGTCCCACCCAGGACAGGTCGGCGTCGGGGACGGCGACGTACTGCACGGCGTTGTCGGCCAGCCACGCCCGGTAGCTGTCGGCGGTCAGCGGAACGCCGGTTCCGGCGGCGCCCGGCACGGTCGTGAAGAAGAGCGGATTGCGGGCGATGTCGGCCTGCCGCAACCAGCCCCGGGCCAGCGGGACGTCGCCGAGGAGGGCGGCCTCCCAGTAGTCGCGGGTCGGCGGCACCTCGACCCGCCCGGTGAGCCCACGTCGCGCCAGCTCGGCGCGCAACGGGGCGAAGTAGGCCGGCTCGGTCGTCGGGCCGCCGACGCCACGCAGGTCGGCCGGCACCACCGGGGGCTGCCACCAGCAGACGGCGGCCAGCAGTGCCGCCAGGGCGGCGCCGGCCGCCCCGCCCCGACGCAGCGCGGCCGGCAGCCGCCAGGTGGCCCGCTCCGGCAGCCGGGCGGCGGCGGCCAGCACCGGCAGCGCGAACATCACCACCAGCCGGGTCGCGTTCAGCCCGACCGGCGTGTGCACCAGCGCGGCGATCAGCACCCCGGCCGCCGACAGCAGCGCGCCCACCCGGACCGGCCGGTACGCCACCAGCGCGGCCACCACCAGGCTGGCCAGCGCGGCGCGCAGGGTGTCGGTGCGGCTGATGTTCATCCAGCCGCCCTCGCCGAACAGCAGCCCGGTCACGGCCAGCGGGGCCGCCGCGGCGACCCCGAGCAGCAGGCCGTCGCCGTACCGGCGGGTGAGTAGCAGCGCTACCCCGGCCAGCCCGACGAACAGGCCGGCGACCGGGCTGGTCGCCGAGGCCAACAGCGCTGCGGCAGCGGCCAGCCCGACACGCAGGCGGCGGCGGCCCGGGGGCACGCTCGTCGGCAGGGTGAGCGCGAGCAGCGCGGCGAGCCCGAACGCCACGCCGAGGCCGTAGGTGACCCGGCCGGAGACGAGGTTGCCGGCGATGGTGACCACCCCGACCAGGCCGCCGAGCAGCGGGCGGGGCACCCCGGTACGCACCAGCAGCGCGGCGAACGCCGCCGCCGCGCCCACCAGCGCGAGGACGCCGGTCACCCGGACGCCGAGGACAGCCATCACCGGCGGGGAGACCAGGCTGTAGCCGAGGGGCTGGATGCCGCCGTACCACCGCAGGTCCACCAGGGCGGGGCCGTGCGCGGCGAAGAAGTCGGCGCGGGCCACCTGGGCCGAGAGGTCGGAGCCCATCCTCGGCAGGAGCAGGTACCCCACGCCCAGGACGGCCGAAAACCCGGCGGACACCGCCACCACCGCACCGCGTCGCATGCCCACCTCCGTACCGCGACCACCGTACTGGCAGCATGGCGGGCGTGCCTCACCACCTCGCGCGCTGGACGGGTTTGACCGGTTCCCTGCTGCTCGCCCTGTCCGCGTACCTCGGCGGGGCGTTCCCGAAGGGTGACCTGCGCCCCTCCCCGGTCAGTATCTGGCAGGGGCCGTACGGGCCGCTGATCATCGCGGCCTGGCTGCTCGGCACCGCCCTGATGGCCTGGGCGTGGTGGTCGCTGCGGGACGGGACGCCGTCCGCGCGCTGGGCCCTGGTCACCGTCGGGCTCTGGCTGCTGCCGCTGCTGCTCGTCCCGCCGATGGCCAGCCGGGACGTCTACGCGTACGCCTGCCAGGGTGCCAGCTACGTGAACGGGATCAGCCCGTACGAGCAGGGCGTGTCCGCGTTGCCCTGCCCGTGGCTGGATTCCATCTCGTACATCTGGCGGGACACCCCGGCCCCGTACGGGCCGCTGTTCGTGGTGCTCGCCGGGGCGGTGGTGAAGGCGACCGGTTCGCTGACCGCCGCCGTCGTCGCGTTCCGGCTGCTCGCGGTCGCCGGGGTGGCGCTGACGGCCGCCTGCCTGCCGGTGCTGGCCCGCCGCTGCGGGGTCCCCGTCGGGCGGGCGCTCTGGCTGGCCCTGGCCAGCCCGCTCATCGGCGTGCACCTGGTGGCCGGTGCGCACAACGACGCGCTGATGGTGGGCCTGCTGATCGCCGGGTTGGCCGTGGTGGCCGCCCATCCCGGGCGGCCCGGCCCGCTGCTGGCCGGCGGGGTGCTGCTCGGCCTGGCCGTATCGATCAAGATCACCGGGCTGGTGGTGATCCCGTTCGCCGCGCTGGCCGCGATGGCCGGGCCGTACCGGATCCGGACCCTGCTCCGTGACGGTGTGCCGGTGGTCGTGGGAGCGGTCGCCACGATGGTCGGGGTGACCTACGCCGGTGGCCTGGACTTCGGCTGGATCGGCGGCCTGGAGAGCGGGGGCGACGTGATCGCCTGGACGTCGCCCTCGACGGCGGTCGGCCAGACCGTCGGCTACGTCGCGGTGATCTTCGGGGCGCACGTCGACGCGCTGCCGGTGACTCGGGCCGTCGGCCTGGTCGCGCTGGCCGTGCTGCTGGTCTGGCTCTGGTGGCGGGCCCGCACCCGCGACCCGTTCTTCCACGCCGGCCTGGCGCTGGCCGCCACCGTCGCGCTTTCCCCGATCGTGCACCCCTGGTACTGGATCTGGCCGCTCACGGTGCTCGCCGCCACCGCCCGGCGCAGCACGTGGTTCGCCGCGGTCGCGCTGGTGGGGTCGTTCCTGGTACTGCCGGACGGCACCGGCCTGGCCCGGTACACCAAGGTGCCCGGTGCGCCGCTGATGACGCTGCTGCTGATCTGGGCCGCCGTGCGATGGGTGCGGTCGGCGAGGGCGACCCGCGCGCCGGCCTGATGGTCGGGGGCGTGGCGGGCTCGCCCGCTGAACGGGGGCGGTGCGTCGGGCGACGGGCGAAAGGCGGCCGGGCCGGCCCCGCGTGCTGCGGAGCCGGCCCGGCCGGTGCTGGAGGAGCGTGCTGACCCGAGGGCTCAGCAGTCGAAGTACATCGCGAACTCGTGCGGGGTCGGGCGCAGGCGCACCGGGTCGACCTCGTTGGCCCGCTTCCAGCCCACCCAGGTGGAGATCAGGTCCGGCGTGAACACGCCGCCGTCGAGCAGGTAGTCGTGGTCGGCCTCGAGCGCGTCGAGCACCTCGGGCAGCGAGCCCGGAACCTGCTTGACCGAGCCCCACTCCTCCGGCGGCAGGTCGTACAGGTCCTTGTCGATCGGCTCCGGCGGCTCGATCTTGCTCTTGATGCCGTCCAGGCCGGCCATCATCATCGCCGAGAAGGCGAGGTACGGGTTGCTCGACGGGTCCGGCACCCGGAACTCGACGCGCTTGGCCTTCGCGTTGCTGCCGGTCACCGGGATGCGGGTGCAGGCGGACCGGTTGCGCTGCGAGTAGACCAGGTTCACCGGCGCCTCGTAGCCGGGCACCAGGCGGCGGTACGAGTTGATCGTCGGGTTGGTGAAGGCCAGCAGCGACGGGGCGTGGTGCAGCAGGCCGCCGATGTACCAGCGGGCCATGTCGGACAGGCCGGCGTAGCCGGTCTCGTCGTAGAACAGCGGCTCACCGTTCAGCCACAGGCTCTGGTGGGTGTGCATGCCCGAGCCGTTGTCGCCGAAGAGCGGCTTCGGCATGAACGTGGCGGTCTTGCCGTTGACCCAGGCCTCGTTCTTGATCAGGTACTTGAAGAGCTGGAGCTGGTCGGCCGACTGCAGCAGGGTGGAGAACCTGTAGTTGATCTCCGACTGGCCGGCGGTGCCGACCTCGTGGTGCGAACGCTCCACGGTGAAACCGGCGTCGACCAGGCGACGGACCATGCCGTCGCGCAGGTCGGCGTAGTGGTCGACCGGCGGCACCGGGAAGTACCCGCCCTTGTACGGGGTCTTGTACCCGCGGTTTCCGCCCGGCTCCTCGCGGCCGGAGTTCCAGGCGCCCTCGATCGAGTCGATGTAGTAGAACGACTGGTGCGCCGAGGTCTCGTGGCGGATCGAGTCGAAGATGTAGAACTCGGCCTCGGCGCCGAAGTACGCGGTGTCGGCGATGCCGCTCGCGGCGAGGTACGCCTCGGCCTTCTTCGCCACGTTCCGCGGGTCCCGGGAGTACGCCTCGCGGGTGAACGGGTCGTGGACGAAGAAGTTGAGCGCGAGGGTCTTCTGCGTGCGGAAGGGGTCGATGAACGCGCTCGCGACGTCCGGGAGCAGGAGCATGTCCGACTCGTGGATCGTCTGGAAACCGCGGATCGACGACCCGTCGAAGGCGAGACCGTCGCTGAAGACGCTGTCGTCGAAGGACTCCACCGGCAGGTTGAAGTGCTGCATCACGCCGGGCAGGTCACAGAAACGTACGTCGACGAACTTTACGTCCTCGTTCTTGAGGTATCGCAGGAGTTCCTCGGGATTGGCGAACACACGTCCTCCTGGCACGTCCACGGGTGGCTGGCTCCTGGCGACGCTATGACCGCGCGGTTGCCCGGCCGTATCTTGAGTGTTTCTGTCGTGTTACGTCGCTCGCGCTGCGTTATCTTCGCCGGTCAGTAGCCATCCGTTGTCCGTTCGGACGATACCCCGCGCGACGTTGTACCGCAGATCTCCGCCTTTGACCGTTTCGGCGGCCGGTGCCGATCCGACCACCGCGGCGTGCCTGACTACCCTTGGCGACTGTGACCACGCCGCAGCATCCCGCAGCCCCCGCCGCCGACCCCGGTTTCGTCCCGCCCACCCTGGGCCGCCGGTTCGGCGCCCTGGTGATCGACTGGGTGCTCTGCCTGCTGGTGTCCAACTTCTTCGCCGACCCGGTCCGCGACGGCTGGGCCCCCGTCGTGGTGCTGATCGTCGAGTACGCCCTCTTCCTCGGACTGTTCACCCAGACCCCCGGCATGTACATCACCAGGATCCGGTGCCTGTCCTGGGCCGACGGCGGCCGGATCGGGCTGGCCCGCGCGCTGCTGCGCGGCGTCCTGCTGGCTCTGCTGGTCCCGGCCCTGATCATGGACGAGCACCGCCGCGGCCTGCACGACCGCCTCACCGGCTCGGTCATCGCCCCCGCCCCCCGCCCCTGATCTGGGCGCTGTCACACGGAAAGAGTGGCCTCCCGTCGACCAGGAGCCACTCTTTCCGTGTGACAGCGCGTCTTGCGGGGCCGCACGCGGCCGGGGGAGCGGGACGGGGGCTAGCGGCCTCGGCTCTGGCGGAAGGCGTTGCGCTGCGGGCGCATGTTCTTCGGGATCGCGCCCTTGGGCATCTGTGGGCGGGCGGTGAGCGCCTTGAGCCGCTTGTCGAGGGCGTTGACGTCCTTGCCGCTGAGGCTGCGCGGCAGTCGCATCAGGGTCATTCGCAGCTTGCGGATCGGCAGCTCGCCCTCGGCCTGGCCGATCACGTAGTCGTAGAGCGGTGCGGTGCCGATGACCTTGGTCAGCCGCCGCTTCTCCTGCCCGAGCAGGCCGCGGACCCGCTGCGGGTTCCCCTCGGCCAGCAGGATCACGCCGGGGCGCCCGATCACCAGGTGCACCATGTCCATCTGGGTGGTGGCGCTGACGGCGGGGGTGACCCGCCAGTCGCCCCGCATGTTCTCCATGATCTGCGCCGCCGCGCCGGGCTGCCCCTCGGCGGCGTTCATCATCGCCTTGTTGGATCGCAGGTTGAGCACGATCAGCGCGGCGAGCAGGGCGATCAGGATGCCCAGCGGCAGCCAGAACCAGCCCCAGAGGATCACCGCGACCACGGTCAGCGCGAGCGGGATCAGCACCGCGCCGGCGGTCAGCGGCGCGAACCACCGGTCCTGCTTGGCGGTGAACTGGAACACCATCCCGATCTGCTTCAGCCGCTGGCCGAACGAGACCTTCTCCTGGGGCTTTGCCATGCCGCAGAGTCTAGTGGTCGCCGTGCGACGGGGTTGATCCGCGCCCGGTGCTCCGGCCGGTCAGGATCGGCGGGGCAGGACCGGTGCGGCCCGGCCGGTGCCGTGTCGGCCGGTGGACCCGGCTGTCGGGGAGCCGCCGGCCTGCTCGTGGTACTCCTCCTCGACGTTGACCGTCCACACGTCGTGCTCACCGTCGTCGAGGATGTTCTCCACGGTCAGCATCGCGGTGAGCATCGAGTGGTCCTGGTTGTTGTACCGGTGCATGCCGTTGCGGCCGACCGGGTGCACGTTCGGCACCGCCTCGGCGAGCCAGGCGCGGACGGTCTCCACGGCCTGCTCGTACCCGGTGTCGTAGAGCGGGTACGCCTTCGGCATCCGGACCACGTACCCGGCGGAGACCGCACCGGCGTCGACCAGCCCGAGCGCCTCCAGTTCGGCGGTGCCCAGGGCGACCAGCTTCTCGTCGGGGGCGTCCCACAGGTCGTCGCCGACGTCGACGAAGTACTCCAGCCCCAGGCAGGTGAACCCCTCCCGCACCAGGTACGGCGACCAGGAGCCGAAGTTCTGCACCCGGCCGACCCGTACCCCCGGGGTGTGCACGTAGATCCAGTTGTCCGGGAAACCGGCGGCGGCGGGCACCACCAGGGCCACGGTGAGGAAGTCGCGGTGCCGCAGCGCGTCGGCGGCGGCCAGCACCTCCGGCGGCGCGGGCGGGTCCACGGCCCGGACCAGCGCGGGCAGCGGCATGCTGCTGATCACATGGTCGACGGCGACCCGGCGCGGGCCGCCCGGCCCGGCCACGGTCACCGCGACCGCCCGGCCGTCGGCGCGGTGCACGGTCGCCGCCCGGGCCCCCATCGTCACCACACCGCCGGCCTCGGTGACCAGTTCGGCGCAGCGTTCCCACATCATCCCCGGGCCGAGCCGGGGGTACTGGAACTCCTCGATCAGGCTGGTGATGTCGGCCCGGGCCCGGCGGGGCAGCAGCGCGTTGCGCACCGCCCCGGCCAGCGACAGGTTGCGGATCCGCTGGGCCGCCCAGTCGGCCTGCAACTCGGTGGCCGGGATGCCCCAGACCTTCTCCGTGTACGTCTTGAAGAACATCCGGTACAGCCGGGTGCCGAAGCGGGCCGACACCCAGCCCTCGAAGTGGCTCTGGTCCGCCGGAGGTCGCATCCGCGCCCACAGGTACGACCCGACGCAGCGGGCCGCCTCGACGACCCCCAGGTTGCCCAGCGCGTTGCCGGCCCGCAGCGGGTAGTCGAACAGCCGGCCCCGGTAGTGGATCCGGCTCATCCGGGGGCGCAGCAGGAAGTCGCCGTCGGGCAGCACCTCGTGCCAGAACGCCTCGACCCGGGCCACCTTCGTGAAGAACCGGTGCCCGCCGATGTCGAACCGCCAGCCGTCCCGCTCGACGGTGCGGCTGATCCCGCCCACCACGTCGTCAGACTCGATCACCTCGACGGGGGCGTTCCGCCTCGTCAGTTCGTAGGCGGCGGTCAGGCCGGCCGGACCGGCACCGATGATCACCGTATGTGGCAAGGGCATGACTAAATTCACCATCTTCGACGCCTGACGGCAAGTGCCGCCCCGCTGGGTGGGACGTCGAGGGCCGGGGCGCGCGGAAATTTAGCACGTGATCGGGCCGCTGTGGACCCCGCGTACGTCCGTCCGCCCCCGGTGCGCGCCGGGCCGACGGGTCAGGCGCGGACGGCGTCGCGGGCGTCCAGCGCCTGCCGGTAGAGCCGCCCGGCCCGGTACGACGAGCGCACCAGCGGACCGCTCATCACCCCGGCGAAGCCGATCTCCTCGGCCTCCTCGCGCAGCTCCACGAACTCCTCCGGCTTGACCCAGCGGGTCACCGGGTGGTGCCGGGGCGTCGGGCGCAGGTACTGCGTGATGGTGATCAGCTCGCAGCCCGCCTCGTGCAGGTCGCGCAGCGCCTGGGACACCTCGGCCCGCTCCTCGCCCATGCCGAGGATGAGGTTGCTCTTGGTGACCAGGCCGGCGGCGCGGGCCTGCCGGATCACGTCCAGCGAGCGGTCGTACCGGAAAGCCGGCCGGATCCGCTTGAAGATCCGGGGCACCGTCTCGACGTTGTGCCCCAGCACCTCGGGGCGCGAGCCGAAGACCTCGGCGAGTTGCTCGGGGACCGCGTTGAAGTCGGGGATCAGCAGCTCCACGCCGCAGCCCGGCTGGAGGGCGTGGATCTGGCGGACCGTCTCGGCGTACAGCCAGGCGCCGCCGTCGGGCAGGTCGTCGCGGGCGACCCCCGTGATCGTGGCGTAGCGCAGGCCCATCGACACCACGGACTCGGCCACCCGGCGCGGCTCGTCGGCGTCGAACTCGGCCGGCTTGCCCGTGTCGATCTGACAGAAGTCGCAGCGCCGGGTGCACTGGTCGCCACCGATGAGGAAGGTGGCCTCCCGGTCCTCCCAGCACTCGTAGATGTTGGGGCAGCCGGCCTCCTGGCAGACGGTGTGCAGCCCTTCGCGCGAGACGAGCCCGCGCAGCTGGGTGTACTCCGGCCCCATCTTGGCCTTGACCTTGATCCACGGCGGCTTGCGTTCGATCGGTGTCTCGGCGTTGCGCGCCTCGATCCGCAGCATGCGCCGCCCCTCGGGGGCGACCGTGGCGGTACGCGCAGCGGGGCCGGTCGTCGGCTGCTCGGTCGGGGGCGTCGTCGGCGCGAAGTGCTCGATCGTCACGAATTGAGCCTACGCCGGACGGTCGCTGTCGATGGACGTGAGGCGACGGCCATCACCCCCTGATCCCTGTGACGCCGCCCACCGCCACCGCCGAAAATCCCGTTACCTGCCCCCGCCCGGGGTGTTAGCTTGCGGCAAAGCTGTGACGGAGCCGAGTAGCGCGCCGCCCGCCAGTCGAGAGAGCCGCCGTTCGCTGCGAGGCGGTCTGGCGTCGGCGCGCGAAGACCCTCCCGAGCTGCGGGAAGAACGGCGTGCGCGCGGCAGCCCTGTCGGCGTCCGCCCAGTAGAGCCCGCCCGGCTGGCCCCGGTCACCAGGCGACGAACGAGGCCCCCGCGCGAGCGGGGGCGAAGGTGTGGTGGCACCGCGAGGACCCGCTCGCCCACACCTCCCGGGGCTGAGGCGACGCTTCGCCGCCCTGCGGCGGCGAAGGCGTTGCGATTGATCGAGGAGCAGCCCACCGTGCAACGCATCCTGTCCACCCAGCTCCCCGCCCACGCCGGCGCGACCGTCCGGGTCGCCGGCTGGGTGCACCGCCGCCGGCTGCTCAAGTCGGTGACGTTCCTGATCGTGCGGGACGCCGCCGGCCTGACCCAGGTCGTGGTCACCGACCCGGCCGTCCGCGCCGCCGTCGAGGCGCTCACCGAGGAGACCGTCGTCGAGGTGGTCGGCACGGCCACCGCGAACCCGGCGGCCCCCGCCGGGGTCGAGCTGACCGACCCGACGGTACGACCGCTCGGCCCGCCCGCCGTCCCGCCCCCGTTCGACCTGTACCGGCCGGCGCTGACCGCGAGCCTGCCCACCCAGCTCGACCACGCGCCCGTCGCGCTGCGCCACCCGACCCGCTCGGCGGCGCTGCGGATCTCGGCGGCGGCGGTGGCCGGCTTCCGGGCAGCCCTGGACGCTCGCGACTTCGTGGAGATCCACACCCCGAAGGTGGTCGGCTCGTCGACCGAGTCCGGAGCCAACGTCTTCGCGCTGGACTGGTTCGGCCGGCCCGCGTACCTGGCCCAGTCGCCGCAGTTCTACAAGCAGCTCATGGTGGGCGTCTTCGAGCGGGTGTACGAGGTCGGGCCGGTGTTCCGGGCCGAGCCGCACGACACCGTCCGGCACCTGGCCCAGTACACCTCGCTCGACGCCGAGTTGGGCTTCGTGGCCGACCACCGCGACGTCATGGCTGTGCTGCGGGACACCCTCGCCGGGATGCTGGCGACCGTGGCGGACCGGGCCGGCGACGCCCTGGCCACGCTGGGCGTGACCCCGCCGGAGATGCCGGCGCGGATCCCGGAGGTGCACTTCACCGAGGCCCTGCGGATCGCCGGCGCCCCGGCCGACGAGCCGGACCTCGCCCCCGCCCACGAGCGGGCGCTGGGGGAGTGGGCCCGCGTCGAGCACTCCTCGGAGTTCGTCTTCGTCACCGGGTACCCGATGGCGAAGCGGCCGTTCTACACCCACCCCGACCCGGCCCGGCCGGCGTACTCCAACGGGTTCGACCTGCTGTTCCGGGGAGTGGAGCTGGTCACCGGCGGGCAGCGCCTGCACCGGTACGACGACTACCTGGCCGCCCTCGCGGCGCGCGGCGAGCCGGCCGGACCGTACGCGGGCTACCTCGACGCGTTCCGGCACGGCATGCCGCCGCACGGTGGTTTCGCGATCGGCCTGGAACGCTTCGTCGCCCGGCTGGTCGGGGCGGCCAACGTCCGCGAGGTCACCGCGTTCCCCCGCGACCTGCACCGGCTCACCCCCTGAGGGGCCGATTCCTGCCCGGCGCCTGCGCGGCGTCACGGCCCGGCCGGTCGCGCGTCCCCGTCACCCACCGTCAGCCGTGGCGGGCTGGCTGCCTCAGGCCACCCCGCCACGGCTACCCCTGACCTGCGTCGACCCCGCCCACCCCGAACCCCACTCCGCCCCCTTTGCTCTGCACCCACCGACGCAACAGGCACGTGCAGTAACTGTTGCGCCGGTGGGTGCAGAGCAAAGCGAGTGGGGAGGGGTGGGTGCCGGGGACGGGTGGTGTCGGTGCGGCAACGGAGTGGTCGGTCGCGTTGTCGAGCACCCGACGGGGCACCGCTCAGGGCAGGTCGCGCCGGGGCAGAGCGGGCCGGGTCAGGCCGGGCCGAGGAGGTCCCACAGGTTGCCGGCGATGTCGCGGAAAACGGCCACCCGGCCGTACGGCTCGGCGCGCGGGGGCCTGACGAACTCGACGCCCGCGTCGACGAGGCGGCGGTGGGTGGACTCGAAGTCGTCGACCCGGAGGAAGAAGCCGACCCGGCCGGCGGTCTGGTCGCCGACCGCAGCCTCCTGCCGCTCCCCGTCGGCGCGGGCCAGCAGCAGGCCGGTCCGCGCGCCCGGCGGGCGGACCACCACCCAGCGCTTCGGGCGGCCGTCGTTGGTCAGCGAGGGACTGTCCTCGACCAGTTCGAAGCCGAGTAGCTCGGTGAAGAAGGCGATGGCCGGGTCGTACTCGGCCACGACGAGGGTGACGAGGTCGATCTGCATCCGCCGAGCCTAGGAGGTCGCCGCGCCTGGGCGGCTCAGGCGGGCAGGGTGACCAGGGTGGGCAGGTAGCGCTCGACCACCGGCAGCAAGTCGGCGACGGTGACCGGGCGGCCCAGTTCCGCGGTGAGCGAGGTGACCCCGGCGTCGCGGATGCCGCACGGCACGATCCGGTCGAAGTACGCCAGGTCGCAGTCGCAGTTGATCGAGAAGCCGTGCAGGGTGACCCCCCGGGCGACCCGGATGCCGATGGCGGCCACCTTGCGGGCCGGGCCCTTCGCGTCCTCGGGCACCCAGACGCCGCTGCGCCCCTCGACCTGGCCGGCGGCCAGCCCGAACTCGGCGCAGACGTCGATCAGCAGTTGCTCGGTGCGGCGCACGTACGCGACCACGTCCACCGGGTCGGGCAGCCGCAGGATCGGGTACCCGACGAGCTGCCCCGGGCCGTGCCAGGTGATCTTGCCGCCCCGGTCGACGTCGACGACCGGGGTGCCGTCCATCGGCCGGTCCCACGGCTCGGTTCGCTTGCCCGCGGTGTAGACGCTCGGGTGCTCCAGCAGCAGCACCGTGTCGCCACGCTCGCCGGCCACCACCGACTCGTGCAGCCGCCGCTGCTCGTCCCACGCGGCCTGGTAGTCGAGCACCCCTGCACGTACGGCGGTCAGCCCCGGAATCGTCGCGGTCACGCCCACCAGCCTAGTCCCGTACCGGCCGGTCACCTCCGGTGAGCCGGCTCACCACCGACGTGTCGGGGGTCAGTCCGGGGGGACCTTCCACAGCCAGACGTCGTCGACGCGCTGCGGGGGGCCGAGCAGGGCGGTGGCGGTGCGGCGCAGGGCCTCCTCGTCGAGGTCGTACTTGGCGCCGTGCACCCGGTCGGCGAGCACCACCACCTCGACGCCCCAGTACCGCAGGTCGGCCAGGGACTGCTCGATGCTGCCCTCGGTGATGATCGGCACCAGCCCGGTGCGGCCGGCCTGGTCCATCAGGGTGTCGAAGGTGCGCGGCGGCGGGCCGATCCGGCCCCGGCCGTCCGGGCCGCCCGGGCCGAGGAAGAACCCGGCCGGGATGCGGAACTCGCCCTGCCGGTGGGCCAGCGCGTACGCCTGCCAGCGCTGCCCGTCCGGGGTCACGTCGAGGGTCAGCGGCAGCGGGGTGAGCACCCCGCCCGGGGAGACGTACTGCCGCCAGGTGCCGGCCGTGACGAACGCCGGCACCGGCTCGCGGACGCTGGTCAGCAGCGGGGTCGGCAGCAGCGGCAGCAACGCCGCCGCGAAGCCGAGGCCCCAGGCGGCGGACGCGGCGCGGCGCCGGGGCGGGTCGGCCCGCAGCCGGTCGACGGTGTACGCCAGTAGCAGCCCGATCACCGGGGCCACCACCAGGGCCAGCCGGGACGGCAGGGCGGCGTTGACCACCGGCAGGTTGTCCAGCAGCAGGAACGGCAGCGGCCGGTCGGTGCGCTCGCCGTTCCACTTGGCCCGGGGGCCCCAGGACAGCACCGCGAAGACCACGCCGGTGACGCCCAGCGCCCACACGGTGGCCCGGCGGGCCCCGTCCCGCCGCCACAGGTAGCCGAGGCAGACAGCGGCGAGCAGCAGCAGCGGCACCCCGAAGAACGAGTTCTCCTCGGTCGGGTTGGGCGCGAGCGAGGTGCCCAGCCCGGCCTCGCCGGCCAGCGACCGGCGCGGGTACGCCCCGAACGCCGCGATGTCCTCGGAGTGGACGATCGGGTCGAAGCCGGTGCCGTGGAATCGCTGCGGCCCGGCGAAGTGCAACCACAGCGGGTACGCCAGCAGCACCCCGGCGGTCAACGCGGTGACGCCCAGCCCGCGCAGGAAGGTGGGCAGCGCGGCCCGGGCGGCGGCCCGCCGGCTCGGGTGCAGCGCCCAGACGGGCAGGAGGACGCCGAGCGCCAGGGCGGTGAAGAACAGCCCCTCGGCGGCGATGGAGAAGGCCACCGCGACGGTGACGCCGAGCACGATCCCGTTGCGCAGCCAGTGCGCGGGGCGGCGCAGCGCGAACAGCCGCCAGAGCAGCAGCGGCACCAGCCAGCCGGCCGTCCAGTTCAGGTGGGCGTTGGCGTGCGACACCATGCCGGGGGAGTACGCGACGAACAGCGCGCCGACCGCCGCCGCGAGCCGGCTGTGGACGAACTGCCGGGACAGCAGCAGGTACCAGGCCACCGCCGTGGCGGCCAGGTTGAGGGTGAGGATCACCAGGAACGTCGCCGGCGGCCCGACCAGGTACGTCAGCGGCGCGAAGACCGCGGCGTACACGGTGATCGAGGTGTTGACCGCTAGGTTCACCCCGTCGGGGACGTTGATCAGGTACGTGAACAGCGGGTTCTCGCCGTGGGTGAGCGTGTGCCCGCCGAAGGCGAGCAGCCACTCGAACAGCGCCTGGTCGCTGGAGTTCACGGTGATCGCCCGCTGGTCCGGATCCCGCCACAGCCCGCTGGTCACCCAGACCGCGAGCGCCAGCGCGACGAGGGCGACGGCCAGGTCGGCCCGCCGGTCGCGGCTGCGTGCCGGGGTGGCGGCGGGGGCGGGCGTCGGTCCGGGGGCGGGCGTCGGTCCGGTGGCCGGGGACGGGGAGGACGACACGCAGCGGACGTTACCAACCGGACCTGGACACGCCGGTCAGACACGGAGGCTTGACCCCTTGTTGGAAATGACTTCCAATTGCATCAACGTTGTCACGTGTTGATCGGAGGTTCGGAGATGTCTCTCGACGTACCCACCGCACTGCTGGAACGGGCCGAGGCGGGTCAGGTCGACGACGCGGAGTTCGTCGACTGCGTGCGGCGCTCCCTGCCGTACGCCTGGCTGGTCGTCTCGGACGTGGCCGCGCGCGCGACCGGCGGCCGGATGGCCGACCACGCCGTGCCGCCCCCGTCGGAGACCGAGCGGGGGCAGCTGCTGCGGGCGCTGGCCAGCGACGCCATCCGGGGCGGCCTGGAACGGCACTTCGGGGTGAAGCTCGCCTTCCAGAACTGTCACCGGGTGGCGGCCTTCCCGCCCGCGCTGGTCGACAGCGACGCCTACCGGCAGTTCGTCTCACCGCTGGCCCAGGTCCGCAACCAGTCCCCGGAGCTGCGCAACTGCTGACGGGGGCGCGGGGCCCCTCGGCGTCGAGGGGCCCCGGCGTTCAGTCGTGCAGGGCGGCGTGCAGGGCGCCCGGCAGATCGGGATGGCGGTAGGCGAAGCCCGCCCGGGTCAGCACCCCCGGGAGGACCCGGGCGCTGGTCAGCGCCTCCTGGGCGAAACCGCCGAGGGCCACCTTGAGGGCCAGCGCCGGGATCGGCACGACCGCCGGGCGGTGCAGCTGGCGGGCCAACTCCCTGGTGAACTCGGCGTTGGTGACCGGGGCCGGGCCGACCCCGTTGACCGGGCCGGCCACGTCGTCGCGGTCCAGCAGGAACTGCGCCACGCGCAGCCAGTCGACCATCGAGATCCACGGCAGCCACTGCCGGCCGCTGCCGAGCCGCCCCGCGATGCCCAGCTTGAACGGCAGGAGCTGCGGCTTGAGCAGCCCGCCGTCGCGGTGCAGCGGCAGCCCGGTGCGCAGCCGGACCACCCGGACCCCGGCGTCCTCGGCCGGCCGGGTGGCCGCCTCCCAGACCCGGCAGACGTCGGCGAGGAAGCCCTCGCCCGCCGGGGCGTCCTCCTCGACCACCCGGTCGCCCGTGTTGCCGTACCAGCCGACGGCCGAGGCGTTCAGCAGCACCGCCGGGCGGTCGGCGGCCGGCATGCCGGCCATCGTGATGGCCAGCGTGGTGGTGGTGTCGACCCGGCTGGACCGGATCAGCCGCTTGTACGCGTCGTTCCACCGCTTGTCGCCGACGCCCGCGCCGGCCAGGTTGACCACGGCGTCGGCGTCGGCGACCACCGCCGGGTCGAGCTGCGCGCCGGACGGATTCCACCGCCGCTCGTCGGGGGTACGCGCCGACCGCCGGACCAGGCGGGTGACCTGGTGCCCGTCGGCTTTCAGGTGGTCTATCAGCCGGGTGCCCAGGAAGCCGGACGCGCCGGCCATGAGGATGCGCATACCCCCATCTTCGAGCACGCGACCCCGATCGGACGCGGGGAGCGGATCTCGATCACACCGCCCTGGCACGTCGTCGGCATCCAAGTCTCCGCTCCTACGCCGACTGGGCGTCCAGGCCCGGCGTACCGCGAGAGGTCTTCAACCTCGGCCCGGATGCGGCCTCGCGGTTGTCGTTCTTCGAGATCGACTTCATCGACTCCGGTGTCGGGTACACGTACGGCTTCGCGCTCGATCAGGGAACAAGATCGTGCTCGATCATGGAAGGTGTGGCCTCATGGCGAGTAGGAGGCCACAACTTCCGGGATCGAGCACGATCTTGTACGCCTGGCCGATCGCCGGCGGTTCCCGGTAGGCCGCCCGGCCCCGGAACGCTCCGGAACTGGTGGGTCTCCGCTCATCGTCGGGTCAGCGGTCGGATTCGGTCGGTGTCGATCAGCCCGCGTGCGAGGTTTCACCACTCGCGGTCGGACGGTTCTTGTCGCATGGCCTCGTCGAGGTCGGCTCGGAAAGTGGCAGGGTCGAGGACGGGCGTGGTGGCGAAGGCGGCGACGACCTCGGCGCGCAGTACGAGGGCGCGGCGGCGGATCGGGATGAGCCTGCCGGTCGGGGTGCCGTTGCGGGTGACCGGGCAGGGCTCTCCGCGCTCCACCCCGCGCATGATCGCGCCGGAGTCGTTCCGTAGCTCGCGTTGCGTGATCTCGCGAGAAGCGCGCTCAGGCACGGGAGCATTCTGTCGAAACTGTGCTACGAGGTGCTACGCGGACCGCTCCTGCGGCGTGGCCTCGACCAGTGGCGCGAGGCGCGGAAGCACCGGGGTGAGCGGGTCGAGGGCGTTGGCGCGTACCACGAAGCGGGTGACGCCCCAGCGTCGCTCGTGCTCGGCGACCGCCGCGACGATCTCGTCCTCCGTGCCGATCAGCACGAACGGCGTGGCCAGCAGTTCGGCGACGGTGAGGCCGGTCCGGGCGGCCTGCTCGGCGGCGGCGGCCTCCGCGTCGTCGGTAACCAGCACCGTCTGCACCAGGGCCTCCAGGGCCGGCGGCACGTCCCGGCCCGCCGCCCCCTCGGCGACGCAGGCGAGCTGCGCCTCGATCTGGTCGGCCCGCCACCGGGCCTCGTGCTGGTGGCCGTCTTCGAGGGTACGACCGAAGCCGGCCAGCCCGACCACGTCGGCGTGCGCCCCCGCCCAACGCAACAGCGTCGAGTTGGACGTCCCGACGGTCAGCGGGACGCGCCGCTGCACCGGCCGGGGCGAGGTCAGCCGGGCGGCGTGCACGGTCAGCTCGGGGGAGTCCACGGTGACCTCCTCCCCGTCGAGCAGGGCGCGGACCGCCTCGGTGACGGCGAGGCAGCGGCGTACCCGGCCGGCCACGTCGGGGCGTTCCCGGCCGACCGCCCGCCACTCGGCCGGCGTGTGGCCGGCGCCGACGCCGAGGCGGGCCCGCCCGCCGGAGACCACGTCGAGGGTGGCCACGTCGACGGCGAGCAGCATCGGCTCGCGGACGCCGAGGTTCGACACGTACGAGCCGAGCCCGATCGTCGACGTCACCGACGCGGCGGCGGCCAGCGCCACGAACGGGTTGGCGCAGGAGCCGGGGTGGTCGGCGTCGAGCAGGGCGTCGAAGCCGGCGGCCTCGGCCCGGCGGGCCAGGTCGAGCCAGCCCGCGGCGTCGGTGGGGGTGGACTGGAGGGAGAAGATCGCCATCGCCCCAGGGTGCGGCGTCCACGCGCGTCGGGCCAGCGCGCCGGGCCGGATTCTGCCGACCGGCGAATCAGCCGGCCGCTGAACCCGGGCTCCACCGCCGGGATTCGCCCCGACCGAGGCCGGGCCGGGGCGCGACGGGTGTTGGCGTCATCAGGCAGGCGGGGCGAGGCCGAACAGCTCCTCGGCGGTGCCGGCGTCGGCGCGCAGCGCGTCGAGCGCGGCGATGATCGTCCGTTCCTCGAAGCCGAAGTGCGACTCGACGATGGCGGCGAGGCCGTCCAGCTCGGCGAGCACCCGGGCGGCGGCGGCCGGGTCGGCAGCAGGCGGGCCGGCGGCCAGTTCCTCGATCCGGCGCACGATGCCGTCGATCATCCGGTGGTCCTGGGCGAGCTTCTCCAGGACCGGGCGCAGCCGTGGCTCCTCCTCGGCGAGCACCCGGAACGCGCCGGCGTCCTCGCCGGTGTGGTGCGCCGTGAGGGCGGAACAGAAGCTGAGGCAGTGGGCCCGCAGGCTGCGCAGCCGGTCGTCGCCGGTCGGCGTCGCCGCGCCGGGTTCTAGGCTGGCCCGGAGCTGGGCCAGCTCCTCGCGGAGCCAGTGGTGGATCTCGATCAACTGGGTGCCGAGTGCCGCGAGGCGGTCGCCCGGCTGGGTGGAAGGGTGCACATCAGTCCTGTACGGTTCCGCGCCTCCATGCCCTCGGCGGTCTCCTTGCCGGGTACACCGCGACGCCGCCGATGATCCTACCCACCGGGGCCGCCGCGTGCCTGCCCTGCGCCCCGCGCCCACAGTGCCCGCCGCGTGCCGGCCCCTGCCAACCCGCGCCCGGCGCGGTCGGCCGGCGAGCCGATCACCGTTGGCCGGGCGGCGGCTGCTCACCGGAGGCGTTCTCGCGCCACCGGGCCCGCCAGGCGGCCTCGCTCGCCTCGTGGCTGTCGCGCTCGCGGATGACCTCATCGTGCAGGGCCTGCCGGCCCTCCGCCATGATGATCACCTCGGCCGCGACCAGGCCCACACAGATCGCGGTCAACAGCCCCATGGCGGCCAGCCCGGGCAGGCGCACGCCGACCGGGATGCAGGCGGCGAGCACCACGACGGCGGCGACCCGGGTCCAGGACAGCGTGCGCAGCGTGCGGAACTGGAACAGCATGTTCCCGCACAGGTAGCAGGCCACCCCGCTGAAGAGCAGGGGCACGGCCGGGCCGTGGGCCGCCTCGCCGACGGGCACGTCGGGGCTGGCGATCTCGCGCACGATCTCCTCGGAGCCCAGGGCGAACAGGATGATCCCGGCGATCATCGGCAGGTAGAGGTAGGCGAAGGCGTCGCGGGCCATCGTCGCCCGGGGGCGGCCCTTCGCGGCGTGCAGCGCGATCCGGGCGGCCGGCCCGATGACGTCGTAGTGGGCCCACCACAGCGCCGCGGTGAAGAAGATGCCGAGGACGGCCGCGGCGATCGCCGGCCAGGTGGGCGGCTGGCCGAGCAGGTTGCTGCCGACGCCGACCGAGATAACCGACTCGCCCAGCGCGATGATCAGGATGAGGTCGTAGCGTTCCGTCCAGTGCTCCGCGGACGGCACCGCCCACCCCTCGGTGCCGAAGAGCCCCGTGCCGTACTGGAGCAGCACCACGGCCACCCAGAGCCCGTTGCGGGTCAGGGTCGCCCAGCCCAGATCGTTGATCAGGGAGGGGATCAGCGCTGCCGCGAGCAGCAGGAGCGTGCTGAGCACGACCTCCGGGGCGAACCGGAGAAGCTGCCGGCGCTCCTCCGGGCTTTCCCGCGCGGCGTACAGGTAGAGGAGGAGCATGTGCACGCTGCGGATGACCACGTAGCTGACCGCGACGATCACCGGCCCTGCTGAGCCCTCGCGCGGATCGTCGAAGGCCTGGGGCAGCGCCAGCGCGAAGCAGAAGAGCGCGGCCATCCCGACGACCATCAGCACCGGGACGAAGCCCTGGCCGAGCCGGATCCGGGTGGCCACCACGCTGTGCACCACCCAGGCCCACCAGAGCACGGCGAGCACCAGCATGGCGTGCAGCAGGGACGAGCTGGTGATCTCGGCAGCGGTCGCCCGGGTGATGATGAAGAACGAGAAGACGAAGACCAGGTCGAAGAAGATCTCGAACCTGTCGACCCGGGCGCCCGGGGCGATCGCCACGGCCGGGCCGAGCCTTCGCCGCCGGTTGCCGCCCACCCGTCCACTCTCGCAGCGCGCGGCGGGCCCGGGGTCGATTCGGCTCAGGGTACTTCGAGGAGTACCGGCGACGGGCGCCCCGGTCGGTGTGACCGGGGCGCCCGTCGCGTGGGACAGCGGGAGTTACAGGCCGAGCTCGGCCTCGAAGTTGCCGGCCTCCAGCCGCTCCTTGACCGCGACCAGGAAGCGGGCCGCGTCCGCGCCGTCGATCAGCCGGTGGTCGTACGACAGGGCCAGGTACACCATCGAGCGGACCGCGACGACCTCGCCCAGCTCCGGGTCGCTCACCACGACCGGGCGCTTCACCACGGCACCCGTGCCGAGCATCGCCGACTGCGGCGACGGCACGATCGGGGTGTCGAACAGCGCGCCCCGGCTGCCGGTGTTGGTCAGCGTGAACGTCGCCCCGGCGATCTCGTCCGGGCTGATCTTGTTGGTCCGGGTACGCTCCGCCAGGTCGGCGATCCGCTTGGCGATCCCGCCCAGGTTCAGGTCACCGACGCCGTGGATCACCGGCACCATCAGGCCGCGTTCGGTGTCCACCGCGATGCCGAGGTGCTCGGCCTCCGGGTAGGTGATCGTCCCGGCGTCGAGGTCCATGCTGGCGTTCACGATCGGGTACGCCTGGAGCGCCTCGACCGCCGCGAGGGCGAAGAACGGCAGGAACGACAGCTTCACCCCGTGCCGCTGCTGGAACGAGTCCTTGGCCCGGGCCCGCAGCTTGGCGACCTTGGTGACGTCCACCTCGACCACGGTGGTGAGCTGCGCCATCTCGTGCAGCGACTGCTGCATCCGCTTGGCGATGGTCGCCCGGATCCGGGGCAGCTTCTCGGTGGTGCCGCGCTTCGCGCTCGGCTGCGGCTTCGCGGCCGGCTTCGTCGGGGCCGCCGGGGCGGCCGGCTGCTCCGCCGGGGCCGGGGCGGCCTTCGCCGCCTTGGCCCGCTCCGCCGCCTCCAGCACGTCCTGCTTGCGGATCCGGCCACCCACACCGGTGCCGCTGATCGAGGACAGCTCCACCCCGTGCTCGCCGGCCAGCTTGCGTACCAGCGGGGTCACGTACCCGGCAGCCTCCTCGCCGCCGCCCTCGGCGGGTGCCGACGGGCGCTGCGGGGTGGCGGTCGGGGCCGTGGGCTGGGCCTGCTGCTCGGCCTGCACCGGCTTGGCCGCGGTCTCGGCCTCCGCCGCCGGCTCGTTGTACGACTGGCCCGGGGTCGGCTCCTGCACCTTCGGCTCCGGCTTGGCCTCGGCCTTCGGCTCCGGCTTCGGCTCCGGCTTGGCCTCCGCCTTCGGCTCGGGCTTCGGCTCGGGCTTCGGCTCGGGCTTCGGTTCGGGCTTCGCCTCGGCAGGGGCGGCACCGGCCGCGCCGACGATCGCCAGGTCGGCGCCGACCGCAGCGGTCTCGTCCTCGGCGACCTTGATCTCCAGGAGGGTGCCGGCGACCGGCGACGGGATCTCCGTGTCGACCTTGTCGGTCGAGACCTCCAGCAGCGGCTCGTCCACCTCGACGGTGTCGCCGACCTGCTTGAGCCAGCGGGTCACCGTACCCTCGGTGACGCTCTCGCCCAGGGCCGGCATCTTGACCGGGGTGCCCTCGCCCGACGGTGCCGGGGCGGCCTCGGCCGCCGGCTCCTCGACGGCCGGCTGCTCCGCCTCGGCCTGCGGCTCGGCGGCGGCCTCGGCGGCCTCCTCGGCCGGCTCCTCCTCCTGCTGCGGTGCGGCGGCCTCGCCGCCTGCCGACTCGCCCTCGCCGGCGATGACGGCCAGCTCGCTGCCCACCTCGGCGGTCTCGTCCTCGCCCACCACGATCCGGCTCAGCACACCCGCCGCCGGGGACGGGATCTCGGTGTCGACCTTGTCGGTCGAGACCTCGAGCAGCGGCTCGTCGACCTCGACGGTGTCGCCCTCCTGCTTGAGCCAGCGGGTGACGGTGCCCTCGGTGACGCTCTCGCCGAGCCGAGGCATGGTGACCGATACCGGCATGTTCTAAGACTCCTTCATTCCCCTGGTGCGATTTCGCCCGTCTGCCGCCGGACGCCGCGGAATCAGTTCTCGATCAGGCGTGCGCGTGCAGCGGCTTGCCGGCGAGGGCGAGGTGCGCCTCGCCCAGGGCCTCGCCCTGGGTCGGGTGGGCGTGCACGAGCTGCGCCACCTCGGCCGGGTAGGCCTCCCAGTTGTAGATGAGCTGCGCCTCGCCGACCAGCTCGCCGACCCGGGCGCCGACCATGTGTACGCCGACGACGGGGCCGTCCTCGACCCGTACCAGCTTCACGAAGCCGGCGGTCTTGAGGATCTGGCTCTTGCCGTTGCCGCCCAGGTTGTAGTTGTACGTCTTGACCTTGTCGGCGCCGTACTGCTCCTTGGCCTTCGCCTCGGTGAGGCCGACCGACGCCAGCTCCGGGTCGCAGTAGGTGACCCGCGGGATGCCGGCCTCGTCGATCACGGCCGGGTTCTGGCCGGCGATCTCCTCGGCGACGAAGATGCCCTGCTGGAAGCCGCGGTGGGCGAGCTGGAGGCCGGGCACGATGTCGCCGACGGCGTACACGTTCGGCACGCCGGTGCGCAGCCGCTCGTCGGTCAGCACGTAGCCGCGGTCGGTCTTGACGCCCTGCTCCTCGTACCCGAGGTCGGCGGTGTTCGGGCCGCGGCCGACGGCGACCAGCAGCAGCTCGGCCTCGATGGTCTCGCCGCCGGCGATGGTGACCTTGACGCCCTTGTCGGTCTTCTCGACCTTCTCGAACGGCTTGCCGACCTTGAAGTTGATCTTCCGCTTGCGGAAGGCCCGCTCCAGCGCCTTCGACGACTCCTCGTCCTCGGCGGCGACCAGCCGGGGCAGCGCCTCGATGATCGTCACGTCCACGCCGAAGGACTTCCACACGCTGGCGAACTCGACGCCGATCACGCCACCGCCCAGCACGATCGCCGAGGAGGGGACCCGGTCGAGGTTCAGCGCGTGGTCGCTGGTGATGATCTTCTCGCCGTCGACCTCCAGGCCGGGCAGGCTCTTCGCGTACGAGCCGGAGGCCAGCACGACGTTGCGGCCGGTGTAGCGCTTGCCGTCGACCTCGACGGCGTTCGGGGCGACCAGCTTGCCGGCACCCGCGACGAAGGTGATGTTCTTGGCGCTGCCCACCAGGCCCTGGAGGCCCTTGTACAGCCGGGAGATCACGCCGTCCTTGTACGAGTTGACACCCGCCATGTCGACGCCCACCAACTCGGCCTTCACGCCGAACTGCTCGGACTCGCGGGTCTGGTCGGCGATCTCGGCGGCGTGCAGCAGGGCCTTCGTCGGGATGCAGCCGTTGTGCAGGCAGGTCCCGCCGAGCTTGCCCTTCTCGACCAGCGCGACCGACAGGTCCAGTTGGGCGGCGCGCAGCGCCGCCGCGTAGCCGCCGCTGCCACCTCCGAGGATGACGATGTCGAAGGTTGCGTCGTTCGGCTCGCTCACGTCCAACTCCCAGTTCGCGTCACTGCATCGGGGGTCACGGCGGGGTGGCATGGGCAGTCCCCACCTCGGTCATCTTGTCACCACCGCCCATCGGCCGCGTAGTGAGGTGCCCAACGACACGTCACCGACACGTACGCTTGGCACCGGTTTCGATGACGGACACGGGGGAGACGGTCGGTGGCGCTGTTCCGACGACGCAAGCAGGCGCACCCGGCGGGCCGCGATCGCGCGCCCGACCGCGCCGATCTCGAACACCTGGAGAACTTCGTCCGAACCAGGCGGGGCGTCGAGGCGTTCATCGAGCCGCGGACCACCGTCACCGAGACCACGGTGATCCTCATCGCCGACGACGGGGAGTGGACCCGCCGCCGCGTCGACGGCCCCGAGGGGGCCCGCCGCTTCGCCCACAAGCTGGCCATCCCGATCTACGACGTCCGCCTGATGGGCTACCCACAGCGCATGCGCGACTACAACGAACGCCGCAAACGCCGCCCCCACCTTCCCTGACCCCCGCTGGCCCTCCTTCCCGCAAAGAGTGGCCACTCCGCGCGGAATGGCCACTCTTTACGTGTGCGGGAGGTCAGCCGTTGGTGGCGACGTCCTCGACCAGGTGGATCAGGGTGCGGACCGGGACGCCGGTGCCGCCCTTGGTCCAGTAGCCGGTCGGCTCGCCCGAGTGGTAGCTGGGGCCGGCGATGTCGATGTGCGCCCAGGCCACCTCGTCGGTGACGAACTCGCGCAGGAACACCCCGCCCTGGAGCATGTGACCCGCCCGGTCCATCCCGGCGTTGACCTGCGAGATGTCGGCGACGTCGGAGTCCATGCCCTTACGCACGTCGTCCGGTAGCGGCATCGGCCAGGCCGGCTCGCCGACGGCGTCGCCGGCCACCCGGACCCGCTCGCACAGCTCCGGGCTGCCCATCACCCCGGCGATCCGCTTGCCCAGCGAGATCACCTGACCGCCGGTGAGGGTGGAGGTCTCGAACAGGTAGTCGGCGCCGTCCTCGCAGGCCCGGGCGAGGGCGTCGCCCAGGACCATCCGGCCCTCGGCGTCGGTGTTGAGCACCTCGACCTTCTTGCCGTTGTACATGGTGATCACGTCGCCCGGCCGGTAGCTCGTGCCCGACGGCATGTTCTCGGCCATCGGCAGGTACCCGGTCACCGCGACCGCCGGCTTGAGCGCGGCGATCGCCAGCATGGCCGCGCCGACCGCAGCCGCGCCACCCATGTCGGACTTCATCTCCCACATGCCCTGGGCCGGCTTGATCGAGATGCCGCCGGTGTCGAAGGTGATGCCCTTGCCGACCAGCGCCACCCGCTTGCCGGTGCCGCCACCCTCCGGCGTGTAGGTCAGCTTGACCAGGCGCGGCGGGGCCTCGGAGCCCTGGCCGACGGCGATGATGCCGCCGTAGCCGCCGGCCGCCAGGGCCTCCTCGTCGAGCACCTCGACGCCGAGCCCGGCAGCCCGCGCGGCCTCGGCCACCACGTCGGCGAACGCCGGCGGGCGCAGCATGTTCGGGGCGGTGTTCACCCAGTCCCGGGTCAGCCGGACCGCGCCGGCCACCGCCTGCGCCCGCTCGACCTCCGCCTGGGCGGTCGCGTCGCCGGCCTCCGGGACGGCGATCAGCACCTCGGCCACCGGCTCACGCCGGGCCGGCTGCGGCCGGGTCTTGTACCCGGCGAAGCGGTACGAGCCGAGCAGCGCGCCCTCGGCGACCGCGCGCAGCGCGGCGGGGGCGTCGGCGTCGTCGGGCAGCGGCAGGGTCAGCGCCACCCGGCGCGCCCCGGCCAGGGCCCGGACCACCGAGCCGGCGGCCCGGCGCAGCGTCTCCGGCGCCGGGGCGGCGCCGGTCGGCTCCGCGCCGAGCCCGACCGCGGCGACGACCGGGGCGGTGATGGTGCCCAGGGTGGCCAGCTTGATCACCTCGCCCGGGGCGCCGGTCGCGCCGAGCAGCGCCAGCGTCTCGGTCAGCTTGCCGTCGAAGGCGGCGGCGATGCTCTCGGCACCGCTGGCGAGCAGCAGCGCACCGGCCGGACCGGCGATGTCCTGCTCTCCGGTCTGGCTGTGCAGGCCGATCACGATCGCGTCGACGGCGAGCTCGGCGGGGTCGGTGTCGACCAGGCTGATGGTGGTGCTGGGCGATGTCACTGAAGCTACTCCGGGCGGGCCGGGCCGGCCGCGTCGTCGCGTACCGGCGATGAAGGTCTCCGGCGGTAACCTACCGCCGGACGATTGGGGCTGTCCCACCGAACTGCTCCGGCGGGCTCCCGCCGATGCTAACCAGCCGTTAAGGCACCGGTAAGTTGCCACCCATGACCGACGTGACCTCCGACGCCGCCGCGACCCGGCCGCGCCGTTCCCCGTTGCATGGGCGGCACACCGCCCTCGGTGCCAAGTTCGCCCTGTTCGGCGGCTGGGAGATGCCGCTGGAGTACGCCGGCGGCGGAGTGCTCAAGGAACACGCGGCGGTCCGTACCGGGGTCGGGGTGTTCGACGTGTCGCACCTGGGCAAGGCCCGGGTGGTCGGGCCCGGGGCGGCGGACTTCGTCAACGCCTGCCTCAGCAACGACCTCGGCCGGATCGGCCCCGGCCAGGCGCAGTACACGCTCTGCTGCGACGACGCGACGGGTGGCGTGATCGACGACATCATTGCCTACCTGCACGCCGAGGACCACGTCTTCCTGATCCCGAACGCCGCGAACACGGCCGAGGTGGTGCGCCGCCTGCGGGCCGCCGCGCCGCAGGGGCTGGTCGTCACCGACGAGCACGAGGCGTACGCGGTGCTCGCCGTGCAGGGGCCGCGCTCGGCGGAGCTGCTCGGCGCGCTGGACCTGCCCACCGACCACGGCTACATGAGCTTCCGCGCCGCCACCTTGGCCGGCGCGGACCTGGTGGTGTGCCGCACCGGCTACACGGGCGAGCTGGGCTACGAGCTGGTGGTGCCGGCCGAGCACGCCGTCGCGGTCTGGGACGCGATCTTCGCCGCGGGCGAGGCGTACGAGCTGCGGGCCTGCGGGCTGGCGGCGCGGGACACCCTGCGCACCGAGATGGGGTACCCGCTGCACGGGCAGGACCTGTCGCCGAAGATCACCCCGGTGCAGGCGCGCTCGGGCTGGGCGGTCGGCTGGGACAAGCCGGCGTTCTGGGGCCGCGACGTGCTGCGCGCCGAGAAGGCCGCCGGTCCGGCGCGTACGCTGCGCGGCCTGGAGGCGGTCGACCGGGCCATCCCGCGCCCCGGCATGGCGGTGTACGCCGGCGACACGCAGGTCGGCACGGTGACCAGTGGCACCTTCTCGCCGACCCGCAAGCAGGGCATCGCCCTGGCCCTGCTCGACACGTCCGCCGCCCTCGCTGACGGCGACACGGTCGAGGTCGACATCCGCGGTCGCCGCGCCCCCATGCGCCTCGCCCGCCCCCCTTTCGTAACCCCCTCAGTCCGCTGACCCACCCCGCCCCGCCCGGCCCCGCCCCCGACGTTCAAGGGGGCGGGGTCAGGCGGGGCGGTTGTCGTCGGCGTCCAGGACTGCCTGGGTCCAGCCGCCCTCGGTCACGCCGGTGCCGTCGAGTACCGCCCAGTCGACGACGTCCGCCGCCTCGATCGTCACGGGGGAGCCGATGCGGACCGTGGGGTCGGTGTCGGCGTCGGTGACGCTGGCCCCGACGATCCGCTCCGGGGACTCCCACGAGGTCACCCCTGCCCAGACGTACTCGGGGCCCTCGTCGGCCGGCAGGCCGTACTTGACCACGAGCTGTGACTCGTCGGGCAGCCCATCGGCCAGGAACCGGGCCCGGATGTCGTCCAGGCCGGCCCGGGCGGTGGCGATCGCCGTGCTCATCGCGTCGCCCCGGCGGGCGTAGCGTTTGTCCGGCTGGATGCCGTTGAACAGGGTGGCGCAGGCCGCCGCGAAGTACCTTCCCGCCGGCCCCGGGTGCCCCGACGGCGGGCGCAGGCTCAGGAACGAGTCGGCCTCCGGGTCCGTGGCCGGGTCCAGCTCCAGACGCAGCAGCACCGGCGCGGTCGCCCCGTGCTGCTCCGGATTGCCGTACGCCACCGCGATGTCGTGCCCGGTGATCGTGGCGAGCACCGGAAGCTGCACGAACGCCGGCACCTCCTCGCCGGCCAGCCCGTCGGTCCAGTCCCGCAGCAGCCGCCGGGCCGCCCCGGTCATCACCGCGCCCCAGGCCCTGGTGAGGTGGTCGGGCACCCCCTGGGTCTGCAACTCCAGCAGCCCGAACCGGCGCAGCCCCTTGGTGGTGAACCACAGCCCGTCGGCGTCCGAGGAGTACGGCACCAGCACCCAGTCGACCAGCCGGATCCGGCCCTGCTCGTCGGGCAGCGAACGAAGCGCCGCCGCCGGGTCGAGGAACTGGAGGCCGAAGACGTCCACCACGTCGCCGCCGACGGTCTCGGCGACCGCGGCGGCCACCGCCCGGGCCGCCCACTCGTGCGCGGGCGGCCAGCCCGGCCGGTACTCCGCCTGCACCACCACCAGGTGGGTGGCCGCGGCGAGCCGGTCGAGCTGCGCCCCGGTCGCCCCGAACGCGGCGAGCAGGTCCGGCGGCAGCGCGGGGAACTCGGAGATCGGCCGGGTGTCCACGCTCATCAGCGGGCTGTCCAGCATCTGGGTGGCCAGCCCGTGCACCGGCTCGGCGAGCCGGCCGGCCAGCGCCCGCACGGCGGTCTTCGCGCTGACCCTCGGCAGCCCCGCCATCGGCACCAGGTAGGTGGCGCTGAGTGACTCGGGGACCGGGACGGGCAGGAAGTCGTCGGTGATGAGCATGTGGGTCCCCCGTCTCCCCGCGCCGGCCTGTCGCCCGAACGCTACCCGGCCCGGCGGGCCCGGATCAGCGGGTCAGCACCAGACCCAGGTAGACCAGCGTGGTGACCAGCTCCACGGCGGCGCCGAGCACGTCGCCGGTGATCCCGCCGAGGCGGCGTACCACGTGGCGCAGCAGCGGGGCCGCGACGGCGACGGCGGCGAGCACGACGAGCGGGCCCTGCCACGGGCGGCCCGGCACGGCGGCGACCGCGACGACCGCGACGGCGGCCGTGCCGAGCGCCGCCGCGACCGGGCCGACGGTGCCGGCGACCAGCGCGCCCAGCCCGTCCGGCCGGGCCGCCGGCACCCCGCGCCGGCAGGCCAGGGTGACCCCGAGCCGGCCGGCCGCCGTCGCCGTCACCACCGCCGCGAGCGCCGCCGGCCACGACCGGCCCGCCAGTTCCGCGAGCGCCGCCGCCTGCACCAGCAGTACGACCACCAGCGCGGCCACCCCGAACGGGCCGACGTCCGGCTTCTTCATGATCTCCAGCGCCGCCGCCCCACGCCGGTACGACCCGAGCGCGTCCACGGTGTCGGCCAGCCCGTCGAGGTGCAGCCCTCGGGTGAGCAGGGCGCCCACCGTGACCGTCACCCCCGCCGCGACCAGCGGTGCGGCGACGACGGCGAGGAGCAGCAGAGTCCCGGCCAGTACCGCCCCGAGCAGCGCGCCGACCGCCGGGGCCAGCGCCATCGCGGCGCCCGCCGTGGCCCGGTCCACCCGGCCGGGGCGTACCGGCAGGACGGTGAACGTGGTGAGCGCGAGCCGGACGCCGTCGCCGTGCCTTCGTCCGGCCGGCCCGGCGTGCCCGGTCCGGTCGTCGGGTTCAGCCGGCACGCCAGCCGGCCGGGTCCGGCTGGGCCGGCTGGTCCGGTCCGGTGGCGGCGGGTCCGGTGGCGGCGGGCCCGGTGGCGGCCGGTCCGGTGGCGGCCGGTCCGGGGCCGGTGGGTCCGGGTTCGGTCGGTCCGGGTTCGGTCGGTTCGGGGCCGGTCGGTTCGGGGGTGGCCGGGCCCGGGCCGGCGGGCTCCGGCTCGCGGAAGTCGGGCTCCCCGTCGCCCGGGTCGTCCCCGCCGTCGCCATCGCGGCCGGGCTCCTCGCCACCGGGACCGGGGCGGGCGGGATCCGGGCGGGTGGGCAGCGCGGCGGCCAGCGACAGCACCGAGCGCAGCAGCGGCAGCGCGGCCAGCGCGTTGGCACCCTCGCCCAGGTCGAGGCGCAGGTCCAGCAGTGGGGTCAGCCCCAGCACGTCGGCGGCGAGCCGGACCGCCGGGTGGCCGCCGCAGTCGGCGAGCAGGCACCAGTGCCGGGCCTGCCCGGCCAGGTCCCGGCTGACCATTCCGGCGGCCAGGCCGACCGGGCCGTCCAGCAGCACCGGGATCCGGCGGGCGGTCGCGCCGAGCAGCACGCCGGTGGCCACCGTGATGTCCCCGCCGGCCAGCTCGGCCAGCACGTCCTTGGCGTTCCGGTGGGAGCGCCGGGTCCGGTGCATCGCGTCCCGGACCGCCGCGCAGCGCCGCATCCAGGCCGCGTCGTCGATCTCGCCGTTCGCCGTCACCACCCGGCCGAGCACGGCTGGCGGCTCCGCGCCGGCGGTCGCCGCGAGCACCGCCGCTGCGGCGGCGTCGGCCCCGGCCCCGCACGACGCCAGCACCAGTAGCTGCACGCCCGCGTCGGCGGCCTCCTCGGCCAGCCGCCAGCCGTACCGCAGGGCCTTCTCCACCGTCTCGTGGTCCAGCGCCGCAACGCTCTCCATCGGCTCGGCCGCCGGTGCGTCCACCACCTGGAGGCTGGCGCCGCTCTCGGCGGCCAGCCGGACCAGCACGCCCTGGCCGGCGCGGGCCTGCGCGGCCAGCCGGGCCGACTCGCCGGGCACGGAGCCGGCGGCGGCGCCCCCGGCGTGGTCGCCGTGCAGCAGCAGCACCCGCACGGTGCCCCAGGGCACCGGGGTGGCGGTGCCCTGGGTGGCGGCGGCGAAGCCGACCACCCGTTCCAGCACGCCCAGCCCGGCGCCGGGCACGTCCAGGGTGGCGAGCCGCTCCGACGCCCGCGGCCCGGCGTACTCGTCGGGCAGGGGCAGTTCCATGCCGGCCTGGATGACCAGGCCCGTGGCGACCACCGGCAGCGCCATGGTGGGTGCCGACCAGGGCGCGCCGACCGGCTCCGGCGGGGCGGTCGGGGTGAGCACCTCCGGCAGCGTGGCCTCCCGCTCGCCGTCGCCGGGCCGGGCGGCGGCCGGTTCCGAAGGCGCGGACGAGTCCCCGGTCCACGTCACCGGCGCGGCCTGCGCGCCCTGCCCGGCCTGCGCCGGGACGGTGGCGGTGGCGCGCGGGACGGCGGAGGGCTTCAACCAGCACGCCTGGCCGGCGACCACCAGGACCACCGCGTCGCACGCGTCGGCGACGGCCCGGTTGGCCACCCCGAGGGCGTCGGTGAACGCCCGGCCCAGCGGGGTGGTGGGCACCAGCGACAGCCCCACCTCGGGGCTGACCAGGACCACCCGTGCCGGGCAGTCGCGGAGCGCCGCAGCCAGCTCGGCGATGGTCGCCGTGTCGTCCGCCGGCTGGTGGGCCGGGTCGAGCAACACCGTCACCCAGCCGCCGAGGTCGTCGACGAGCAGCGTGTCGTTCGGCCCGGCCGAGGAGACGACGTCGGCCAGCCGACGCGGGTCGTCGGCGGTCTCCTCGGTGGTCCAGCTCCCCGGGCGGCGGCTCCGGTGCGCCTCCAGCCGGGCCGCCCACTCGACGTCCTCCGGATCGCCGGACGCCGACGTCGCCACGTAACGCACCGTGGGCGCGTCGGCCACCAGCGACTCCGCGAACTCGGACTTGCCGGAGCGGATACCGCCGAGCACCAGGACCGTGTTCCACCCGTCAACGGACATGTCCGTACCTTAAAGCCGCCGGACGCCGCGCCGCCCGCCGGCCCGGCTCACCCGCGGTGCTCGAAGGGGCTGCCGTAGCCGACCCCGCCGATCGCGCCGCCCCACCGCATGCAGGTCCGGTCCGCCGCCCGCCGGGGCCGGTCGCGGACCCCGGGTGGAGCGTCGGGCCGTCCGACGCCGCGGCCGACTACGCTTGCGGGGTTCGTCACAGGGGACTTCAGCGGCGAGGGGAGACGCGGCATGGCGTGGAGCTGGCGGTACGAGGGCGCGAACGGCGAGGCGGCCGAAGGGTCGACGGAGACGTTCGGGAACCAGGCGGACGCCGAGTCGTGGATCGGCCAGGCCTGGCGGGAGCTCGCGGCGTCCGGCGTCACCTCGGTCGTGCTCGTCGAGGACGACCGGGTCGACTACCGGATGAGCCTGCAACCCCCGGCCGAGTGATGGTGTCGGATCGTCCGGACGGCGGCGAGCCGCTCGTGCTCGGCGTGCCCCGGGCGGCGTTCCGGCCCAGCCCGGTGTTCCTGGCGCTGGTCGCGCTGTTCGTGACCAGCGCCGTGCTGACCTGGAACCGGATCGGTAACGTCCGGTTCGACGTGTTCCTGCTCGTCGTCTCGGGCTGGCTGGTGTCGCTCTGCCTGCACGAGTACGCCCATGCCGTGGTCGCGTACCGGGCCGGGGACCGTAGCGTCGCGCACCGGGGTTACCTGACGCTCAACCCGTTCAAGTACACCCACCCCCTGCTGTCGATCGTGCTGCCGGTGGTGGTGGTGCTGCTCGGCGGGATCGGCCTGCCCGGCGGCGCGGTGTGGGTGGACCGGCACGCCATCCCGGGGCGGCTGCGGCACACCCTGGTCAGCCTCGCCGGGCCGGCCACCAACGTGCTGTTCACCCTGCTGCTGGTGGCCGTGCTGCGGATCGGGTTCGGCGGGGGTGGGCCGGTGGAGTTCTGGGCCGGGCTGGCGCTGCTGGCGTTCCTCCAGCTCACCGCCAGCGTGTTGAACCTGCTGCCCGTGCCCGGCCTGGACGGCGGCAACATGATCCAGCCGTGGCTGAACCCCCAGTGGCGGCGGATGTACGACCTGTTCGCCCCGTACGGGTTCATCCTGCTCTTCGCGCTGCTGTGGAACCCGCGCATCGGCGGCTGGTTCTTCGACGCGGTCTTCGCCGTGGCGAACCTGCTCGGCCTGCCACCGTGGCTCTACGCCGCCGGCCTGGAGCTGATCCGCTTCTGGCGCGGCTGATCCGGGGCCGAGCGCGGCTGATCCGGGGCTGAGCGCGGCTGATCCGGGTCCGGCCGGCGCACCCGCGTCGGCCGGACCCGAGGGTCACGGCCGCTGGGGCGGGGACTGGGTCTTCGCCGGGTCGCGCTCGACGATCGGGTCGAAGATGTCGTCGATCGCCTTCAGCAGGCCCTCGTCCAGCTTCACGCCGGCCGCCTTGACGTTGTCGCGCACCTGCTCAGGGCGGGACGCGCCGATGATCGCCGAGGAGACGTTCGGGTTCTGCAGCACCCAGGCGATGGCGAGCTGCGGCATGGTCAGCCCGGCCTGCTCGGCCAGCGGCTTGAGCTGCTGCACCCGGGTCAGCACGTCGTCGGTGAGGAACTTGGCGATGAAGCTCGCCCCGGACTTCTCGTCGGTGGCCCGGGAGCCGGCCGGCGGCGGCTGGCCCGGGAGGTACTTGCCGGAGAGCGCGCCCTGGGCCATCGGCGACCAGACGATCTGCCCGAGGCCCAGCTCCTCGCTGGTCGGGACCACCTCGGCCTCGATGACCCGCCACAGGATCGAGTACTGCGGCTGGTTGGAGACCAGCGGGACGCGCAGCTCGCGGGCGAGCCGGTGGGCCGCACGGATCTCCGACGCACTCCACTCGGAGACGCCGATGTAGTGCGCCTTGCCGGAGTGCACGACGTCGGCGAAGGCCTCCATCGTCTCCTCCAGCGGCGTGCTGTGGTCGTACCGATGGGCCTGGTAGAGGTCCACGTAGTCGGTCTGCAACCGACGCAGCGAGCCGTTGACCGACTCCATGATGTGCTTGCGGGACAGGCCGCGGTCGTTGCGGCCCGGGCCGGTCGGCCAGTAGACCTTGGTGAAGATCTCCAGACCCTCGCGGCGCTCGCCCTTGAGGGCCCGCCCGAGCACCTCCTCGGCCTTCGTGCCGGCGTACACGTCGGCGGTGTCGAAGGTGGTGATGCCCGTCTCCAGCGCGGCCCGGACGCAGGCGGTCGCCGCGTCCTCCTCGACCTGCGAGCCGTGGGTGATCCAGTTGCCGTAAGAGATCTCGCTGACCAGCAGGCCTGAGCGGCCCAGGTGTCGGAATTCCATGCTCCGACCCTAGCCCGGTCGGATCAGGGTCACCTGCCGGCGGGCCGGCGCACCGGCACGGTCACACCAGCGGGCTGGTGTCGGCCAGGAGCCGCTCGATCTGCTCCACCACCCGGTCCCGGCTCGGGTGCACCGGGTCGAGCAACGGCTCGCCCCGCCGGTCGAGCGCGCCCCAGCGGCCGGCGCCATCGCCGACCAGGAACGCGACCGGGTGCACGACCAGCGCGGGGTGCGTCGGCGCCACGACCATCCGGCCGGTCCGGTCCACCACCCCGTGTCGGCCGTTCAGCTCCACCACGGCCAGGCCCTCGTCGGTGAAGCCGTCGACGTAGCGTCCGTCGGCGAGCGCCGTGGTGAGGCCGTGGTACCGGGTCGGCACGACCACCGCGCCGGCCCGGTCGACGGCTCCCCAACCGCCGTCGGCCCGGACCGCCGCCACGCCGCGCCGGAACGGGCGTACGTCGTCGAAGCCCGGCGGGATAACCACGATGTTGGACGGGTCGATCGCCATCCAGTCGCCGGTGCCGTCCATCGAGACCCAGGCCAGGCCGTCGGAGAACGAGCCGACCGCGCGGTAGCCGTTGTTCGCCGGGATCAGGGTGTGCCCGGCCTCGTCGATCAGCGCCCAGCGGGCGCCCTCCGGGCGGCGTACCCAGGCCATCCCCTCCCGGAACGGCTGCACCTCAACGTGGTCGGTGCCGACGACCAGGTTGCCGTCGGCGTCGGCGTACCCCCACCGGTCCAGGTCCTCGTCGTACGTGGGCACCGGCGGCCGGCCGGTGTGCAGGATCTCGTCCCGGCTGCGCGGGTACGGGCCGAAGCCGTCCCGGCCGGCCCGCTCGGCGACGGCGTCGAGGGCCACCCGGGTCCGGCCGGTCAGCTCGGCGTCGGCCGTCCGGTGCAGGTCCAGCGCCCGCTCGAAGTGGTGACACGCCTCGATCAACCGGCCCTGGTCGTAACTGCTCCGCCCGGCGTGCTCATGCAGGGCCGCGCGCAGCCGGTCGGGCAGCTCGGTCGAGTTGGCCTCGGCGAACAGCCGGTCAGCCTCGGCGAACTCGCCCCGCCAGCGCAGCACGTGGGCCAGCCGAGCCCGCGCCAGCGCGGTCCGCCGCAACTCGCCGGTGGTCTCGGCGTAGGTCAGGGCGAGCCGGGCGTCGTCGAGCGCGTCGTCGAGGTCGCCGAGGATCCGGGACGCGACGGCCCGCAGGCTGAGCAGCCGGGCCCGGGACCGGTTGTCCAGGGCGGCGGCCAGCTTGGCGGTCAGCCCGTCCCGCACCGCACGCAACCGCCCCGGATCGTCGGTCTCCTCCCGCAAGGTCTCCGGGTGCAGGCGCCACCGCAACGCCGCGAGCGCCCGCTCCGGGTCGGCGACGCCGGCCGCCCCGTCGGTCGGGGCGACGCCCCACCGGTCCTGCCCGACCCGCACGTCCACCGCGGGGACGGACCCCGACCCGGCGGGCGACACCGGCCGCCCGGGCGGCCCGGAGACGGGGTACGCCGGTACCCCCGACACGGGGTGCGCCGGTACCCCCGACACGGGGTGCGCCGGTACCCCCGACACGGGGTGCGCCGGTACCCCCGACACGGGGTG
>NZ_JBIATC010000011.1:0-150109 GCF_042891255.1 Micromonospora sp. NPDC001898 | reverse complement strand
CGCCGGTACCCCCGACACGGGGTGCGCCGGTACCCCCGACACGGGGTGCGCCGGTACCCCCGACACGGGGTGCGCCGGTACCCCCGACACGGGGTACGCCGGCACCCCCGACACGGGGTACGCCGGCACCCCCGACACGGGCTGCGCGGGTGGTCCCGAGGCGGGCCGTGCCGGCGGCGCGGAGACGGGACGTGTCGGCTGCTTCGGCGTCGGGGGTGCCGACACCGGTGCCGCCGCAGCCCCACCCCTCGGCGGGGATGCCGGTCCCTCCTCCGCCGGCACCGCGACGGGCGAGGTTGCCGAGGTTGCCGTCGCGGCCGGCGGGCGGGCCGCGTCCGGGGCCGACTGCTCGGAGGCCGGCGGTGCGGGCCTGCTCGGTCGGAACCAGGCGTCCGAGTGGTCCGGGGCGGGCGCAGGGGCGCGTGACGGCTCGTTCGACACCGGAGCGTCGGGGCTGTTCGTCGGCGGTGCGGGCCGCACCGTGGGGGAGTCGGCCGGCGCGGCCGTGGTCACGGTGTCCTGCGGCGCGGGGGCGGTCGCGGCCGACGGCGGCTCGTCGACCGGCTGTCGGCCCGGTGTCCGCGCCTCCTGCCGTGGCTGCGGGGTCGGCTCGCTTCCCGACGTCTCCTCAACGGCCTGGACGGCGAGACTTTCGTGTTCGTCGGTGACGGCACTCGTCTCGTCGGCGACGACGCGCGGTTCGTCCGCCCGGATCTGCGGGTCAACGGCTCCGACATGCGGCCCGTCGGCGTCGACGAGACCGTCGACGTCCCTGCTGTCGGTGTCCGTGCCGTCGGCGTCCGCCCCGGGGTTGTCGGCGTCCACGCCGACGGCGGCATCGTCGAACTCCACGGCGAGGCCGGTGTCGCCGGCGTCGGGCAGCGGACCGGCCGGCGGCTCCGGGCAGCCGACGATGGCATCCAGCCGGTCGTCGTCTGCCCCGTTGACGTCCGTCGGGCTGGCGTCCGGCTCTGCGGGTCGTGGATCGACTGGGTCCGAATCCGGCTCGACCGGCGGCTCAGGGGCGGCCTGGACCGCAGGCAGCGGCTCCGGGACCGCAGGCAACGGGTCGGTCGACGCCTCGGCGGGCTCCGGCTGGCGCGGAACCGCCCGTGCTTCCGCGCGTTCGGCGGGGCGGTCGTCCTCGGTTCGCAGGGGCGACGACAACTCGCCCGCGTCCGGCGTCCCGACACCGGCGTCCGGCTCTGCGGCCTCGCGCGCCGGGCTGGGGTCGGCGGGTGCCCCGGCGTCGGCTGGCAGGCGATCTGTCGGGGTGGGCGGAACCGGCCCGGCAACATCCACCGGTACGGACTCGTCGGCCACCGCGTCCACCGGGCCCGCCGCTGTCGTTGTGCCGGCGCGCGGGGCTGACCCCACCAGCGGTTCTTCCCGCTGTGCGGGCGCGGATACGTGCCCGGCCGGCTCGGGGGCCGGCAGGAACTCCAGTCGAAGCCGGGGCACTGGCGGCCCGGAGACCGGCTCGACCGGAGCAGGGGACGCCGTGTCCCCGGGCGGCCCCGAGACGGGCCGGGCCGGTGGCGTGGGCCGGCTGGGTGGCCCGGACACCGCTGGTGCAGGCGGCCCGGACATCGGCGCGTCGGACGTCAGGCCCGTGGCCGCCCGGGTGGCGGGCGGCAGGGCGACCGGCGCTACCGGCTGTGCGGGGACGGGCGGCGCGGGTGGCCCGGAGACCGGCGGGCCGGACACGGGGGCACCCGCAACCGGCATGCCGCGTGCCGGCCATTCGGGACCGGACGCGCCGGGAGCCGACGGCCCGGCCAGCGGCGGCCCAGAGCTCGGAGGACCCGAGACGGGCCGCCCCGGAACAGGCCGTCCGGCCACGGGTGGACCTACCACCGCCCGGTCCGGCCCCGGCGGGTCCGAGACCGGCCGACCCGGGGCGGCCGAGACCGGGGGGCTCGAGACCGGGGGGCTCGAGACTGGGATGGCCGAGACCGGGGCGGCCGAGACCGGGGCGGCCGAGACCGGGGCGGCCGAGACCGGGGCGGCCGAGACCGGGATGGCCGAGACCGGGGTGGCCGAGACCGGGGTGGCCGAGACCGGGGTGGCCGAGACCGGGGTGGCCGAGACCGGGGGGCCCGAGACTGGGATGGCCGAGACCGGGGCGGCCGAGACGGGCGCGTCGGTCGTGGGCGGGGTGCGGCGCTCGTCGTGTGATGCACCGGCGGCCGGCTCGACCGGTAGCCGGTGCGGTGCAGCCGGTCGGTGCGGCGGTGGGCCGAACCGGGGCGCGTCGCTGGGCGGCTGCTCGGCGCCAGGGCGCTCGGCCGGCCGGTCCGGGTGGACCGGATCCGGCCCGGGACGGCGTGCGGCCGGCTGGTCGGCGTCGGGTACGGGCCGGACCGGGGCCTCGGGCGGGTGCCCGGTGAACCGCTGGTCGTCGCGGAGCGGCGGCGTGCGCCGTTCGTCGCGAGGTGGCGGAGCGAGCCGTTCGTCGCGGGCGGGCGGAACGGGCCGGTTCTCGCGGGCCGATGGGGTGTCCCGGTCGACCGGCGCGGGGCGTCCGTACCGGTCGGTGGCGGACCGTGCGTCGGGCCGCCCTTCGCCCGGTCCGTCCTGGCCGCGCAGGTCGGCCCGGGCGGCGTCCGCGAACCAGGGGTCCTGTCGCGTGCCGTCGACCCGTTCCGCGCGGTCGATCGGCCGCGTGCCGTCGATCGGCCGCGCCTCGGGGCGGGCCGGGTCGGTCGGGCTCGCGCCGGGACGGGGACTGTCGCCGGGGCGCGCGGGTCGCCGATCCGGGCCCGGCATCCGGCCCAGGTCCGGCCGTAGGGGACCGGGTTCCGGCCAGGGCAGACCGCCCTCGCGGGCCGGCGCCGGCCGATCGGTCGAGTGGCGGTACGGCTCCGCCCACGAGGCGGCCTCCCGGCTGGCGTCCCGGTGCGGTTGCCCGTCCCGATCGACGGGGCGGTGCGGCGTCCCGGCAGCGGGTCGGCCGGCGTCCGGCTGGCCGACGCCGGGCCGGCCGGCATCCCGCTGCCCGTGCTCGGGCACCGTCCCGTCGACGGGGCGCGCGGGGCCGGTTCCGGGCGACGGCGTCCAGCCGCCACGCTCCGGGCTCGGGCGGCCGTCGCGCTCCTGGCTCGGCGGGCCGGCGCGGTCAGGACTGGTCCGGCTTTCACGCTCCGGGCTCGGCCGGCCGTGGCGGTCAGGGCTCGGCCGGCCGTCGCGGTCCAGGGTGGGCCGGTGACGTTCCGGCCAGCGGGGCCGGTCAGGTCCGGGCCGGTCGTAGCCGGGCTGGTCGGTTCTGGGCTGGTCGTGGCCGGGTCGGTCGGTTCTGGGCCGGTCAGGTCCGGGCCGGTCGTAGCCGGGCCGCTCGGAACGGCTTCGGTCGCCGGTCGCCCGGTCGTAGGAGTGGTGACGGCGCTCCTCCGGCTCAGGCAGCCACCCTGGCTCCTGCCGGTGCGCGGGGGACACCGGCGCCGCCGGCTCGGACGGGGGAGTCCGCCGGCCGGGGTCGGCGGGGTGCCGCTGGTCGTACCGGTCACCGTGCCAGCCGGCCGCCGGGCCGCGATCCACCGTCCACTCGGGCCGGCGCGGCTCGTGGCGCGCGGGCAGGTCCGGATCGGGCCGCAGCGGGTACGCGTCGACCGGCCCCCGGTCCGCCGGGTGCTGGTCGCGGCGCCACCCGCTGTCGTCGCGGCTCCGGCTGCCGGGCCGGTCGTGGTCCGTGGCCTCGGGCCGGCGGTCCTCGCCCCGCAGGCCGTACCCGCGCTCGCCGTGTTCCGCGGCCCCGGGGCCACGCGGGCGCCACGCCTGTTCGCGCTCGTCGCGGCCGGGCCGGTCGGGATCCCGCTCGTCGCGGCCCCGGCGGTCGTCGACGGGGGTGGCGCGGTCCCGGGCCGGGCCGGCCCAGGCCGGGCGCGCGTCGGGCCGGCGCGGTTCGGCCGGGCCCGCGCGGCGGTCGTCCCAACTGCGCCGGGCGTGGCCGTCCGGGGCGGGGGCCTCCCAGGGGTACGTCCCGTCGCGCCCGCCCGGCGCCGGGCTCACCGGCCCGGCGTCGGGGCTGACCGGCTGCGCCGCGGCCCGGCCGACGACGGTGGCCCGGCCACGGTGCTGGGGCGGCAGGTGCCGCAGCCCGATGTCGCCGGGGTAGCGCTGCCCCGGGAACTGCGGCTGCCATTCCGAGGTCGGCTCGAAGACCCAGGACGGTCCGACCGGGTCGCGCCAGCGGTCGTAGAAGTCGCCGCTCATCGCAAGGCCTCTTTGCCGCTCGCGTGGCGAGCCCCGGCGCCCGGCTCGCGTCGCTCGCTCACGGCGATGTCACCTCGTTGGAAATTGTCGCGCTGGGCGCCCCGCCCGCCGGTAAAGTCGCCCGGTCCGGCATGGCGTGGCTGCGGAAGGAGGGTAACGGCGTGGGCTCTGTCACCGCCACTGCGGCACCGCCCACCGAGTCAAACATTATCCTATGGTTTCGGACATTCAGTGCCATAGCGGGATCGGGATTCCGACGATACGCCACGTACCGCCAGGCGGCGGTGGCCGGTGCCGTCACCAACATCGTCTTCGGGTTCCTGCGCTGCTACGTCCTCCTCGCCGTGGCCGGGGCGGCCGGCAGCGCCGCCGGCTACGACCGGGAGCAGCTCGCCACCTTCGTCTGGGCCGGGCAGGGCCTGCTGGCGGTGGTCCTGCTCTGGAGCTGGACCGATCTGGCCGACCGGATCCGCACCGGTGAGGTGGCCAGCGACCTGCTGCGGCCGGTCCACCCGGTGACCAGCTACCTCGCCACCGACCTGGGCCGGGCGGGCTGGGCCTGCGTGTCCCGGCTGCTGCCGCCGCTGGCGGTGGGTCCGCTCTTCTTCGACGTCCATCTGCCCGCCCGCTGGCAGACCGTGCCGCTGTTCGCGCTCTCCGTGCTGCTCGCGGTGGTGCTCTCCTTCGGCTGCCGCTTCCTGGTCAACGCCACCGCCTACTGGCTTGAGGACGTCCGTGGCCCGCAGATCCTGTGGGCCCTCGCCTCGGGCGTGCTCGCCGGGCTCTACTTCCCGCTGCCCTTCCTGCCCGACGCGTTCTACCTGGCGTTGCAGTTCGGCACCCCGTTCCCGAGCCTGTTGCAGATCCCGCTCGACGTGCTGGTCGAGCGGGACCAGACGGCCACCCAGGTCGGGTTGGTCGCGGTGCAGGTCGGCTGGGCGGTCGCGGTCCTGGCGTTGTGTCGGCTGGTGCAGCGTCGTGCCGAGGGCCGGCTGGTGGTGCAGGGTGGCTGACCCGGTCGTCCTGCCCCGGCAGCGGCCACCGGGGAGCCCTCGGCGGCCGTCCGGCCGGCTGGCCGCGTACCGGGCGCTGCTCGGGGCGCAGGCGCGGTCCCAGGCCGCCTACCGGACGTCGTTCGTGGTGGACCTGGTCGGCAACGTCGGAGCCACGGTCTTCGACGTGGTCACCGTGCTGGTGATCTTCGGGGTCACCCGGGAACTGGGCGGGTTCACCCTCCGCGAGGCGCTGGTCATGGTCGGGCTCTCCACCGCCGCGTTCGCCATCGCCGACCTGCTCGTCGGCAACGTCGAGCGGCTGCCCCGGTACGTGCGTACGGGCCTGTTCGACGCCGTGCTGCTGCGTCCGCTCGGCGCGCTGCCCCAGCTCCTGCTGATGGACCTGCCGCTGCGCAAGGTGTCCCGGGTGGTCTTCGGCGTGGGCGTGCTGGCGGTGGCGGTCGGCTCGGCGGGAATCGACTGGACCCCGGGCCGGGTGGCGCTGATGATCATCGCCCCGCTCGCCGGGGTGGTCTTCTTCGGGTCGGTCTTCGTGGCCACCGCGACCGTCTCGTTCTACTGGACCGAGTCGGGGGAGCTGGCCAACTCGATCACCTACGGCGGCAAGGACTTCACCTCGTACCCGGCCACCGTCTACGACGGCTGGTTCCGGGCGGCCTTCGCGTACGGGATGGGGTTCGCCTTCGTCAGCTACCAGCCGGCGCTGGCGCTGCTCGGCCGCGCCGACCCGCTCGGCCTGCCGGCCTGGGCCGGCTGGGCCGCCCCGGCGGTCGCGCTGGTCGCCGCCGCGCTCGCCGCCGCCGCCTGGCGCGTCGGGGTCCGCCACTACCGGAGTACGGGGTCATGAGCGTCATCGAGGCACGCAACCTGCGCAAGGAGTTCACGGTCCGGGTGAAGGCGGGGCGGCTGCGCCGCGAGAAGCGCACCGTCGGCGCGGTCGACGGGGTCGACCTGCTCGTCGAGCGGGGCGAGATGCTGGGCTACATCGGCCCGAACGGCGCCGGCAAGTCCACCACCCTGAAGATGCTCACCGGCGTGCTCACCCCCACCTCCGGCGAGGTGCGCGTCTGCGGCCTGCGCCCGGTGCCCGAGCGCACCCGGCTGGCGTTGCGCATCGGCGTGGTCTTCGGGCAGCGCTCCCAGCTCTGGTGGGACCTGCCGCTGGGTGACTCGTTCGACCTGTTGCGGCACGTCTACCGGGTGCCGGCCGACGCGCACGCCGCCCGGCTGCGCCGCTGCCGCGACCTGCTCGACCTGGACGGCTTCCTGGACACCCCGGTCCGGCAGCTCTCCCTCGGCCAGCGGATGCGCGGCGAGCTGACCGCCGCCCTGCTGCACGGCCCGGAGGTGCTCTTCCTCGACGAGCCGACCATCGGGCTGGACGTGGTGAGCAAGCAGGCCGTCCGGGGTTTCCTGGGCGAGCTGGGCCGGGCCGGCGACACCACCCTGGTGCTCACCACCCACGACCTGGCCGACATCGAGCGGCTGTGCCGGCGGCTCGTGGTGATCGACCACGGCCGGGTGGTGCACGACGGCACGATCGCCGCCCTGCACGACCGGTACGGTTCGCGCCGCCTCGTCGTCGCCGATCTGGACGCCGCCCTGCCGGAGCCGCCGGAGCTGCCCGGCGCCCCGCTGCGCCGGGTCGAGGCGGACGGGCACCGGCTGGTCTTCGCGCTGGAGTCGGCGGGTGCCGCCGAGGTGGTGGCCGCCCTGGCCGGGCTGGCCGCCCTGCGCGACATCTCGATCGTCGAGCCGGACATCGAGGAGGTCGTCGCCCGGCTCTACGGCCGGGGGGAAGGGCCCCTCGTCGACGCCTCCGGGTCGGCATCGTGACGGACGCCGGGGCAGGCGCGGGTCAGACCGGGTCGCCGACCTTGACCCGGGGCTCCGGTGCGCGCATCCGGCGGAAGGTGATCGACCGCATGATCGCGTACAGGTAGAGCGAGCCCATCCGCTCGCCGCTGGTCGGGAAGCGTGCCTGGACCAGCTTCTTGATCCTGCGGCTGATCAGGATGGAGTCGATCACCACGCCGAGGGCGAGCACGCCCCAGAGGATGTTCGAGATCAGCCGGACGATCGGCGGCATCGCCTGGTTCGAGCCGAGCAGGACGATCAGCGCCCCGCCGAAGAACCAGGTGCCCACCGTGCGGCGGGAGTCGACCACGTTGCGGGCCAGCAGCTTCACCGGGCCCCGGTCGCGGGGGCCGCCCTCGCGGCGGAACTCGGCCGAGGACTCGGCGCGCAACCGCCGCCGCCGCTCCCGGGCCTCCTCCTTGCTCAGCGGCTTGGTCGGGCCGGCCGGCCTGCGGCCGGCGACGGGCCGCTTCGGCGTCTCCCGCCCCAGCTCCTTCTTGCTCGGGGTGTAGCTGCGGCGGGCGGGCGCGGACGCCTCGTCGGGCGTCACCGAGGTGACGGACTCGTCAACGAGGTCGGAGGACTTGCGGCGAAACAGCGACGGCACGAGGAAAGGGTAGCCACACGCCCGCGCCCGGTGCACATCGCGGTGCACCGGGCGCGGTCAGGCAAGTGAGCGAGGTTACTGGCGGCCCCGCCGTGAGCGGCGTTACGGCCGCTCGACGTGGGCGCCCAGGTCGGCCAGCTTGGCCTCGAAGTCCTCGTAGCCCCGGTTGATCAGGTCGACGCCGTACACCCGGGAGGTGCCCTCGGCGGCGAGCGCGGCGATCAGGTGGCTGAACCCGGCGCGCAGGTCCGGGATGACCAGGTCGGCCGCGTGCAGCTTGCTCGGGCCGGCGATCACCGCGGAGTGCTTGAAGTTGCGCCGGCCGAACCGGCACGGGGTTCCGCCGAGGCAGTCGCGGTAGACCTGGATGTTGGCGCCCATCGTGTTCAGCGCCTCGGTGTAGCCGAGCCGCTGTTCGTACACCGTCTCGTGGACGATCGACAGGCCCCGGGCCTGGGTCAGCGCCACGACGAGGGGCTGCTGCCAGTCGGTCATGAAGCCGGGGTGCACGTCGGTCTCCAGCGCCACGGCGTTCAGCTCGCCGCCCGGGTGCCAGAACCGGATGCCGCCCTCCTGGCCCGGGTCGCCCAGCTTCGGCGGCCGGGAGTCGGTCACCTCGTACTCGCCGCCGACCGACCGGAAGACGTTCAGGAAGGTCATCATGTCGGCCTGCTGCGCGCCGAGCACCTCGACGTGGCCGCGGGTGGCCAGCGCCGCCGCCGCCCAGCTCGCCGCCTCGATCCGGTCCGGGATCGGCCGGTGGGTGTAGCCGTGCAGCCTCGGCACGCCCTGGATCTCGATCACCCGGTCGGTGTGCACCTTGATGATCGCGCCCATCTTCTGCAGGATGCAGATCAGGTCGATGATCTCCGGCTCGACCGCGGCGTTGCGCAGCTCCGTGACGCCCTCGGCCATCACAGCGGTGAGCAGCACCTGCTCGGTCGCGCCGACGCTCGGGTACGGCAGGGCGAACTTCGTGCCGTGCAGCCCGTTCGGGGCGGACAGGTGCAGCCCCTCCGGGGTCTTCTCGACCGTGGCGCCGAACTCGCGCAGCGCCTGGAGGTGGAAGTCGATCGGGCGCGGCCCGATGTGGCAGCCGCCCAGGTCGGGGATGAAGGCGTGGCCGAGCCGGTGCAGCAGCGGCCCGCAGAACAGGATCGGGATGCGGCTGGAGCCGGCGTGCACGTTGATCTGGTCGGTGCTGGCGCTCTCGACGTTGGCCGGGTCGAAGACCAGCTCACCGATCTCCGCGCCGTCGGTGACCTTGACCCCGTGCAGGCCGAGCAGTCCCCGGACCACCTCGACGTCGCGGATGCGCGGCACGTCGAACAGGCGGCTGGGGCTGTCGCCCAGCAGGGCGGCGACCATCGCCTTGGAAACCAGGTTCTTCGCGCCGCGCACGCGGATCCGCCCTTCGAGCGGAGTACCTCCGTGTACGACCAGGACGTCATCGGTCAACGCAACCTCCAGCGCGTCGGTGCTGCCGTGTTTGTGATGTTGCGGGAGTTGTTGGTGGTACCCGCAGTGCGGCCGGCGGTAAACGGGCCCGCGCGTGTCGTCGCTCCGGCAGCATAGCCCTCGGTGACCGGCTTGGATGGGGTCACATCGCCCCGGAGGGCACGAAACGGGTTGTCACGTGCGCAAACGCACCCCGAGTGTCACTCAGGGTGATCAGGTTGTCCGTGCTTCCGGGTCGGCGGCGGGGAGGGCCAACATCTGGTCCAGCGCCACCCGGGCGTGGTGTGCGGTGTCCGGGTCCACCGTGATCTGGTTCACCACCCGGCCGGCCACCAGCTCCTCCAGCGCCCACACCAGGTGCGGCAGGTCGATCCGGTTCATCGTCGAGCAGTAGCAGACCGCCTTGTCCAGGAACGTGATCTGCTTGTCCGGGTGGGCCAGCGCCAGCCGGCGCACCAGGTTCAGCTCGGTGCCGATCGCCCACGCCGATCCGGCCGGGGCGGCCTCGACGGCCCTGATGATGTACTCCGTCGAGCCCACGAAGTCGGCGGCGTTGACCACCTCGTGCCGGCACTCCGGGTGCACCAGCACGTTCACCCCCGGCACCCGCTCGCGGACGTCGTGGACGCTGTCCAGGGTGAACCGGCCGTGCACCGAGCAGTGCCCGCGCCACAGGATCATCTTCGCGTCGCGGAACTGCTCGGCGGTGAGCCCGCCGTTCGGCTTGTGCGGGTCGTAGAGCACGCAGTCGTCGAGCGAGAAGCCCATCTCCAGCACGGCGGTGTTGCGGCCCAGGTGCTGGTCGGGCAGGAACAGCACCTTCGACCCCCGCCCGTACGCCCAGTCCAGCGCCCGCTTGGCGTTGGACGAGGTGCAGACCACGCCGCCGTTGCGGCCGACGAAGCCCTTGATGTCGGCCGAGGAGTTCATGTACGTCACCGGGACGGTGTCCTGCGCCACGCCCAGCTCGGTCAGCACGTCCCAGGCGGTCTCGACCTGCGACAGCACCGCCATGTCCGCCATCGAGCAGCCGGCGGCCAGGTCGGGCAGGATCACCTTCTGGCTGCCGGTGGTGAGGATGTCGGCGCTCTCGGCCATGAAGTGCACGCCGCAGAAGACGATGTACTCCGCGTCCGGCCGGGCCGCCGCCTCGCGGGCCAGCTTGAACGAGTCGCCGGTCACGTCGGCGAACTGGATCACCTCGTCGCGCTGGTAGTGGTGGCCCAGCACGAAGACGCTGTCGCCCAGCGCGGCCTTCGCCGCCGCCGCCCGGGCCACCAGGTCGGGATCGCTGGGTGCCGGCAGGTCGCCCGGACACTCCACGCCACGCTCGGTGGCGGGGTCGCCCCCACGGCCGAGCAGCAGCAGGGCTGTCGCGGTGTTGGAGGGTTCCGCCCACGTCGAATTCACGCCCTCATGGTTCCACAGCCGGGAAGGGGGCTCGTGGCGGTGTGGGCTGCCACACTGTCTCGCCCCGAAGTGCCCTGCCACACTGCTCGGCATGCGCGTGCTGCTCTGTCCCGACAAGTTCGCCGGCACGCTGCCGGCTCAGGAGGTCGCCGCGGCGGTGGCCGAGGGCTGGCGGGAGGTGGCCGACGGCGATGACCTGCTCATCCGCCCGCTCGCCGACGGCGGGCCCGGCTTCGTCGCCGTCCTCGCCGAGGCGCTCGGCGGGCGTCGGGTGCCGGTGCCGACCGTCGACCCGCTCGGCCGGCCGGCCGGCGGTGAGATCCTGCTCACCGACGACGGCACGGCGTACCTGGAGAGCGCCCAGGCCTGCGGCCTGCACCTGCTCGCCGCCGCCGAGCGCGACCCGAAGGCCACCACCTCGTACGGGCTCGGCGCGCTGGTCACCGCCGCCGTGGAGCACGGCGCCCGGACGGTGGTGATCGGGCTCGGCGGTTCGGGCACCAACGACGGCGGGGCCGGCCTGCTCACCGCGCTCGGCGTCACCACGCTCGACGAGGCCGGCCGGGCCCTGCCGTACGGCGGGGCTGCGCTGGCCGGGATCGCCGGGCTGGACGGCGCGCCCCGGCTGCGCGGCGCCACCCTGGTCGCCGCCACCGACGTGGACAACCCGCTGCTCGGGCTGCACGGCGCCAGCAGCGTCTACGGCCCGCAGAAGGGCGCGACCCGCTCCGACGTGCTGCTGCTCGACGCCGCGCTGGAGCGCTTCGCCGGCGTGCTGGAGCGGGACCTGCCCGGCTGCCCGGCGGGCCTCGGCGCGCTGCCCGGTGGCGGCGCGGCCGGTGGCCTCGGCGCGGCGATCCTGGCGCTCGGTGGCCGGTGCGAGTCCGGCATCGGCCTGGTCACCGAGGCCATCGGGCTGTCCGCCGCGCTCGACGCGGTCGACCTGGTGGTCACCGGCGAGGGCTCCTTCGACCACCAGTCGCTGCGCGGCAAGGTCGTCGCCGGGGTGGCGGGGGCCGCCCGGGACCGGGGGGTGCCCTGCGTGGTGCTGGCGGGACAGGTGAGCACCGGGCGGCGCGAGGCCGCCTCGGCGGGGGTCACCGACGCGTACAGCCTGGTGGAGCACTTCGGCGGGGAGGAGCGCGGCGGGCTGGACGCGGCGCTCAGCCGCCCGGCGGAGGGGTTGCGCCAACTCGGTGCCCGCCTGGCCCGCCAGTGGAGCCGCTGAGCGCCGGCCGGACGACGGGCGGCTGACGAACCGGGCCGCCCCGCCTACCGCCTATCCTCCTAGGACGGCCGGTTGTGCCGGGCCGGGGTCACGTCGACCGGGTGGCCCCGGCCGGGGCGGCGTACCATCGGGTCTGCGACCACATCGGGAATCACTGGACGACGCGAGACGTTGGCCAGTGCGTCCAGACCCAGACCGCGCAGGGAGATTTCACGTGACCACGCCAGCGCAGACCGAGTCGACCGAGTCGACCGAGGCCCCTACTTCCATCGTCCTCACGGACGTCGCGGCGCAGAAGGTCAAGGCCCTGATCGAGCAGGAGGGCCGTGACGACCTGCGGCTCCGGGTGGCGGTGCAGCCGGGCGGTTGCTCCGGCCTGCGATACCAGCTCTTCTTCGACGAGCGCTCGCTCGACGGTGACGTCGTCACCGACTACGACGGTGTCGAGGTCGTCGTCGACCGGATGAGCGCCCCCTACCTGTCCGGCGCCACGATCGACTTCGCCGACCGGATCGACGCCCAGGGCTTCACCATCGACAACCCGAACGCGGGTAGCTCCTGCGCCTGCGGCGACTCGTTCAGCTGAGTCGACGCCCTCGGCCGATGCGGCACGGGGCCACCCCCGATCCGGGGGTGGCCCCGTGCCTTTTTTTGCGGCACGGCTTCACCGTCCGTAGCCGCCCACGGGCACGTCACCGTGGGCGGACCAGTGCGGATCCGCTCCCCGGCGGACGCCGGCCGGTCGGCCGGCGACGCGGGGTCAACCGGAACGTGAACGATCTCTCTCGACCCGAGACCACGACGCCGGACGGCCCGGTAGGCTGACCCGCGCCGTGTTCCCGACCACGAGGGTTGACATGAAGATCGCCGTGACCGGCTCGATCGCGACCGACCACCTGATGAGCTTCCCCGGCCGGTTCGCCGACCAGCTCATCGCCGACCAGCTCGACAAGGTCTCGCTGTCCTTCCTCGTGGACGACCTGGTGCTGCGCCGGGGCGGGGTGGCCGCCAACATCGCCTTCGGCATGGCGCAGCTCGGCCTGAGCCCGATCCTGCTCGGCGCGGTCGGCGCCGACTTCGCCGACTACCGTTCCTGGCTGGAGCGGCACGGCGTCGACTGCGACTCGGTGCACGTCAGCGAGGTGGCACACACCGCCCGGTTCGTCTGCACCACCGACACAGACATGTGCCAGATCGCCTCCTTCTACGCGGGTGCGATGAGCGAGGCGCGCAACATCGAGCTGGCCCCGGTCGCGAAGCGGCTCGACGGGCTCGACCTCGTGCTGGTCGGCGCCAACGATCCGGCGGCGATGCTGCGGCACTCCGCCGAGTGCCGCGAGCGCGGGTACGCCTTCGTCGCCGACCCGTCCCAGCAGCTCGCCCGGATGGGCGGCGACGACGTGTTGGGCCTGATCGACGGCGCCGAGTACCTGATGACCAACGAGTACGAGAAGGCGCTGCTGCAGAGCAAGGCCGGCCTCACCGACGCGCAGCTGCTGGACCGGGTGAAGATCCGGGTGACCACGCTGGGTAGCAACGGCGCGGAGATCGCCGGCCGGGACTTCGACACCATCCACGTGCCGATCGCCCGGGAGACCAGGGCGGTCGACCCCACCGGCGTCGGGGACGGCTTCCGGGCCGGGTTCTTCGCCGGGCTCTCCTGGGGCCTGGGTCTGGAGCGGTCCGCCCAGGTCGGTTCCCTGCTGGCCACCCTGGTGCTGGAGACCGTCGGCACCCAGGAGTACGAGGTGCGCCACGACCTGTTCGTCAAGCGGCTCGCCGAGTCGTACGGCGACGTCGCCGCCGCCGACGTCCGCCCGCACCTGCTCCCGTAGCTCCGCCCGCAATCGGGTAGATCTTGGAAGATTTCGGCCCCTGGAAGGGCCGTTTGCTTCCAAGATCTACCAATTCCGGGGCTGAGCCGGGGTGGTGGTGCCCGAGGTGGTCGCGGCGATGAATGGGGACCACTGGTCGGACGGGAAGGCGAGGGCGGGGCCGGACGGTCCTTGCTGTCGCGTACCGCCATCAGCCCGGGCAGGACGGCGCACTCCACGCAGTCGCCGTTGTTGGCGCGGCGGCTGCGCCTGATCTGGATCGACGAATGAGTCAGTGGGTGCGGCGGACGTCGTAAGCGGGGCCCTCGGGGTGCGCGGCGACGAACTCCTGGCCGCGCATCCGGCACCAGGCCGGGATGTCGACGGCCGCCGCCGGGTCGTCGGCGAGGACCCGCAACACCGCACCGACCGGCAGCTCCGGCAGCCGTCGGGCCAGCCCGATCACCGGCAGCGGGCAGCGCTGCCCCCGACAGTCCAGCACCCCGTCCGGCCCGTCCGGCGTCCCGCCGTCCTGCCCGACCCCCTCGTCCGAGGCGGGCCTGGTCACAGCCCCACCACCCCCGCCTCGGCGCGCAACTCCGCGACGATCCCCGGCAGCTCGGCGAGGAACCGCTCCACGTCCGCCCCGGTCGTCTCCCGGTGCAGCGACACCCGCACGTTGCCGTGCGAGAGCACCCCCATCGCCTCCAGCACGTGCGACGGGCGCAGCGTCGACGACGTGCAGGACGAGCCCGAGGAGACCGCGAACCCCCGGCGGTCCAGCGCGTGCAGCAGCGCCTCGCCGTCGACGTACAGGCAGGAGAAGGTGACCAGGTGGGGGAGCCGGTCGACCGCGTCGCCGACCACCTCCACGTCCGGCACCTCGGCCGCCACCCGGGCCCGGATCCGGTCCACCAGCGGGGCCAGTCGGGCCGCCTCGGCCGCCGCGTCGGCCGCCGCCGCGCGCAGGCTCGCCGCCGCCGCCACCACCGCGGGCAGGTTCACCACCCCGGGGGTACGCCCCGACTCCCGCTCGTCGGCCGGCCACGGCGACTCCCACCGGGTGCCCTTGCGCACCACCAGCAGCCCGACGCCGGGCGGGCCGCCCCACTTGTGCGCGCTGGCGGTCAGCACCGACCAGCCGCCCGGCACCGGGGCCCGCCCGACGAGCTGGGCCGCGTCGACGTACAGCGGCACCCCGGCGGCGGCGCACGCGGCGGCGGCCTCGGCCACCGGCTGCACGGTGCCCACCTCGTGACTGGCCCCGATCAGGGCGGCGAGGGCCACCCCCGGGGCGGCGACCGCAGCCGACCAGGTGGCCGGGTCGATCCGGCCGAGCCGGTCCACCGGCACGGAGGTCGCCGTGCCGCCCGCGGCGACGTGCCGCTCGGCGGCGTGCAGCACGGCCGAGTGCTCGATCGCCGAGTGCACCAGCGTCCCGCCCGACCGGCGTCGCCCGGCCAGGCCGCCGAGTACGGCCGAGTGCGCCGCGGTCGTACCGCTGGGGGTGAAGGACAGCTCGTCGGCGCGGACACCGAGGGTGGCCGCGGCGGCCTCGCGGGCGGCGTCGAGCAACTGCCGGGCGCGGCGAGCCTGCGTGTAGAGCCTGGCCGGGTCGGCCCAGCCGTCGTCGAGGGCGGCCAGCAGGGCCTGTCGGGCGACCGGATGCAGCGGCGCGGCGGTGGCCGCGTCCAGGTAGACGGGGGGTTCGCTCACGGCTCCGACGCTATCGCGCCGGTATGCCCAAGATCCCCCCGATGGGGGCGGACAGTGACCCCAACACGGTCAGGCCCGTCATGGTCGAGTAATCTGCGACCGTCGGTGACGCCTTTGCCGCAGGTACGGGGACAACAACCACCGCGGCGCGCTAGGGAGGCAGGACCAGGTGGTCGCAAGGAGTTCGGAGGTACGGCCGTCCGCCGTACGGCACAGCGCTTCTCCGGGAGCGGGTGGAGGCCGGCGGCGTGGTGCTGGCCGGCTCGCCGGGCTCGGCCTCGGCGGCGCGGCCCTGCTGGTCCTGCTCACGGGCTGCGACGTCGGCAAGACGTTCGGCGGCTTCGGCTGGCCTCAGGGCGGCATCACGCCCGAGTCGCACCGGATGTACGACCTGTGGATCGCGTCCTGCATCGCGGCGCTCGCGGTCGGCGTGTTCGTCTGGGGCCTGATCTTCTGGTGCGTGGTGCGCTACCGGAAGCGGGGCAACGAGCTGCCGGTGCAGACCCGCTACAACATGCCGATGGAGTTCCTCTACACGATCGCCCCGATCCTGATCGTGTCGGTGCTCTTCTACTACACGGCGGTCGTGCAGACCGACGTGGTGAAGACGACGAAGAACCCGGACATCACGGTCGAGATCGTCGCCTTCAAGTGGAACTGGCAGTTCAACTACCGCGACGGCCAGGGCAGGGACGCGAACACCGTGGCGTCGGTGCTCGGCACCAGCGAGGTCATCCCGATCCTGGTCCTGCCGACCGACCGGTCCATCCGGTTCGAGGAGACCAGCAAGGACGTCGTCCACTCCTTCTGGGTGCCGGAGATGCTGTTCAAGCGGGACGTCATGCCGGGCAACATCCGCAACGTCTTCGAGGTCTCCAGCCTCGACGCCGAGGGCGCGTACGTCGGTCGCTGCGCCGAGCTGTGCGGCACCTACCACGCGTTCATGAACTTCGAGCTGCGGGTGGTCTCTCCCGAGAAGTACGACCAGTTCCTGGCCGCGAAGCGGGACGGCAAGTCGACGCAGGAGGCGCTCACCGCGATCGGTGAGGACCCGTACGCCTCCACCACGCGGCCGTTCGACACGCGGCGCGGCACGGCCAACTTCAACCCGGACGACGTTGCCGCCGGCGCGGGAAGCTGAGGGAGCGGGCATGAAGACCGAGTGGCGTATCTTCCTGATCATCGCCGGGTTCCTCTTCGGCGTGACGGTCCTCTACGGTGCCTGGACGTACGGCGACTCCGGCGGACAAGTCGAGTGGATCGGCACCGTCGCGCTGCTGCTGTCGTTCCTGCTGTGCGCGATGTGTGGGGGCTTCTTCTGGTTCGTCTCCCGCCGCATCGACCTGCGGCCGGAGGACCGGCCGGACGGCGAGATCGCCGACGGTGCGGGCGAGATCGGCTTCTTCAGCCCGGGCAGCTACTGGCCGTTGGGGCTGGCGCTGTCCGCCGCGATCGCCGGTCTCGGCCTGGCGTTCTGGCAGTTCTGGCTGATCGGCCTGGGCCTGGTGTCCGTCATCTTCGCCGCCTGCGGCCTGCTCTTCGAGTACTACACCGGCACCCGGCGCACCGCCGAGCACTGACCGGCGGCCCGGCGCTTCCGGAAGCCCGCGACCCCGAGGGGGTCGCGGGCTTCCGTGCGTCCGAAGGGGGTCGCGGGCGAGGTGCGCGCAGGTCCAGGTGGCACACCGGCGCGATGGCGGGTGCGCGGTGCCGGGGCCTCGTGCCGGTCAGGTCGCGCCGTGCCGGGTCGTGCCGGTCAGGCCGCGCGGTGCCGTGGCGCGTGGTGGCGGCGGCCGGCGGGCTGGTTGGCCGGGATGGTGAACGTGCCGATCACCACGGCCGCGCCGCAGCGGGTGCAGGCCAGATCCGGGCAGTCGGCCCCGTGGCCGTCGGCGCACGGTGGCGCCTCGAACGGCTGCACGCCCTCGCAGGTGTCGCAGTAGAGCTCGCGGTCCGACACGGGCGTCTCCTCTCGTCGCTGGACGCCGTCATGGTCGCGCGGTGCCGTCGGGCGGCTGACCGGGGACCCACCGGGGACGTCGGCCGGCGGGGTGGCCGGCGGTCGGGCCGCTGGCCGGGCCGGCGGTCGGGGCCGGAACGGGCGCGGAAAATCACTCGGATGTAGTTTCCCACGGGGGTCCGACACGTCCGCCGGTGCCTCGGCCGGTCGGGCCGCCGGTGGTCAGGCGGAGCGGGCGATCTCGATCCAGCGGTCCAGCGAGGCGGCGGCGGCGCCGGAGTCGATCGACTCGGCGGCCCGGGCCATCCCGGCGCGCAGCGCCTCGACCAGGTCGCCGTCGAGCGGGCCCTGGGTGGCCAGCGCGGCGGCGGCGTTGACGAGCACCGCGTCCCGCACCGGGCCGGTCTCGCCGGCCAGCAGCCGCCGGGCCACGCCGGCGTTGTACGCCGCGTCCCCGCCCCGCAGCTCGGCGAGAGTGGACCGGGGAACCCCGAGGTCGGTGGCGTCCACCACGGCCTCCCTGACGGTGCCCGCCTGGGCTGCCCAGACCCGGGTGGGCGCGGCGGTGGTGAACTCGTCGAGGCCGTCCTCGCCCCGCAGCACCAGCACCGAGTCGCCCCGACCGGCGAAGACGGCGGCCATCACCGGTGCCATCCGCAGGTCGAAGCAGCCGACCGCGCCGGCCCGGGGCCGGGCCGGGTTGGTCAGCGGGCCGAGGAAGTTGAAGAAGGTGGGCACGCCCAGCTCGCGCCGGGTCGGGCCGGTGTGCCGCATGCCCGGGTGGAACCGGCCGGCGAAGCAGAAGCCGATGCCGGCCTCGGCCACGCACCGGGCCACCCCCTCGGGGGACAGGTCCAGCGGCAGGCCCAGGAACTCCAGCAGGTCGGCCGTGCCGCACAGGGACGAGGCGGCCCGATTGCCGTGCTTGACCACCCGGACGCCGGTGCCGGCCACCACGAGGGCGGCCATGGTGGAGATGTTCACGGTGTGGGCGAGGTCACCGCCGGTGCCGACCACGTCGAGCGCGGACGTCCGCAGTTCCTCCGGCAGCTCGACGGGCACCGCCTCGCCGAGCATCGCCTCGACCAGCCCGGCCAGCTCGGCCGGGGTCTCGCCCTTGGCCCGCAGCGCGACGGCGAAGCCGGCGATCTGCGCCGAACCCGCCGAGCCGGCCATGATCTCGCCCATCGCCCAGGCGGTGTCCGCGGTGGAGAGTTCCTCGCCGCGGAGCAGCGCGGAGATCAGGTGCGGCCAGGTCCGTTCGCCCATGAGCGGGCCTCCCGATCGGGCGTGGGGTGCGGAAACGGGGTGCGACCGGTGTGGGCCGCAAGTCGGGCCGGGCGTCGCCGGTGACGTCCGGCCGCGGTGGCTCAGGCCGGGGCGTGGCTGCGCAGCAGCTCGGCCACGGTGGTGCCGGTGGTCACCGGGTCGAGCGGGTGCACCAGGGTGGCGTCGACCTGGGCGTACGCGGCCAGCCAGCGGTCGGCGGCGCGGGCGATCACCAGGCAGGTCGGGGGGGCGTCGTCCCGGTCGTCCTTGACCTGCCGGGCGATGCCGAGGCCGCCGCCGGGGCTCGCCTCGCCGTCGAGCAGCATCAGGTCGATCTCGTACTCGTCGACCAGCCGGATGCACCCGGCGTAGTCGGACGCGTCGACAAACTCGATCTGCAGCCCGGGGGCGGGCCGGGTGCCGACGGCCAGCCGCATCCGGTCACGGACCTGCGGGTCGTCGCTGTAGAGCAGGACGGTGCAAAGACGATCGCTCATCGCTGGCTGGCTCCCACTTCGTAGCTGCGCGCTGATCGTACCCGCTGCCGCCGGCCCGTCGACCTCGCGCCCACGCGACGCGGTCGGCGTACCGGAAAGGGCAGGTCAGGGTGTTGTTTCCGCCGCTTCCGTGGCGCGCTGGCGGGCCTCCTGGCGGTCCAGTTCGCGGTCGAGCCGGCGGGCCTCCCGCTCGGACTGGCGGATCCACTGCGCCACCAGCACCGCGAGCATCGTCACACTGACGAACTCGCCGCCGGCCCACAGGATCCCACCCGCGACCACCTGGTCGTCCCAGGGGTTCGACCAGGTCAGGCCGAGCGACGGGTACCAGTCGCCGCCGAAGAGCGTGGTGCTCTGCATGATCGTGAGCCCGAGCACGGTGTGGAACGGCACCGACAGCACCATGAGCAGCGCCCGGCCCGGGTACGGCCACCGACCGGGCAGCGGGTCCAGCCCGAGCAGCGGCCAGAAGAACACGCAGCCGGTCATGATGAAGTGCGCGTGCACCACCTCGTGCGCCCAGGCGTGTTCGAGGGTGTAGCGGTACAGGTCGGTGAAGTAGAGCGCGAAGGGGTTCACCACGAAGATGGCGAACGCCACCAGCGGGAAGCTGTAGATCCGGGCGATCCGGCTGTGCACGATCGCCAGCAGCCGCTTGCGCGGCCGGACCGGCAGGGTGCGCAGGGCCAGGGTGATCGGGGCGCCGAGGGCCAGGAAGATGGGCGAGACCATCGACAGCACCATGTGCTGGACCATGTGCACCGACAGCAGCGCGGTGTCGTACGCGTGCAGGCCGCTGACCGTGACCGCGGCGATCCCGCCGAGGCCCGGGCCGAGGAAGAACACCGTGCGGGCGATCGGCCAGCTGTCCCCGCGCAGCCGGAGCCGGTGCACTCCGTAGAGGTACAGCCCGGCGGCGAGCACCAGCCCGAGGGCCAGCCAGCTGTCCAGCCGGGTCTCGGTGAACACCCGGGCGACGGTGAACGGCGGCGGAATCGGGTCGCCGCCGGCCGCGACGGCCGGCGGCGCGGCGACCGCCGAGGCGGCGGCGAAGATCGAATCGACGTGCAGCACGCTTTTCAGGCTAGGCCAGGCGAACCGGACCCCCACGATCGGGCCACCTGTGCCACCGATTTGCCCCCCCGCTGATCGCCGGCCGTGGTCAGGGGCAATAATGACCGCGTGACTGCGGCCCCAGCCATTGACAAGAGCCGGATCCACTCTCTGACACGGCCCAACATGGTCAGCGTCGGGACGATCGTGTGGCTCTCCAGCGAACTCATGTTCTTCGCGGCGCTGTTCGCGATGTACTTCTCCATCCGTGCGGCAGCGCCGGAGCAGTGGGCGAAGCACACCGAGCACCTCAACATCCCGTACGCGACCACCTTCACGGTGATCCTGGTGTTGTCCTCGGTGACCTGCCAGCTCGGTGTGTTCGCCGCCGAGAAGGGTGACGTCCACGCCCTCCGGCGTTGGTTCACCATCACCTTCGTGATGGGTCTGATCTTCGTGCTCGGTCAGGTGAACGAGTACCGGACCCTGGTCCACGAGGGCGTGAAGATCAACGCGGACGGGTACGGGTCGATGTTCTATCTGACCACCGGCTTCCACGGCCTGCACGTGACCGGCGGTCTGATCGCCTTCATCATCTTCATGATCCGTACGACCATGGGCCGGTTCACCCCGGCCCAGGCCACGTCGGCGATCGTCGTGTCGTACTACTGGCACTTCGTCGACGTCGTGTGGATCGGCCTCTACGCCATGATCTACTGGCTTCAGTGATCTTGGCGCGTCACGAACCGCGCCGCTGCCCCGTCCCCTGAGACAAGGTCCCACCGGTTAAGGACACAGGTCATGACTTCTGACAACGACCGCCGACGCGGTCTGCTCGCGCGGCTGCGCGGCGAGCGGTCCGCGGGGCGCAGCAGGGGCCGCCGCCGGCTGGGCGCCGCGGTCCGGCTGATCGCCGCGCTGACGCTGGCCGGCGGCGCCTACACCGTCTTCGCCCCCGGCGTGCAGGCGCAGGAAAACCCGCCGATCACCGGCGCCGCCGCCGAGGGCAAGGCGCTGTTCGACGTGAGCTGTGTGTCCTGCCACGGCCTCAACGCGCAGGGCGTCGAGGGTCGCGGCCCGAGCCTGATCGGGGTCGGTGCGGCCTCGGTCGAGTTCCAGGTCAGCTCCGGCCGCATGCCGATGGTCCGCCAGGAGGCGCAGGCCATGCGCAAGCCGCCGGTGTTCACCGACGAGGAGGCCCGCCAGCTCGGCCAGTACGTCCAGGAGCTCGGCGGCGGCCCGCAGGTGCCCGAGGGCGACCTGCGCGAGGGCGCCAACCTGGCGACCGGCGGTGAGTTGTTCCGGATCAACTGCTCGCAGTGCCACGCCTTCGGCGGTGGCGGTGGCGCGCTGTCCTCCGGCAAGTACGCGCCGAGCCTGCGCCCGGCCACCGACCGGCAGATCTACGCCGCAATGCTGAGCGGCCCGCAGAACATGCCGGTCTTCGGGGACAACCAGATCACCCCGGAGCAGAAGGCGGACATCATCGCCTACATCCAGGGCACCCTGAAGGCCGACCAGGATCAGGGTGGCTTCAACCTCGGTCGGTACGGGCCGTCCACCGAGGGCCTGGCGATCTTCCTGGTCGGCATCGTCGCGCTCGTCTTCGCCAGCCTGTGGATCGCGGGCAAGTCGTGACCGAGCGGATCATTCGATTCAGCGCTGTGGTGCCGCAGCCCGGCACCGCCCGTAGCGAGGTGACGGCATGAGCACCAAGACCGAGCACCAGGCCCACCAGGGCCCGGAGCCGCTCGACGTCCACGATCCGCGGCTGAGCCGGTTCGACATCGTCCGGGAGGGCGCGCGTCGGGACGACATCGAGATCGTCCACTACGAGGAGCAGGTCGTCCCCGGCAGCCGGGCGGAGCGACGGCTGACCCGCACGGTCGCCTCGATGTTCCTGCTGACCGGCCTGGCCGCGACCGCCTTCCTGATCATCTACATCTGGTGGCCCTGGAAGTACGAGCCGGGCTCGGGCGGGGACAAGTACTACACCCCGCTGCTCGGCGTCACCCTCGGCCTGGCTCTGCTGAGCGTCGGCTTCGGCATTCTGACCTGGGGCAAGAAGTTGCTGCCCAAGGAGGTGTCGATCCAGGACCGGCACGTGGAAGACCCCGACGCGCCGGAGAGCCGGAAGATCACCGGCGAGACGATGCTCTTCCTCGCCGACGAGATGGGCGTGAAGCGCCGTCCCCTGCTGGGCATCTCGCTGCTGGCCGGCCTGGCTCCGGTCGGCGCGGTCGTCGCGGCGCCGCTGGTCGGTGGCCTGATCTCCAACCCGCACAAGAACAACCAGATGTTCACCACCGGCTTCGCGCCGGCCGGGGGCAAGAAGATCCGGCTGGTCCGCGAGGACGGCCGGCCGATCCGCCCGGCCGACGTCAGCGTCGGCGGCCAGCTCACGGTCTTCCCCGGCATCGAGCACGGGGTGAGCAACAAGCACGCCGACTCGCCGACGCTGCTGATCCACCTGCGCGAGGACGACGCCCAGCAGTCCCGGGCGGCCAACGCGCGGCCGACGGTCGACCACGGCGACTACATGTGGGGCAACTTCGCGGCGTTCTCCAAGATCTGCACGCACGCGGGCTGCCCGGCGAGCCTGTACGAGCAGCAGACCAACCGCCTGCTCTGCCCGTGCCACCAGTCCCAGTTCCTGATCACCGACAACGCGCGGCCCGTCTTCGGCCCGGCCAGCCGGCGGCTGCCGCAGCTGCCGATCGAGGTCGACGAAGAGGGCTTCTTCGTGGCGCGGTCGGACTACACCGAGACCGTCGGGCCTGACTTCTGGGAGCGGCCGTGAAGCGTCGTAAGTTGGACATGGCGTCCATGCCGGGCAAGGCCGCGGTGGGGGCCGACGAGCGGCTCCAGGTCTCCACTCCGCTGCGCAAGCTGCTGAACAAGGTCTTCCCGGACCACTGGTCGTTCCTGCTCGGCGAGATCGCGTTGTTCTCGTTCGTCGTGCTGCTGCTGACCGGTGTCTTCCTCACCTTCTTCTACGAGCCGGCGATGACCGAGGTGGTCTACAACGGCAGCTACGCCCCGCTGCGGGGCACGCCGATGTCGGCCGCGTACGCCTCCAGCCTGGACATCTCGTTCGACGTCCGCGGTGGCCTGATCATGCGGCAGATGCACCACTGGTCGGCGCTGCTGTTCATGGCCGCGATCGTCGTGCACATGCTGCGGGTCTTCTTCACCGGCGCGTTCCGCAAGCCGCGGGAGACCAACTGGATCATCGGCTCGCTGCTGTTCTGGGTCGGCTTCCTGGCCGGCTTCACCGGCTACTCGCTGCCGGACGACGGCCTGTCCGGCACCGGCCTGCGGATCGCCTCCGCGATCATGCTGTCGATCCCGGTGATCGGCTCCTGGGTCACCTCGTCGGTCTTCGGCGGGGAGTTCCCGGGCGACATCATCATGAGCCGGTTCTTCATCGCCCACGTGCTGCTCGTCCCGGGCCTGCTGGTGGCGCTGATCAGCGCCCACCTCGGCCTGGTCTTCAAGCAGAAGCACACCCAGTGGCCCGGCCCCGGTCGGACCAACGACAACGTGGTCGGCGAGCGGATGTTCCCGCGGTACGCGCTGAAGCAGGGCGGCTTCTTCATGGTCGTCTTCGGCGTGATCGCCCTGATGGGTGGTCTGTTCCAGATCAACCCGATCTGGTACTTCGGCCCGTACGAGGCGTGGGTGGTCTCGGCCGCCAGCCAGCCCGACTGGTACGTCATGTTCCTCGACGGTTCCACCCGCCTCATGCCGAACTGGGAGATCAACATCCCGATCGGCGACGGATACGTCATCCCGCCGCTGTTCTGGCCCACGGTCGTGCTGCCGGGCATCCTGGTCGGCCTCTCCACGCTCTACCCGTTCGTGGAGGCCCGCCGGCTCAAGGACACCCGCACCCACAACCTGCTCCAGCGCCCCCGGGACGTCCCGGAGCGGACCGCGATCGGCGCGATGGCGGTGGCGTTCTTCGTCGTGCTCACCCTCTCCGGCACCAACGACGTGATCGCGGACAAGTTCCAGATCAGCCTGAACGCGATGACCTGGGCGGGCCGGATCGGCCTGCTGGTCCTCCCGCCGCTGGCGTACTACGTGGCGTACCGGATCTGCCTGGGCCTGCAGCAGCACGACCGGGAGGTGCTGGCCCACGGCGTGGAGACCGGCATCATCCGGCGGCTGCCGGACGGCCGGTTCGAGGAGGTCCACCAGCCGCTCACCGCGGCGGGCCACGACGGCCACGGCGAACTGGACTACGTCGGCTGGGTGGTGCCCAAGAAGATGAACCGGCTCGGTGCCCTCGGCCCGGCCATCCGGGGATTCTTCTACCCGATCGAGAAGCTGGCCGAGGCGCCGGTCTCGCCGGGGCACCCGCCGGTCGAGCCCCGGCCGGAGCGGGAGGAGATCGGCAGCGGCGAGAGCCGCCGCTGACCCGCCCGAGACAACGCAAGCGTGGCGCCCGCCGGATCCCTCCGGCGGGCGCCACGTCCGTTTTCCGCCCTCCGGGTGGCCGCCGGCCAGCGGAGGCGCCCCCGGGTGCCGCACGCGCGGTGGCTGCGGAACCGGCAGGGTTAATCCGGGTCAGCCGGGTATCCGTGCGGTCCAACGAAAAAGGGGGGGAAACATGTTGGGTCTCAAACGCCTCGGACTGCTCGCCGCCCTGGTGGTGGCCGGGCTGGTACCCGCGGCGGCGGCACAGGCCGCGGCGCAGCCGTCGACGCAGGACACCCAGTACCTGCAGGCGCTGCACCAGGTGAACCTGGCGGAGATGGAAACCGGGAAGCTGGCGCAGGATAAGGGCCAGAACCAGCAGGTCAAGGACCTTGGGGCGCAGTTCGTCACGGACCACACCCAGCTGGACCAGACGGTGCAGAGCACCGCGCAGCAGCTCAACGTCCAGTTGCCGGACGCACCGACCGCCGACCAGCAGGAGGTCATCGACAGGCTGAAGAACCTCAGCGGCGCCGAGTTCGACAAGGCGTGGGTGACCGCCGAGCTGGCCGGCCACGTCCAGGCCATCCAGGCCACCCAGACCGAGATCTCGCAGGGCTCCGAGCAGTCGGTGGTCCAGCTGGCCCAGAACGCCCTGCCGGTGCTCCAGGCGCACTACGACGCGCTGGTGGCCCTGGCCCAGACCCTGGGCGTCCCGGTCCCGCAGACCAGCGCCAGCGGCACGCCCAGCCCGGGTGGCAGCGCCAGCGGCACGCCCAGCCCGGGTGGCAGCGCCACGCCGCCGGCCCCGGGCGGCACCACCGAGTCGCCGGCCCAGGAGAACACCGAGTCGCCGGCCCCGGAGAACACCGAGACGCCGGTTCCGAGCGTGAGCTGACGTCGTAGCACCGCCGGTAGCCAGCCCACCGACCGGTGGGCTGGCCACCGGCGTGCGTGGGGGCGGGTCAGTCCGCGCTGGCCAGGCCGATGGCGAACGCCTCCTCCAGGTCGTGCCGGGAGTACGCCCGGAAGGCGATGTGCGACTCCGTGTCCAACACGCCGGGAACCTTGGAGATGCTGCCGGCGATCACCTGGGCGATCTCGTCGAACTCCCGGACCCGCACGATGGCGATCAGGTCGACGTGCCCGGCCACGGAGTAGACCTCGCTGACCCCGGGCAGGTTGGCCAGGTTCTCGGCCACCTCGGGGATCGAGTCGGTGGCGCAGTCGATCAGTACGATCGCGGTGATCACGGGTCCGCTCCTTCGTCGTGCGTCCACTCCCGCCGGTCGGCGTCGATCACCATGCTAGAGGCCGCCCGGTCCGCCCGGACCGGGACCGGCGGGCCGCAACGGGACGCTGCCGGAGGGCCGCCCTCAGCGGCGCGTGGCCGGGACGGTCAGGCCACCCGGCGCGCGGACCACCCCGGTCAGGCGCTCCCCGGCGGCCACCTCGGCGCCCGGCCAGAGGACCGACCGGGTCACCTCGCCGCGCACCGTCGCCCCCGCGCCCACCACCGACTCCCGGCACCGACCGGTGACCGTGGCGCTCGGGTCGACCAGGTTGCCGCCGCCCGCGGCGTGCAGGTTCGCCGCCAGGTAGTCCGCCGGGGTGCCGGTGTCGTAGAAGGTGCCCCGGTACGGCACCACGGTCAGCGCCCCGGCCGCCTCGGCCGGCCGCCACACCGCCCGGACCAGGTCGCCCGGCTCGACGGGCAGGCCCCGCACCAGCCGCCAGGGCAGCAGCGAGAAGCCGACAAATCGGTGGCCGTCGAAGGTGCCGGGGGCGGCCGGATCGTCGGCGGGCCGGCCGAGCAGGCGTACGGTCTCGCCGTCCCAGCCGGCCAGCAGCGCGGCGACGTCCGGGCCCGGCGCGGCGGCCGGATCCGCCAGGTACGCGTCGGCGTTGCCGACCAGCACGCCCCGGCCGGCGATCCAGTCCCGCAGGTTCGCCACGCCGCCGGCCGTGCCGAGCGGGTCGCCGGGCTCGACCGACAGGTGGGCCCGGCCGCCGACGTGCGCGACCACCTGGTCGCCGAGGTAGCAGGCGTTCACGGCGACCAGGGCCGGGCCGCTGAGGCCGAGCCCGGCCAGCCGGGCCAGCGCCCGGTCCAGCAGCGGGGTGTTGCCGACCGGGCAGAGCGCCTTGGGCAGCCGCTCGGTCAGCGGGCGCAGCCGGGTTCCCTCGCCCGCGGCGAGCACCACCGCGCAGATCTCCGGCCCGCCCCCGCCGGACGCCGGGGCGGTCACGCCGTCGGGCGGGGCGGCGACACCTCGCCGGCCCGCGGCCCGATGCCGTAGTACCCGAGTAGGTTCGCCGTCGCCCGGCTCAGCCGGGGCAGGTCGTCCAGCGGGTGCCAGGCGGCCTCGTAGACCTCAGCGCCGTCGACCTTCAGTTCCGTGGTCGACGCCGGGACCTCGGTCTCGAAGACCACGTCCACCCAGCCCTTGGCGTGCACCAGCGCGTTCGGCACCGCCGGGCGGAGCCGGTCCGGGGCGAGCCGGACCCCGGACTCCTCGAACAGCTCGCGCGCCGCGCCGACGACCGGGTCCTCGCCGCGCTGCAGCAGCCCGGCCGGGAGCGTCCAACTGTGTCCCGGCGGCTGGCGCAGCAGCAGCAGGCGGCCGGGGCCGGCGGCCTCGGCGTCACGGACCAGGGTGACCGCCCCGACGATGTACTTCGGCGTGGCGAGCCGGACGAGCCGACGCCGCACCGACACGGGCAGCCGGTAGAAGACCTGATAGGCGAAGGCCCGTCCGGTGGCGCGGGAGCGGGGGATCATGGGTCCAGGTTAGTGGCCGGCGGGTGCCGGGCCGGCCACCGGGGGGAGAACGGTCAGTGCCGATGGTCGACCAGGTCGATGAGCTGGAGCACCACCGCGTCGGGCTCGATGGCCCGGTCGAAGACCGCCACCAGCATGGTCTCCAGGTCCGGGTAGCCCAGTTCCTCCGACAGCCGTAGCAGCGGCAAGTCGTTGGCCAGCCCCCGGTTGTGCTTGCGCAGCGCCAGCCCGATGGTGGCCCGGCCGAGGCGGACCTTGTCGGCGATCGAGATGCCCGGCTCGGTGTGCTCGGCGAACCACCGGTTGATCTGCATCTGGGCGTGCGGGGACTTCACGAAGCCGAGCCACTCCTTGCGGGGGCCGCGCGGGGCGACGTCCGCCTCGAAGCCGGTCTCGGCGTCGGTCTCGGTGAAGATCTCCACCACGTCGCCCTCGTCCAGTTCGGAGGAGAGCGGGGCGAGCCGGCCGTTGATCCGGGCCGCCAGACAGCGGTCGCCCCGGTCGGAGCCCAGCTCGTACGCCACGTCCACCGGGGTCGCCCCGGCGGGGAGGACCACCTGCCGGCCCTCGGTGACCACCTGGACCTGCGCCTCGGCGAGGTCGCAGCGCAGCGACTGGAGGAACTGCGCCGGGTCCGCGGCCTCCTGCTCCCAGTCGAGCACCCGGCGCAGCCAGTCGAGCTGTTGGGCGTGGGCGGCGGCCCCGGCGGTGCGGGGGGACCGGAAGTCGGCGGCGATGCCGTACTCGGCGGCGCGGTGCATCTCCTCGGTGCGGATCAGCACCTCGACCGTGCGGTTCTTCGGGCCGCACACGCTGGTGTGCAGCGAGCGGTAGAGGTTGTTCTTGGGGGAGGCGATGAAGTCCTTGAACCGGCCGGGTGCGGGCCGCCAGAGGCCGTGCACCGCGCCGAGGGCCGCGTAGCAGTCGGTCGCCGGGCCGTCCACCACGATCACGATCCGGGGCAGGTCGTACGGGGTGCCGTGGCCGCCGGCGACGGTGTCCTTCCAGATCGAGTAGAGGTGCCGGGGGCGGGGGGCCACCTGAGCGTCGACCCGGCTGCGGCGCAGCGCCACCTTCGCCTTGGCGACCACGTCGCCGAGGTACGCGTCCCAGCCGGGCCGGTCGTGCACGAACCGGGCGATCCGGGCGTGCTCGTCGGGCTCCAGGTGCAGCAGCACCACGTCGTCCAGCTCGCGTTTGAGGGTCTGGATGCCGAGCCGGTCGCAGAGCGGGACCAGCACCTCCAGCGTCTTGCGGGCGATGCGCTCCCGCGATGCGGCCGAACGGACCCCGAGGGTGCGCATGTTGTGCAGCCGGTCGGCCAGCTTGATGATCAGCACCCGGACGTCCTTGCCGGCCGCGATGATCATTTTCCGGGTGGTCTCCGCCTCGGCGGCCTTGCCGTAGAACGCCTTGTCGAACTTGGTCACCCCGTCGACCAGGTGGGCCACCTCGCCGCCGAAGTCCTCGGCCAGGGCCTGGAGGGTGTAGCGGGTGTCCTCCACCGTGTCGTGCAGCAGCGCGGCGACCAGGGTGGTGGGGTCCATGCCCAGCTCCGCGCAGATCTGGGCGACCGCCAGCGGGTGGGTGATGTACGGCTCGCCGCTCTTGCGGAACTGGCCGCGGTGCATGTTCTCCGCGATCGTGTACGCCCGGCGCAGCACCGACGGGTCGGTGCCGGTGTGGATCGCCCGGTGGGTGCGGACGAGATGGGTGACCGGGTCTGTCTCGGCGCTCGGCCAGCTCAGCAACGACCGCAGCCGACGAGCCAGGGGCAGTTCACCCGGCTGGGTCGGGAGCGCGCCCCCCAGGGCGGCGCCGTGTCCGGCGTCGACGTCCACGAGGGACACCTCCTAACCCCGGCCCCACGACAGCCGGGCACCGGCAACCGGGAGCAGGCCCACGAAACGGGCAGTACTGCACTTCCTTAACAGCCTAAGCGAGGCGGGGTCGTCCGATCGGTCACTTGGTCATGGGCGTTCGGTCGAGAGTTGGTGGGACGAGGCGGCCTCGGCCTTGCTGAGCAGGTCACGGAAGCGGCCCGCCCCGGCAGCCGGGGACGACCAGCCGGAGGACATCTCCACCAACCGGGTATCGGGTCGCTCCAGCCAGGACAGGATCCGCTCCGACTCCTCGGCGGAGGCCCGGGGCACCGGGCCGTGCCCGGGCGGGACCGTCTCGGCCGTCGCCCGGATCGCGTTCAGCGTCGGCCGCGGGTGGACGCCGGGCGGGGAGACCCCGGCGCCGGCCAGCCGGCCGTGCCGGACCAGGGCCAGCTCCCAGCCGCCCCGGGCGGCCGGGCGGGCGGCGGCCAGCTCGGCGATGCCGGCCAGCGCGGCCAGCCGCTGCATCCGTACCGTCGCGCGCAGCACCGCGGCGAGCCGCGAGCGCACCACGGCCGCCTCCTCGTAGCGCTGGTCGGCCGCCAGCGCCTCTACCCTGGCCAACAGGGCGTCCACCACGGACCCGGGGTCGCCGGCCGTGGCGGTGCGGAACGGCGCGACGGCGCGGTCGTCGTACTCCTGCGGGGTGATCCGGTGCTCGCAGGGCGCCGGACAGCGACCCAGCTCGGCCAGCGCGCAGGCCGGGGTGACCGTGCGCAGCGACAGCCGGTGCGTGCACTGGCGCAGCGGCACGGCGTCGTGGAAGCCGGCGGCGGCCAGGTCGGCCGCCCGTCGGGAGCTGAACGGCCCCAGGTAGGCCTCGTCACCGGGGGCCAGCGACCGGACCACCGACAACCGGGGGTACGGCCCGTCGGTGAGCCTGAGCCAGACCATCCGCTCGGGATACTTCGACCGCCGGTTGTACGGCGGCGCGTGCGCGCCGATCAGCCGCAGCTCGCGCACCTCCGCCTCCAGTGAGTGGGCGCACTCGACGGCCTCCACCCGCTCGGCGGCGGCGAGCATCTCGGAGATCCGGGCCCGCTTCTCGGCGGCGGTGAAGTAGCTGCGCACCCGGGTGGCGATGTCGCCGGAGGTGCCGATGTAGAGCGGCCGGTCGTCGGCGGCCCGGAAGATGTAGACCCCGGGGACCTTCGGCAGCCCGTCGGCGAGATGCCGCTTGCGCCGCTGGGTCGGGGTGACCGCCCGGGCGAACTCGATCGCCTCGCCGACCGTGTCGACCCGGTGCCCGCCCAGCCGGGCGATCAGCCCGTGCAGCACGTCGACGGTGGCCTTGGCGTCGTCGAGGGCCCGGTGGGTGGGCTGGGTGGCGGTGCGGAAGTACGCCGCCAGGGTGCCCAGCTTGCGGTTGGGCACCTCGTCGCGGGTGAGCACCCGGCGGGCCAGCGCCGCGGTGTCCAGCACCCGGGGGTTGGGCCAGCGGTAGCCGTGCCGCGCGCAGGCCGCCTTGAGGAAGCCGACGTCGTAGGGGGCGTTGTGGGCGACCAGCACCGCGTCGGCGATGAACTCCAGGAAGCTCGGCAGCACCTGCTCGATCGGCGGGGCGGGAATCAACATGGCCTGGGTGATCCCGGTCAGCACGGTGATGAACGGCGGGATCGGCACGCCCGGGTCGACCAGGCTGGCCAGCACCCCCAGCTCCTCGCCGCCGCGCACCTTGACCGCGCCGATCTCGGTGATCCCGCCGCCGTCCGGCGCGCCGCCGGTGGTCTCCAGGTCGACCACCACGAAGGTCGTCGCGTACAGCGGCAGGGCCGGGTCCACCCCGTCGCCGGCGGCCCGGTCCAGACCGGCCAGCGCCTGCTGGACGTACTCCTCTGGTGCCACCCGCGGCACGCTAGTCCGTGGGTGCGACACTCCCGCATCAGCCGCCCCAGACGTCATCACCGGTTTAGGATGAGAGATCGGCTCACCACCGGGCGGTGGGCCCGGTCGCGGTGGGAGACTTGCCACATGCCCCTCACCGAGCCCTACGACGACAACCTCCCGGGGGAGGTGTCGGCCGGTGCCATGCGCCACCCCGGTGAGGACTCCCCGGACACCGCCCGCGAGCCGGACCTGCGGCGCGAGCCCGACCCGTCGCGTCCCGACCTGACGGAGCCGCCCGCCGGGGAGCCGGAGCCGACACTGCCGGAGCCGGTACGCCAGCGGATCGTCGCGCTCACCGCCGCCGTGCTGCCGGTCCTGCCCGGCGACGAGGTGCCGGTGCCGCTGCGCCGGGTGGCCAAGTTCGCCCCCAACCGCCGGGCCCGGCTCGGCGCGTCGGTGATCGCCGCCCAGCTCGCCGCCGACCCGCTGTTCCGGCAGCGGATCACCACCCGGGTGCTCGCCGACGCGGGCGACCTCGGCGCCGCCGTGGTCGAGGGCACCGCCCCGGCCGCCGCCGACCCGGTCGAGGTGGCCGCCCTGGCGTACCTGGCCCGGCCCCGGGGCTGGCGCGATCTGATCGAGGCCAGCGGCGCGGCGGTGCGGGCCGAGGCGGACAAGGCCGTCATCGACGAGCTGATCCGCGAGGCCGAGCAGCGGGCCGGCCGGGCCGAGCACGACCGGGCGGTGGCCCGGGTGGAGGCCGACAAGCTCCGCGACGAGCTGGCCCGGGTCCGCGAGGAGCTCGGCCAGCTCCGCGAGGAGAGCCGCCAGCTCGCCCGTACCCTGCGGGAGACCCAGGCCCGAGAGCGCAAGGCCGGCGAGTTGCTGGCCACCGAGCGGGGGCGGGCCACCCGGGCCGCGGCCGACGCGGACGCCGAGCTGCGCCGCGCCCGGGCCCGGCTGGCCGATGCCGAGGCGGCGGCCGGCGTGGCCCGGGTCAGCGCGAAGGAGGCCCGCTCGGTCGATGACGCGCGGCTGTGGTTGCTGCTGGAGACGATCGGGCAGGCCGCCGTCGGGTTGCGCCGCGAGCTGGCGCTGGACCCGGTCGACCAACTCCCCGCCGACTTCGTCGCGGAGGCCTTCGCCGACCGGTCGGCGCCCACCCCGGCCGGCGCCGCCACCCGGGCCCGCGACACCGACGACCCGGCCCGCCTCGACCAGCTCCTCGCGCTGCCCAAGGCGCACCTGGTGGTCGACGGCTACAACGTGACCAAACGCGGCTTCGGCGAGATGTCCCTGGAACAGCAGCGCAAGCGGCTGATCACCGGGCTGGGCGGGATCGCGGCCCAGACCGGTGACGAGGTCACCGTCGTCTTCGACGGCGCGGAGCGGATGCACGGCCTGCCGCCCACCCCGCGCGGCGTGCGGGTGCTCTTTTCCCGCAAGGGCGAGACCGCCGATGAGCTGATCCGGCGGCTGGTCCGGGCCGAGCCGGCCGGCCGGCCGGTGGTGGTGGTCTCCTCCGACCGGGAGGTCGCCGACGGGGTGCGCCGGCACGGCGCGTACCCGCTGGGCGCCGACTCGCTGCTGCGCCGGCTGGCCCGTTCCTGATCCGGGGCGCTTGCTCGGGTCTGGGGCGTAGCGAGCTGGTTGTCCGATTCTGTCGTACCCCTCCCGTAGCGTCGGGATAACCGACGGTGGCCGGCGGCGACGACGGCGACCTGGGCGACGACGTGGTCGGCCAGGTCGGTTCCCGCCCGCCGCCGACGCATCGCTTCAGGAGGAACGATGCTGATCGACTGCGACAGGTGCGCGATCCGGGGCGCGGGCTGCTCCGGCTGCCTGGTCACCGCGTTGTTCGACGCCGACGGGCCCGGGGGCGAGCTCGGCGCCGCCGAGCAGCGGGCGATCGAGGTGTTCGCCCGGGCCGGCTTCGACGTCGAGGTGCTCCCGCCCGCCACGCCCACCCGGGCGCCCCGCCCCCGCCCGGCCCGCCGCCGGGTGGCGTAACCGCCCGCCCGCCGCCCGTCTGGGTGAGGGCTGTCGCGGCCCGCTCGGGCGACCGCCGCCGGCCGCTGCCCAGGGAGGCCCCGCCGCCGCCGGGCCATAGGATGGGCGCTCACGGCGGGAGGAGTGGCATGACGGGGGTACGACGCGAAGGCGGTGCGCGTGACGCGCCGCCGACCTGCCCACCGGCGGTGCCCGCCGCGGCCGGCCGCGTGCTGGCCCCTGCTCCGCTGGCCCGTGCTCCGCTGCCCCGCGTCCCGCTGGCCCGTGCTCCGCTGCCCCGCGTCCCGCTGGCCCGTGCTCCGCTGCCCCGCGTCCCGCTGGCCCGTGCTCCGCTGGCCCGGGGCTTGGTGGTGGCCGGGGTGGCGGGGGTGGCGGGATGACGCCACGCGGCTGGGCGGTGCTCACCCTCGCCGGGCTGGCGGTGGCGCTGCTCGTCGCCGGTGCCCTGCTGGTGCCGTGGCATCGGCCGCCGGCCCCGCGCGCCGACCAGCTCGCCGCGCTGCGGGACCTGTCCGCCGACCAGGTCGCCCACAGCCGGGAGTTCCGGGCCGCGCTGCGCCCCGCCGGCTGGGCCGGTCTCGCCCTCGGGCTGCTGGTGGCCGTGGCGCTCGGGCTCACTCCGCTGGGCAGTCGCCTCGTGGAGCTGGCAGGGCGTCCGTTCGGCGGGAACTGGATCGCGCAGGCGGTGCTCGGCGGGCTGGCCGTGGTACTCGTCGCCGACCTGCTCACCCTGCCCCTCGCCGCCTGGCGGCAGACGATCCTCACCCGGTACGGACTGAGCACCCAGGGCTGGGCCGGCTGGACCACCGACCTGCTCAAGTCGTACGCGGTCAGCGCGGTGATCGGCGCGTTCGCGCTGCTCGGCTTCTACACCGTGACCCGGCTCGCCCCGCGCTGGTGGTGGGCGTTCGGCGCGGCCGGCGCGGCCGGGCTGGTGGTGCTGCTGTCGTTCGTGCTGCCGGTGCTGGTGGAGCCGGTGTTCAACCGGTTCACCCCGATGGAGCAGGGCCCGCTGCGCACCGAGCTGATGGGCATGGCGGCCCGCGACGGGGTGCCGGTGCGCGACGTGCTGGTCGCCGACGCGTCCCGGCGTACCCGCGCGGTCAACGCGTACGTCTCCGGGCTCGGGCCGACCCGTCGGGTCGTCGTCTACGACACCCTGCTGCGCGAGGCCACCCCGGCCGAGGTGACCAGCGTCGTCGCGCACGAGCTGGGGCACGCCAAGGACCGGGACGTGTGGACGGGCACGCTGACCGGGGCGCTGGGCGCTGCGCTGGCCGTGGTCGTGCTCTACCTGCTCGGCTCGGCCGGCCCGCTGCTGCGCCTGGCCGGCGTCGACTCGATCGCCGAGCCGCGCGCGTTCCCGCTGCTGATCGCGCTGGTCACGGTGGCCGGGCTGGTGACCGCCCCGGTCCAGGCGCTGGTGTCCCGCCGGGTCGAGGTCCGGGCCGACGCGCACGCCCTCGCCCTCACCGGCGACCCGGCGACCTTCGAGGCGATGCAGCGCCGCCTGGCCGGGGTGAACCTGGCCGATCCCGATCCGCCCCGCTGGGAGTACCTCTACTCGGCGTCGCACCCGTCCACGGTCGAGCGGATGGCCGCCGCCCGCGCCTACGCCAGGGAGACCGGCCGATGAGCCGCACGCTGCTGATCACCAACGACTTTCCGCCCCGCGCGGGTGGCATCCAGTCCTTCGTGCACAACCTCGCCGTCCGCCAGCCCACCGGATCCGTGGTGGTCTACGCGTCGAGCTGGCGCGGGGCGGAGAAGTTCGACGCCGACCAACCGTTCGAGGTCGTCCGGGAGCGCACCCGGGTGCTGCTACCCACCCCGCTGGTCGCCCGCCGGGCCGCCCGGCTGGCCCGCGAGCACGACTGCGACACCGTCTGGTTCGGCGCGGCGGCCCCGCTCGGGCTGCTCGCCGCCGGGCTGCGCCGCCGCGCCGGCGTCCGCCGCGTGGTGGCCCTGACCCACGGGCACGAGGTGGGCTGGGCGGCTCTGCCCGTGGCCCGGGCCGCGCTGCGCCGGATCGGCCGGGGCGCGGACGTGGTGACGTACCTCGGTGAGTACACCCGGGTCCGGCTGGAGCGGGCGCTGCACGGGGTGACCGAGCTGCACCGGCTGGCTCCCGGCGTGGACGTCGAGACGTATCACCCGTCGGTCGACGGCGAGCCGGTCCGGGCCCGGCTCGGGCTGGCCGACCGGCCGGTGGTGGTCTGCGTCTCCCGGCTGGTGCCGCGCAAGGGCCAGGACATGCTGATCCGCGCCCTGCCGGCGATCCGCCGCCGGGTGCCGGACGCGGCGCTGCTGGTCGTCGGCGGAGGGCCGTACCGGGACACCCTGGAGAAGCTGGCCCGGCAGACGGGCGTCGAGCGCGACGTGGTCTTCACCGGCTCGGTGCCCTCGGCGGACCTGCCCGCCCACTACGCCGCCGGTGACGTCTACGCCATGCCCTGCCGCACCCGCAACCGTGGCCTGGACGTCGAAGGGCTCGGCATCGTTTACCTGGAGGCGTCCGCGACCGGCCTGCCGGTGGTGGCGGGCGACTCGGGGGGTGCGCCCGACGCCGTCCGCGAGGGCGAGACCGGGTACGTCGTCTCCGGCCACGACGTCGCCCAGCTCGCCGACCGGGTGGCCACCCTGCTCGCCGACCGGGACCTGGCCCGGCAGCTCGGCGCGGCCGGCCGGGCCTGGGTGGAGCGGGAGTGGCGCTGGGAGACCCAGGCCGCCCGGATGGCCACCCTCCTCGCCGGCTGACCGCTGCCCGTCGGCCGGCTGCCTCTGGCCGGCTGCCGCTTGGCTGCTCGCTCTCCGCCGGCTGCTGTTCTTGGTTGGTCGTCGTTCCTGGTTGGTCGTCGCTCTTGGTTGGTCGTCGCTCTTGGTCAGTCGTCGTCCCCAAGGTTGGCGCAAGATCGGGAGTGAGTCGCCGCAGGGGGACGCCGGTCGCGGCCCTGTGGAGCTGCCCCGTCTGTGCACCCGCGCCGTGTCGGCCGCCGCACGTGGTGCCTGCCCCATGGCCCCGTCATGTCGGCTGCTCTGTGCCGGCTGAGGCTCATGCCCAGGCCGCGCCGGCATATCGGCTGCTCTCTGCTGGTGCTGGTGCTGGTGCCCACGCCCGCGTCGGCCGCCGGGGCTGTCTCCCATCCTTAGTTACGCCCGGGCTGTCTCCCGTCCTTACCTGCGCCCAGGGCTGTGACGGTCCCTGCCCTGGCTGTCATCGGCCCGTGTGCCCCGTTTGCGCGGGCAGCTCCAAAGGGCGTGCCGAGAGTGTCCCTGCGGGAGCCGCGTCCCGATAGAGGTGCTCAGCGCGACCAGCGTCAGGCCGGTGACCAGCGACGGCCCGCGACCAGCGACGGTCGTGACCATGTGGTGACACCCCAACGAGGCCGGTCTCCGACCATGTCGGCGTCTCGGTCGGGCCGGCGTCCGGTCGGGGTCAGGTGCTCCAGGAAGGCGGCGGCGGTGCGGGTCGGCCGAAGTGCCAGCCCTGGGCGGCGTCGCAGCCGATGGCACGCAGTCGGTCGGCCTGCCCGGCGGTCTCCACCCCCTCGGCGGTGACGGTCAGGTCCAGCGCGTGCGCCAGCGAGACCAGCGAGGCGAGGATCCGCTCGTCGGTGCGGCTGGTCGGGTCGTCCGCGGGGGCCCGCAGCCCGGCCACGAAATCCCCGGCCACCTTCAGCTCGGTCACCGGAAGGTCCCGCAGGTACGCCAGGTTGCAGTAGCCGGTGCCGAAGTCGTCGATGGCGATCCGCACGCCGAGGTCGGCCAGCACCCGCAGGGCGCGCACCGGCTCCTCGACGGCGCTCATCATGGTGCTCTCGGTGACCTCCAGCTGGAGCCGCTCGGGCGGCAGGCCGGTGCGGTCGAGCACGGCGCGTACCAGGTGCACCAGGTCGGGCCGGTGCACCTGGCGTACCGCCAGATTGACGCTGACGAACGGCGCGGCACCCCCCGGCCCGGACCAGGTCGCCGCCTCCCGGCACGCCTCGGCGAGCACCCACCCGCCGAGCGGAACGATCAGCCCGGTCTCCTCGGCCAACCCGATGAAGCTGTCCGGGCGCAGCTCGCCGAGCGCGGGGTGCCGCCAGCGGACCAGGGCCTCGGCGCCGAGCACGGTGCCGTCGCACAGCGAGGTCAGCGGCTGGTAGTCCAGGTAGAACTCACCGCGCTCCAGCGCCGCAGGGATCGCCGCGGAGAGCGCGTACCGGGCCAGCTCCCGGCGGTTGCGGTCGGCGTCGTACAGCGACCAGCGGGCGCCCCCGGCGGCCTTGGCCCAGTGCAGCGTGGCGTCGGCGGCGCGCATCAGGTCGACGGGGGTGGTCCCGGCCACCGGGCGTTCGACGATGCCGATGCTCGCCGACACCGTCAGCTCGTGCCCGTCGACCAGGGCCGGCTCGCTGACCGCGGCGAGCGCCGCCTCGGCCACCTTCACCACGTCGTCGGTGCCGGCGGTCCGCTCGACCAGGATGACGAACTCGTCACCGCCGAGGCGGGCGACCAGATGCTCGTCGAGCGCCCGGCGCAGCCGGTCGGCGACCGAGACCAGCAGCCGGTCCCCGACCTGGTGGCCGAGGGAGTCGTTGACCACCTTGAAGCGGTCCAGGTCGAGGAAACACACCCCGACCCGGTCGGCGCCCCGGCCCGGGACGTCGATCGCGGCGGCAAGCCGCTCGGTGAACAGGGTGCGGTTGGGCAGGTCGGTCAGCGGGTCGTGGGTGGCCTGGTGCCGGAACCGGGCCTCGCTGTCGCGCAGCGCCCGCTCGGCCTGCGCCCGGGCCACCATCGCGGCCCGGCGGATGGACTCCTGCTCGTCCAGCGTGCGGCCCCGCAGCGCCCGGGCGTAGCCGGTGGCCACGGTGGCCAGCAGCCGGGCCAGCCGGTCCTCGACGTCCGCGCCGACCAGCCCCAGGTCGCGCAGCAGCCGGAGCTGCACGACCTCGACCGTGCGGCCCAGCCCCTCAGCGGAGGCGATGTGCGACTCGACCAGCTCCGCCCCGACCTGGTGGCCGACCCGCAGGTCGAACGGTTCGGCCACCAGCGCCTCGGCCAGCCGATCGGTGAACCGTTGCAGCAGCGCCTCCAACTGGGCCTGGGTCATCGGCAGGTAGCTGGTGCCGGAGACCGCCTTCGCCCAGGCCCGGGCAAAGGCCCCGGGGTGCGGGGTGAGGTGCCCCGGGTGCGGAGCGAGCGGCCCCGGATACGAGGCGAATGACCTCGGGCCCGCCGGGCCCACCGGGCCGTCGGACCGGTTACCCACCGAGCCGCCCGACGCCGCCCATGAAGACCGCCTGCTTGGCGTCCTCCACGCTCACCGGTGTCTCGGGGCGCCACTGCGGCACCCAGCCCACTCCCGGGTCGACCAGCTCGAAGCCGTCGAAAAGGGAGGTCAGCTCCGCGCGGCTGCGGATGAACAGCGGGTTGTCGGTGCGGCGGTAGACCGCCTCGGCCTCCGCGCGCTCCCCGGTGTGGTGCCGGTCCTCGTCGCTGGCCTGGGAGAGCACCAGGTAGCTGCCCGGCGCCAGCGCCTCGCGCAGCGTTCGCAGGATCTCCGCCGGCCGGTCGGAGTCCGGGACGAAGTGCAGCACCGCCACGATCATCACCGCTACCGGCTGCGACAGGTCCAGCATCCCGGCGACGTCGGGGTGGGTCAGGATCCGTTCGGGGTGGCGCAGGTCCTCCTGGACCACGGCGGCCCGGTTGTTGCCGCTGAGGATCTCCCGGCTGTGCGCCACCGCCACCGGGTCGACGTCGACGTAGACCACCCGGGAGGCGGGGTCGATCCGCTGGGCGATCTCGTGCACGTTGCCGACCGTCGGGATCCCGGAGCCGATGTCGAGGAACTGGCGGATCCCGGCCTCGGCGAGGAAGTGCACCGCCCGGCGCAGGAACGCCCGGTTCGCCTGGGCCATCAGCGGCGCCTCGGGCACCGCGTCCACCATCGCCCGCGCGGCGGCGCGGTCGGCGGCGAAGTTGTGCGAGCCGCCGAGGTAGTAGTCGTACATGCGGGCCACGCTGGGACGCTCGATGTCGATGGTGTCGGGTGCCCAGTCCGGCCGCTGCATGCCCTACCCCTTTGTCAACGACGCGGAACACGTCGTCCCGCGCAGGTCATCCGGGTATTCTGCCCCGCCCGCCACTCGGGTGACCAGAGAGGGCCGCTCCCCGCCCGACCGGCCGGTCGGGCGGTCCCGTTGACCGGACCCACCGGCCGTCGCGGAAACCACCGACCGGCGACTGCCGGTCGGACGGGGAAGCGGTCAGAACTTCGGGGCGTCCGGCGCCTCGAGCAGGCCGAGCCGCAGCGCCGTCATCAGCGCCTGCGCCCGGTTGGCCGCGCCCAGCTTCTCGTAGAGCTTCGAGATGTGGGTCTTGGCCGTCGACTCGCTGACGAAGAGCTGCTTGGCGATGCCCGCCACGCTCATGCCGTCGGCGAGCAACCGCAGCACCTGGCCCTCCCGGGGGGAGAGCTGCGGACCGGACGGCGCGAGCCGCCGCTTCATCGCCTCGGCCAGGTCGGCCGCGGTGAACGCGCTCGGCGAGGAGGCGGCATGCCGGGCGGCGGCCACCACCTCGTCCGCCGGGGCCGTCTTGGGCACGAACGCGCTCGCCCCGGCCTCCAGGGCGCCGAAGAGCTGGTCGTCGCCGGCGTACATGGTGAGCACGACGATGCCCATCGAAGCGCTGGACTTGCGCAGCGCGCGGGTGGCCTCCAGGCCACTGCCGTCAGGCAGTCGCAGGTCCATGATCACCACATCGGGCTGGAGGGCACCGGCCTGCCGGACCCCCTCCGCCGCCGTGGCGGCCTCGCCGACGACCTCGAACTGCCGGTCCCGCTCGAAGGCGTGCCGCAGTCCCTTGCGGATCAGGTCGTGATCGTCGACAAGGAGGACCTTGGTGCGGGTCGCCGGTGTCGGGCTTGTGGTCATCCTCGGGTTACTCCCCTTCTGCTGCTGCGGCGTTGCCGCGCACCCTATCGCGCCGGGGCGAGGAGCCGAGAACCACCGCCACCGTCGTGCCGCTGGGTTGCCGCGGCCTGATCTCCAACCGGCCCCGGATACGTTCCGCCCTCTCGGCCATGATCGCAAGGCCGTAGTGCCCGTCCGGGCGTTGTTCACCGATGCCGTGACCGTCATCCGACACTTCGATCTGCGCGTACGGCGGGTCCACCTCGCAGGTGACCCACAGGTTCGACGCCCCGGCGTGCTTGCGGGCGTTGGTGACCGCCTCCTGGGCGATGCGCAGGAGCTCCGCCTCGGTCGCGGCGGGCAGCCGGGCGGTCGACTCGTCCAGCGACAGGTGTACCCGCAGCCCACCGGACGCGCCGACGGTGCGAGCGTACTCGGCGATCGCGGCGGCCAGGCCACCCTGCCGGTCCACCTCGCTGCGCAGCTCGAACAGGCTCAGCCGCAGCTCGGTGATCACCCGGGTCACCTCATGGCGCAGCTGGCGCAGCGACTCGGCGGTCTCGTCGGCGTCCTCGAAGACGGTGGCCAGGGCGTTGTCGATGCCGTACCCGACCATGACCAGTTCCTGGGCCACCCCGTCGTGGATCTCCCGCGCCAGCCGCTGCCGCTCCTCGTTGGTGGCCAGCGAGCGCACCTCGTCGAAGAGCAGGGCGGCCTCCAGCCGCAGCGCGGCCGGGCGGGTCAGCGCCGTCACCCGGGACACCACCGGCGGCGGGTACGCCTGCGCGGCGTCCGCCTCCATCACCAGCATGCCGATCGTGCGGACGCCGGCGACCAGGGGCACGATCAGCGCCGACACGTCGCCGCCGGCGTGCGAGCGGGCCTGCGAGCGGCTCGCGGTCTGCGGCTGCTGGCTGGCCCAGGCGTCGGCGATCGCCGAGTCCGCGTCGAGCGTGGTCTCCCAGTCGACCCGGTCCACGCCCACCTGGGCGAGCACCACCAGGCGCCCGCCGCCGCTGGCCGAGAGGACCGCCGCCCGTTCGGCCCGGGCCACGGTGCGCAACTCCTCCAGCAGGTGCTCGGAGATGCCGCCCGGGTCGAGGGTGGCACCGGGAAGCTGCCGGGCGACCGTGCGGAGCTGGGTCAGCAGCCGGGTGGCCTCGGCGTACGGCTGGGGCTTGCCCTCGCTGCGGACCCGCATCACCCGGTGCAGGGTGCCGGCCGTGTAGAGCCCGAGCCCGGCCAGGATCAGCCACTGGGCGCAGACCGCGAGGTATCCCGGCTGGCCGAGCTGGCGACCGCCGTCGACCTCGGTGAGCGCGGCGCTGACCAGCAGGGTGGCGGCGCAGACGGCGAGCAGCGCCGCGCCCTCGCGGAACCGGCGGCGCAGCGCGGTCACGGTCACCGGAACGGCGAGGTACGCCAGCACGGCCGAGGCGCCCAGCCCGCCGGTGGCGCCGTCGAGCGTGGTGACGGCGGCGACCTGGCTGGCGGCCAGCCCCAGCACCACGACCTCGGCGAAGCGGCTGAGCGGGCCGAGCAGCCGGTGCTGGGTGGCCAGGACGGCGGGCAGGCCGGCGGCGCCCAGCAGGGCGATCCACCAGAGCTGCCCGACGTCGCGGGTCGCGAAGAAGGTGAGGACGGCCACCAGCGCGAGCATGACCAGGCGCGCGGCGGTGGCGAGTGGCTGCGTGGGCGGCCGGACGGGTGTCGAGGAGGCTGGCACGTGACGGATCGTAGTCAGCGCCGGTAGATGTCGGCGATTTCCGCCGCGTACGTCTTGTGCACGGTCTGCCGTTTGACCTTCAGCGACGGGGTGAGTTCGCCGGTGGCCTCGGTGAAGTCGTGCGGCAGGATGCGGAACACCTTGATCGCCTCGGCCTTGGAGACCGACTGGTTGGTCTGGTCGACCGCGCCCTGGACCTCGGCGCGCAGCGCCTCGTCCTCGCGCAGGTCGGCGACCGGGGTGGTTTCCGGGCGGCCGTGGGCGGCCAGCCACTTCGGCAGCGCCTCCTCGTCGATGGTGACCAGCGCGGAGATGAACGGCTGGCGGTCACCGACCACGACACACTGGCTGATCAGCGGGTGCGCCCGGACCTGGTCCTCCAGCACCGCCGGGGCGACGTTCTTGCCGCCGGCGGTCACGATGATCTCCTTTTTCCGGCCGGTGATGCTGAGGAAGCCGTCGTCGTCGAGCGCCCCCAGGTCGCCGGTGCGGAACCAGCCGTCCGCGCTGAGCGCCTCGGCGGTGGCCGCCTCGTTGCGCCAGTACCCCCGGAAGATCAGGTCGCCGGAGATGAGGATCTCGCCGTCGTCCTCGATCCGGACGGTCACGCCGGGCAGCGGGCGCCCGACGGTGCCGATCCGGGTGGCGTCGGGCAGGTTCGCGGCGGCGGCCGGGGAGGTCTCGGTGAGCCCGTACCCCTCGCAGATGGTCACTCCGATGCCCCGGAAGAAGTGACCGAGCCGGGCGCCGAGCGGTGCGCCGCCGGAGATCGCGTCCCGGCACCGGCCGCCCAGGGCGGCGCGCAACTTGCGGTAGACCAGCTTGTCGAAGACCGCGTGCTGCGCACGCAGCGCCAGGCCCGGCCCGCCCGGCTTGTCCAGGGCCTCGCTGTACGCGACCGCGACCTGCTCGGCCCGGTCGAAGATCTTCCCCTTGCCGTCGGCCTCGGCCTTCTGCCGGGCCCCGTTGTAGACCTTCTCGAAGACCCGGGGGACAGAGAGCACGAAGGTCGGCTTGAACTCCTGGAGCGCCCCGATGAGGTCCGTCGTGTCGGGGCAGTGCGCCATGGTGGCCCGCGCCTGCACCATGCCGATCTGGATGAGCCGGGCGAAGGCGTGCGCGAGCGGGAGGAACAGCAGGGTCGACGCGCCCGGCCGCAGGAACAGGTTCGGCAGTACGGGCACCGCGTTGGCGATGTCGGCGTACATGTTGCGGTGGGTCAGCACGCAGCCCTTGGGGCGGCCGGTGGTGCCGCTGGTGTAGATGATGGTCGCCACGTCGTCGGCCCGGACCGCCGTGCGCCGCCGGTCGATCTCCGACGGGTCGACCGGGGCGCCGGCGGCGACCAGTTCGCCGACCGCGCCCAGCTCGATCTGCCAGACCTGCGCCAGCTCGGGGAGCCGGTCCCGGACGCCGGCGACCAGGGTGGCGTTCGCGGTGCTCTCGACCACGACCGCGACCGCGCCGGAGTCCTCCAGGATCCAGGCGGCCTGCTCGGCGCTGGAGGTCTCGTAGATCGGCACGGTGACCGCGCCGGTCGCCCAGATCGCGTAGTCGAACAGGGTCCACTCGTACCGGGTGCGGCTCATCAGGGCGACCCGGTCGCCGGGGGACACGCCGGCCGCGACCAGCCCGCGGGCCACCGCGACCACCTCGTCGCGGAACTGCCGGCACGTCACGTCCTCCCGGCCCGCTCCCGCCTCGCCGGCCGACGGGGCGGGGCGGACGAACTGCACCGCCTCCGGGGCCGCCTCGGCGTTGTCCCAGACCGGCTGGGTCAGGTTGGCCGAGTCGCCGACGGTGACGATCGGCGGAACGGAGAACTCGCGCACCTGCACTCCCTCGTGCTCGCACTGGCCGGGCGGGCGGGGGCCCGGACGGGTCGGCTCTGTCGAAACCTACCCGCCCGCCCAGGTGACCGGGGTAGGAGGTTGCCCGCAGATCGGCACCCGAGCGTGGCGCTCGCCGGCCGGGTCCGTCGGCGGGGACCGCCGCGTGGCGGGGGTGGACCGGGGCGTTCCCGCCCGCCGCCGGGTAGCCTCCCCCACATGGCGGACTCCTCCACCCAGTCGATCGTCATCGGCGCGTCACCGGATCGGGTCGCGGCGGTGATCTGCGACTTCACGCGCTACCCCGAGTGGACCGAGGCGATGCGCCGGGCCGAGGTCGTCGAGGAGTACGAGGACGGCTACGCCAGCCAGGTCCGGTTCACCATCGACGCCGGGGTGATGGCCGACGAGTACGTGCTCGCCTACGAGTACTCCGAGGACCTGACCCGCATCGAGTGGCACCTGGTGGCGCCCTCGAAGATGCAGCGCTCCCAGCGCGGGTCGTACGACCTGGTCGGCAACCCGGACGGGACGACCACGGTGACCTACACCCTGGAGGTGGAGCTCTCCGTGGGCATGCTGGGCATGTTTCGGCGCAAGGCCGAAAAAATGATCATGGATACGGCGTTGAAGCAGCTCAAGCTCCGGGTAGAAGAATCCGGTGCGGTGCGGTGACGCGACCTGCTGCGGCACGCCCGGCACGGTAGAGGAGCCGACCATGGGGGGTACCGAGCCGGGTTCGGCCCGGGAAGAGGCGGAGCGACTGATCGCCACGGCGCTCGCGGCGGCCCGGCTGGCCGGGGCTCGCGCGGGCGCCGGTTCCGGGGCGGGCCAGTGGGGTCCGGTCGGTGGGATCCTGTCGAGTGTCCTCGGTCACAGTGCCGGCGGCCGGCCGGCCGGCGGGCCTGCCGAGGCCGGCCCGGGCGGGTTCGCCACTGGTGCGGCAGAGTGCTGCATCTGCCCGGTATGCCGCGGTATCGCGGCGTTACGCGACCCGAGTCCGGAATTCGCCGAGCGGCTCGCCACCGGAGCGGGTGATCTGGCCGCCGGCGTGGCCAGCCTGCTGCGCGCGTTCGCCTCGGCCAACGCCCCCGCGCCCGGCCCGCAGGAGCCGGGCGACGCAGCGCCGCCCCCGCCCCGGGCCGGGGCGCGCCAGGAGTCGGGCGATCATGTGTGGCGCGAGGCCACCCGTACCGGGCATGATTCTCAGCCGGCGCCGGAGCAGGACGTGTGGTCCGCCGCGACCCGGGGGGAGGGTCGGGGCGTTCCGGCTGCCGACGTGCCACCCGCCGACGACGCCGGGTCGGACGAGCCGGGGGACCCCCGGCCGATGGCCGGCCGACCCGGGGTGCCCGTCTCGCGGACGCCCGGCGGCGCGGGCGAGGACGCACCAGGCGACGAGGCCTGACCACCGCACATCCCGACCCACCCCACGGCGGTTCGCCGTGACGGTGCCGGACAGCACAGCAGAGGGGAGTGGCAGCGGTGACGCTGACCATCGGAGTCGACGTCGGTGGCACGAAGGTGGCCGGCGGTGTCGTGGACGACACCGGCAAGGTTCTCGTGCAGGCCCGACGGGACACCCCCGCCGACAACGTGGCCAAGACCCGCGACGTCATCATCGATGTGGTCACCGAACTCGCCGCCGGCCGGCAGATCTACGCCGTCGGCATCGGCGCGGCCGGGTGGATCGACGTCAGCCGATCAAATGTCCTCTTCGCCCCGAACCTGGCCTGGCGCGACGAGCCGCTGCGTGAGTACGTCAGCGTCGCGACCGGCCTGCCGGTGATCGTGGAGAACGACGGCAACGTCGCGGCCTGGGCCGAGTTCCGCTACGGCGCGGCCCGGCACGCCGACGACTCGATGGTCATGTTCACCATCGGCACCGGCGTCGGCGGCGGCATCGTGCTCGGCGGTGAACTGGTGCGCGGGGCCAACGGCATCGCCGCCGAGTTGGGCCACATGCTCACCGTCCCCGACGGCCACCAGTGCGGCTGCGGCCGGCTCGGCTGCATCGAGCAGTACGCCAGCGGCAGCGCCCTGGTCCGGTTCGCCCGCGCCGCCGCCCGCCAGGAGCCGCACCGGGCCACCGCACTGCTGGAACTGGCCGGCGGCGAGGCCGAGGCCGTCACCGGCCCGATGGTGACCGCCGCCGCCCAGGGCGGCGACCCCGTGTCCGCCGAGGCGTTCGCCCAGGTCGGACGCTGGCTCGGCACCAGCCTCGCCGACATGGCGCAGATCCTCGACCCGCAGGTGCTGGTCGTCGGCGGTGGCGTCGTCGAGGCCGGCGACCTGTTGCTCGGCCCGACCCGGCGGTCCTTCACCGACGCGCTGGCCCAGCGCAGCCGGCTCCCGGTCGCCGAGGTGCGCCCCGCCGAGCTGGGCAACACCGCCGGCGTGATCGGCGCCGCCGACCTGGCCCGTCGGGTCTGAGGCGGGCCGGGATGAGCGAGAACGCGGGCGTGCCGCTGCGCGTCGTGTCGTACAACATCCACAGCCAGCGCGACGACACCGCCGCGCTGGCCGCGGTGGTCCGCGAGGCCGCGCCGGACGTGGTGATCGTGCAGGAGGCCCCCCGGCGGTTCCGGTGGCGGCAGAAGTCGGCCACGCTGGCCGGGTCGTTCGGGCTGGTGGTCGCCGCCGGCGGGCTGCCGTCGCTGGGCAACCTGCTGTTGACCAGCCTGCGGGTGCGGGTGCTCGACACCCGCTGCCAGCGCTACCCGTTGACCCCGGGCCGGCACCTGCGCGGCGCCGCGTACGCCGAGTGCCGGGTGGGCGGGGCGCGGTTCCTGCTGGCCGGCTCGCACCTGTCCACCGACCCGGCCGAGCGGCCCGCCCAGGCGGCGGCGTTCAAGCGGGAGTTGGCAGCCGCCGACCTGCCCGTGGTGGCCGGCGCCGACCTCAACGAGGGCCCCGACGGCCCGGCCTGGGCGACGGTGGGGGAGGGGCTGACCGACGCGGCGGTCGCGGCCGACCGGGCCGACCGGCACACCTACTCGTGCGCCGACCCGCGCCGGCGGATCGACGCGGTCTTCGTCGACCCCCGGATCACCGTGGTCGACTACGACGTGGTGGACACCCCGCAGACCCGCCGCGCCAGCGACCACTTCCCCGTCCTGGTCGACTTGCTGCTGCCGGCCACCGGCTGACCGTCCCGGGGCGTCCGACCCTCCACAGGGGCTGGACAAACCGGTTGGGTTACCGGAAGGATTTCGCAGCGACCGGCACTCGTGCCGCACCAAAGGAGAATCCGGTGTCCCCCTCCACCGACCCCGGCCGTCCCGAGCCGGAAGCGGCGCCGCCCGCCCCGAGCCGGGAGGGCCGCCCGGTTTCCGACCGGGGCGACACGGTCTGCGTCATCGGGGCCGGGGCCAGCGGCCTGACCGCGGTGAAGAACCTGCGCGAACACGGCTTCGGCGTCGACTGCTACGAACGGGAGACCGGCGTCGGCGGCGCGTGGAACTGGCGGCACGACCGCAGCCCCGTGTACGCCAGCACCCACCTGATCTCGTCGCCGCCGTTCACCCAGTTCCCCGACTTCCCGATGCCGGACGACTGGCCGGACTACCCGCACCACAGCCAGTTGCTGTCCTACTTCGAGCGCTACGCCGACCACTTCGACCTGCGCCAGCACGTCTGGTTCGGCACCGAGGTGGTCCGGGTCGAGCCCGTCGACGGCGACCGATGGGACGTCACCACCCGCAGCACCGGCGGGTACGGCCCGGAGCGCACCTCCCGGTACGCCGCCGTGGTCGTCGCCAACGGCCACAACTGGTCGCCGAAGCTGCCCCGCTACGAGGGGCTGGAGGAGTTCCGGGGCGAGATCATGCACGCCTCGTCCTACAAGGACCCGGCCCAGTTGCGCGGCAAGCGGGTGCTGGTCGTCGGGGCCGGCAACACCGGATGCGACATCGCGGTCGAGGCGGCCCAGCAGGCGTCCCACTGCTGGCACTCCACCCGCCGCGGCTACTGGTACGCCCCGAAGTACGTTCTCGGTCGCCCCGCCGACCAGGTCAACGACCGTCTGCTGGCGCTGCGGGTGCCGCTGCGGATCCGGCAGTGGCTCTACCACTGGACGCTGCGGCTCACCGTCGGCGACCTGACCCGGTTCGGCCTGCCGAAGCCCGACCACCGGGTCTACGAGACCCACCCGATCGCCAACAGCCAGCTCGTCTACTACGTCGGGCACGGCGAGATCGCCCCGGTGCCGGACGTGGCCCGGTTCCACGCCAAGGCGGTGGAGCTGACCGACGGCCGCCGGATCGAGCCGGAGCTGGTCGTCTTCGCCACCGGCTATCTTCCCCGCTTCGAGTTCCTCGACCCGAGGATCCTCGGCGACGCCGACGGGTCGGGCCGGCCCCGGCTGTGGCTCAACGCCTTCGCCCCCGGCCATCCGACCCTCGCCGTCGCCGGCCTGGTCCAGTCCGACTCGGGGATCTTCACCCTGTCGCACTGGCAGACCGTGCTCTTCGCCCGGCTGCTCACGCTGCGCCTCACCCGGCCCGACCGGGCCGCCGTGTTCGCGAAGCGGGCTGCGGCCGGGGTCGGCGAGCGCTACTCCGGCAAGGTCAAGGACAGTAGCCGGCACTGGTTCGAGGTCGGCCACGCCGACTACCTGCGCGCCGTGCAGCGCGCGATGTACGACCTGGAGGAGAAGTGAGCGGCGGCGGGGAGCGGGTGCGGATCATGCGCGGCCGGGAGTGGGCCCGCCCGGTCCGCCCGGCCCGCCGCGAGGTGCTCAGCGCGCTTCCCGAGCTGGAGCAGGGCCGCCCTCCGCTGCTGTTCGTGCCCGGCTTCGGGCACGGCGCGTGGGCGTTCGCCGAGCACTGGCTGGAGCACGCCGCCGGGCGCGGCTTCCCGGCGTACGCGCTGAGCCTGCGCGGGCACGGCGGCAGCGAGCCGGCGCCGGAGGCGACGCTGCGGGCGTACACCCACGACGTGACGCAGGTGGCGGCGGGCCTGCCGCGCCAGGCGGTGCTGGTGGGGCACGGCGCTGGGGCACTGGTGGTCCGGCACGCCCTGGCCCGCTACCCGGCCCGGGCGGCGGTGCTCGTCGCCCCGGTGCTCGGCGAGTGGGGGACGCTGGGCGCCGCGCTGCGCCGCAACCCCGGCGGCACCCTGCCCGCCCTGGTCGGCGGCGGGCTGCGGCTGAGCCGTCGGCAGCTGTTCAGCCGCGAGTTGCCCGACGCCGAGGCCCGCCGGTACGTCTCCCGGCTCGGTCGGGCCGGCCGGCGCGCGCAGTGGCAGCTGCTGACCCATCGCGACCCGGAGCCGGCCGTGGGTCACCCGCCGGTGCTGGTGCTGGGCAGCCCCGACGACCGGGTGGTCCCGCCGGCCGCGCTGACCCGGGCCGCCCGGCGGCACGGCGGTGCGCCGCTGCTCTTCCCCGGGATGGGGCACGACGTGATGCTGGACGCCCGCTGGCGGGAGCCGATCGACGCGATCCTGGACTGGCTGGAGAAGGAGCACGCCCCGGCCTGACCCGCGCCGGCGCGGCCCGGGTGGCGGACTGCGCCGACGCGGCCGGCCGGTCAGCCGGTCGTGCTGAAGTGGTTCAGCAGCGAACCCTCGTCGTCGAGGGCGCTGAGGTAGGAGCGCGCCCAGGCGTGGATGTCGTTGCGGTGCAGGTGCTCGCGCATCGCGCGCATCCGGGCGGTCACGTCGGCCGGGTCGGCCTGGAGCGCGGTCAGCAGCTCCTGCTTGAGCCCCTCCAGGTCGTGCGGGTTGACCAGGTACGCCTGCGGCAGCTCGGCCGCCGCGCCGGCGAACTCGCTGAGCAGCAGCGCACCGGTGTCGTCCACCCGCGCCGCCACGTACTCCTTCGCGACGAGGTTCATCCCGTCCCGCAGCGGGGTCACCGCCATCACGTCGGCGATCCGGTAGAGCGCGGCCAGCTCGGCCCGGTCGAACGGCTGGGTGAGGTAGTGGATGGCGGGCTCGCCGACCCGGCCGAACTCGCCGTTGATCCGTCCCACCTCGCGCTCGACCCGGTCGCGGAGGATCTGGTACTGCGTCACCCGCTCCCGGCTGGGCACCGCCACCTGCACCAGCACCGTGTCGCGCACCTTGACGTGCCCGCTGGCCAGCAGCTCGCTGTACGCCTTGAGGCGCTGCTCGATGCCCTTGGTGTAGTCCATCCGATCGACGCTGAGGATGACGTGGTCGGGGTCGCCGAGGTCCTGGCGCAGCCGCCGGGCCCGGGCGGCCACGTCCGGGCGGCCCGCCAGGGCGGCCATCTCGGCGGTGTCGATCGAGACGGGGAACGCCCCGATCCGGACCACCCGGTCGCCGAGGCCGATCCGCCGGTCGGTGGCGGGCAGTTCCAGCACCTTGGCCACCAGTTGGGCGAAGTTGTGCGCGGCCTGGGCGCGTTGGAAGCCGATCAGGTCGGCGCCGAGCATGCCGCGCAGCAGTTCGGCCCGGCGGGGGAGCTGCATGAACAGCTCCGGCGGCGGGAACGGCACGTGCAGGAAGAAGCCGATCCGCAAGTCGGGGCGCAGCTCGCGGAGCAGGCCGGGGACCAGTTGCAGGTGGTAGTCCTGCACCCAGACCACCGCGCCCCGCTCGGCCACCTCGGCCGTCGCCTCGGCGAACCGCTGGTTGACCCGCTGATACGCCTCCCACCAGCGGCGGTGGTACTCGGGCTGCTCGACCGCGTCGTGGTAGAGCGGCCACAGGGTGGAGTTGGCGAAGCCCTCGTAGTGGTCGCGAAGATCCTCGGAGCTCAGCGGCACGGTGTGCATCCGGACGCGGTCGACGTCGGGCAGGGCCGGCGCCGGCCCGGTGCCGCCCGCCCAACCGACCCAGGTGGCCGGGGTGTGCCGGAGGAGGGGATGTAGGGCGCTCACCAGCCCGCCGGGGCTGCTTCGCCACTCGCAGGCGCCGTCGGGCGCCACACTGTCGTCGATGGGGAGGCGGTTTGCCACCACCACGAGTGAACTCTGTCGCATCTCGGGCATTCCGATCAGCAGAGACCGACCACCGCGAGCGAGGAACAACCGGGCAGTCAGTGGGGGAAGTGACGTTCAGCGGTATTCCTACTGACAGTAAGTTACACCACTGTTACGTCTCTCGCGGTGGGCGGCTGGCGTCCCGCAATCCGGGCACCTGGCGTCCGTGTCCGGGAACGGTACGCGATGGAGCGTGCCCCTGCCGCGTCAGACCCGGGCGCCGTTGTCCGGGTCGTCGTCGGAGTCACCGGGGCGCAGCCGCCAGACCAGGGTCACGAAGCCGGCCAGTATCCCGGTGAACCCGAACAGGGTGACCACCGACGAATCCACCGGCAGCAGCGACGGCTCCAGGAAGAGCACGAAGCCGACGATGATGGCGAGCACGCCGGCCACCGCGTACTTGGAGATCCGGGGCAGGGGTGGGGGCGGCGGCGGGGTGTAGCGCTCCTCCGCGCCGTCGGGCAGGTCGGCGCCGAAGGTGTCCAGCCCGTCCAGCAGCGACGGCTCGTCCTGCCGGCCCTGGCCCACGGAGACGCCCGAGATGTCGGCGGCCCAGGGCAGCCGGCGCACGTCGGTGGCGGTCCCGCCCTCGTCCGCCCCGACCCGGCCCTCGTCCGCCCCGACGCGGCCGGCTCCGCCCGCCGCCGGCTCACCCGGCTCGTCGTCGACGTCCTCCGCCGCGGGCCAGGGGTGCGCCCCGGCGGCCGGGGCGGTGTGGAAGCCGGCCACGATGCGGGCCCACTCGGCGTCCACGTCCGGCTCGTTCCGGGCCGGCTCGGCGGGGGTCTCGTCGGCGAGCTGGGTGAGGTAGTCACGCGCCGTGGTCAGGTGCGACCGGTCGACGTAGAGCCGGTCGACCGGCCGGGACGGAACGGTGGTGGTGCGGGTGACGGGATTCAGGTCGGCCGACGGCTGAAGGTACGCCGCGATGCCGCCGGCGGCCAGCACGTCGAGCAGGTGCTCGCCGACGCGCGGATCCACGTCGCCCGCGACGGCGTACTCGCTCGCGTCGAGCCCGTTGTCCCGCCGCCCTCGGCGGGCCCCACCCGCTGACACCGGACATCCTCCCTCGGCGCACCTCGCGGTGCGGTCGCCCCGGCGCCCCGCACGCCGTGCCCTGAATCGTGACACGTCGGGGCCCCGTTCCGGGAGTGCGTTGTGGCGCGCCGCTCCTGCTTCGTCGGCTCAGGGCCGACAGTCCCGCCCGCCGAGGGCACCCCCGTGGACCCACCCGGGCGCGTCCCGGGGCCCGGCCCGCCGGCCGCGGTGGCGTCGCGGCCAACTCAGGATGGGGTACTTCATCAGCCAGTACAGCACCGGTGTCCTTCCCGAGGGCCCCGTGCTGAGGCTGATCATCCGTCCTCGGGTCGAGGGCCTGCGCCACGTGCCCGACGGCGGGCGGGTCATCCTCGCGAGCCAACCACCTGTCCTTCTTGATTCGATCTTCAGGCCGCTGGTCGTCTAGTGAAAAGTCACATTCGTCGCCAAAGCGGAGTACTTCACCGGTAAGGGGCTCAAGGGCCGGCTGACGACGCACCAGTACCAGCACCGGCGAGGCGGAGGAGGCCCGGCGCGTGGTTGCGGGCGGCGAACTCCCGCACCTGGGCCAGCACCTCGGCCGCGCCCGCCGGGTCCACCTCGCCGAGGGTGGGCAGCGCGAGCGCGAGGGCGAGCGCGTGGTCGGTGACGTCGCCCATCCGGCGGTACTGTTCGGCCGCCGACCGGAACAGCCCGGCGGCGGCGGGGGCGTCCCCGGCCGCCCGGGCGAGCGCGGCCTCTGCCTCCTGGCCGGCGGCCCGGGCCCACGGGGTCGTCCGCGGCGAGCGGGCCAGCAGTTCCCGGACCCGTCGGGCGGCGTCCCCGCCGAGCACCACCGCGACGTGCCCGATCGCGGGAACCCACTCGGCGAACGGGATCATCCGGGTCCGCCGCCAGTCGTCGTCCAGCTCGGTGAGCAGCCGCAGCGCCTCGGCGTCGCGTCCCTGCACCGCCCGGCAGAGCGCGGCGTGGGCCAGGGTCGAGCGGAGCACCCGGTGGAAGCCCGAGCGTCGGGCGGCCAGCACCGCCCGCTCCACCTGGTCGCCCTCGCCACCCTCGCCGCTCTCCTCGCCCCCGCCGGCCCCGGCGGCGGCCTGCTCCGGTTGGTCGCGTAACGCCCGGAGCCAGCCGGAGACCGCGACGATGTGCAGGTCCCACTCGGCGGTGGGCCGCCGGGTCGACTCGGCCACCAGCGCCGCCGCCGAACCCCAGTCCCCGGCGTAGTACGACCGGGCCCACTGGTCCTCGAAGCTCGTCGCCAGGCTGTGCTCACCGCCGAGGTCCAGCGAGCGTTGCTCGTCCACCAGCCGGGCCGACCCGGCCAGGTCGCCCTCCTCCTGCAACACCCAGGCCAGGTTGTGCACCGCCCGGCGGCGGCTGGTCAGCCGCTCCACCCGGCAGTGTTCGGTGATCTCGGCCAGCTCGGCGTACGCCTCGCCGACGCCGGACAGGTAGCGGGCCACGGCGAGGGTGATCCGGGCGTTCGCGCTCACCTCCCGCAGTTGCAGGCGCTCGGCGAGCCCGGCGGCGGTCCGGGCCGCCGCGCAGGCCGGGTCGGTCTCCGCGTTGAGCATGTGCACCCGGGCCAGTTCCAGCAGGGCGCCCGCCTTCTCCTCGGTGTCCGGCAGGTCGACGTAGATGCCCAGCGCCCGGTCCAGGCAGCGCAGCGTCTCCGACCGGTCGGCGCGGCTCCACGCCGCCGTGGCGAGCAGCGTCCAGGCCCGGGCAGCCCCCGTCCACTCGTCGGCCTCGGCCAGCCGGTCGGCCAGCCCGGTCAGTTTGCCCGCCCCCCCGGCCACCAGGAACGCGTCGCCGTCGCGGTAGAACGCCAGCTCGGCGTCGAACAGCTCCAGTGTCGGGTCGGGCTCGCCGGCCAGGGCCAGCGCCCGCCCCACCAGGGTCGCGGCGGTGTCCAGCGCGTGCAGCTCGTTCGCCCGCCGGGCCGCGCGGTGCAGGGCGGCCCGCGCCGCCGGGGCGTACGGGGCGGTGTCCAGCCCGACGGTGCGGGCGATCTCGTGCGCCGTCCAGCGGTGGTTGGCCAGCACCTCGACGAGGTCGTGCTGCCGGCCGTCGGTGACCTGCTCCAGCCAGTCGGCGGTGCGCTGGTGGCGCAGCACCCGCTCGGCGCGGGGAAGCCGCTGGTAGCAGACGTCCCGGACCAGGATGTGCCGGAAGCGGTACTCGGGTTGGCCGGGCATCGCCGAGGTGGGCTGTTCGTACACCAGGTCGCGGCGTTGCAGTCGGTCCAGCGCCCGCTCGACCCACTCCACCGGCCGGCTCAGTGCGGTGGCCACCGGCCCCGGCCAGAACTGCACGCCGACCACCGCGGCGGTCTGGAGCACGGCCCGGTCGGACGGGTCGAGCAGGTCGAGCCGGTTGGCGATGACCGCCTGCACGGTGCGCGGCATCCCCGGGGAGCCGGCCGGGTCGAGCCGGACGTCCGGCCGGGTCGCGTCGAGCAGCCCGCCGTCGAGCAGCATCCGGGCGTACTCCTGGGCGTAGAGCGGGTTGCCGTCGGCGAACTCGATCAGTGGCCCCCGGGACTCGGGCGGCAGCGCGGCCTGCCCGAGCAGCAGCGAGTAGAGGGTGTCGATGTCCGCGTCGTGCATCGGCGGCACCGAGATCGACATCGCCCCGCTGATCGTCCCGGTCCAGGCCGGGTGGCGCTCCCGCAGCTCCGGCCGGGCGGTGGCCAACACCAGCAGCGGCACGCCGCGTGCCGCCGCGCCGAGCTGCTCGACGAAGGCGAGCATGGCCTGGTCGGCCCAGTGCATGTCCTCGAAGACCAGCACCGTCGGGCCGGCGGCGGCCAGGGTGAGCAGGAACCGCCGCCAGGACGCCTCGGTCTCGCCCGGGGTGAGCCGCTCGCCGGGCAGGCCGATCAGCGGGCCGAGCTGACCGGCCAGCCGGACGCCGTGCCGGTCGGCCAGCCCGCCCAGGCGGCGCCGCAGCAGGTCGTCGAGGGCCGTCGGTTCGTCGACGTCCGACACGCCGACCCACCCCTTGACGATGTCGGCGAGGGCGGCGTACGTGACGTTCTCGCCGAACGGCGGGCACTGCCCGACCAGCCAGGTGACCGGTGGCCCGGGCAGGCTGGCGGCGTGCCGGGCCAGCTCGCGCAGCAGCCGGCTCTTGCCCACCCCTGCCGGGCCGAAGACGGTGACCAGCTGCGAGGTGCGCTCGTTGATCGTCCGGTGCAGGGCGTTGACCAGCAGGCCGCGCTCGTGTTCCCGGTTGACCATCGGGGTCAGCTCGGCGGTGCTCAGGTCCCGCTGGGGCAGCGCGCGGACGGCCAGCCAGATCCGGCTGATCGCCGAGCGGCCACGCAGCGTCACCGAGGGCTGGACGGCGTACTCCATGTCGTGCCGGGTGGCCGTCCAGGTGCTCTCGTCCACCACCACTCCGCCGGAGGGGGCGAGGGACTGCAACCGGGAGGCCGTGTTCACCACGTCCCCGGTGACGAAGCCCTGCCCGCCGTCGCGGGCCGCGGAAAGGTCGACCAGCGCCTCGCCGGTGGCGATGCCGACCCGGAACCCGAGCGGCGGGTGCGGGCCGGCGGGCTGGCGGGCCAGGTTCCGTTGCAGCTCCAGCCCCGCGCGTACGCAGCGCAGTGCGTCGTTGTCGGTGGCCACCGGCGCCCCGAACAGCGCCATCACCGCGTCGCCGATGTACTTCTCGACCACCCCGCCGTACTGGTGCACCAGCTGGCGCACGGTGGCGAAGTAGCGCTGCTGGAGGCTGCGGGCCTGTTCCGGGTCGGCCCGCTCGGCGTACGTCGTGAAGTCGACGATGTCGATGAACAGGACGCTGACCTGGCGGCGGTCCTCCTGCACTGCCACCGGCCGGTCGTGCAGCGGCTGGCCGCAGCTCGTGCAGAAGTTGGCCTCGGCGCTGTTGGCGTGCCCACAGCGGGCGCAGCTCCGGCTCAATGCCTGCCCGCACCCGCCGCAGAAGCGGTCGTCGGGACCGGCTCCGCGTGAGCAGTGTCCACACTTGAGGTCGATGGTGGGCTCCGTAGCGCGAGGTGACCCCAGTATCACGCCCCCGCCACTGAGTCGGCTACCCGATATGTGGACGGACTGTGCGGCTGATCGGGCCAGACTAACCTTCCACTCAGGAGATACCCCGTCAGGAGAGTGCCGTGCACGTACGACTGTCCGCCCCGTGGATGGATTCGCGCGGGACCGTGTGGGCCCCGGGCGACACGGTCGAGGTCGACGCCGTCACTCTCGCGTCACTGGAGGAGCAAGGCATGGTAGAAGCACCGGACGGCCAGGGTACTGGTCCTGAGAACACCACGAACACCACGTCGACGCCCCCGCCGACGCCCAAGCCGACCGATCCGACAAAGATCGGTCCCGGCCCGGGTGCACCGCCTGAGGACGAGCCGGGCAACTGAATAGCGGGATACCTGAATAACCGGTGAAAGGGCCGGCGGGCCTAGGCCCGCCGGCCCTTCTCGCTGTCAGAGGACCGCCGGGCCGGGGTGGCTCAGCGGTCGTTCATGCCGGCCCGGCGGCGCAGCGCCCCCACGTCGGTGACCACGATCCGCCGGCCCTCGGTACGCAGCCAGCCGCGGCTGGCGAACGAGCCGATCGCCTGGTTGACGCTCTGCCGGGAGCCGCCGGCCATCTCCGCGAGCTGACTCTGGTTGAGCTCGATCGTGATCATCGGGGCCTGGCTCTCGCCGGCCAGCCGGACCAGCGTCTTGGCGACCCGACCGGGCAGGTCCAGGAAGACGTGGTCGGCGTTCTGCTCGGTCAGTCGACGGATGAGTCCGCCGAGCGAGCGCATCACCACGTCGAGGATGCGCGGGTTGGAGTGCACCAGCTCCATGAAGGCGGGGCGGGACAGCGCGAGCGCCGAGGAGTCCTCGATCGCCTCGGCCGACGCCGAGCGGGTGGACGCGTCGAGCAGGGAGACCTCGCCGAGCACGTCCGGGGGCCGGATCACCGACAGCACGGCCCGTTCGCCGGTCGGCGCGGTGCGGAACACTGCCACCGCGCCCCGGCGCAGCACGATCAGCGACTCGCCCGGGTCGTTCTCGACGAAGAGCAGTTGGCCCTTGCGATACGTCCGCGGCACCGCCGCCGCGATCACCCGCTGGCGCACCTCCGGCTCGAGGCCGGCGAACATGTCGACGCCGGTGAGGGCGTCACCCGGCTCCGGCAGGCGCATCTCCACGGCCCAACCCCTCCCCGGTCAAGGACCACAACTCGCAGCCGGGTGAACCTGACAGCCCCCGGTACGAGGTTCTGAACCGGTTCGGCGTCCGGTAGCGGTACACATCAGATCATGACGGTCCAGTCGCTTGCTGTACACCCCTGGAAACACTTCCGTGACACTCCCGAGCTGCGACGGAGGGCGGCGGGGCGGGCCCCGGCCGACGGCGGGTGACGCGGGTGGGCCAGGATGGGCACGATGGTCTACCGCTACTTCTACGACTGCGAGTTCATCGAGGACGGGCGCACCGTCGACCTGGTGTCGATCGGCGTCGTCGACGAGAACGGGCGCGAGTTCTACGCCGTCTCCACCGAGTTCGATGACTCTCGGGCCGTGCCCTGGGTGCGCCGCAACGTGCTGGACAAGCTCCCCTCGCCGGCCGACCGGGCCTGGCGGTCACGGGAGCGGATCCGCGACGACCTCTACGAGTTCCTGGTCGAGCCGGTCCGGGACCGGCCGGGCGAGCAACTGGAGCTGTGGGCCTGGTACGCCGCGTACGACCACGTGGTGCTGGCCCAGCTCTGGGGTGCGATGCCGGCGCTGCCCCGGGAGATCCCCCGGTTCACCAAGGACCTGCGGCAACTCTGGGACGACCGGGGGCGCCCGCCGCTGCCGAACGCCGACGCCGCCCGGCACGACGCGCTGGTCGACGCCCGGCACAACCTGGCCCGCTGGCGCGCGATGACCGCCCGCTGACCTCGTCGGCTCCTTCAGGTTTGGTCGGGTCCGTCCTGGGCACCGCGTCGACATCCGGTCGATCGAGGGGGTACCGCCATGAGCAGTGAGCCGACAAGTACCGCCGACGCCCGGCACCGGATCACCGAGCTGGTCCGCGAGGCGCGGATCTGCATGCTGACCACCATCGGCCTGGACGGGCGGCTGGTCAGCCGGCCGATGGGGCTCCAGGCGGCGAAGTTCGACGGCGACCTGTGGTTCTTCGCCCACGCCGACTCGGCGAAGGTCCGCCAGCTCCGGGTGAACCCGGAGGTCAACGTGGGCTTCTCCGACCAGCGGAACAACGCCTGGGTGTCGCTGTCCGGCACCGCGCAGGAGGGGTACGACCGGGCCCGCGCCGAGCAGTTGTGGAACCCGTTGCTGGAGACCTGGTTCCCGGACGGCCTGGACACCCCCGGGCTGACGCTGATCAAGGTGCACGCCAGCTCCGCGGAGTACTGGGGCTCGCCGAGCGGCACCATGGTCAACCTGCTCGGCTTCGCCAGGTCGGCGGCCGCCGGGAAGCAGCCGAGGGCGGGGGAGAACCGGCAGGTGATCTTCTGAGCGGTGGGCGGGCCTGCCCGGGGCGCGCGGTCGACGCGCAGCTACGACGGCTACAGTTCGCACTGACGGCCCGCCCCGGGCCGGCAATGGCGCCGATGGTCTGATCTGACACATATCCTGGGGCAAATCGGGCTTTACCTGATGATCCAGGAGGATGAGCAGATCATGCGTATTGGCGTGCTCACTGGCGGCGGCGACTGCCCGGGTCTCAACGCGGTAATCCGGGCGGTGGTCCGCAAGGGCGTCGCCAACTACGGTCACGAGTTCGTGGGCTTCCAGGACGGCTGGAAGGGTCCGCTTGAGGGCCTGTCCAAGCCCCTGGGCATCGCCGAGGTGCGGGGCATCCTGCCGCGCGGCGGCACCATCCTCGGCTCGTCCCGCACCAACCCGTTCAAGATCGAGAACGGGGTCGAGCGGATCAAGGACAACCTTGCCGCGCAGGGCGTGGACGCGCTGATCGCGATCGGCGGCGAGGACACCCTCGGTGTCGCCACCAAGCTGTACGAGCTGGGCGTCAACGTGGTCGGCGTGCCGAAGACGATCGACAACGACCTCGGCGCCACCGACTACACCTTCGGCTTCGACACCGCCGTCAACATCGCCATGGAGGCGATCGACCGGCTGCACACCACGGCCGAGAGCCACCACCGCACCCTGGTCGTCGAGGTGATGGGCCGGCACGCCGGCTGGATCGCCCTGCACGCCGGCCTGGCCGGCGGCGCCAACGTCATCCTGCTGCCCGAGCGGCAGTTCGACGTCGAGCAGGTCGCCGGGTACGTCGAGAAGCGCTTCCAGCACCAGTACGCCCCGATCGTCGTGGTCGCCGAGGGCGCCCAGCCGCTGGACGGCCAGATGGTGCTGCACAACCAGGAGCTGGACTCGTTCGGCCACGTCCGCCTCGGCGGCATCGGCCAGTGGCTCGCCGAGCAGCTGGAGGCCAAGACCGGCAAGGAGGCGCGGACCGTCGTGCTGGGCCACATCCAGCGCGGTGGCACCCCGACCGCGTTCGACCGGGTGCTCGCCACCCGCCTCGGCCTCCAGGCCATCGACGCGGTGCACGAGGGCGACTGGGGCAAGATGGTCGCGATGCAGAGCACGGACATCGTCCGGGTGCCGCTGGCCGACGCCACCCGCGAGCTGAAGACCGTGCCGCTGGAGCGGTACGAAGAGGCCGAGGTCTTCTTCGGCAGCTGACGCCCACGCGGCGCGTGCGGCATCCCCTGGCGGGATCGCCGCACGCGCCGCCGGGCTTCCGCCGCGGCCGGTCCAGGGCGTCCGCGGCGGCCGACGCGCGGGCCGCGGCCTCCGCGTCGGGCGGCGACACCCTGGAGCGACGCGAGGCGGGCGACTGAGGGGGTACGGCCATGGCAGCGGGGAAACACACCGTGGCGGTGATCGGGGCCGGCAAGATCGGCGAGCTGATGCTCTCCGGTCTGCTGCGGTCCGGGTGGCCGGTGGAACGGCTGCTCGCCACCGCCCGGCGGCCGAGCCGGGCCGAGGAGCTGGCCGCCCGCTACGGCGTCCGGGTGGTCGACAACCTGACGGCGGTGGACGAGGCGGCGGTGCTGGCCGTCTCCGTGAAGCCGCAGGACGCCTCCGCCCTGCTCGACGAGATCGGGCCGAAGGTGCCGGCCGACAAGCTGGTCATCTCGCTCTGCGCCGGCCTGCCCACCACCTTCTTCAGCCGGCGGCTGCCCGAGGGCACCCCGGTCGTCCGGGTCATGACCAACACTCCCGCCCTGGTCGACGAGGCGATGAGCGCGATCTCGGCCGGCGCGCACGCCACCGGCGAGCACCTGGCCCTGGCCGAGGAGATGTTCAAGCCGCTGGGCGCGACCGTCCGGGTTCCCGAGTCCCAGCAGGACGCCGTGACCGCCCTGTCCGGTTCCGGGCCGGCGTACTTTTACCTGCTGGTCGAGGCGATGATCGACGCCGGCATCCTGCTCGGCCTGCCCCGACAGGTCGCCCACGAGCTGATCGTGCAGACCGCGATCGGCTCGGCGGTGATGCTGCGCGACTCCGGCGAGCACCCGGTGAAGCTGCGCGAGGCGGTCACCTCGCCCGCCGGCACCACGATCTCCGCCATCCGGGAGCTGGAGAACCACGGCGTCCGCGCGGCGATGCTCGCCGCGCTGGAGGCCGCCCGGGACCGCGCCCGGGAACTGGCCGCCCAGTCCGAGTAGCGGCCCGGCCCGGCGCCGGTCACCGTCCCGCCGCAGCGCCGGGCGCCGCCTCCCGGACGGGCCGGCGGGACACGTCGTCCACAGGAATGGCCCATACTGTCGCGGTGTTCACACTCGCCCAGGCGCGGTACCTGGCGGCCACCCTGCACCCACGCGTCGACGAGCTGATCCGGCTCCGGGCCGACCTGGCCGAGCTGCGGGCCGACCTCGCCGGCGGTGGGCTGAGCCCGCTCGGCGGTCTGGCCGAGGTCAAGGGCCTGGAGGCCCGGCTGCACGGGATCGTGGACGAGCTGCACGAGCACGACATCCAGGTCAAGGGCATCGCCCCGGTGCTGCTGGACTTCCCCGGCGAGCGGGCCGGCCGCCCGGTGCTGTGGTGCTGGCTGGAGGGCGACTCCGACGTGCGCTGGTACCACCGCGTCGAGTGCGGCTTCGCCGGCCGCCGCCCGGTGTGAGCGCAGGGCACCGCGCCGGCGACGACCGTCCGCCCCGCCACGGTCCGGTGTCCGACTGAGCCGCCCGGAGCCGGCTGCCCCGCCGTTAGCCTGGGCAGGTCTTTGCTCGAAGCGGGGGCGGGTCAATGCAGGTCAGGCTTCTCGGACCGGTCGACGTGATGGTGGACGACACGCCGCGAACGGTTTCCGGCCTGCGGCGTAAGGCCGTGCTCGCCGTGCTTGCCCTGCACTCGGGCGAGATCGTCAGCACCGGCCGTCTCGTCGATGTGATCTGGGGCGACCAGGCGCCCACGACCGCGCAGAACACCTTGCAGAGCCACGTGTCCTACCTGCGCCGGACGATCGGCGTACGGAACGTGATCGTGTCGAGACCGCCCGGCTACGAGCTGGACGTGCCGGGTGAGGCCACCGATGTCGAGACCGCCGAGCGCCTCATCCGCGACGGTACGCGCACCACCGATCAGGCGTACGGCCGCTCGTGCCTGCGGACCGCGCTCGGTCTGTGGCGCGGTCGGGCGCTGGTGGACGTCGCCGGCCCCGCCTGGCTGGACGAGCAGGCCGAGCGCCTGGAACACGTCCGGCTGGTGGCGGTGCGGGCCCTCGCGGATGCCCGGTTGGCCCTCGGCGAGCACGCGCAGCTCGTTCCGGAGCTGGACCAGCTCAGCCAGGAACACCCGCTCGACGAGCACATCTACCGACAGCTCATGCTGGCGCTCTACCGCACCGGCCGGCAGTCCGACGCGCTGGCGACGTACCGGCGGCTGCGTCGCACGCTCCACGAGGAGCTGGGGATCGAGCCGAGCCCCGCCCTGCGTGAGTTGGAAGGCGCCATCCTGAGCCAGGACCCCGCCCTCGACCCGGCCCCGCAGCCGATCGAGGTGGCCGCCGGTGTGAGGCGCCCGTCGATCCCCGCACACCTACCGCCCGCGGTGCGTGCCTTCGCCGGCCGTACCGCGGAACTCCGCCGGCTCGACGAACTGCTCGCCGGGACGGGCGAGAACGGTCCGACGGCGGTGGTCATCTCGGCCGTGTCGGGAACCGCGGGGGTGGGCAAGACGGCGCTGGCCCTGCACTGGGCCCACCAGGTCGCGGACCGTTTCCCGGACGGTCAGCTGTACGCGAACCTACGCGGATTCGACGCCGGCGGCTCGGTGCTGGACCCCACCGAGGCGGCGCGGGGGTTCCTGGCCGCGCTCGGAGTTCCGGCGGAGCGCATCCCGGCGGACCTGCCGGCGCAGGCTGCCCTCTACCGCAGCCTGCTGACCGGCAAGCGGGTCCTCGTGCTGCTGGACAATGCCCGCGACGCGGAGCAGGTCCGCCCGCTGCTGCCCGGCTCGGCCGGCTGTCTCGCCGTGGTGACCAGCCGCAACCAGCTCACCCCGCTGGTCGCCATCGAGGGCGCCCACCCGATCGCTCTGGACGTGTTGCCGACCGAGGAGGCCCAGGACCTGCTGGCCCGCCGGCTGGGCGCCGACCGGGTGGCCGAGGAACCGGACGCGGTGCGCCGGATCATCACGAGTTGCGCCCGGCTGCCCCTCGCGCTGGCCATCACCACCTCCCGGGCCGCGACGCGCCCCGGCTTTCCGCTGGCCGTGCTCGCCGAGGAACTGCGGGACGCGGCGGACGCCCTCGACGCCTTCGACGGCGGGGACCCGACCACCAACGTACGAGTGGTCTTCTCCTGGTCCTACCGCGCACTGGGCCAGGACGCCGGCCGGTTGTTCCGGCTGCTAGGTCTGCATCCCGGCCCGGACATCGCCGGGCCCGCCGCCGCCAGCCTCGCCGGCATCGCGCCGCGCCAGGCGCGGATCCTGCTGGCCGCGCTGGCCCGGACCCACCTGCTCATCGAGCACGCGCCGGGGCGGTACCTCTTCCACGACCTGTTGCGGACCTATGCCACCGAGCTGACCCACGACCTCGACAGCGAGGCCGACCGGCGCGCGGCGGTGCGCCGGCTGCTCGACCACTACCTGCACGTCGCGTACGCCGGTGCCCGGCTGTTGCAGCCGTTCCGTGAGCTGATCGACCTGGAACCCGCCCTGCCCGGCGTCACGACGGTGTCGCCGGCGGACGCCGAGCAGGCGATGGCCTGGTTCGACGCCGAGCATCCGGTGCTGCTCAACGCCGTGGCCCGGGCGGCCGAGGACGACATGCACGGGCACGCCTGGCGGCTGGCCTGGACCCTGTCCGACTTCCTGGACCGCAAGGGACACTGGCACGACTGGGTGGTGACCCACGAGACCGCGCTGGCTGCCGCCCAACGGTTGGCGGACCTCCGAGCCGCCGCGAGGGTCCACTGCGGCCTCGGCCGCGCCCGGGCCCAGTTGGGCCGGTTCGCCGACGCCCATGCCCACTTCCGGTGGGCGGCCAGACTGTCGGGCCAGCTCGACGACCCGGCCGGTCAGGCGCACGCCGACCGCAGCATCGCCTGGTTGTACTCCCGGCAGGGACAGCACCGGAGGGGACTCGTCCACGCGCTGCGCGCGCTTGAACTGTTCGAATCGGTCGGCGACCGTCCGATGCAGGCCAGGGCCCTCAACACGGTCGGCTGGCAGTACGCCCAACTGCGCGACCACGGACCGGCCCTGCGCTACTGCCAGCGGGCGTTGCGCCTGCTCCGCGAGGTCGGCGACCGCTTCGGCGAGGCCAACACCTGGGACAGCCTCGGCTACACCCACCACCACCTGGGCGAGTACCGGGAGGCCACCGCCTGTTACCGGCGGGCGGTCGAGTTGTTCCGCGACGTCGGTGACCGCTACTACGAGGCCGACACGCTCAGCCATGCCGGGGACAGCCGCCAGGCGGAAGGCGACCTGGACGCCGCCCGTCGGTCCTGGCAAAGTGCCCTGGACATCCTCGACGCGCTCGGTCACTCCGACGCGGACCGGGTCCGCGTGAAGCTCCGCCGGTTTCCGCGACCGCTCGGCCCGGCTTCGCCGAACCACCTGGACGCCGGTTCGTTGACCGCGCCGTAGCCCGTGCCAGCGTCGCATCAGGCCCCAACCGGCCAGCGCGGCCACCTTCTACACGATCCAGAACTTCGGCAGCGGCAAGTGCATCCAGCGCCCCCGGCCAGCTCCACGGACATCGGCATGCAACTCGGATCGTCTCCGCGATCGGCAGCCGGTGCCTCGATGTGGCGGGTGCGTCACCTGCCGGCGGCGGTGGTCGAGGCAGCGGGCCGGGCGTTCGCCGACGAGGCCGTGCCCCCGGCCGCAGGCCAGGCCGCGTCGTGGGCGGTGACCATTCTGGTACGCCGACGTGGCGGCCCGCCACCGACGGGCGGTGGCCCGCAGGGGCGGGACGGGCCACTGCTGTTCGGGAGCCTCGCCCGGCTGGTTGACGGTGGCGACGACCCGGCTGCGCGCGGCGGGGGTTCCCGCCGAGCGCAGCCGCCTGCCCGAGACCTTCACCCGTTGACGGCTGCCCGCAGCCGGTCCGCCGTCAGTCGCGCGGCTTCGTCTCCAGGGGCCACTGCGTGCTGACCGTCTCGTCCCGGCCCTGCCTGTCGAAGTAGCTCTGGAGGTCTCGGGACTGCTCGGCGTACCAGCCGATCTGTGCCTGGTGCAGCAGGTCCGGCCGCATCCGGGCGATGCGCCCGTGCCGGGCCGCGATCGACCGGGCCAGGTCGGCCGCCGCCCGCGCGTCGCTGGCCGCCTCGTGGGCGGTCTCCAGCGTGACCTCGTAGTACCGGCACAGATCGCCCAACTGCTTGCTGCCGTACCAGCGGGGCTCGACCTCTTTGTGCAGCACCGACGGGTCGATGATGACGGCGCGGTCCCAGTCGATGGCGGGCAGGCCGTGCCGGGCCAGTTCCGTGTGCAGGGCCGTGACGTCGTACGGGGCGCAGAAGGCCACCAGCGGGATTCCGTCGGCGATCAGCTTGGCGACCGCCGTGCCCAGGTCCGCCAGCGCCTCCCGGGCGGGCTGGCCGCCGCTGCGGACCATTTCGTCGGTGATGCCGTGCCGGGCCGTCGCGTCGGCGGGGATCGACACACCCGGGTCGGTGAGCCACTCCTGCGTCGTCCCGTCCGAGTGGACCAGGGCAGCGGAGATGATCCGGGTCTCCGTCGGCTCGGGCAGCGTGCCTTCGAGGTCGAAGCCCACCACCGGCAGGTCGTGCCACCCGGCGTGCCGGCCGACCGGCGGCGCGACACGGATCGGGACGCACGCGTGGTGGTACGAGTTCCAACGACCGTCGACGTTGACGGCCTGACCGACGCCGGCCTCCACCTGCGCGCCGCACGTGCCACAGCGTCCGGCGTACTTGTTGATCATCTCGGAGATCTCCTGTGGGGGTTGCCTGTGAAATCTGGAGATGATCTTCGAGTACGTGCCGGGCGGGCGGGGGCCCCGGATCGCCGCCGATCGGCCCGAGTGCCGCTCCGTTCGGATGGTCGGGTCGGCGGCGCCGCTCGGGCGGGTCAGGGCGAGCAGGTGCTCGGAATAGACGTTGTTGAAGCCCTTGACCACCCCTGACTTCGGCAGATGCCGCTGGAGCAGCTCGTTGGTGGTGGTGGACTCGTCGTCCGGCCCGGCGGGGGCGCATTCCCGACCGATCCGGTTGGTCCGCCACTCTGGACGGTTGCGGACCGAACCACCCCTATCCACCCCTGTAGGCAATCGGTGATCTTCCATCGAACCTGTATTCAGTGATACCTATCTCTTACCACGACTTCCCACCCCCAGGAGTGCTACGTGCGGAGATCCCGCTTCATTACCCTCGCCGTGAGTGTTGCGGCGTCCCTCGGCGCCACGCTCACGCTGGCCGTTCCCGCCCAGGCGTCCGCCAGCGACCACTACGTCGCCCTCGGCGACTCGTACGCCTCCGGCGTCGGCGCCGACGCCTACACCGCCGAGAGTGGCGCCTGCAAGCGCAGCACAAACGCGTACTCGGCGCTGTACAACACCAATATCAAGCCCGCCTCGTACAAGTCGGTGGCCTGTTCCGGGGCGATCACCACGGACGTGATCAACAAGCAGATCTCGGCCCTGTCGTCGAGCACCACGCTGGTCAGCGTCACCATCGGCGGCAACGACGTCGGCTTCTCCACCATCATGCAGACCTGCGTGCTCCAGGGCGAGAGCGCCTGCGTGGCCGCCGTGACCACCGCCGAGACCAAGGCTCGCACCGAGCTGCCCGGCAAGCTGGCGAACGTCTACAACGGGATCAAGGCCAAGGCGCCCTCGGCCCGGGTCGTGGTCGTCGGCTACCCGGTCTTCTACCAGCTCGGCACGCCCTGCGTCGGCCTCACCGTGACCTCCCGGACGAAGCTCAACGCGGGCATCAACCTGGTGGACGACATCATCCGCACCGCCGCCACGTCGGCCGGGTTCAAGTTCGCCGACGTGCGGTCGGCCTTCGTCGGCCACCAGCTGTGCAGCTACGGCGAGAAGTGGATGCACGCGCTGAACTTCCTCAACATCGGCGTCTCGTACCACCCGACGGCGGCCGGCCAGTCCGGCGGCTACTACCCGGTCTTCCGCTCCGCCGCGGGCTGACCGGACCGGCCCCGGCCGGTGACCTCCGAGGCCGGGGGGGGGCCCCCCCCCGGGGGGGGGGGGGGGCGCGGGCCCGGGGGGGGGGGGGGGGGGGGGGGGGCCGCGGGGGGGGGGGGGGGGGGGCCGCCCGGCCCGCCGGGGGGCCCCCCCCCCCCGCGGGGGGGGGGCGCGCCCGGGCCCCCCCCCCCCCCCGGGGGGGGGGCCCCGCGGCCTCGATCAATTCGGGGAGGTGGGCCCGGCGGGCTACGCCGGCAGGACCTTCTCGATCGCCGTGCGCAGCTCGGGGGAGTCCGGCGCGACGGTCGGGGCGAACCGGGCGGCCACCGTGCCGTCCGGCGCCACCAGGAACTTCTCGAAGTTCCACCGCACGTCGCCGGTGTGCCCGTCGGCGTCCGGCGTGGTCACCAGCTCCGCGTACAGCGGGTGCCGGGCCGGGCCGTTGACGTCCACCTTCTCCGTGAGCGGAAAGGTCACCCCGTAGTTGACCTGGCAGAACTCGCCGATCTCGGCGGCGGTGCCCGGCTCCTGGCCGGCGAACTGGTTGCACGGCACGCCGAGCACCACCAGTCCCCGGTCGGCATAGGTCTCGTGCAGGGCCTGGAGCCCGGCGTACTGCGGGGTGAGGCCGCAGCGGGACGCCACGTTCACCACCAGCAGGGCCCGGCCCCGGTGGCGGTCGAGTTCCGCCGGGCCACCGGTCAGCGCGTCGATCTGAGTGTCGAAAACGGTCATCCGCCGAGGCTACCGACCGGCCGCGACGGCCGGACGGACCCCGGTTTCCTGTAGATCGACGCATGTACATCTTGACGAAGTGATGACGTCGTGAGTAGCGTCTCACCATCCTTTAGGAAAGTTTCCTAACTGTTTGGGGAGACGCCACATGAAGAGATCGTTCCGCCGGGCCCTCTGGGCCGGCGCCCTGGTCGCGGTGACCGCCGCAGCGGTCCCGATGACCTCGGCGTTCGGTGCCGGAAGTGTGACCGCCACGTTCGTCAAGGCGCAGGACTGGGGGACCGGTCACGAAGCCCGGGTGACCGTCGCCAACGACTCCGCCGCCAGCATCAGTACCTGGCGCATCGAGTTCGACCTGCCTGCCGGCACCACCATCAGCAGCTCCTGGGACGCCGACGTCACCAGCAGCGGCAACCACTACGTCGCGGTGAAGAAGAGCTGGGGCGGCCCGATCGCCCCCGGGGCGAGCTTCAGCTGGGGCTACAACGGCGTCGGGGCGTACAAGGCGCCGCTGAACTGCACCATCAACGGCGCGCCGTGCGCCGGCGGCGTCACCCCGACCACCAGCGCCCCGCCGCCGACGACGCCCCCGCCGACCACCCCGCCCCCCACGACCCCGCCCCCCACCACCCCGCCGCCGACCACGCCCCCGCCGGGTGGCAAGAAGGTCGTCGGTTACTTCGCCGAGTGGGGCGTCTACGGCCGCAACTACCACGTCAAGAACATCCACACCAGCGGGTCCGCCGCGAAGCTGACCCACATCCTGTACGCCTTCGGCAACACCGCCGGCGGTCGCTGCAGCATCGGCGACAGCTATGCCGACTACGACAAGGCGTACACCGCCGCGGACAGCGTCGACGGCGTGGCCGACACCTGGGACCAGCCGCTGCGTGGCAGCTTCAACCAGCTCCGCAAGCTGAAGAAGATGTATCCGCACCTGAAGGTCATCTACTCCGTCGGCGGCTGGACCTGGTCGGGCGGCTTCACCCAGGCCGCGCAGAACCCGGCCGCGTTCGCCGAGAGCTGCTACAACATGGTCGAGGACCCGCGCTGGGCGGACGTCTTCGACGGCATCGACGTCGACTGGGAGTACCCGAACGCCTGCGGCCTCACCTGTGACACCAGCGGCCCCAACGCCTTCAAGAACGTGGTCGGCGCGTTGCGGACCAAGTTCGGCTCCTCGGCGCTGGTCACCGCCGCCATCACCGCCGACGCCAGCACCGGCGGCAAGATCGACGCCACCGACTACGCCGGCGCGGCGGCGAACCTCAACTGGATCATGCCGATGACGTACGACTTCTTCGGCGCCTGGGCGGCGCAGGGCCCCACGGCCCCGCACTCGCCGCTCACCTCGTACGAGGGCATCCCGCAGCAGGGCTTCTGGAGCGACGCGGCGATCCAGAAGCTCAAGAGCAAGGGCATCCCGTCCGACAAGCTGCTGCTCGGCATCGGCTTCTACGGCCGGGGCTGGACCGGGGTCACCCAGGCCACCCCGGGCGGCACCGCCACCGGCGCGGCCCCCGGCACGTACGAGGCCGGCATCGAGGACTACAAGGTCCTCAAGAACACCTGCCCGACCACCGGCACCGTCGCCGGCACCGCGTACGCCAAGTGCGGCAGCAACTGGTGGAGCTACGACACCCCGTCGACCATCGGCGGCAAGATGACGTACGCGAAGAACCAGGGCCTCGGTGGCGCGTTCTTCTGGGAGCTCTCCGGCGACACGAGCAACGGTGAGCTGATCGGCGCCATCAAGGGCGGCCTCGGCTGAGCCGAGGGCCGACGCAACACCCACACGGCGGGGAGGGACCGGCATCGGTCCCTCCCCGCCCGCGCGTGCCGCCGACGCCCGTCCCGTCGACACCTCGCCACACCCGCCCCGCCTGCCCCGTGGTGGTGCCCGCGTGGCGCACCGGATGCTCGGCGGGGCCGGGGCGATGTGTCAGACTCGCGCATCGGCACCTGCCCGTGCCGGGTCCAGGGGAGGGACGGATGGCTGTGACTCACTCCAGGTCGGCGCTCGTCGCGGCACTCGCGCTCCTGCCGTTCGCCCTGTTCGGCTGCGGGCTCGGCGGCGACGACGAGAAGCCGGCGGCGGAGCAGCCCGGGCGGGCACCCGCCGAGGAGGCGGCCACCAAGGCCCGCGAGCGGGTGCAGGCGTACCTCGACGCGATGATCGCCAAGGACGCCGCAGCCGGGCGCAGCCAGCTCTGCGCCCCCGCCCAGGGTGGCTTCGACTCCGCCGCCACCGGCCCGAACGGCGACTTCGCCGACCACTTCACCGTGACGGAGGCGGCCATCACCGACGTCCGCCCCGGTGCGGCCGGGCAGGAGGTCAGCACGTCGGTCACCGTCACCGTCGGCGCCCGCGAGGCCGCCCGGCCGCTGCTGTTCACCGTCACCCGCAGCGGCGCCGACTGGTGCGTCGCGGGGGAAGCGCCGGGCGGGCACACCCCGGCGCCGACGGTTACCCCCTGACATCCTCCCGCCACGCCGGGCTGCGGCGTCCCGGAGCTCCCAACCTCCGGAACCGTCCCCCTCGACGCCCGGTCCCTCCGGGGACCGCCGTACGCTTTCCCCATGCGCCATGAGTGGCATCAGCTGAGCCATCCCGCGGTGGGCAGCCCCGGCCTGCAGACCAGCCGTCCGACCGTCGACTCCGCCGAGGACGCAGCCCTCGGCCTGGACCGCTGGCGGGACCTGCCCCGGGCACAGATCCCGCCGTGGCCGGATCCGGCCGCGGTCGCCGAGGTCTGCAAGGTGCTCGACACCGTGCCGTCGGTCGTCGCGCCCTACGAGGTGGACCAACTCCGCAACCGCCTCGCGCTGGTCTGCGAGGGCAAGGCGTTCCTGCTCCAGGGCGGTGACTGCGCGGAGACCTTCGTCGACAACACCGAGCATCACCTGCTCGCCAACGCCCGCACCCTGCTCCAGATGGCGATCGTGCTGACCTACGGCGCGTCGCTGCCGGTGATCAAGGTCGCCCGGGTCGCCGGGCAGTACACCAAGCCCCGGTCGCTGCCGACCGACGCCCGAGGGCTGCCCGCCTACCGCGGCGACCTGATCAACTCGCTGGAGGCCACGCCGGAGGCGCGCGTCGCCGACCCGCAGCGCATGATCCGGGCGTACGCGAACTCGGCCGCCGCGATGAACATGCTCCGGGCGTACCTGGCGGGGGGGCTGGCCGACCTGCACGCGGTGCACGACTGGAACAAGGGCTTCGTCAAGAGCTCCCCGGCCGGCGAGCGCTACGAGGCGATCGCCCGGGAGATCGACCGGGCGCTGGCCTTCATCAACGCCTGCGGGATGACCGAGGACGACGCGCTGCGCACCGTCACCCTCTACTGCTCCCACGAGGCCCTCGCGCTGGAGTACGACCGGGCGCTCACCCGGGTCTCCGGCAACCGGGGGTACGGCCTGTCCGGGCACTTCCTCTGGATCGGCGAGCGGACCCGGCAGATCGACGGCGCACACATCGACTACATCTCCCGCATCGCCAACCCGATCGGCGTGAAGCTCGGCCCGACCACCACCCCGGACGAGGCGATCGAGCTCTGCGAGAAGCTCAACCCCGACAACATCCCCGGCCGGCTGACCCTGATCAGCCGGATGGGCAACCACAAGGTTCGCGACGCCCTGCCGCCGATCGTGGCGAAGGTCACCGCCGCCGGCGCGAAGGTCGTCTGGCAGTGCGACCCGATGCACGGCAACACCCACGAGTCCTCCAACGGCTACAAGACCCGGCACTTCGACCGGATCGTCGACGAGGTGCTCGGCTACTTCGAGGTGCACCGGGGCCTGGGGACCCACCCGGGCGGCCTGCACGTCGAGCTGACCGGTGAGAACGTCACCGAGTGCCTCGGCGGTGCCCAGGGCATCGAGGACCTCGACCTGCCGGACCGGTACGAGACCGCCTGCGACCCACGGCTGAACACCCAGCAGTCGCTGGAGCTGGCTTTCCTGGTGGCGGAGATGCTCCGTGGCTGACGCGAGGAGTGAGCTTGCGAGCCCCGCAGTCGGCGGCCGAAGGAATGACCGTGGCTGATCTTCTCATCGACCTGCGATCGGACACCGTGACCCGGCCCACCGCCGGGATGCGGGAGGCGATGGCCAACGCCGAAGTCGGCGACGACGTCTACGGCGAGGACCCGACAGTCAACGCCCTGGAGACCGAGGTCGCCGCCCTGTTCGGGCACGAGGCGGCGCTGTTCGCCCCGACCGGGTCGATGGCCAACCAGATCGCCCTGCAACTGGTGGTGCCGCCCGGCGACGAACTGCTCTGCGACGCCGACGCGCACATCGTCACGTACGAGATCGGCGCGGCGGCGGCGTACGGCGGAATCTCGTCTCGGACCTGGCCGGCGGACGGCGCGGACATCAACCCCGAGCTGGTCGCCGGCATGGTCCGGCCGGACGGCTACTTCGCGGTGCCGACCCGGGCCATCGCCGTGGAGCAGACCCACAACCGGGGCGGCGGCGGGGTGATCCCGCTGGACACCCTGCGCGAGCTGCGCCGGGTCGCCGACGCCAACGGGCTGGCCCTGCACTGCGACGGCGCCCGGATCTGGCACGCCCACGTCGCGGACGGCGTGCCGCTGGCCACCTACGGAGCGTTGTTCGACACCATGTCGGTCTGCCTGTCCAAGGGCCTCGGCGCGCCGGTCGGCTCGCTCGTCGTCGGCAGCGCGGAGAAGATCGAGCGGGCCCGGTTCGTCCGCAAGCGGATGGGCGGCGGGATGCGCCAGGCCGGCGTGCTCGCCGCCGCCGGCCGGTACGCCCTCGCGCACCACGTCCAGCGGCTCGCCGACGACCACGCGAAGGCCGCCCGGCTGGCCGAGGCGGTCGCCCCGTTCGGGGTGCTCGCCTCGCCGGTGCGGACGAACATCGTCCCGCTGGACCTGACCAAGTTTCCGCTGGACGCGCGGGGCCTGGCCGCCTCCGCCCGCGCCGAGGGCCTGCTGATCTCGGTCCTCGGCCCGCGCACCGCCCGCCTGGTCACCCACCTGGACGTCGACGACACCGCCATCGCCCACGCCACCCAGACCCTGACAACCCTCCTGCACCGCTAACCCCACCCCCGGTCGTCCCGGTGATCAAGAGGTTCGCGTCGGGATCCGGCGCTCGGACGACGTAAAACTCTTGATCAACATGGCCCGCCCGGGCCGTCCGGCCGGTGGGTGGCGGGTCAGGGGTGGAGGCGGGTGAGGGTGGCTATGTCGGCGGCGTGGCCCTCGTGTTTCTCCGTGGGGGTCTCCACCACCACCGGGATGCCCGCCGTGGCGGGGTGGGCCATCAGTTCGGCGAACGCCGGCTCGCCGATGCCGCCCTTGCCGATGTTCTCGTGCCGGTCCCGGGTCGAGCCGCACAGGTCCTTCGAGTCGTTGGCGTGCACCAGTCGCAGCCGGTCCGGCCCGACCGTGGCGACCAGCGTGTCCAGGCAGGCCGTCATGCCGCCCTCGACGGCCAGGTCGTGCCCGGCGGCCCAGGCGTGGCAGGTGTCGAAGCAGACGCCCAGGCCGGGGTGCCGGTCCACCGAGTCCAGGTACGGGCCGAGATGCTCCACCCGGGAGGCCAGCGACCGGCCGCCACCCGCGCTCGGCTCGACCAGCAGCAGCGGGCCACCCGTCGCCAGCGTCTCGTCGAGCAGGGGCAGCAGCGCCTCGCGTACCTGACGCATGGCCGCGTCGGCGTGACCCGCGTCGACCGCGCTGCCGGCGTGGAAGACCACCCCGAGGGCGCCGATCGCCCGCCCCCGGCGCAACGCGTGGGCCAGGGTCTGCGCCGACCGCTCGACCGTGGCCGGGGTGGGGGAGCCGAGGTTCACCAGCAGCGACGCGTGGACGAACACCGGCAGGCCCCGCTCGGCGCAGCCGTCCCGGAACAGCACATCCTGGGCCGGGTCGCCCGCCGGGAGCGCCCAGCCCCGGGAGTTGGAGACGTAGACCTGGACGGCCTCGGAGCCGGCCGCGTCGACGTACGGCAGGGCCGCCTTCGCCAGCCCACCCGACGTGGGGGTGTGTGAGCCGACCGGCCGGCGGAGGGCGGACGCCGACATCTCTACAGACACCCGATCGTGATCTGGGTGCCCGGCGCCACCTGGGTGTTCTCGCCCGGGTTCTGGAACCGGACGATGCCGTTCGGGTTGAACTGCACGTTCACCGGGAAGCCCTGGCTCTCCAACTGCTGCTTGGCCTGCTGGCAGGGCAGGTCGAGCACCCGGGGCACGACCACCGGGGCGGGGCCCTTGCTGACCTCCAGCTTGACCTGGGCACCCTTCTCCACGCCCGCGCCGTCCGCCGGGCTCTGCCCGAGGATCTCGTCCTTCGGCTTGTCCGAGTCCTTGTACGTCTCGACCGGCACCAGGCCGAGCTGGGCCAGGGCGGTGCGGGCCTCGTTGACGTTCTTGCCGACGAGGTTCGGCACCGAGATCGGGGCCTTGCCCTTGCTCAGGATGACGGTGACCTTCGCGCCCGGCTTGACCTCGGCACCGACCTTCGGGTTGGTGTCCACCACCACGCCCTCGGGCAGGTTGTCGTCGTACCGGGGGGTGCCCTTGGCGACCACCAGCTTGGCGTTGACCAGGTCGGCCTGGGCCAGCTCGAACTCCTTGCCGACCACGTCCGGCACGGGGAACCGGTCCGGCCCCAGCGAGAGGGTGAGGGTGATGGCACCGCCCTTGAGGATCCGGGCGGCCGAGGCCGGGCTCTGTGCCACCACGCCGTCGCGCGGGACCTTCTCGTCGTAGCGGGGCTTGGCGTACTCGAGGGTGAAACCGCCCCGGGTCGCCTGCGCCTGCGCCTCGGCCTTGCTGAGGCTGACCAGCTCCGGGGCCACCGTGTACCGACCCACCCCGAACCACCAGCCGGTGAGCGCGGCGATCAGGACGAGCACCACGGCCGCCGCCAGCAGGCCCATGCGCCCCCGTCGGTCGCCAAGCACCCGGGCCCGCAGGGCGGCGATCCGGCCGCCCGGACCGGAGCTCTCCGGCTCGGCCCGCCGCCGGTGCGGGCGCTGCTCCTTGTGCTCGGGCAGCCGGGCCCAGGCCGGGCGCTCGGCGGGCCGGACCGCCGCTACCACCATGGTGGGCTGAGTCAGCGGGGTCGCGCCGTCGGTCACCGCGCGCAGCACGGCGGTGTGCGCGTTCGGGTTGCCCAGCTCGTCGCGTGCGACCTGGACCTCGGTCAGCAGGACGCCGGCGTCGGCCGGCCGCGCCTCCGGGTCGCGTCGGGTGGCCCGGGCGACGAGGTCGTCGAGCGCCTTCGGCAGCCCCGGCACCAGCGTCGACGGGGTCGGCACGTCGTTGTCGACGTGTTGCCAGGCGACGTCCACCGGCCGGTCGCCGTCGTACGGGACCCGGCCGGTGAGCATCTCGAACAGCACGATGCCGGCCGAGTAGACGTCGGTGCGGGTGTCGGAGTGCCCGTCGGTGACCAGTTCCGGCGCGACGTACGCCACCGTGGCCATGAGCTGGTTGCCCGGCTCGTCCTCGGCGCTGGCCTCCACCGCCCGGGCCAGCCCGAAGTCGGCGACCTTGACCACGCTGTCGACCAGGTTGGCGACCCCGCCGGTGGGCGCCTCGGCGACCAGCACGTTCTCCGGCTTGACGTCGCGGTGCACCAGGCCGGCCCGGTGCGCGGCGGCGATCGCGGCGAGCATCTGCTCCATGATCGCCAGCGCCTCGTCCGGGTGCAGCCGGCGCCGCTCGGCGAGCACGTCGCGCAGCGTCCGGCCGCGCACGTACTCCATCACCAGGTAGGGCAGGCCGGCGTGGGTGCCCTGGTCGTAGACCGCCACCACGTTCGGGTGGGTCAGCCGGGCGATGGTCTTCGCCTCGTCGGTGAACCGCTCCAGGAACCCGGCCATCCGGGCCCGCGTCTCGGCGGCCTGGGTCGGGTGAATGATCTTGACCGCGACGGTGCGCTCCAGGCGCTCGTCGGTGGCGGTGTACACGGTCGCCATGCCGCCACGGGCCACGCGACCGCGAATGCGGTAGCGCCCGTCGATCAGCGAGCCCAGCAACGTGTCGGCGACCTGTGTGTCCATCGGCAGGCAGTCTATGTGTCCAGAGGGCAGAGGTTGAACAGGATGCTACAGATGGTCGGCGAGAGGGTCCGTCCCGCCGGGCTCACGTCGCCTCCCGGCGTCCTTTCGGACCGGTCGAGGGGGTGCCCTCGCCGCTGCTGCCGGCAACGTGGCAGGGTGATCGGGTGACCGACTCCGTACCCTCCGACCAGGCTGCCTCCGGCGCCGGCCCCGCCGGCCCGACCGATCCGGCCCGCTGGCTGACCCTGCCGGACGTCGCCGAGCGCCTCGACCTGTCGATCAGCAAGATCCACCAGATGATCCGGGACCGGGAGTTGCTCGCGGTGCGCCGCGACGGCATCCGCCGGATTCCCGTCGACCTGGTGGCCAACCAAACCGTGCTCAAGCACCTGCCCGGGGTGCTCACCCTGATGACCGACGCCGGCTACGACGACGAGGCCGCGCTGCGTTGGCTCTACGAGCCCGACGACACCCTGTCCGGCGGCACCCCGGCCGCCACGCTCGGCGGCGACCACGCCCGCGAGGTCAAGCGCCGGGCCCAGGCCCTCGGCTTCTGACCCCCTGACCCACCCCGCCCGACCCCTGTTTCCCGGCGCACCGGGCGGGTCGGGCGGGCTACGCCGTGCCGGCGGGTCGGGCGGCTGCGCCGTGCCGGCGGGTCGGGCGGCTGCGCCGTGCCGGGCGGGCTTGGCCGGGCGGGGTCAGTCGGCGCGGCGGGTGGCGGCGACGGCGAGGTCGACCAGGGCCTGGCGGGCCTCCGTCTCCAGGTCGACGGTGGCCAGCGCGGTCAGCGCCGTGTCGGTCAGCGTGGCGATCCGTTCCTCGGCGCGGGCCAGCGCTCCGGTCGAAGTGATCAGCTCGCGCAGCCGGGCCACCCCGTCCTCGTCCAGGCCCGGGTCGCCGAGCCGGCCGAGCAGTAGCTCCCGGCCGGCCGCGTCGGTGGCCTCCACGGCCACCGCGACCAGGTACGTCCGCTTGCCTTCGCGCAGATCGTCGCCGGCCGGCTTGCCGGTCTGCGACGGGTCGCCGAACACCCCCAGCACGTCGTCGCGCAACTGGAACGCCTCGCCCAGCGGCAGCCCGTACGCCGAGTAGGCCGCCCGGACATCCGCCGTCGCGCCGGCCAGCGCGGCGCCCAGCAGCAGCGGACGCTCGACCGTGTACTTCGCCGACTTGTACCGGGCGACCTTGCCCGCGCGCTCCACCGAGGTGTCGCCGGTGGCCTGGGTGAGCACGTCGAGGTACTGCCCGACGGTGACCTCGGTACGCATCTCGTCGAAGACCGGGCGGGCCCGGGCCACGATCCGCGGGTCCAGCCCGGCGGAGTGCAGCAGCTCGTCGGACCAGACCAGACACAGGTCGCCGAGCAGGATCGCCGCAGCGTCGCCGAACCCGTCGGCGTTGCCGCCCCAGCCGGCGCTGCGATGCCGGGCGGCGAACCGCCGGTGCACCGCCGGCTCGCCGCGCCGGGTGTCCGAGCGGTCCATCAGGTCGTCGTGGATCAGCGCGCTGGCCTGCACGAACTCCAGTGCGGCCAGCGCGGTCACCACCTGGTCCGAGTCGCCCCCGCCGGCGCCCCGGAACCCCCAGTACGCGAAGGCCGGGCGCAGCCGCTTGCCGCCGCCCAGCACGAACGCCTCGATCGCCTCGGCCACCGGCACCAGGTCTTCGTCGACGCCCTTCATCCAGGCGTGCTGGCCGGCCAGGAACTCGGTCAGGGCCTTGTCGACCCGCTGACGCAGGCCAGCGCGGTCGACGGGGGACACAGGAGCAGCGTGGGTCACGCCCCCGACGCTAGCGGGTCGCCCGGGACCGCGCCGCATCCGTGGCCCGTGGCGCGCCGTGGGCCACCCCGGCCGCCGAGCGCCGTCGCGCCGGAGTCAGCGCCTGGTCGCGGGCGGTGATCGCCGGCCCGCCCGGTGGACGGGCCGGCCGGGTGGCGGTGCCGGCCGGGTGGCGGTGCCGGCCGGGTGGCGGTGCCGGCCGGGGCAGGTGACGGGCCGCCGCGCAGGCGAGGGCGGCGTGTCGCCGTACCGCCGGCTCGCGGGCGCGCCGGGCCAGCCGGCGGCGTGCCCCGGCGAGCTGGCCGGCTGTGCTCGGCGGCCTCGGCCAGTAGCTCGACCGGCACGGCGAGGGTCACGGCCAGCCATCCCAGCCAGAAGTCCCCCGGCACGCGGAGCTGCCGCTCCCAGCGCGACACCTCGTGCCGACTCAGCGTGGGCACGCCCGAGGCGGCGCACAGCTCGGCGGCGAGGAGCTGCTGACTGTGGCCCCGGGCCAACCGGAGCCGGGCGAGCAACGGCCCGAGCGGCTCGGGGCCGGGTGGTGTGGGCGGCGTCATCGGTCCTCCGGGAGGGGTCGGCGCGGTGGCGGCGTCGACCTGCCCGGACGAGCGGGACCGGTGTGCCGCCGGTCGGTGCTGACCCCCGCGCGGGCCCCCGGGAGCCGGCCCCGTCCGCGCTGCCACCTTTCTACTCCGGGGGTACGACGGTGGCCGTCGTGGCGCGGTGCGGGAGGAACCTCAGGGCCGGCACGGGCACGGCCCGCCCTCCGGGCACCGGGAACTGGAGCGGTTCCGTCTCGCGGATCCTGGTGCGGTCGCGCCAGGTGGGAAAGATCTGGGCCCGGCAGGTGCCGGCCGCTAGAGTTCAGGCGTGGCGCTCGGTCTTCCCTCGGTCCTCCCCAATCCGCAGCCGGCGATCGGGGAGCTGATCCGTGACCGTCAGCCCACCTTCTCGTTCGAGTTCTTCCCGCCCAAGACCCCGCAGGGCGAGCGGCTGCTCTGGCAGGCGATCCGCGAGCTGGAGTCGCTGCGCCCGTCGTTCGTCTCGATCACCTACGGGGCCGGCGGGTCGACCCGGGACACCACGGTCGCGGTGACCGAGCGGATCGCCACCGAGACCACCCTGCTGCCGATGGCGCACCTGACCGCGGTCAACCACTCCGTCGCCGAGCTGCGCAACGTCATCGGCCGGCTGGCCGGCGTCGGGGTGCGCAACATTCTGGCGGTGCGGGGCGACCCGCCGGGCGACCCGGGCGGTGAGTGGGTCCGCCACCCCGAGGGCGTGCTCTACGCCGAGGACCTGGTCCGGCTGGTCCGCGACGCCGGCGACTTCAGCGTCGGGGTGGCCGCCTTTCCGTACAAGCACCCGCGCTCGGCCGACGTGGCCGGCGACACCGCGAACTTCGTCCGCAAGTGCCAGGCCGGTGCGGAGTTCGCGATCACTCAGATGTTCTTCGACGCCGACGACTACCTGCGGCTGCGCGACCGGGTGGCGGCGGCCGGCTGCGCCACCCCCATTCTGGCCGGGGTGATGCCGGTCACCCAGCTGAGCACCATCGAGCGTTCGACGCAGCTTTCCGGGGCGCCGTTCCCACCGGCCCTGGCCGCGCGGTTCGCCGAGGTCGCCGACGACCCGGAGGCGGTCCGCCGGCTCGGCATCGAGCAGGCGGCCGAGATGTGCCGACGGCTGCTGGACGAGGGCATCCCCGGGATTCACTTCATCACCCTCAACCGGTCCACCGCGACCCGCGAGGTCTGGCAGCAGTTGCAGGTCGACACCCGGGTGTGACCCCCGTGGCGCGACACCTGAGCGCCGATGCGACGGTTGTTCCGTGGTGGGCAGTCAGCTGAACTGGGACGAATACGCGACGGCGTGGGCGCGGCTGCACGGGGGCTTCGATCCCCGGGTGGCGGCCCCGGTGGTCCGCGCCTGGCTGCGGTCCGCCTACCACGTCGGGTACGTGCTGGGCCGGCTGCGGGTCACCCCGACCGCGGTCACCGTGGCGGGCGTGCTGCTCTGCCTCTGCGTACCGCTGTTCGCCGTCCGGCCCGTGAACGGGCCGATCATCGGGGCGCTGTTCGTGCTGGCCGCCTCGGTGGCCGACAGCGTCGACGGCGCGGTGGCGGTCGCCACCAACCGCACCACCCGGCTCGGGTACGTCTACGACTCCGTGGCCGACCGGCTCGGCGAGGTCGCCTGGCTGGCCGCGTTCTGGCTGTTGGGCGCGCCGGGTGCGCTGGTCGTGGCCGCGGGCGGGCTGTCCTGGCTGCACGAGTACGTCCGGGCCCGGGCGGTCTCGGCCGGGATGCGGGAGATCAGCGTGGTCACCGTGGGGGAGCGTCCCACCCGGGTCTGCGTGGCCCTGGTCGGGCTGCTGCTGGCCGGGCTGGCCGGACTGATCGACCCGGACCTGACCGCCGGCACCATCACCATGGCCACCGCCGTCTGGGTGCTGCTCGCCGGCTTCGGCCTGGGCCAGCTTCTCTCCACCGTCCGCCGCGCCCTCCTCGACGCCGACTGACAACACCCACCCCACCCGGGTTCGCGGTTTCCCGGAAAGAGTGGCCTCCACGAGCCTGGAGGCCACTCTTTCCGGGAAACCGCGAGATCTTGGGGATGGGGGCGGGACGGTAGCGGGGGAGTCGGCCTCTCCTAGGCCCAGGCGGGGCCGATCTCGTCGGCGACGATCTGCGCGGAGAGGGCGACCATCGGGAGGCCGCCGCCCGGGTGGGTGGAGCCGCCGACGAGCCAGAGGCCGGCCGCCGGGCCCCGGTTGGCCGGGCGGAGCAGGCCACCGGCCGTGCCGTAGATCGACCCGCCGGGCGCGCCGGTGGTGGCGTCCAGGTCGGCCGGGGTGCGGACCTCCCGGAACGCCAGCCGGTCCCGCACGTCCACGCCCCGCTCGGCGAGCACGTCGAGGACCCGGTCGGCGTACGCGTCGGCGAGCCCCGGCCGGCGCCAGTCCACCGCCCCGGTGGCGGTGCCGTGCCGGGCGGCGTTGACCAGCACGAACCACGCCTCCTGCCCCTCGGGGCGGACGGCCGGGTCGTCGGCGACGGTGACGAAGACCGTCGGGTCGGGCGCGGGACGGGCCCGGATCCCGCGCCCCGGGTGGCCGAAGACCGCGTCGAACTCGGCGTCGTAGTCGCGCGGGAAGAACACGTTGTGGTGGGCCAGCCCGGTGTCACCGGTCACCCCGAGCAGCAGCACGAAGCCGGCGAGGCTGCGGTCGGTGAGCCCAGCCAGTCGGCGTGGGCTGGGCAGCAGGTCCCGGTAGACGGTCAGCGCGTCCACGTTGGCCACCACCACGTCGGCGGGGACGGGCGCGGCGACGCCGGCCAGGCGTACCCCGTGCACCCGGCCGCCCGCGGCGTCGATCCGGGTGACCGCGGTGCCGGTCCGCACGACCACGCCCAGGTCCAGGCACCGGGTCAGCAGCGCGTCGGCGAGGGTGCCCAGGCCGCCGCGCAGGTACCAGCCGCCGAACGTCAGCTCGGCGTACGGCACGGCGACCAGCGCGGCCGGGGCCCGGCGGGGGTCGGCCCCGGTGTAGGTGGCGTACCGGTCCAGCAGCATCCGCAGCCGGGGGTCGGACAGGTGCCGGCGGCCCAGCCCGCGCAGGGTGCGGCCGGGCCCGATCGCGGCGAGGTCGCCCAGCCGCCAGGCCAGCCCGGCGAGGTCCAGCGGGGAGTCGACGGCCCGGCGCAGGACGTCGGAGTGCGAGGCGTTCCAGACCCGGGCGGCGCGTCGCCACAGCCGCTGCCATTCGGCGGCGGCCCGGTCGCCGAACGCCGCCCCGACGCGGGCGGCGAACTCCGCCGGGTCGGCGCACGAGTCGAGCGTGGCCCCGTCGGGGAAGACGTGCCGGACGATCGGGTCCACCGGGACCAGGTCGAGGTACTCGTCGAGCTTCGCCCCGGTCGCCTCGAACAGGTCGTGGAAGACCTCCGGCAGGGTGAGCAGACTCGGCCCGGTGTCGAAGTGGAACGACCCGCCGGGGGTGTCGTGGACGTACCGGCCGAGCTTGCCGCCGACGGTGTCGGCCTGCTCGAAGACGGTCACCTCGTGCCCGGTGGCGGCCAACCGGGCGGCGGTGGCCAGCCCGCCCACCCCTGCGCCGACGACCACGATCCGCGCCATGCCGTGCCCTCCTAGCTGACCGGGCGGCCTCGCCAGGACAGGCGGCGCCGCTTCCGCAGATGGTACGACCGCAGGGTCAGCCAACCGAGGACCACGACCGACACGGGGTGGCCGAGCGCGTCGGGCCACCACCGGCCACCGGTCGCCCGGGCGCTGACCGCCCGCCCGGCAGCCCCGAGCAGGTAGCCGAGGAACGCCGCCGCCGCGACCGCCGGAGCGCCCGCCGCGAGGGCCCCCAGCGCCAGCAGCGGGGGAGCGGTGTAGAGCAGGAGCAGCAGGGCCAGCACGGCCGCCGCCGCGCCCGGGTGACCGAACGTGGCCCACAGCGACTTGGTGTAGCCGTCGCGCAGCTGCGGCCAGTCGTCGTACATCCGGCAGGCGGCCAGCCGGGAGCCGTCGGCGAGGGCGATCCGGCCGCCGGACCGCTTGACCGCCCGGGCCAGCTCGATGTCCTCCAGGACCCTCGCGCGCACGGCGGCGTGCCCACCGGCCGCGGTGTACCCGGCCCGGTCCGCCACCAGGAACTGCCCGCCGGCCGCGGCCAGCGCCGGCCGTGGCGAGCGCTCCATCGCCCGCAGCGGCAGGAAGGTCAGCCACAGCCACTGCAACAGCGGCTGCACCAGCCGGTCGGCCGCCGTCGCCACCACGATCCGGGGGTACGGCGACAGCAGCGTCACCCGCGCGGCGCGCAGCTCGGCCACCGCCGCCGCCACCGCGTACGGGGTGAGCACCACGTCGGCGTCGACGAACGCCAGCACGGTGGCGGCCGGATCGGCCCGGGTGGCGAGCTGGTGGCAGGCGTGCGGTTTGCCCAGCCAGCCCGGCGGCGGGGCGACCCCGGTGAGCAGGGTGACCCGGGGGTCGGCGCCGGCCACCGCGCGGACCACGTCGGCGGTGCCGTCGGCCGAGCCGTCGTCGAGCACCACGATCCGCAGGCCGGGCACGCCACGCTGGGCGAGCAGCGCCCGCAGGCACGGGGTGACCCGGGCAGCCTCGTCGCGCAGCGGCAGCAGCAGCGCGACGGCCTCGGCGACCTCGACCGGCCCGTCGGCGGGGCGGCGCAGCCACCGGGTGGCGTTGACCCAGGTGTGCGCGGTGAGCGCGGCGACGCCCGCGACCAGCAGCAGGACCCCGGTCATGCGGTGGCGTCGACCGGCCGGCGCGGGCGGCGTTCCCGGCGTTCCCGGCGCAGTGTCAGGGCCAGCGGCACGGCGGCCACCGCCATCCCGGCAGCGCCCCACGCCGCCGAGGCGGGCAGGCCGAGGAAGACCGCGTGGGCCAGGATGCTGGACAGGTACGTCCACAGGTAGAGCGCGAACATCGGGGCGTCCCGGGAGTCCGCGTGGTCGATCACCGGCCCGGCCAGCGGGCGCAGCGCCGCCATCAGCAGCACCGCGAACAGCAGCCAGCCCAGGTAGTTGCTGACCGGCACGCCGGGCAGGCCGGGCAGCGCCGGGGTGGCGCCCCGCCACACCCAGTAGCCCTCGGCGACCATCTGCGGGTCGAGGAAGAGGTCCCAGGCGGCCAGCCCGACGGCTGCCAGCGCCACCCGGCCGACCCCGGGCGGGGCGAGCCGGGCCGCGGTCAGCCAGGCCGGCCAGGCCATCCACGTCCAGGCGAGCGGGATGATCAGCGGCACCCCGGCCAGTTTCGGGCCCAGCTCGCCGGAGTAGTCATAGCTACCGAACGGGAAGCCGGTGGCCACCCCCAGGGCCTCGATCGCGAAGCCGCCGCCGGTGGCCACGGCGACCAGCGCCGCCGCCGCGCGGGGCCCCCGGCTCAGCAGCGCGTGACCGACCGAGAGTAGGCACCCGAGCACGACGGTGGCCACGGTCAGCCCGGCCCGGGTGGCGCCGGTGGTGAGCGGGTAGCAGATCTGGGCCAGGACCAGCACGCCCAGCCCGGCCCAGGGCAGCCGGCGGTCCAGCCCGGCCCAGGGCAGCCGGCGGTCCAGCCCGGCCCAGGGCAGCCGGCGGTCCAGCCCGGCCCAGGACAGCCGGCCGTCCCACCGGGGTCGGGGCAGCCGGCCGGCCGGCCCGGTCCGGGGTGGCCGGGGTCGGGTCACGGCACGCCAGGGCCCGGGGCGGAGGCCGCCCGGTCCGCGGGGGCCTGCGGGGTGAGCGGGAGGTCCCGGCCGAGGATGCCGAACGGGCGTTCGTCGCCGGGGAAGTTGAAGTGGCGCAGCACGTCGACGAAACCGAACCGGCGGTACAGCCGCCAGGCGCGGGAGTGCTGCTCGTCGGCCTCCGGGGTGGACAGCAGGGTGGTGCTGCCCGGTGCCATGGTGAGCAGGGCGGTGAGCTGCCGGGCGCCCAGGCCGTGCCCCTGCGCGGGCGGCCGGACGTGCAGCTCGACCACCTCGAAGCAGTCGGCGAGCCAGCGCCGCCGGGCGTCACCGTCGAGCGCCCGGTGCACCTGGTCGTGCCACCACTGGCCCGCCGCGCCGAGGTACCCGTATCCGAAGCCGGCCAGGTGGCCCTCGGAGGTGAGGCTGGCGACGGCGCGGAAGCCGGGGCGGCGTACGTGGGTGGCGATGTAGCCGCGCCGGGCCGCCAGCAGGTCCGTCCGGTAGTTCATCGCCTCGCCGTAGACGGCCACCACGTCGTCCAGCCGCCGGACCAGGTCGTCCGGCGTCCAGCGCACCAACCTCATGCCCGTCCATCCTTCGCCGTCTCCGGATCGCCGTCGGCGACCCAACCCAGCACCGACCGGTCGCCGACCACGTCGCGCACCTCGAACCGCGCGAAGAGTTCCTCCGCGTACCACCCCGCGGTGGGGGTGCGCGTGATCGCGGCGCGGTGCTCGGGGTGACGGTACGCGAACGCGACGAGGTCCGCCGTGTCGCGCCACACGCTGACCGTGCCCTGCCAACCCAGCGGGGCCTCGCCGACGCCGAACCGGGCCAGCAGGCCGGGCGCGGCGTGCAGGGCGGCGGCCACCGGCGGCACCGCCCGCCAGAAGGTGGCCGCCCGGCGGGCCCGCAGCCGGGCCCGGGTCAGCGCCAGCACCGGGCCGGCGACCCGGCCGCCGGACGGCTCGCCGAACGGGCGTCGGCCGGACCACTCACCCCGGCTGGTCAGCGGGCGCAGGTCCACCCGGGCCGAGGAGCGGGCGACGCGGGCCCAGGAGCGGCCAACGGGCGAGTCGGCGAAGCCGGCCGCGGCCGCCGGGGAGTCCCAGACGGCCAGCGCCGCCCAGCGGGTCAGGTCGGCGTCGCCGGGGCCGAAGCCGGTGCCGGTCCCGGTGCCGAGCAACTTGCCGAACCGCACCCCGCCGGTGCGACGCAGCCGCGTCGGGTGCGTCGCCATCCGGGCCAGCGCCCCGGGCAGCGCCGCCCGGGGAATCCGCCAGACGTGCAGGGTGACCAGCTCGGGTACGCCGCTCACGCCACCTCGGCCGGGGTGCCGGCGGTGATCCGGAGCAGCTCCGCGTACGTGGTGGGGAAGACCGCCCGGGGCACCCCGCCGGCCGCCCAGACCTCGTCGTACCCCTCCAGGGCGGTGTCGACCAGGGTGCGCAGCGGCGCGGGGTGGCCGAGCGGGGCGACCCCGCCGATCACCTGGCCGGTGTGCTGCCGGACGAACTCGGGGGTGGCCCGGCGCAGGTGGGTGACCCCGAGGGACGCGGCCAGGCCGGCCGTGTCCACCCGGTGCGCGCCGGAGGTGAGCACCAGCAGCGGGGCGTCGTCGGCGGCGAAGACCAGCGAGTTGGCGATGGCGCCGACGCCCACGCCGAGCGCCTCGGCCGCCGCGGCGGCGGTGTGCACCGCCTCGGGCAGCAGGCGAACCGCGCTGGGTCGGCCGGCGCCGTCGAGCGCGCCCTCGGCGTCGAGGGCCTCCTGCACCGCCCGTACGTTCGGGTGTGACTGCATGACGCCCATTCTTCCCGGTCCGCTCCCGCCCGGCTCCCAGGGGCGGCCCGAGCCCCGTCCGGCCCGCTCATACCCCGACCCCCCTGCGCGGCCGGGTGGGCGGGACCGCGTCGAGCGTGACGGTGTCGGGCGCGGGCGGCGCGGTCGCCCGGGGCGTGGCCACCCGGGCCGTCTCGGCCAGCGCCACCCCGAGCAGCACCAGCGCCCCGCCGCCGAGTTGTGCGGTGTTGAGCGTCTCGCCGTCGCCGATGACCACCCAGGCGACCGCCGCGGCGAGCACCGGCTCCACCATGCCGACGATCCCGACGCTGGTCGCGGGCAGGTGCCGCATCGCGCCCGCCACCAGCAGGTACGGCACGATCGAGCCGAGCACCACCACGTACCCGCAGAGCAGGGCGACCGGGACGCCCGCCGCGCTGCCGGTCAGCGGCTTCCAGCCGCCGGTGCCGGCGGTGACCGCCCGGGTGAGCAGCCCGGCCACGGCGGACGCGCCGAACGCCCAGGTGCACAGCGACAGGGTGTCCCGCCCCTGCACGCCACGCGCGCCGAGCACGTAGTAGACCGCCAGGAAGACCGCCGCACCGAGGCCGGCGAGGATGCCGAGCCCGTCCAGCTTCAGCCCGCCCCACACCTCGGCCACGCAGCCCAGCCCGGCGAGGCTCAGCGCCAGGCCGGCCCAGAGCCGGGGGCGGACCCGGTGCCGCTGGCCGAACCGGGCCCAGAGGGCGACCAGCAGCGGGGCGGAGTACTCGAACAACAGGCCGAGGCCGACCGGCAGCCGGGAGATGGCGACGAAGTAGAGCATCGGCACCAGGAAGAAGCCGGTCAGGCCGTACGCGACCAGCAGCGGGATCTGCCGGGGAGAGGTGCGGAGCCGGCGCACGCCCGGGCGCAGCACCAGGCTCAGCAGGAGCAGGCCCGCGACGGCGCCGAGCGCCCGCAGCAGGGTGAGCTGCTGGGCGTTCAGGCCGGCCCGGAGCACCAGCTTGGAGACCGTGCCGTTGACGGCGAACAGGGCCCCCGAGCCGAGCACCATGGCGACGCCGAGGGCGGGGCGGGGGGTCGTCACGAGCAGAGGCTAGCGTCGCAGTCGTCAGGGGCGTAGGGGTGGGCGCTCGTTACACCCGTCCGCGCCCGCGCGGGCACCGGGCGGTCGGGCCTCGTCGGGTGCGGGGAACCGGTCCGGCGTGCGGGGCCGACCGGCCGTTGTCGCTGCGCCGCGCCGTCCGCCGCACGTTGCTTTTTCGTCGGGCGCGGGGTGTACTGTCAGCAGCAGTTAGAACGAGTGTTCGATTGTCTCGAACATTCGTTCCAACAGCCCGGGCGGTGTTTCGCGGCGCCGGCCCCGGGCGGTGCGGCTCCGCGGGCCGCACCTGGGTTCCGGGCAGTCGCGAGTCCGGGCCCGTCAGGCAGGAGCGTCGCCCGCCGCCCACGACCCCCGGGCGGCGGGCGACGAACCCGCCGGTACGCCGGCCGGGTGTGGTGTGGGGAAGCGTCCACACCCGGCCGGCCCCGCAACGGTGCGTCTTCCTCCGCACCACTCGACGGCCCGTGCGTCGGCGGCCCCGGTCGCCCGCGCCCCGCCCCGGCCACGTGGAGGAGACAGCCCATGCCGACCAACCCGGCCCAGCCACCGACGGTGCCGGCACACGTGCTGCCGCACCGCACCCCGGCCCAGCTTCTCGCGGTGGCCCGGCACGGGCTGACCGAAGCCGCCCGGACCGGCCCCGACGGGCTGCGCTACGCGGCGGCCCACCTGGCCGCGCTCCGCGCCGCCGCCGCCCTGCTCGCAGCCCGGGCCCGTCCCGCCCCGGCCCGGCGCAACCGGATCACCAGCGTCTGGGTCCTGCTCTCCACCGTCGCCCCCGAGCTCGACGAGTGGGCGGCGTTCTTCGCCGCCGGTGCCAGCAAGCGCGCCGCGGCCGAGGCCGGCATCCCCCGGGTGGTCACCGCCCGGCAGGCAGACGACCTGCTCCGGGCGGCCGAGCAGTTCGTGACGGTGGTGGAGACCACCCTCGGGCTGGCCCATCAGCCGGCGCTCGACGGCCTGGCCGCCTGAACGAGCCGCCCGGCGGGCGCTGCCCCCGGAGGGGCGGCCTCCGCCCAGCCCGCGCAGGGCTCCGATTCCGGCACGACGAGCACGACGGGGGGTAGGTCCGATGGCGGGCCGAATGGTGATCGGTTCCGCCGCGCTCGCGGGCCTGGTACGCCCGGCGAGCGCGCCGGACCCGACCGGCGGGCAGCGGGTGCTCCCGGTGCCCCCCGAGCTGACCGGCCTGCTGCCCAACCGAGGGCTGCGCCGGGGCAGCACGATCGCGGTCGCCACCGGCCAGCCCCGGCGCAGCGGCGGCACGTCGCTGCTGCTGGCGCTGCTCGCCGAGGCGTCCCGAGCCGGCTCGTGGTGCGCCGTGGTGGGGGTGCCGACCTTCGGCGCGGGCGCGGCGGCCGAGGCCGGGCTCGCCCTGGACCGGCTCGCCCTGGTCCCGCAGCCGGGGCCGGAGTGGCCCACCGTCGTCGCCGCGCTGATCGACGGGGTCGACGTGGTGGTGGCCGCCGTGCCGGCCACCGTCTCGGCCTCGGTCGCCAACCGGCTGGCCGCCCGGGCCCGGCAGCGGGGCAGCGTGCTCGTCCCGTACGGCCGCTGGGACGGCGCGGACATCACGTTGCAGGTGGTCCGGGGCGTCTGGGAGGGGCTGGGACAGGGCCGGGGCCGGCTGCGTCGGCGCGAGGTCACCGTCTCCGCCCGGGGGCGGGGCGCGGCCGCCCGGCCCAAGGAGATCAAGGTCTGGCTCCCCGGCGACGGGCTCACCCGGGTCATCCCCCGCCCGGCAGCCGTCCCGGCCGCCTCCGTCACCGGCCGGTCGGCCGCCGGCCGGCTCCGCCCGGTGCCCCCGGTGTTCCCGCCCGCCTTCGACGTCCCGCCCGCCTTCGATGTCCCGCCCGACCGTGGCGGGCTCGTCCGCGATGTCCCGCCCCGTCGCGGCGTCGCGGACCATCGTGGCGTCGCGGACCATCGTGGCGCATCCGCCTCTGACGTCCCGCCCGACCGTGGCGGGCTTGCCGTGGTCGGTCCCGCGTGACCGGGGTGCCGACGCGCACGCTGCTGCTCTGGTGCCCGGACTGGCCGGTGCTGGCCGCCGAGATCGTCGACGGGGTGCCGGCCATCGGGCCGGTCGCCGTGCTGCACGCCAATCGGGTGGTCGCCTGCTCCGAGCGGGCCCGCGCCGAGGGCGTCCGTCGGGGGCTGCGTAAGCGGGAGGCACAGGGGCGTTGCCCGCAGTTGACCGTCGTCGACCACGACCCGGGCCGGGACGCCCGGGCGTTTGAGCCGGTGGTCGCCGCGGTGGAGGAGGTCGCCGCCGGGGTCGAGGTGGTCCGTCCGGGCGCCTGCGCGCTGGCCGCGAGGGGTCCGAGCCGCTATCTCGGCGGCGAGGAACCAGCCGCCGAGCGGCTCGTCGAGCACGTCGCGCAGACCTGCGCGGTGGAGAGCCAGGTGGGGATCGCCGACGGGGTGTTCGCCGCCGGCCTCGCCGCCCGCGTCGGACAGGTGGTGCCCGCCGGCGGCACGCCCGGGTTCCTGGCGGGCCTGCGGGTGGAGGCACTCGGCCGGCCGGCCCTGGCCGACCTGCTGCGTCGGCTCGGTGTCCGTACCCTCGGGGACTTCGCCGCGCTGCCGGCGGGGGACGTGCTGGCCCGGTTCGGGTTCGACGGTGCGCTGGCCCACCGGCTCGCCGCCGGCCGGGACCACCGGCCGTTGGCCGTCCGTCAGCCCCCGGCCGACCTGGCGGTCACCGCCGACCACGACGAGCCGATCGACCGGGTGGACGCGGCGGCCTTCGCCGCCCGTGCGCTGGCCGAGCGGTTGCACGACCGGCTGGCCGCGCACGGCCTGGCCTGCACCCGGCTCGGCATCGAGGCGGTCACCGCGCACGGTCAGGAGCTGCACCGGGTCTGGCGGCACGACGGCCTGCTCACCGCCACGGCCATCGCCGACCGGGTGCGCTGGCAGCTCGACGGTTGGCTCTCCGGCAGCACCGGGCGGCCCGGCGCCCGCCCGGCCCGGCCGACGGCCGGAATCATCCGGTTGCGGCTGGTGCCCGACGGGGTGCTCGCCCAGGCCGGTCTGCAACCCGGGCTGTGGGGGGAGGTGGGCGAGGAGCGGGAGCGGGCGCACCGGGCGCTGAGCCGGGTGCAGGGCATCCTCGGCCCCGAGGCGGTGGTCACCGCGGTGCTCGGCGGCGGGCGGTCCCCGGCCGACCAGGTGCGGCTGGTGCCCTGGGGCGACGAGCGACTGCCCGCCCGCCCGGGCGAGCCCACCTGGCCGGGCCAGGATGCCCTGCTGGCGCCGGTGGAACCGGCGGGGTCCGGCAGGGCCGTCGGCTCCGGTGGGGCAATCGGGTCTGGTGGGGCCGTCGGCTCCGGTGGGGCAATCGGGTCCGGGGGGGCCGTCAGCTCCGGCCGGGCCGTCGGTTCCGGTGTTCCCCCGTGGCCGGGGCGCCTTCCGCCGCCGGCACCGGCCGTGGTGCTCCCCGCGCCGCTGGCCGCGACGGTGTACGACGCCGTCGGCGAGCCGGTCGGGGTCAGCGCCCGGCTCCAGGTGAGCGCCGCCCCCGCCCGACTGGTGGTCGGCACGGCCCGTCCGGTGGACATCGTCGGCTGGGCCGGCCCGTGGCCGGTGGACGAGCGCTGGTGGGCGCCGGCCGAGGCCCGCCGCCGGGCCCGGTTCCAGGTCTGCCTGGCCGACGGGGCCGCCCTCCTCCTCGCGGTCGAGGCCGGCCAGTGGCTGGTGGAGGCCAGCTATGACTGACCGATGGGCCGCCCCACCCGCGGATCTTGGAAGATTCCGGCCCCTCCAGGGGCCGGAATCTTCCAAGATCTCCACGGAACCGGGGGCGTGGTGAGTTTCCACAATCCGTGGATGCAGTGGGCGGAGTTGGAGCGGGTGCTCTCCGGTCGGTCCGGCGGCGCGGTGGCGGGTGGGCGGCACCTGCACGTGGTGGATCCACTCGCCGTCGACGCCGACGGGGGCGACGCGCCGGCCTGGAGCCGCCGGCGGGAGTCGTACCGGCCGCCGGAGTCGTACCGGCCGCCGGAGCCGTTCCGCCCCGGCGGCGCGGTGCCCTACGCCGAATTGCACGCGCACAGCAACTTCAGCTTCCTGGACGGGGCCAGCCACCCCGAGGAACTGGCCGAGGAGGCGGCCCGGCTCGGGCTCACCGCGCTCGCCGTCACCGACCACGACGGCTTCTACGGTGTGGTCCGCTTCGCCGAGTCGGCCCGTGTGCTGGGACTGCCCACGGTGATCGGCGCGGAGCTGTCGCTGGGCCTGCCCGGCCCGCAGAACGGCGAGCCCGACCCGCGCGGCACCCACCTGCTCGCCCTCGCCCATGGCCCCGAGGGGTACGCACGGCTGGCCCGTACCATCGCCCGCGCCCAGCTACGCGGCGGGGAGAAGGGCCGCCCGGACTACGGCGAGTTGGAGGAGGTCGCCGCCGAGCTGCGCGACCACGTGCTGGTGCTCACCGGCTGCCGCAAGGGGCACGTGCCGGCGGCGCTGCTCACCGAGGGCGTCGACGCGGCGGCCCGGGAGCTGGACCGGCTGACCGCGCTGTTCGGCGCGGACACGGTGGCGGTGGAGCTGACCGACCACGGCCATCCGGTCGACGCCGACCGCAACGACGCCCTCGCCGAGCTGGCCGCCGCGGCGGGGCTGCCCACGGTGGCCACGAACAACGTGCACTACGCCACGCCGGGCCGGCGCCGGCTGGCCACCACCCTGGCCGCGGTGCGGGCCCGGCGCAGCCTGGACGAGATCGACGGCTGGCTGCCCGCCGCGTCCACCGCGCACCTGCGCAGCGGGGAGGAGATGGCGGCCCGGTTCGCCGCGTACCCGGGTGCGGTGGCCCGGGCCGCCGAGTTCGGCGCGGAGCTGGCGTTCGACCTCCAGCTCGTGGCGCCACGGCTGCCGGCGTACCCGGTGCCGCCGGGGCACACCGAGATGACCTGGCTGCGCCGGCTCACCATGGACGGCGCCCGGGAGCGGTACGGGCCACCCGGGGCGCACCCGGCGGCGTACCGGCAGCTCGACCACGAGCTGCGGATGATCGACGAGCTGGGCTTCCCCGGCTACTTCCTGGTGGTGTACGACATCGTCGCGTTCTGCCGCCAGCAGGACATCTACTGCCAGGGCCGGGGGTCCGCGGCGAACTCGGCGGTCTGCTACGCGCTGCGGATCACCAACGTGGACGCCGTCCGGCACCGGCTGCTCTTCGAGCGCTTCCTCGCCCCGGAGCGCGACGGCCCGCCCGACATCGACGTGGACATCGAGTCCGACCGCCGGGAGGAGGTGATCCAGCACGTCTACGCCCGGTACGGCCGGGAGCACACCGCCCAGGTCGCCAACGTCATCTCGTACCGGCCCCGGTCGGCGGTGCGGGACGTGGCGAAGGCGTTCGGCTTCTCGCCCGGCCAGCAGGACGCCTGGAGCAGGCAGATCGACCGCTGGGGCTCCGTCGCCTCCGTCGACGTCGAGGGCATCCCCGAGCAGGTCGTCGCGTACGCCGACGAGTTGCAGACGTTCCCCCGGCACCTGGGCATCCACTCGGGTGGGATGGTCATCTGCGACCGGCCGGTGATCGAGGTCTGCCCGGTGGAGTGGGGCCGGATGCCCGGGCGCAGCGTGCTCCAGTGGGACAAGGACGACTGCGCCGCCGTCGGCCTGGTCAAGTTCGACCTGCTCGGCCTCGGCATGCTCTCCGCCCTGCACTACGGCTACGACATGATCGGTGAGACCCTCGACCTGGGCGACATGACCCTGGACGACCCCGAGGTGTACGACATGCTCTGCCGGGCCGACTCGGTCGGGGTGTTCCAGGTGGAGAGCCGTGCCCAGATGGCCACCCTGCCCCGGCTCAGGCCCCGCGAGTTCTACGACCTGGTGGTGGAGGTGGCGCTGATCCGTCCCGGCCCGATCCAGGGCGGCTCGGTGCACCCGTACATCCGGCGCAAGAACGGCCAGGAGCCGGTGACGTTCGCGCATCCGCTGATGCGCAACGCGCTGGAGAAGACCCTCGGCGTGCCGCTGTTCCAGGAGCAGCTCATGCAGCTCGCCATCGACCTGGCCGGCTTCGACGCGGCCGGGGCCGACCAGCTCCGCCGGGCGATGGGGGCCAAGCGTTCGGTGGAGCGGATGGCGCAGATCGCCGACCGGCTCTACGCCGGGATGGCCGAGCGGGGCATCGCCGGGGAGCTGGCCGACGACGTCTACCGCAAGCTCACCGCGTTCGCCAGCTACGGCTTCCCGGAGAGCCACGCGATGAGCTTCGCCTACCTGGTGTACGCCAGCTCCTGGCTCAAGCGCTACCACCCGGGCCCGTTCCTGGCCGCCCTGCTCAACGCCCAGCCGATGGGCTTCTACTCGCCGCAGACCCTGGTCGACGACGCCCGCCGGCACGGGGTGGAGGTTCGCCGGCCGGACGTCAACGCCAGCGGCGCGAAGGCCGTCCTCGAATCCACCCCGGTCACCCGGTGGGGCAGCGCCCCCGGGGAGCCCCCGCACGAGTGGGGCCTCGGTGGGCCGGCCGTCCGGCTCGGGCTGGGCGGCGTGCGTACCCTCGGCGACGGCATGGCCGAGCGGATCGAGGACGAGCGGGCGGCGCACGGGCCGTACCGGGACATGCCGGACCTGGCCCGGCGGGTGGGTCTCACCGCCGCGCAGTTGGAGGCGCTGGCCACCGCGGACGCCTTCGCCTGCTTCGGGCTGACCCGGCGGCAGGCGCTCTGGGCCGCCGGGGCGGCGGCCCAGGACCGGCCGGGTCGGCTGCCGGGCACGGTGACCGGCACGACCGCCCCGACCCTGCCGGGGATGGAGGCGGTGGACCGCCTCGTCGCCGACGTCTGGGCGACCGGGCTGTCGCCGGAGAGCCACCCGGCCCGGTTCATCCGGGACCGCCTCGACGCCCTCGGCGCGGTGCCGATCGCCCGGCTCGGCCGGGTGGAGCCGGGTCGGCGGATCCGGGTCGGCGGGATCGTCACCCACCGGCAGCGGCCGGCCACCGCCGGCGGGGTCACCTTCCTCAACCTGGAGGACGAGACCGGCATGCTCAACGTCACCTGCTCGCCGGGGCTGTGGCAGCGCCACCGGCGGGTGGCGCGGACCAGCGCCGCCCTGGTGGTGCGCGGCCGGTTGCAGCGGCACGAGGGGGTGATCAGTCTCACCGCCGACCGGCTCGACCCGATCGAACCGCCGGTCGCCCCGGCCTCCCGCGACTTCCGGTGATCGACGTTACAGTGTGGCGGGCGATCGCGGGGGAGACTTGTGATCGCGCGCGGGCAGAGTGGCCCGGGTTCCACGAGGGGGTAGAACGAGTGGCGGGTAACGACACGTACACCGGTGCGGTGGCCAACGCCCGACGCACCCGGCTCGATGCCGGTTGGGTCGCGGCGCACACCACCGAGATTCGCGAATACTCGGTGACCGACGGCCCGGTGGCCAACGCCCGCCGGTCCCGTGCCGAGGATGACCCGGCCGGCGGCGGCGAGTCCTGACACCACCCGGTCCGGAGCCCGCCCGGCTCGACCGGTCGCCGTTCACCGGCCACCGGATGCGCCGGGCGGCTGGACCAGGTGACTAGGCTCGACCGCGTGGAGCAGACCCGTGGCCGGCTCACCGGCCCGCCGTTGACCCCCCGTACCGCCGTCATCTGGTCCGTGCTCCGGGCCGAACTGGACCGCCGCGCCGATGACCGGCTCACCGTCCTCGACGTCGGCGGCGGCACCGGCGGGTTCGCCGTGCCGCTGGCCCAGGCCGGGCACCGGGTCACCGTGGTCGACGCCAGCCCCGACGCCCTCGCCGCGCTGACCCGCCGGGCCGCCGAGGCCGGCGTCGCCGACCGGGTACGTGCCGTGCAGGGCGACGGCGACGCGCTCGCCGGGCTGGTCGAGCCGGCAAGCGTCGACCTGGTGCTCTGCCACTCCGTGCTGGAGGTGGTCGACGACCCCGCTCTGGTGGTGGCTGCGCTGGTCGCCGCGCTGCGCCCGGGCGGCGCGGCCAGCGTCCTGGTCGCGGGGCAGGCCGCCGCGGTGCTCGGCCGGGCGATGAACGGCCACCTCGACCTGGCTGCCGCCGTGGCCGCCGACCCGGCCGGCGCCGCCGGCCCCCGGGACACCCTGCGCCGGCGCTACGACGCCGACCGCGCCGCGGCGCTGCTCACCGACGGGGGCCTCGCGGTCGAGGAGATCCACGGGGTACGCGTCCTGGCCGACCTGCTCCCCGCCGCCGTCGCGGACGGCCAACCGGCCGCCCTGGTCGAGCTGGAGCGGGCCCTGGCCGCCCGGCCGCCGTACCGGGACCTCGCCGCCCAGCTGCATCTGTTCGCGCGCCGGCCGGTATGACCGGGCCCGTGCCGTTCCCGCCCGGCGATCCGGCCCGCTCGGCGTCGGGGCCGGAGTTCCCGGTCGCGCCGCTGGAGCCGGTCGCGCCCCGGTACGGCGGCGGAAGCCTGGCCGACGTGCTGCCCAGCGCGCTGGCGGTGCTCGGGGTGCCGGGGGCCGTGGACCTGCTCGGGCTGGCCCCCCGGCTGGCCGGGGTGCGGCGGGTCGCCGTGCTGCTGGTCGACGGGCTCGGCTGGTACCAGATCCCCACCGCCGCCCCGTACGCCCCGACCCTGGCCGGGCTGGCCGCGACCGTCGGCCGCCCACTCACCTCCGGTTTCCCGTCGACCACCCCGACCAGCCTGGTGACCCTGGGCACCGGCGTGGCCCCCGGCGCGCACGGGGTGCTCGGCTTCAAGGTCCGGGTACCCGGCACCGACCGGGTGCTCAGCCACATCGAGTGGACCGGCGACCCGGAGCCGCTGGGCTGGCAGCCCGTCGCCACCCAGTTCGAACGGGCCCGCGCCGCCGGGGTCGCGGTGACCGTGGTGAGCCGCCCCGAGTACGCCGGCAGCGGCCTCACCCTGGCCGCCAACCGGGGTGGCGACTACCGGGGCGCCGCCGACGCCGACGCGCTCGCTGCCGCGATGCTCACCGCGCTGGCCGCCGGGGCCGGGCCGACCCTGGTCTCCGGATACCACCCCGACCTGGACCGGCACGGCCATCTCAGCGGGGTCGACTCCGCGCCGTGGCGGGTCGCCGCCGCCGTGGTGGACGGGCTGCTCGCCCGGCTGGTCGACGGCCTCCCGAAGGACGCCGCGCTGCTGGTCACCGCCGATCATGGCCAGCTCGACGTGCCGATGGCGGACCGGGTCGACTTCGACGCCGACCCCGGGTTGCGGGCCGGGGTGCGGGTGCTGGCCGGCGAACCCCGGGTCCGTTACCTGCACGTCGAGCCCGGCGCGGCCGACGACGTGGTGGCGGCCTGGTCGGCGGTCCTCGGCGACGCGGCCCGGGTGCTGCACCGGGGAGAGGCGGTGGCCACCGGCTGGTTCGGCCCGGTGCCGGAGGAGCACCTGCGCCGAGTCGGCGACGTGGTGGTGGTCTGCCGAGGCACGTCCGCGGTGGTGGCCACCCGGTCGGAGCACCCGATCGAGTCGCGCCTGGTGGCGTACCACGGGGCGGACACGGCTGCCGAGATGACCATCCCGCTGCTGGTGGTCCGCGGCTGAGCAGCCGTGCGGTCCCCGGGGTGTCGTACCCGGGGGCTAGCCTGCGGGGATGGGCCGCAGCCAGTCGTTGCCGCGCGGGGGTGACCCGCGCTTCGGGCCCGACGGCGACGACTCCGGCTGCCCGATCCTGCACGTCGACATGGACGCCTTCTTCGCCTCTGTCGAGGTGCGCCGCCGCCCCGAGCTGCGCGGCCGGCCCGTCGTGGTCGGCGGGGTCGGGCCGCGCGGCGTGGTCAGCTCCGCCAGCTACGAGGCCCGACGGTACGGCGTCCGCAGCGCCATGCCCACCGCGCGGGCCCGGGCGCTCTGCCCGCACGCGGCCTACCTGCCGCCCGACTTCGCGCAGTACACGGCGGCCTCCCGGGCGGTCATGCAGGTCTTCCGGGACGTCACCCCGCTGGTCGAGCCGCTCTCGCTCGACGAGGCGTTCCTCGACGTGGCCGGCGCCCGCCGGCTCTTCGGCGCACCGGCCGAGATCGCCCGGCGCATCCGCGCCCGGGTCGAGCGGGAGCAGGAGCTGACCTGCTCGGTGGGGGTCGCGCCGAGCAAGTTCGTGGCCAAGCTCGGCTCCACCCGCGCCAAGCCCGACGGGCTGCTGGTGGTGCCCGCAGACCAGGTGCTCGAATTCCTGCACCCGCTGCCCGTCTCCGCGCTCTGGGGGGTGGGGGAGCGGTCCGCCGAGACGCTGTGCCGGCTGGGGCTGAACACCGTCGGTGACCTGGCCGAGGCGCCCTTCGGCATGCTCCGCAAGGCGGTCGGGGCGGCCGCCGCCGGCCACCTGCACGAGCTGGCCTGGGGGCGCGATCCACGCCGGGTCACCCCGGAGCAGGTGGAGAAGTCGATCGGCGCCGAGGTGACCTTCGACGTCGACGTCGGCGACCCGCTGGAGATCCGCCGGGCGCTGTTGGCCCTCGCCGAGAAGGTCGGCGTCCGGCTGCGCCGGGCCGGCCAGGTCGGCCGGACGGTGTCGATCAAAGTGCGGATGGCCGACTTCCGCACGGTCAACCGCTCCCGCACCCTCGGTGTCCCCACCGACACGGCCCGGGAGATCTTCGACACCGCTTTGGCGCTCTACACCGTTCTCGACCCCGGCGAGCGGATTCGCCTCGTCGGGGTGCGGCTGGAGGGCCTCGCGCCGGCGGAACAGACCCCGCAGCAGCTCACCCTCGGCGCCCCCGAGCGCGGCTGGCGGGAAGCGGAGGCGGCCGCGGACGCGGCGGCTGCCCGTTTCGGGCGGTCCGTCATAGGTCCGGCGAGTCTGCTTCGCCGTCGCGACCGGGGGCGAAATGAAAATCCACCCGGCCCATAGGTCGTCCCGCTTTCCGACGCGCGACCCCCCTCGTAGACTTGGCGGTAAGCAGCCGGTTGGCTGCCACGGTCTATCGGCCCGCCCGGGCCGACCCACGTGACCGGGGAGGAGTGCCGTGCCGCTCTCGGAGCACGAGCAGCGGCTGTTCGAGCAGATCGAGCGGTCGCTTGCCGAGGACCCCAAATTCGCCTCGGCCGTGCGTGCCAGCGATCCGCGCTTCCATGCGCGGCGTCGCCTGCTTGTCGCTGCCGGCGCGATCATCGTTGGGCTGGCCCTGCTGGTCTACGGTGCGGTGATCAAGACTCCGCCGCTCGCGGTGGCGGGTTTCGTCGTCATGCTGGGTTCGGCGGCGTACGCGGTGCAGTCGCACCGCAAGGCGCAGTCTCCCGACCTGCACGTGGTCGGCGGGACGACCAGTCGGCGCCGCCCGCGCGGGCGGTCGTCCGGCAAGCGGTCGTCGTTCCTGGACCGGATGGAGGACCGGTGGCGGCAGCGCCCGGAGGGGCACCGCTGACCCGGCCCCTCCCCTGAGCCCCGGTCCCGCCGACCCGGCGGAACCGTGCTGATCCCGGCCCGTCCGACGACGGGCCGCTTCTTCGTGCCCGCGCCGATGCCGCGCGGGCCTTCCCGGCCGCCGAGGGGCGGCCGGTTTCTTTCTGCCGTCCGTCCGGGTCGGCGTCGGCGGTGGTACCGCAATCGGCCCACCGCCGAGCGCCGTCCCATCTGTTGTGCCGGTCGCCGGCGGCGAGCCTCGACGTCCTGCGCCTGGCCGACGAGATGGGAGTGGTGGTCTGATCGGTGGGTCAGCGGCCGGCGCGGTTGGCCAGCAGCCGGCGCGGGTTCCAGCGCAGCAGCCGGTACCGGGCGTCGCCGGTCCTGGCCACCACCCGTGAGGACGTGTCGCTCACCGCCGTCCGCCAGCGCAGCAGCACCGACGGGGGCAGCACGGCGGCCAGCAGCCTGGTCCGCCGGTCGGCCCGGGCGGCGAGCACGCCGCGGACGCTGCGCAGGGCCGGAGTCAGGTCCTCACCGGCGAGCGGATCCCGGGCGTAGCGGGCCCGCTCCTCGGCGCGCCCGAGCAGCCGCGCCGCGGCGGCGGCGGAGGCGTCCTCGGTCAGCGCGTCGGTGGCCAGGCGCTCGGCCGTCGCCCGGGGGGTCTCCGTCCGGTCCACCCGGACCCGGTAGTCGACCAGGGTGTCGAGCAGTTCGTCCCAGGCCGCGTGCGCTTTCGCCCGGGCCCGGGCGGGGTCCACCCCGACCACGATCGTCCGCTCGACGCCGTCCCCGCCGGTGCCGGCGTCCAGCATGGTGGCCTTCGGGGCCGCGGCCACCCGGGTGCCCCGGCGTCGACGCAGCGCCGCCCGGCGCAGTGCCGGCACGGCGAGCAGAGCGAGCAGGGCGAACAGGCCCACCGTCCACCAGAGCCAGACCGGGGTCTGCCGGGTGGGGCCGCCGGCCCCGACGGCCAGCCCGGCATCGGTTTCCCGGTCGGCGGCGTCCGGGCCGGCGGCGTCCGGAGAGGGGTCGTTCTCGCCCGGGGCGCTCGGAGCGCCGGGGTCGGGGGTGACGGACTCCGGCGCGTCGGTGTCCGGGGCCCACGCCGAGCGGGTCGAGCCCTGCACTCCGTACGCCGGGGTGGCGTCGAAGGGCACCCAGCCCATCCCGTCGAAGTAGACCTCCGTCCAGGCGTGCAGGTTCCGGTTGGTCAGCACGTACCCCTCGCCGGTGCGGCCGGTGCCGTTGGTGAAGCCGAACGCCACCCGGGCCGGGATGCCGGCCGCTCGGACCATCCACGCCATCGCCGCCGCGTACTGCTGGCAGAAGCCGGCCTTGTTGTTGAGGAAGTCGACGATGTCCTGCCCGCTGGTGCCGCCCTTGGTAGTCAGGCTGTAGGTGAAGCCGTTGTCCGAGGAGAAGTGGTCGTAGATCGCCCGCACCTTGTCGTAGTCGGTGCGCTCGCCCCGGACGAGGTCGGAGACCAGGGCGTCCACCTGCGACACCGGCGGGGTCTCGGTCTGCTGGACCTGGACGGGATGGTCGGCCGGCAGCGAGGGGGCGCGGCGCAGTGCCGCCGGACTGTACGTCGACCGGACGTAGTCGAACGAGTAGCGCTTGTCGCGGGCGTTGTCCCGCTTGGAGAAGATCAACTGAAGGGCCGGGTCGTACAGCCAGTTGCCGCCCAGATCCTCGGTCCGCACCGGCTCCCCGTAGACCGGCAGCAGGGGCATGGGGAAGTTCTTCGTCACCTCGACGGTGGCCCGGTACTCCTGCTGCTCGACGCCCTCCCCGGCCCGGGCGGGGTCGGGCAGCCCCCGGTTCACCGGCCGGCCGTTCGGGTCGCTCTCCCGGAAGCCGTCCGCCCGGAGCTTGTCCGCGACGCCGAAGCGCAGGTAGAACGGGCTCGGCTCGGTGGTGGTCACCTTCACCATCTCGACGACCTCGGACTGGTTGAGCTCGCCGCTCAGCGCGGCGAACAGGTCGACCTTGCCCGGGCTGCCGCCCTGGCCGGCGCGTCCGGTGCCGTTGCCCGTCCCGGAGCTGAGGGCGTCGAGCAGCCCGCCGGTCATCCCCGGCACGGCCAGCGGCAGCGCCACCGCCAGCGCGACCCCCACCACGGCCAGCCGGCGGCCGGCGGCGGCCAGCGGGGACGACTCCCACACGTCGACGTCCCGGCCGTCACCGGTGAACCGGCGGCCGAACCGGCGGACCCGGTCGACGTTGTCGGCGACCAACAGCCAGAGGTACCCGGCGGCGCCGACCATGAACGGCACGGCGGGGACGCTGTCGATGTACACCGCGACCGGCACCGAGTAGATGGCGAGCATCGGTAGGCCGGCCAGCGCCGGGCGGCGCAGCCCGACGGCGAGCACGTCCACCACCATCGCCACCCCGCCGATGCCGAGCACGCTGATGAACAGCAGCGGGTCGGTGTCGGGTACCTTGACCCCGTACGAGCGCATGTCCTGCGCGGACGCCCCGACCAACTCACCGAAGTGGGCGAAGGTGGCCGGGGTGGGCAGGAACGCCACCAGCTCCCCGCCGCTGGGGAAGAGCCAGGTCAGCGCGAGCACCAGCCCGGCGAGCATGCCCAGGACCTGCCCCCACAGCGGCGCCCGGACCAGCCGGGTCAACGCCGCCACGCCGGCCACCACCGCGACCGCGATGGCGGCCTGGATGAGCCAGGTCCAGCGTTCGAAGATGGCCGACAGCGGGGCCGCCGAGAGCAGGGTCGCGCCGGCGGCCACGAAGCCGAGGTTGCGGGTCGCGGTCACGGGACCACCCTTCCGGTGTGTGTCATGCCCGGCGTGCCGGGCTCCTCGCGTGCTCCCAATCCGGGGAAGGGAGCGTCACCTCACGCCCGAGCCGGAGCGTCGGCCCCGCCACCCTGGCCCGGGCGTCACTTCACGTCGCCCTGGCCCGGGCGTCACTTCACGCCGCCCGCGACCGTCTCGGCCAGCGCCGCCCGTAGGGCGAACCCCTGCGAGCCCCGGCCGGCCTGCGGCCAGAGCACGGGCAGCCGGGCCCCGTGGTCGACCCCGATCACCCGCCACCCGCTGCGCACCAGGGCGAGCGCGGCGGCACCGTGCGCGTGGTCGGCCTCGGCCCGGGCCCGGGCGGGCAGGTTCAGCCAGGTGGAACTGTTCAGCAGGAAGCCGACACAGGTGGCGCCGTTGCCGCGCAGCCCGGCGAGCAGCTCGGCCTCGGCGGCGCTCAGCGAGCCGAACAGCGCGATGATCAGGCCGCCGTCGGCGCGCTGCCGGACCCGCTGCACCAGTGTGGTGATCTCGCCGCGCCCGTCGAGCCGAACCTCGGCGAGGTGGTCGAGGAGCACCCCGTCCCCGGCGCCCTCGGTCGCGTCGACGTCCGCGCCGCCGCCGGTGACCAGACGCAGCTTGTACCCGGCCTGGCGCAGGTGCACGGCGATGCTGGCCGCCGCGGAGACGGTCCACTCGAAGCTCGCCGTCGGCCCGTCGCCGCGGTGGCCGTACCCCCGGGTGTCCAGGACGACGGTGGCCCGGCTCTCCCAGGGCTGCTCCTCGCGGCGGACCATCAGCTCCCCGGTGCGGGCGGTCGACTTCCAGTGCACCCGGCGCAGGTCGTCGCCCACCCGGTACTCCCGGGTCGCCGCGTCGTCCTCGCCGTGCACCGCCACCGAGCGGGCCCGGCTGTCGCCGCTGCCCGCGTACTCGCCGGGGAGCCGGACCGAGGGCAGGGCCGTGACCTGCGGGATCACCGTGAGGTGGTCGGTGCCGGGGAAGGCCCGGCTCAGCTCGCACAGCCCGAACGGGTCGGTCAACCGGACCACCAGGGGGCCCAGCCCGTACCGGCCGCGCACGTCCGCGCGGACGGTGTACGCCACCGAGCTGGCCTGGTGCGCGCCGAGGCGCTCCAGCACCACCCGGGGCCGGCTGCCCAGCGCGTACGGCAGCCGGTCCTCCAGCAGCAGCGTGCCGGTGGGCAGCCGGGACATGTTCTGCAACCGCAGCACCACCCGGGAGCTGGCCCCGACCGGCACCCGGTGCGGCTCCAGGGACCGGTTACCGGCCAGCTTGTACCGGCTGCGCCCGACGTACGCGGCGGCGAGCAGCGGCAGAGCGGCCAGCAGCACCGCCACCCGCAGCAGGTCCTTCTCGCCGAGGATGGCGGCGGAGACGCCCGCGGCCAGCGCGGCGGCCAGGAAGGAACGGCCGCGGGTGGTCAGGCCCCGGAGCCCTTCGCGCACGGTCACCGCCTCCGGGGCTCGTACGTGGCTCGGCCGTTGCCCTCGCCGGTGGGCCGGTTGTCGTACGGGGAGCGCTGGCGGTCGTGCGGCAGCGGGAGCCGGTGCACCAGCTCGGACACGATCGCGTCGGTGGTGCGCCGGGCGAGCTGGGCGTCGGCGGTCGGGATGATCCGGTGGGCGAGCACCGGCACCGCGAGCGCCTGGAGGTCGTCGGGCAGGACGTAGTCGCGGCCCTCCAGGGCGGCGACGGCCCGGGCGGTGCGCAGGAGCTGGAGAGTGGCCCGGGGGGACGCGCCCAGTCGCAGGTCGGGAGCCTCCCGGGTGGCGGTGACCAGGTCGACCGCGTACTGCTTCACCGCGTCGGCGACGTGCACCTCGCGGACCGTGGCGATCAGCCGGCGGACCGTGTCGGCGTCGGAGACGGCCCCCAGCTCCTGGAGCGGGTCGGCCGCGCCGTGCCCGTCCAGCATGGCCAGCTCGGCCGCGGGGTCCGGGTATCCCATGGCGATCCGGGCGGTGAACCGGTCCCGCTGCGCCTCGGGCAGCGGGTACGTCCCCTCCATCTCGATCGGGTTCTGGGTGGCAATCACCATGAACGGGGTCTGCAACTGGTAGGTGACCCCGTCGACGGTGACCTGTCGCTCCTCCATGCACTCCAGCAGCGCGGACTGGGTCTTCGGCGACGCGCGGTTGATCTCGTCGCCGACGACCAGGTTGGCGAAGACCGCCCCGGGCCGGAACTCGAAGTCGTGCGTCTCCTGGTTGTAGACGCTCACCCCGGTGACGTCGCTGGGCAGCAGGTCCGGCGTGAACTGGATGCGGCGCACGGAGCAGTCGATCGACCGGGCGAGGGCCTTCGCCAGCTTGGTCTTGCCGACGCCTGGGACGTCCTCGATGAGGAGGTGGCCCTCGGCGAGGAGGACGGCGAGGGCGAGCCGGATCGTGGCGGTCTTGCCCTCGATGACCTGCTCGATGTTGGCCACGATGGCCTCGCTGGCGGTGCGGAACTCGTCGTGCGGTAGCAGACCGCCCACCTCGTCCCAGGTCTGTTGTGTCACGGGCCTCCTCCTCGTCGCCGGAACGGCAGCTCTGTACAGAGCACCTGGACCCGCCGTCGGGTTCGCAGCGGGACCAGAATCTTCTCGTCTGCCGCAGAAATCTCACAGGCCCCTCAGGCTAACCATGTTTGTCGTGATCGCCGACCCTTGCAGGAACTCGGCCGGTTACCCCCCGAATATTCGCCGGACGGGGGAGTCGGACGGGGGTTAGCAGAGTCCGCACCGTCGGTGGAGGGGCCGCGCCGGCGCTCCGCCTCCCTGAGGCGGGCGACGCGCGCGCCCGGCCCGCGGGGTACACTCCCCGACATGGCCGGAGTCTTCCTGCTTCTTACCGGGCCGTGCTGATGCGCTGACGCGCGACAGCACGGCGGCCCCTCCTGCGCGAGGGGCTTTTTTGTGCCCTCCGCCGGTCGGGCCCGCTCCGGCGACGGGCGGCACGGGCCCCCGCCCGCCGCGCGGCGGGCGGAGCACCCCCATGACGACATGACCGCGCCGAGCGAGGTCAGCACCCAGCCCGGCCGAGGGATGGCCGGCGGCGACGAGCGAAGCGAGGAGACACCATGAGTGAGGCAGCACCGGCGGGCGACATCCCCCCGTACCGGTACACCGCGGCCCTGGCCGACGAGATCGAGCGGCGCTGGCAGGACACCTGGGAGCGGGAGGGCACCTTCCACGCCCCGAACCCGACCGGCCCGCTGGCCGACCCCGACCACCCGCGGGCCGGCGCGGAGAAGCTGTACGTGCTGGACATGTTCCCGTACCCGTCGGGGGCGGGCCTGCACGTCGGGCACCCGCTGGGGTACATCGGCACCGACTGCTTCGCCCGGTACCAGCGGATGGCCGGGCGCAACGTGCTGCACGCGATGGGCTTCGACGCGTTCGGGCTGCCCGCCGAGCAGTACGCCGTGCAGACCGGCACCCACCCGCGCACCACCACCGTGGCGAACATCGCCCGGTACAAGGAGCAGCTGCGCCGGCTGGGGATGGCCCACGACGACCGCCGCTCGGTGGCGACCATCGACACCGACTTCTACCGCTGGACCCAGTGGATCTTTCTGCAGGTCTTCAACTCCTGGTACGACCAGGACGCGAAGAAGGCCCGCCCGGTCGCCGAGCTGATCGCCGAGTTCGCCGGCGGCACCCGGCCCACTCCGGACGGTCGCCCCTGGGCGGAGCTGACCGTCGCCGAGCGGCGCAGGATCGTCGACGACCGCCGGCTGGCGTACGTCTCGGAGGCGCCGGTGAACTGGTGCCCGGGGCTGGGCACCGTGCTGGCCAACGAGGAGGTCACCGCCGACGGCCGCTCGGACCGGGGCAACTTCCCGGTGTTCAAGCGGAACCTGAAGCAGTGGAAGATGCGGATCACCGCGTACGGCGACCGGCTGCTGGACGACCTGGACACGCTGGACTGGCCCGAGCCGATCAAGCTGATGCAGCGCAACTGGATCGGCCGATCCACCGGCGCGCACATCGACTTCCCGACCGCCGTCGCGCCGGTGCGGGTGTTCACGACCCGGCCCGACACCGTCTTCGGGGCCACCTACATGGTGCTGGCGCCCGAGCACGAGCTGGTCGACGCGCTGGTGCCGGCCGCCTGGCCGGAGGGCACGAAGGACGCCTGGACCGGCGGGCACACCGGCCCCCGGGCGGCCGTCGAGGCGTACCGGAAGGCGGCGGCGGCCAAGACCGACGTGGAGCGGCAGTCCGACACGAAGGAGAAGACCGGCGTCTTCGTCGGCGCGTACGCCACCAACCCGGTCACCGGCGGGCAGGTCCCGATCTTCATCGCCGACTACGTGCTGGCCGGCTACGGCACCGGCGCGATCATGGCGGTGCCCGCGCAGGACGAGCGGGACTGGGCGTTCGCCGAGGTCTTCGACCTGCCGATCGTGCGCACCGTGCAGCCGGCCGACGGCTTCGACGGCAAGGCGTACACCGGGGACGGCCCCGCGGTGAACAGCGCCGCTCCCGAGCGTGGCCTGGACCTGAACGGCCTGGGGGTCACCGACGCCAAGGCGGCGATCATCTCCTGGCTGGAGGCGAACGGGCACGGCACCGGCGCGGTCACCTACCGGCTGCGCGACTGGCTGTTCTCCCGGCAGCGCTACTGGGGCGAGCCGTTCCCCATCGTGTACGACGAGACCGGGGCGGTCATCGCGCTGCCGGAGGAGATGCTGCCGGTCGAGCTGCCCGAGGTGGACGACTTCTCCCCGAAGACGTTCGCCCCCGACGACGCCGCCAGCAACCCGGAGACCCCGCTGTCGCGCCGGCGCGACTGGGTCGAGGTGGAGCTGGACCTGGGCGACGGGCCGAAGCGGTACACCCGGGAGACCAACGTGATGCCGCAGTGGGCCGGCTCCTGCTGGTACGAGCTGCGCTACCTGGACCCGACCAACGCCGACCGGTTCGTCGACGCCGAGAACGAGCGGTACTGGATGGGCCCGCGCGCCGAGGGCGACTGCGGGGGCACCGACCTGTACGTCGGCGGCGCCGAACACGCCGTGCTGCACCTGCTGTACGCCCGCTTCTGGCACAAGGTGCTGTACGACCTGGGCCACGTCTCGTCGTTCGAGCCGTACCGCAAGCTGTTCAACCAGGGCATGATCCAGGCGTACGCGTACGTCGATCCCCGGGGCTCCTACGTGCAGGCCGAGGAGGTCGTCGAGCGCGACGGCGCCTGGTTCCTGGGCGACGAGGAGGTGCGCCGCGAGTACGGCAAGATGGGCAAGTCGCTGAAGAACGTGGTCACCCCCGACGACATGTGCGCCGCCTACGGCGCGGACACCTTCCGGGTGTACGAGATGTCGATGGGCCCGCTGGAGGTGTCCCGCCCGTGGGAGACCCGGGCGGTCGTCGGGTCGTACCGGTTCCTGCAGCGGGTCTGGCGGGCCGTCGTCGACGAGCAGACCGGCGAGCTGCGGGTCACCGACGCCCCGGCCGACGAGGCCACCCGGCGGTTGCTGCACAAGGTCGTCGACGGGGTACGCGGCGACATGGAGGGGATCCGGTTCAACACCGCGATCGCCAAGCTGATCGAGCTGACCAACGCGCTGACCCGGCTGCCGGCCACCCCCCGTGAGGTGGCCGAGCCGCTGGTGCTGATGCTCGCCCCGTTCGCCCCGCACGTCGCCGAGGAACTGTGGCGCAGGCTGGGCCACGACGCCTCGCTGGCGTACACGGACTTCCCGGTCGCCGACCCGGCGCTGCTGGTCGCCGAGACGGTGACGTACCCGGTGCAGATCAACGGCAAGGTCCGCGGCCGGATCGAGGTCCCCGCCGACGCGTCCGAGGAGACGGTCCGCGTGGCGGCCCTGGAGGCGGTCGAGTCCGCCCTGGCCGGCAAGGCCCCCCGCAAGGTCATCGTCATCAAGGACCGCATGGTCTCCGTCGTCGCCTGACCCCGCCCTCCACTCCGCGTCTCCCGCCCCGCCCCCGCCCCGTGTCTCCGCGATCTTGCGGTTGCGGCCCTTGTTCCGTCCGTTCTGGCCGGTATGTGGGGGCCGCAACCGCACGATCGGCGGGGACGGGGGTGTGGGGCTGCCGGCGCTTGTGCGAGCGAGTAGACCGCCGGGGCATGCGCCGACGGTCGCTGTGGTCATTCGGCGGTCTTCACCCGCCGCCCGCGTTCGGCGCGCCACCATCGGTGGACCAGCACCGCGCTGGCGATCAGGCCGAGGCCGGCGGGGGCGGCGGCGTACCAGTTGACGTCGCCCGGGGAGGTGGCCGCCGCGCCGAGCGCCGCGTAGCCGAAGGCGGTGGGGGCGGAGGCGAGGACGCTGCCGGCCAGGAACGGCAGCACCCGGGTGCCCGTGGTGCCGTAGCCGTAGCTGACCAGCCCGAACCCGGCGATCGGCAGCAGCCGTACGGTGATCACACCGAGGACGCTCTGCCGGGCGAACCAGCCGTCGAGGCGGGCCAGCCGGCCGCGTACCCGGTCGGCGACGAACTCCCGGCCGAGGAGGCGGCCGACCGTGAAGCCCAGCGCCGCCGCGAGTAGCGCGGCGCCCAGCGCGTACGCGGCGCCCTCCAGCGCGCCGAAGATCGCCCCCGAGGCGAGCGTGATGAAGGTCCGGGGGACCAGCGCGACCAGCAACAGCGCCCCGCCGCCGACCGCCGCCACGGGGGCGAGCCCGCCCAGCCGGTCGGCCAGCCCGGGAAACTCCTCCGCCTCGGGCAGGGGGACGACGAGCAGGGCCGCCCCGAAGGTGGCGAGCAGGAGCAGCAGCAGCGCGAACCGGACGGCCGACGGCTGCCGGAGCAGCCGCCGGGCCGCCTGGATCATGCCCGGGCGGCGGCCACGGCGGCGCGGCGCTCGGAGCGGAGCCGGTCGGCCCAGGTGTCGTCCAGCGGCGGGAGCTGGTGCGCGCCGGTCGCCCAGCGCAGCAGCAGGTCGGCCAGGGCGGGGTTGCGGGCCAGGGCGGGGCCGTGCGAGTACGTGCCGAGCAACTTGCCCCGCCACGCGCCTTCCGTGGCGCCGTCGTTGCCGATCCCGGCGGTCACCCGGGCCAGCGGGGAGACCCCCGGGCCGAGGTGGGTCCGGCCGCCGTGGTTCTCGAAGCCGGTGAGCGCCGGCACGCCGAGCCGGGGGTCGATGTCGCCGGCCAGCTCGCCGACGGCGCGGCTCGGGCCCCGGTCGGAGGAGAGGTCGAGCAGCTCCAGCCCGGTGCACTGGACGCCCTTGGCGAAGAACGAGGTGCCGAGGAGCTGGTAGCCGGCGCAGACGCCGAACACCACCGATCCCTGGGCGGCGGCCCGGTGCAGGCCGCCGTCGGCCCGCAGCCGCTGCGCGCCGAGCGCCTGTGGGCCGTCCTCGCCGCCGCCGATGAGGTAGATGTCGGCGGTGGCGGGCAGCCGCTGGTCGGAGCGGACCTCCAGCACCTCCACCGGCATCCCGCGCTGCTGCGCCCGGCGGGCCAGGATCAGCATGTTGCCCCGGTCGCCGTACGTGGACAGCAGGTCGGGGTAGATCCAGACGATACGCAGGCTCTCAGTTGACACGGTCCAGCTCCGCTCGGATGTCCTGGAAGGCGGTGTAGTTGGCGATGACCTCCAGGCGGCCGGGTGGCACGGCCCGGACCGCCTCGGCGAACGTCCGGATGTGCTGGAAGGGCACCCCGTTGACGTCGAGGCGGACCGCCAGGTCGTACGCCCGGTCGCCGGTGATCAGCACCTGCCGGCCGCGCAGCGGGGCGAAGTCGACGTCGAACAGCCAGGAGGTGTCCATCCCGTCGGGGTCCCGGGCGTTGATGGACAGCAGCGTCGGGGCCACGTCGGCCATCTCGAACGCCTCCAGCCAGCTCGCGGGGTTCTTCGCCAGCAGCAGCCGGATGTTGCGCCCGTCCCGGTCGACCTGGGCGTAGCGGCCGGCGACCGAGGTGACGGAGCCCAGCCGGGAGACCGCGTCGACCGGGCGCACGCCGAACTCGGCGGCGACGGCCAGGGCGGTCGCCGCGTTGCCCACGTTGACCTTGCCGGGGAGCTGGAGGGTCACCTTGTGCCAGGCCCCGGTGGGGTCGAGCACGCCGTCGTCCTCCACCGTCCACTGCGGGCCGGGGCGACGCAGCGGGCAGCCGCTGCACCACCACTGCTCGCCGGAGCGCTGGATGGTGTGGCCGCATTCAGGGCAGACCCACGAGTCGTCGTGCCAGCGCTGGCCGGCGCTGAACCAGGTGACGTTCGGCGGCCGGATGCCGCGGGCCGGGTCGCCGGGCGGGGTGGCGGCCCACACCACCATCGGATCGTCGGCGTTCGCCACCACCCGCACGTCCGGGTGATTGATCAGCGCGGCCCGCCAGAGCTGCGCCATCATGGCGACCTCCTTGGCCCGGTCGAGCTGGTCCCGGGAGAGGTTGAGCAGCGCCACCACGTGTGGCTCGGTTGCCTCCAGGACCTGGGCCAGGTAGTGCTCGTCGACCTCCAGTACCGCGTACGGTGTGCTGCCGGCCTTGGCCAGCGCCGAGGTGTGGCCGGTGGGCATGTTGGCGCCGAAGGAGTTGGTGGCCACCCGGCCCAGGACGCCGACCGCCGCGGCGGCCAGCCGGGTGGTGGTCGTCTTGCCGTTGGTGCCGGAGACGAGCGCGATGGCACGTCCGGCAGACAGGTGGGCGAGCAGGTCCGGGTCGATCTTCAGGCCGATCCAGCCGCCGATCACCGAACCGTCACCACGACCCGCGGCTCTCGACAGCGCCGCGGCGGTCCGCGACACCGAGCTGGCCACTTTCGCCCGCAGGGGCATCTTCGCGTCCGTCACGCGAGCGAGGTTACCGGACCGCGGCCCCCGCCAGATCGCCGCCGACGGCGAACCGTTCGGCCGGGGGCGTCCGGCGGACGGTCAGCGCGCGCTGGACCGGATGGAGTCGATCTATGTCGGGTAGTGGACGCCCCGGTGGGGGCGCTCCGGCCCTCCACTCTGCTCCACCCCCTCTGACGTGCGGTTTTGCGTTCCGAAACGCCGCGCCGTGCGGGCGATTCTGGTTGCAGGTGGAGGGAAGTGGAGTAGAGTGGGGCCCAATGGTGAGGTCGGTAGGGCCCACCGGCCCGGGGGGAAAGCGGCGCCGCGAACGCCGCTGAATGGGCGAGGGGGTTGGGCCGGTGTTTCTCGGCACCCACACTCCGCGCCTGGACGACAAGGGCCGGTTGATCCTTCCGGCGAAGTTCCGGGATGAGCTGGCGGGGGGTGTCGTGATCACCAAAGGGCAGGATCGCTGTCTCTACGTCTTCCCGATGCCCGAGTTCCAGCGCATCGCCGACCAGTTGCGCGCGCAACCCATGACGCACAAGGCGGCCCGGGCGTACAGCCGGGTCTTCTTCGCCAGCGCGCACGACGAGGTCCCGGACAAGCAGGGCCGGGTCACCATCCCGCCCCACCTGCGGGCGTACGCGGGGCTCGACCGGGACCTGGTGGTGATCGGGGCGAGCACGCGGGTGGAGGTCTGGGACAAAGTGGCCTGGGAGACCTACCTCTCCGAGAGCGAGGACGACTTCGCCGACATCGAGGAGGGGGTGCTGCCGGGCGGTCTGTAAGGGCGTGACGGCGCCCGACGTACTGCGAGATCTCCAGCCGCTTTCGAGTTCCTGGCACCCCTTCCCCGGTGCCAGGCGCACGATCTCATCGGAGGGCCGCGGCCTCCGGCGGGCGGGAGCGGATGGGGATCTGGCGGTACGACGGAGGCGTCGTGGCGACGGCAGGCGCGGAGAGAAACGGACGGTTCAATCCAAGTGGGGGTCGACATGGGGGAGCTTCGCGGCACGCACGTGCCTGTGCTGCTCGAGCGGTGTCTCGAGTTGCTGGCCCCCGCGCTGGACAGGGGCGACCGCACGATCCACGTCGACGCCACGCTGGGTCTGGCCGGTCACGCCGAGGCGGTGCTGGAACGGCATCCGCGCACGGTGCTGATCGGGCTGGACCGGGACACCGAGGCCCTCGCCCACGCGCGGGTCCGGCTGGCCAGGTTCGCCGACCGGGTCCACCTGGAGCACGCCGTCTACGACGAGCTGCCCGAGGTGCTGGACCGGCTCGGCTACCCGGCGATCGACGGCATCCTGTTCGACCTGGGCGTCTCCTCGCTCCAGCTGGACGCGCCCGACCGCGGGTTCGCCTACGCGCAGGACGCCCCGCTGGACATGCGGATGGACCAGACCCGGGGGGTGACCGCCGAGGAGGTGGTCAACAGCTATTCCCACCCGGACCTGGCCCGGGTGCTGCGGGTGTACGGCGAGGAGAAGTTCGCCGTGCGGGTCGCCTCGGCGATCCTCCGGGAGCGCGAGCGGGCCCGGATCACCTCGTCGGCGCGGCTGGCGGAACTGGTCAGGGAGAGCATCCCGGCAGCAGCCCGACGGACGGGCGGACACCCCGCCAAGAGAACGTTTCAGGCTTTACGGATCGAGGTAAACAAGGAGTTGGCAGCGCTGGAGACGGCGCTGCCAACTGCTCTCGACACGCTCACCGTGGGTGGTCGCATGGTGGTCCTGTCCTACCACTCGCTGGAGGACCGGCTCACCAAGGCGGCCCTCGCCGACCGGGTTCGCAGCAAGGGCCCGGTCGACCTCCCGGTCGAACTTCCCGGTTCGGCTCCGACGTTCCGGCTGCTCAGCCGGGGCGCGGAGCTGCCCGGGGAGGAGGAGGTCGCCGCGAACCCGCGCGCCGCCTCGGTGCGCCTGCGGGCCGCGGAACGGATCGACCCGGAGGCGGAGCAGCAGGGGCGGGCCGACCGCGAACGGTACCGCCGGCGGGTCAGGGCGATGCACCAACCGGGGTCGGCGGGATCGGCGGATCCGAGGCCGACGCAGGGCGAGGGGCAGGGACGGACGAGGAGGGGGAGGGAAGATGAACGTTGACAAGCGCGACGGCCGGGACACCGGCGTTGGGCAGCGCGCACCGCGGTCGGGGGGCCGGACCGCGGCGCAGCGGACCACGCGGACCGGTGTTCCGGCGGCGGGGGCCGGCCGGTTCGACCGGCAGGGGGAGACTCGCGCCCGGGGGGCGCGCGAGTTCCCGACCAACGGCAGCGCCGCGCTGCGCCCGGCCGAGCGGACCAGTCCGGCGGCGACCCCGTCGCCACGGCTGCGGGTCGCTCCGCCGCCGCCGGTGACGGTGCCGCGGGCGCCCTTCGTCGCGCTGATCCTGGTGCTGGTCGTCGGCGGGGTGCTCGGCATCCTGCTGGTCAACACCAAGATCAACGAGAATTCCTTCCGGCTGGAGAGGCTCCAGCAGCAGCAGGCCAAGCTCGACGTGGACCAGCAGCAGCTGGAGAAGAAGATCGCCGACGCGGAGGCCCCGGGCAACCTCACCGCCGCCGCGAAGCGGCTGGGCATGGTCGAGGCCGAGGAGCCGGCGTACATCCGGCTGCCGGACGGCCGGATCATCGGCGTGCCGCAGCCGGCCGACGGCCAGCCCTCGGTCACCAGCCAGCAGGGTGCGGGAGGCTGACCGGTGCCGCCGAGATCGGATGAACCGCGCCGGGACCCCACGGGGTCCCGGCGCAATTCGTCGCGCTCCACCAGCGGGCGGGGCGAGCCGCGTGCCGGCGAGCCCGGCGTGGGTGGCATCTCCGACGCTCGGGCGTACACCCCCCGCGGGCGGACCATCCGCGAGGAGGGCGGCGCACTCGGCCGGCCGGGTGCCGGGGGCGCCGAGCAGCGGCGTACCCCCCGCAGAACCGGGGCCGGCGGCGATCCGTTCCGACCGGCGTTGCAGGTGCTCGACGGTGGCCGGGTCGGCTCGACCCGCGCGGGCCGGCGGGAGGGCGCCCGGGCCGGGCGCTCCGGGGTGATCCGGACCGTCCAGGCCCGGCCGGCCCGCACGCCGGCCGACGACGACGATGACGCGCCGCCCCCGCCGCGCCGCCGGCCCGGCCCGCGCGCCCCGCGTCGCCCGGAGCGGCCCACCGCCCGGCGCTCGCCGCGCAAGCCGCGCAAGCCGCCCCGACTGGCCGACCCCCGGCGCCGGCTGCGCCTGGGCACCCTGCTCGTCCTCGTGCTGTTCGCCACCATCGGCATCCGGCTGGTCTTCCTCCAGGCCGTCGACACCCCGGCGTACGCCGGCGGCGGGCTGGCCGACCGGCTGACCCGGGTCGACCTGCCCGCCCCCCGGGGTGCGATCTACGACCGCACCGGGGCCCCGCTGGCGAACAGCGTCGAGGCCCGGTACGTCTTCGCCGACCCCACCCGGGTCGAGGACCGCGCGGCGGCCGCGCGGGCGCTCTCGCCCCTGCTCGGCCTGCCCGCCTCCGAACTGGCCGGGCGGATGAAGCAGCGCACCCGGGACAACGGCCGCGCGTCCCAGTTCGAGTACCTGGCGCGCGGCGTCGACATCCCCACCGCCAAGAAGATCATGGCGCTGGAGCTGGCCGGCATCGGCGTGCACCGCGACGAGCGGCGCGAGGTGCCCGGCGCCGACCTGGCCGCCAACCTGCTCGGCTTCACCAGCCAGGACATGGTCGGCCTGGAGGGCCTGGAGGCCCGCTACGACGACCTGCTGCGCGGCGAGTACGGCCGCCGGGTGTACGAGGCCGGGCAGGGCGACCTGGGTGCCCCCATCCCGGGCGGCTACAGCCGCACCACCCCGGCCAAGCCGGGCAGCTCCCTGGAGTTGACCATCCTCCGGGACCTCCAGTTCAAGGCGCAGCAGGTGCTGAAGGACCAGATGGACAAGGCCCAGGGCAGCATCGGCGCGGTCGTCGTGCTCGACGCGCCCACCGGCGAGGTGCTGGCCCAGACCAGCCACCCCACCTACAACGCCGCGAAGCACGAGGAGAGCGCGCCCACGGACCGAGAGGACGCCGCCACCAGCTTCGTGGTCGACCCCGGCTCGATCCACAAGGCGATCACCTTCGGCGCGGCGCTCCAGGAGGGCGTCGTCACGCCCGACACCGCGCTGCCGGTCGCCAACACCATCCGCAAGGGCGACACGGTCTTCCGCGACACCCACCCTGCCGACGGGCAGAAGATGAGCCTCGCCGGGATGCTGGCGTACTCGTCGAACGTCGGCACCATCGAGATCGCCGACAAGCTCGGCCGGGACCGGCTGATCGACTACCAGAAGCGTTTCGGGCTCGGCCAGCCCACCGGCGAGGGCATGCCGGGCGAGGCCAGTGGCCGGCTGCTCCCTGCCGAGCAGTGGAGCGGGTCGTCGGAGGGGTCGGTGCCGATCGGGCACAGCGTCGACGCCACGCCGCTGCAGATGGCCGCCGCGTACGGGGCGATCGCCAACAACGGCACCTACGTCCAGCCACACCTGATCAAAGCGGTGATCAACGGGAAGGACGGCAGCCGAACCCCGGGCAAGGCGCCGGTCACCCGCTCGGTGCTCAGCCCGCAGAACGCGGCGGCGCTGCGTACCATGCTCCAGGCGGTCACCACGGTCGACGGGGCCACCGGGCTCGCCGCCGCGGTGCCCGGCTACCAGGTGGCCGGCAAGACCGGCACCGGCCTGCGCTACGTCGACGGCAAGCAGCAGCCCGGCGAGGTCGGCTCGTTCATCGGGATGGCCCCGGCGGACAACCCGCGGTTCGTGGTGGCGGTCTTCGTGTGGAGCCCCGAGGGCGGCGGCGGGGCGGTCGCCGCGCCGGCCTTCCGCGAGATCATGGGCTTCACCCTCAGCCGGTACCGGGTTCCCCCGTCGGCGGCCAAGCCGCCCAAGTTCGAGGTCTTTCCGCGCTGACCAGGCGCGGGGGGACATCATCGGTGAGTGGGGACGAACCACCGGGGCGGCTGTGCGGTCGAGACCGGACGACCGGGTAGGGTCTGACGCCGTGCCCGGCAATCCACGCCCCCGTACCATGACCGGACTCCGGCTCGGCGATCTCGCCGACCGGCTCGCCGTCGAGCCGCCGTCAGGTGCCGCCGACGTCGCGGTGACCGGGGTGACCCACGCCAGCCAGGAGGTCCGCCCCGGCGACCTGTACGCCGCGCTGCCCGGCGCCCGCCGCCACGGCGCGGAGTTCGCCGCCGGCGCGGCGGCAGCGGGCGCGGTGGCCGCCCTGACCGACCCGGCCGGCGCCCCGGCGGTGGCTGCGGCGGGCCTGCCCGCGCTGATCGTGCCCGACCCCCGCGCGGTGCTCGGCCCCCTCGCCTCCGCCGTCTACGGCGACCCCACCGCCGGGCTGACCGTCATCGGGATCACCGGGACGGCCGGCAAGACCTCCACCGCCTACCTCGTCGAGTCGGGGCTGCGCGCCGCCGGCCACGTGACCGGGCTGATCGGCACGGTGGAGACCCGGCTGGGCGACCTGGTGGTCGACAGCGTGCGGACCACGCCGGAGGCCACCGACCTGCACGCCATGCTCGCCGCAGCCCGGGAGCGCGGCGTCACCGCGCTGGTCATGGAGGTCTCCAGCCACGCCCTGGCGATGGGTCGGGTCGGCGGGGTGCGGTTCACCGTGGGCGGATACACCAACTTCGGCTCCGACCACCTGGACTTCCACGCCGACTCGGCGGACTACTTCGCCGCGAAGGCCCAGCTGTTCGACGGGCGCTGCGCGGTCGAGGTGCTCAACCACGACGACGCGGCCCTGCGCCCGCTGTTCAAGCCCGCCACGGTCAGCTACTCGGCCGCCGGCGACCCGACCGCCACCTGGTACGCCGGCGACGTCGACGGCGAGGGCTATGCCCAGCGGTTCACCGCCCACGGCCCCGACGGGTCGACCGTCCCGGCCGGGGTGGCGCTGCCCGGGCGGCACAACGTGGCCAACGCCCTGCTGGCCATCGCCGCGCTGGTCGCCGCCGGAGTGGACGCGGAGACCGCCGCCGCCGGGGTGGCCGCCTGCGGCGGGGTCCCCGGCCGGCTGGAGCTGGTCGCTACGGCCGGCCCGGTGCGTGGGGTGGTCGACTACGCGCACAAGACCGACGCGATCGTGGCCGCCCTGGCCGCGCTGCGCGAGCTGAGCGCCGGGCGGCTGATCTGCGTCATCGGCGCCGGCGGCGACCGGGACCGGGGCAAGCGGCCGGCGATGGGCGCCGCCGCAGCACAGGGGGCCGACGTGGTGCTGGTGACCGACGACAACCCGCGCACCGAGGACCCGGGCGCGATCCGGGCGGAGGTGCTGGCCGGGGCGTACGGGTCCGGGGCCCCGGCCCGGATCGTCGAGGTCGCCGGCCGCCGGGCGGCGATCGACGAGGCGGTCCGGCTGGCCGCCCCGGGCGACGTGGTGGCCGTGCTCGGCAAGGGCCACGAGCGCGGGCAGGAGATCGGCGGCGAGGTGCTGTCGTTCGACGACCGGACCGAGCTGGCCGACGCGCTGCGCGCCCGCTTCGGCGACCTGGCGGGTCAGCGGTGATCCCGCTGACACTGGCCGAGGTGGCCGGGGCGGTCGACGGCCGGCTGCTCGCCGCCGACCCGGCCGCCCGGGTGACGGGCCCGGTCGAGTTCGACTCGCGCAAGGTGTCCGCCGGGACGCTGTTCGTGGCGTTCCCCGGGGAGAAGGTGGACGGCCACGACTACGCCGCCGCGGCCGTCGAGGCCGGCGCGGTCGCGGTGCTCGGCACCCGGGATGTGCCCGGGGTGCCGATGGTGCTGGTCGCCGACGCCCTGGACGCGATGGGCCGGCTGGCCCGGGCCGTGGTGGACCGGCTGCCCGAACTGACCGTGATCGGGTTGACCGGCTCGTCCGGCAAGACCACCACGAAGGACCTGATCGCCCAGCTCACCGTCCGGCTCGGCCCCACGGTGGCCCCGCCCGGGTCGTTCAACAACGAGCTGGGCCACCCGTGGACGGCGTTGCGGGCCGATCCGGACACCCGGTTCCTGGTGCTGGAGAAGGGCGCCCGGGGGGTGGGGCACGTGCGCTACCTGTGCGAGGTGGTGCCGCCCCGGATTTCCGTGGTGCTCAACGTCGGCGTGGCGCACCTCGGCGAGTTCGGCTCGGTGGAGAACATCGCGCTGGCCAAGGGGGAGCTGGTCGAGTCGCTGCCGGCCGACGGGCTGGCCGTGCTCAACGCCGACGACCCGCTCGTCGACGCGATGGCCGGGCGTACCCGGGCCCGGGTGGTCCGCTACGGCGAGGCCGCGCACGCCGACGTCCGGGCCGTGGACGTCACCCTGGACGGGCGGGGCCGGGCGTCGTACACCCTGGTGACCCCGGAGGGGAGCGCGCCGGTGCGGCTCGGGCTGACCGGCCGGCACCAGGTCTCCAACTCGCTGGCCGCCGCCGCGGTGGCCCGGGAGCTGGGCATGCCGTTGACCGAGCTGGCCGCCGCACTGGGCGAGCTGGGTCTGGTCTCCACCCGTCGGATGGACGTCTTCGAGCGCCCCGACGGTGTGACGGTGATTGACGATTCGTACAACGCGAACCCGGCGTCGATGGCGGTGGCGCTGCGGGCGCTCGACGGCATGCGCGGCGGGGGGCGCACGCTCGCGGTGCTGGGCTACATGGCCGAGCTGGGGCCGTACGAACGGGACGGACATCTGGAGGTCGGCCGGCTCACGGCCGGGCTGGGGGTGGACCGGCTGCTCGTGGTGGGCGAGCCGGCGGCGCCGATCCATGAGGGCGCGACAGCGGTAGAGGACTGGGGAGGAGAGTCGGTGCTGCTCACCGATCAGGCGGCGGCCGTCGAGATGCTGCGGGGCGAACTGCGACCGGGTGATGTCGTCCTGGTGAAGGGCTCCCGGTACCGCACCTGGGAGGTGGCCGACGCGCTGCGCGTCGACGCCACGGGCGAGGGGGCCGCCGCATGAGGGCGGTGATCATCGCCATCGGGGTGGCGTTCCTCGTCTCGCTGTTCTGCACCCCGATCGCGATCAAGGTGTTCGCCCGGCTGAAGGCCGGCCAGCCGATCCGATCGAACCTCGGGCTTGCCAGCAACGAGGGCAAGAAGGGCACGCCGACGATGGGCGGCGTGGTCTTCATCCTGGCCACGGTCATCGCGTACGTCGCCGGGCACCTCGCCCTGACCACCCTGCCGGACGCGCAGATCGCCCAGGTCGAGCCGACCATCACCGCGCTGTTCCTGCTGGGCCTGATGGTGTTCTCCGGCGCGGTCGGCTTCATCGACGACTTCCTCAAGGTCCGCAAGCGGAACAGCGGCGGGCTCAACAAGCGGGGCAAGCTGGCGGGGCAGATCCTCGTCGGCGCGCTCTTCGGCGTCGTCGCGCTGTACTTCCCGAGCAGCATGACCGACGCCAGCGGCGCGGCCACCAACACCGAGACGGTGGGTGCCAGCACGCTGAGCTTCATCCGGGACATCCCCGCCCTGGACATCAGCAAGATCGGCGCCGTGGTCATCTTCATCTTCGTGGTGATGGCGGCGACCAACGGCGTGAACCTCACCGACGGCCTCGATGGCCTCGCCACCGGCGCGTCGGTGATGGTCCTCGCGGCTTACGCGCTGATCGCGTTCTGGCAGTACCGGCACTGGTGCGCCGACCCGGCGTACACGGCGAACCCGAACAACTACTGCTACACCGTCCGGGATCCGCTGGAGATCGCGCTGATCGCCGGGGCGGCGGCCGGGGCCTGCGTCGGCTTCCTGTGGTGGAACACCTCCCCGGCCCGGATCTTCATGGGCGACACCGGGGCGCTGGGCCTGGGCGGCCTGATCGCCGGCATGGCGATGTCCACCCGGACCATCCTGCTGCTGCCGATCATCGGCGGGCTGTTCGTGATCATCACGATGTCGGTGGTCATCCAGATCATCTCGTTCCGCACCACCGGCAAGCGGGTGTTCCGGATGTCGCCCCTGCAGCACCACTTCGAACTCGCCGGCTGGAGCGAGGTCAACATCGTGGTCCGGTTCTGGATCATCGCCGGGATCGGCGTTGCCATCGCGCTGGGGCTGTTCTACAGCGACTTCCTGGCGGCGATGGGCTGAGCCGCCCCGCGGCTCCTGAACCGTCCGGAGGGCCCCCTGCGATCGCAGGGGGCCCTCCTTTCAGCCGGTCCGACACGCCGGCCACGGCGTTCGGCGGGAACGGGCCGGTCGCATTCGCCATGATGGGCGGGTGGGGGAGGACCGAGGTACCGGCACGACGACAACCGACACGTCTCCGAGGCGGGCGGCGGGGGGTGGGCGCACCGCCGATCCGCCGGGCCCGGCGCCGGGGTTCGGCCTGGACGCCGCGGGCGGGCTGGCGGCGCTGCGCGGCCTGCTGGCCCGGCCGCTGGCCTCGTACTACCTGCTGATCTCCAGCGCCAGCCTGCTGCTGGTGATCGGCCTGACCATGGTCTTCTCGGCCACCAGCGTGATGAACTACGCCGAGCAGGGCAACGCCTTCGCCGACCTCACCCAGCAGGCCATCTTCGCGGTGATCGGCGTGGTGGCGTTCTGGGTCTGCCAGCGGCTGCCGGCGAGCACCTACCGCTCGGTCGCCCGGGTCGCGCTCGGGATCGCGGTGGGGTTGCTGCTGGTGCTCAACCTGCTGCTCGCCCTGAACTCGTTCTTCGGGGTGCAGCAGATCGGGCCGTTGAAGGCGAAGCTGCTCTGGCTGTTCGTCGGCGGCATCCAGCTCCAGCCGTCCGAGCTGGCGAAGTTCGCGCTGGTGCTCTGGGGGGCCGACGTGCTGGCCCGCAAGGGCGTCCGGCTCGGCTGGTGGAAGGAGCTGGCCACCCCGCTGTTCCCGGTGGTCGGGCTGTTGTTCGTGCTGGTCGGCTACAACGACGTCGGCACCATGCTCTGCCTGCTCGCCCTGGTCGTCGGGCTGCTCTGGGCGGCCGGGGTACGGGCCAAGGTCTTCGCGGTGCTGTCGGTGATCGGCCTGGTCGGCATCGGCCTGCTGGTCGCCGCAGCCTCGCTCGGCGCCGGGTCCGGGGCCAAGGGACAGGAGAACTACCGGTTGGCCCGGCTGACCGTCTTCATCAACCCGCCCGATCCGGCGAAGTGCTTCGAGACCTGGTGCTACCAGCCGGTCCAGGCCCGCAACGCCATCGAGCACGGCGGCTGGTTCGGCGTCGGGCTCGGCAAGAGCAGCCTCAAGTTCGGCTGGCTGCCCGAGGCGCACAACGACTTCATCTTCGCCGTGCTCGCGGAGGAGCTGGGCGTGGTCGGCTGCGTGGTGCTGATCACCCTGTTCGCGGTGCTCGGCTACACCGGCCTGCGGATCGCCCGGCGGGTGGAGGACCCGTTCCGCCGGCTCGCCGCGGCCGGGGCGACCACCTGGCTGATCGGCCAGGCGATCATCAACATCGGCGGGGTCATCGGCCTGATGCCGATGACCGGCGTGCCGCTGCCGTTCATCTCCGACGGCGGAAGCGCCCTCGTGGTGACCCTGGCGGCGATCGGGATGCTGGCCTCGTTCGCCCGCGCGGAACCCGACGCGGCCCGAGCCCTGCATGCCCGTCCGCCCGCCCGATGGGTCCGACTACTCTGGGCCCCGTTGCCGCCGCTTCCCGGCCGGCGCCGCCGGCCGGCGCCGCCGCCGGACCGTGGGTCCGTACCCCGGTCCCGGGCGCGGCGCGAGGACGACCAGGCCGCATCCCGCGACGCCCGGCCCGACCGGGCCCGGGGCGGGACGGCGAGCGAGAGGAGACGCTGATGGGTCCGCTGCGTTCGGTGGTGCTCTGCGGAGGGGGCACGGGTGGCCACATCTACCCGCTGCTCGCCTTCGCCGACTGCCTGCGCCGACACGACCCGGGCGTCCGGATCACCTGCCTCGGCACACCGAAGGGCCTGGAGAACGAGCTGATCCCGCCGGCCGGCTACGACCTGCGGCAGATCCCGGCGTACCAGCTTCCCCGGTCGGTGAACATGAGCCTGGTCCGCACCCCGGACCGGATGTGGAAGGCGGCCCGCGCGGCGGGCAAGGTGATCGACGAGGTCCGGGCCGACGTGGTCGTGGGCTTCGGCGGGTACGTCTCGGTGCCCGGCTACCTCGCCGCCTGGCGGCGCGAGTTGCCGATCGTCATCCACGAGGTCAACGTGCCGCCGGGGGTGGCCAACCGGCTCGGCATGAAGTTCACCGACAACGTGGCCGTGGGCTTCCCGCACCAGCCGGCGCAGGCCGAGGCGCTGCGCGACGCCCGGGTCGTCGGCGTGCCGCTGCGCCGGGGCATCGCGGGGCTGGACCGGGCCGCGAACGCCGCCGCCGCCCGCGCCCACTTCGGACTCCGCCCCGACCTGCCGGTGCTCTTCGTCGCCGGTGGTTCGCAGGGCGCCCGCTCGATCAACCTCGCGGTGGCCGGGGCGGCCAAGGAGCTGGCCCGGCACGGGGTGCAGGTGCTGCACGTGATGGGCGCCCGTAACGAGCCGGTGCCGATCCCCACCGACCTGCCGGTGCCGTACGTGACCCTGCCGTACCTGTCCCAGATGGAGATCGGCTACGCGGCGGCCGACCTGATGCTCGGCCGGGGCGGGGCGATGACCTGTGCCGAGGTCGCGGCGATCGGCCTGCCCACCGTCTACGTGCCGTACCCGCACAGCAACCAGGAGCAGAAGCGCAACGCGCTGCCCGTGGTGGAGGCCGGCGGCGGGCTGCTCGTCGACGACGCCGAGCTGACCCCGGCCTGGGTGGAGCGCACCGTCATCCCGCTGATCCGCGACCCGCACCGGCTCGCCGCGATGGGCGCCGCCGCGTCGGCCTACGGGCGGCGCGACGGCGACGAGGCGCTGCTGAACTTCGTCTACGAGGCGGTGGCACGGTGAGTGCGAGGAGTGAGCTTGCGAGCCCCGCAGTCGCGAACAAGGGAGGCACGGTGAGTGCGAGGAGTGAGCTTGCGAGCCCCGCAGTCGCGAACAAGGGAGGCACCGTGACCGGGCCGACCGTCGAGACCGGAAGGTATCCGTCATGAACACCGCGCAGTTCACCCCGGCCGGCACACTGACCGCCGAGGACCTGGGCCGGATCCACCTGATCGGGGTCGGCGGCGTCGGCATGAGCGGGCTGGCCCGGCTCTTCCTCACCCGGGGCCTGCCGGTCTCCGGCAGCGAGCTGCGCGAGTGGCCGTCGCTGGCCGGGATGCGGGCGCTGGGCGGGACCATCCACATGACCCACGAGGCGTCCAACCTCGACGGCGTGGACACCGTGGTCTACTCCTCGGCGATCCCGCAGGACCACCTGGAGATGGTGGAGGCACGGCGGCGCGGGCTGCGGGTGCTGCACCGCTCCGAGGCCCTGGCTGCGGCGATGACCGGCCGGCGGACCGTGGCGGTGGCCGGCACCCACGGCAAGACCACCACCACCTCGATGGTGACGATGGTGCTCCAGCAGGCCGGCGTCGATCCGTCCTTCGTCATCGGCGGGGAGATCTCCGAGGTCGGCTCCGGGGCGCACCACGGCACCGGCGAACACTTCGTGGTCGAGGCGGACGAGAGCGACCGCTCGTTCCTGATCTACCGTCCGTACGTCTCGGTCATCACGAACATCGAGGCGGACCACCTCAACACGTACGGCGACCTGGCCACCCTGGAGGCGGCGTTCGCCGAGTTCGCCCGGCTCACCGACCCCGACGGGTTCATCGTCACCTGCGCCGACGACCCGGGCGGGCGGCGGCTGGCCGAGGTGCTGCGGGCCGAGGGCCGCCGGGTGCACACGTACGGCGAGGCGCCCGACGCCGACCTGCGGCTGAGCGACATCGTCTCGTCCGCCCAGGGGGTGCGCTACCTGGCCGAGGTGGACGGCCGTTCGTTGGGCGAGATCCGGCTGCCGGTGCCGGGGCGGCACATGGGGCTCAACAGCGCCTCGGCAGTGCTGACCGCGTACCTGCTGGGGTTGCCGGTCGAGGCGGCGGAGGCCGCGCTCGGCGCGTTCCCGGGGGTGCGGCGGCGCTTCGAGCGCAAGGGTGTGGCCGACGGCGTGCTGGTCTACGACGAGTACGCCTACCACCCGACGTCGATGACCCTGGCGTTGCAGACGCTGCGTGAGGTGGCCGGCGACGGGCGGGTGATCGTGGTGTTCCAGCCGTACCGGCTCTACCGGACCCGTGACCTCCAGGCGGAGATCGCCGCGGCGCTGGGCATCGCCGACGAGCTGGTGCTGCTGGAGGTCTTCGGGCCGGGCGAGCTGCGCCAGCCGGGTGAGGGCTCGGCCGCGCTGGTCGAGGCCGTGCCGCTGCCGGCCGACCGGAAGGTCTTCGTGGACTCCTGGGACGACGCGCCGGTGGAGGTGGTCCGCCGGGCCCGCCCCGGCGACGTGGTGGTGACCATGGGTGCGCCGCCGATCTCGCTGATGGGCGACCAGCTCCTGGACGCCCTGTCGGCCCGCTCAGGTGACGCCGCCGCCGTCGAACCGGACGGCTCGGCGGCCACCGCCGGATGAGCCCCGGTCCGGCGCGTGGCCGTACCGCCAGCGTGGACCCGGGCGGCGGTCGGCGAGGGCCGGTGCGCCGCTGGCAGCTGGTCCGGGCCGGCACCGACGCCGTGCCGCCGTCCACCCGGCGTTTCATGGCCCGGGCCCGGCAACGCCGGATGCGCGCGGCGCTGCCCTGGGCGGTGGCCGCCGGGGTGTTCGCCCTGGCCGCGCTGGTGGGCTGGACGGTCTTCGGCACCGGCCTGCTCGGGGTGCGCGAGGTGCGGGTGGAGGGCGCCGAACTGGTCAGCGCGGTGCAGGTCCGCGAGGCCGCCGCAGTGCCGGACGACTTCCCACTGGCCCGGGTGGACCTGGCCGGCACCGGCCGGCGGATCGGCACCTTGGCCCCGGTGGAGCGGGCGACGGTCATCCGGGACTGGCCGGGCACGCTGGTGGTGCGGGTGGTGGAGCGGACGCCCGTGGCGGCGGTGCCGCAGGGCGGCGCGTTCGCGGTGGTCGACCGCTCCGGGGTGGTCTTCCGGTCCCTGCCGAGGCAGCCGGACGGCCTGCCGGTGGTGCGGGTCGGCCGGCCGGGCCCGGAGGACCCCGGCACCCGGGCCGGGTTGGAGGTGCTGGGCGTGCTCACTCCCCAGCTTCGCGGGCAACTGGTGGAGGTGACCGTGGACGGGCTGGCCCGGATCAGCCTGCGGCTGCGCGGCGACCGGACCGTCGTCTGGGGGGACGCCACCCGGGGCGCGGACAAGGCCCGGGTGGCCACGGCCCTGCTCGGTCGTGAGGCCGACACCATCGACGTCAGCGCTCCGGACGTGGTCACCTTCAAGTGACCGGCCGGTCAGTGGTCCGTCCGGGGCGGGTGGCCGGTGGGCGGCGGAAGTGAGGCGTGGCCCTCTCCGGACGGCGACACGCCGGGCGGGTCCTTGGCTCCGGGCGTGAGGCCGCTTACGTTGCCCCGAAGAGGATCAGTAGTTGACATAACTGTAAGCCTCTAGTAGAGGGTGAGGGTTCAGCTCGGCCTCGCAGGGACAAGCTGATGTCGACGCTGGTCTGGCCAAGCCGTGTGGGGTCGGCCCATGCCAATCTCGAAGGGAAAGGACCGGAGATGACACCTCCGCACAACTACCTGGCGGTCATCAAGGTCGTCGGCATCGGGGGTGGCGGCGTCAACGCCGTCAACCGGATGATCGAGGTTGGGCTCAAGGGCGTCGAGTTCATCGCGATCAACACCGACGCGCAGGCGCTGCTGATGAGCGACGCCGACGTGAAGCTGGACGTCGGCCGCGAGCTGACCCGCGGGCTCGGCGCGGGCGCCAACCCGGACGTGGGCAAGAACGCCGCCGAGGACCACCGCGACGAGATCGAGGAGGTGCTCAAGGGCGCCGACATGGTCTTCGTGACCTGCGGTGAGGGCGGCGGCACCGGCACCGGCGGAGCGCCGGTGGTGGCGAACATCGCCCGCAAGCTCGGCGCGCTGACCATCGGCGTGGTCACCCGGCCCTTCTCGTTCGAGGGCAAGCGCCGCCAGGTGCAGGCCGAGGCGGGAATAGACGAGCTGCGCAACCAGTGCGACACGCTGATCGTCATCCCGAACGACCGGCTGCTGGCGCTCGGTGACCGAAACATCAGCATGATGGACGCGTTCCGTACCGCCGACCAGGTGCTCCTCTCCGGTGTCCAGGGCATCACCGACCTGATCACCACTCCGGGTCTGATCAACCTGGACTTCGCCGACGTCAAGAGCGTGATGAGCGGCGCGGGCAGCGCCCTGATGGGCATCGGCAGCGCGCGCGGGGAGAACCGCGCGGTCGAGGCGGCCGAGGCGGCCATCTCCAGCCCGTTGCTCGAGCAGAGCATGGACGGCGCGCGTGGCGTGCTGCTCTCCATCGCCGGCGGCTCCGACCTGGGCCTGTTCGAGATCAACGACGCTGCCCAGCTGGTCACCGACGCGGCCCACCCGGACGCCAACATCATCTTCGGCGCGGTCATCGACGACGCGCTCGGCGACGAGGTGCGGGTCACCGTGATCGCCGCCGGCTTCGACGGCGGCACCCCGGCGTACAAGGCGGTCGAGCCGAGCCGCAAGACCAACCAGAACCAGCCGACCCAGCCCACCCCGCCGGCCACGCCGCAGACCACCATGCCGGCGCCCACCCAGTCGCCGCGTCGCGTGCTCTTCGACGACGTGGACGTGCCGGACTTCCTCAAGAACGGATCCTGACCGGCGGCCATGACCGACGCGAAGCCGCCCGTGCACCCGGACCGCCAGGCCGAGCTGGCGGCCGGGTTGGCTCAGGTCCAGGCCCGGATCGCCGACGCCTGCGCGGTCGCCGGGCGGGCCCGGTCCGAGGTCACCATGGTCGCGGTCACCAAGACGTACCCGGCCTCCGACGTGCTGGCCCTGGCCGGGCTCGGGGTGACCGAGGTGGGGGAGAACCGGGACCAGGAGGCGGCCGGCAAGGCCGCCGAGGTGGCCGCCGCCGGGGCGAGGCCGCGGTGGCACTTCATCGGGCAGTTGCAGCGCAACAAGTGCCGTTCGGTGGTCGGGTACGCCGACGTCGTCCAGTCGGTCGACAGCGCCCGGCTCGCCCGGGCGCTGGGCGCTGCGGCGGTGGCCGGCCGGGATCGGCCCCTCGACGCGCTGATCCAGGTCAGCATCGACGGCGACCCGACCCGCGGCGGCGCGCTGCCGGGCTCCGCCGACCCGGACGCCGGACTACACCCGGTGGCCGAGGCGGTGGCCCGCGCGGACGGGCTGCGGCTGGCCGGGCTGATGGCGGTGGCCCCGCTGGGCTGGGAGCCGGAGCGGGCGTTCGCCCGGCTGGCCGAGGTGGCGCGGGAGTTCCGGGCCGCCCACCCGGAGGCCGTCATGCTCTCCGCCGGAATGAGCGGCGACCTGGAAACCGCGATCGGGTATGGCGCGACACATGTCCGCGTCGGCAGCGCGTTGCTCGGAATGCGTTCCACGCTGCGGTAGCCTGACCGCGAGAAGCAAATTACATCAGTGTTGTTTCAGGAGCGGCGTCCCGTTGCCAGGGGGCCGGGCCCGTGACCGCGAATCGCGGGCCGAGGATTGCCGTTCCGGTCCGGTGGGCAGTTGTCTACCCGCGAGAAGCGACACGGCACGGGGGCGCGTGCCGCATGGCGGACGGAAGGGCGCGGGATGGGTGCACTGCGCAAGGCGGGGGTCTGGCTCGGTCTGGTCGAGGAGGACGACGAGCGGGCCTACGACGACGGTGGCTACGAAAAGGGTGGCTACCGCGAGTCGCGTTACCGGCAGGGCCGGTACGCGGAGGAGTTCGCCGACGACGATGACGACGAGGCCGACGAGCCGCCGGCTCCCCGACCCCGGGCCGGGGAGCGGGGCCGGCTGACCGAACGCTCCGCGAGCCGCGCGCTGGACACCGACCGGGCCGAGTCCGACCGTCCGGAGCGGGTCGAGCGCGAGCGTGCCGACCGGTCCAGCGTCCGGTCGATCACCCGCAACTCCGGCGGCGACGGCTCGGGCACGTTGAGCTACCACACCCGGGACAACCTGGCCCTGGCCCCACAGGGGCAGGTCCGGGAGCGGGCGGTGCCGGCCGAGGAGGAGCAGCGGTACCAGATCACCACGCTGCACCCGACCACGTACCGTGAGGCCCGCACGATCGGGGAGCACTTCCGCGACGGCGTTCCGGTGATCATCAACCTCACCGAGATGGACGAGGCGGATGCCCGCCGACTGGTCGACTTCGCCGCCGGGTTGGCGTTCGGCCTGCGCGGTACGATCGAGCGCGTGACCAACCGGGTGTTCCTGCTCTCACCGGCCAACGTCCAGGTCACCGCAGAGGACAAGGCCAAGATTGCCGAGGGCGGGTTCTTCAGCCTGAGTTAGCCCCGGCCGACCGAGGGACGTCGCCTGCTGTGTTGTCGATCCTGCTGCAAGTCCTGTACCTGATTCTTTATGTCTTCCTGATCATTCTTCTGGCCCGGTTTGTCCTCAGCGCGGTGCTCGCCTACGGCCGCCGCTGGCAGCCCGGGCGGGGGGCGACGGCGGGACTGGAATCCGTGTGGAGCGTCACTGATCCGCCTCTGAAGGCGTTGAGGCGTGTGATCCCTCCGCTGCGCATTGGTACCGTGAGCATCGACCTGGCCTCCCTTGTGCTCCTGGTTATCCTGTTCGTGCTGATGGAGTTCGTGTTGAAGCGGCTGATCCGCGGGTGGTGAACACCCGCAGGCCCAGCCCGCTACGCGGCCGCAACTGACCCGAGGAGTTTCGATGCCGCTGACCCCGGCCGACGTACACAACGTCGCCTTCAAAAAGCCGCCGATCGGCAAGCGGGGGTACGACGAGGAGGAGGTCGACGCCTTCCTGGACGAGGTCGAGCGTGAGCTTGCCCGTCTGATCGAGGAGAACAACGAGCTGCGCGCCCAGGTGGAGCGCGGCGGCCGTGGCGGCGCTCCCGCCGGCCCCGGCGGTGACGCCCGGCTCGCCGCCGAGCTGAACGACGTCAAGGCCCAGCTCGACCGGGTGCAGCGTGACAAGGCGGCGGCCGAGCAGGCCGCCCGCGCGATGCAGGCCGAGCTGGAGCAGGTCCGCACCCAGGGCGGCCCTGCCGTGGCCGGCGACGGCGAGCAGCAGGCGCTGCGGGTGCTGATGATGGCCCAGCGCACCGCCGACGACCACGTCTCCGACGCCCGTCGGGAGGCCGACCAGCTGCTCTCCGAGGCCCGTTCGAACGCCGAGGAGGTCACCCGTGAGGCACGCTCCAAGGCTGACGCCCTGGAGCGCGACGCCCGCCAGCGGCACCAGGAGGCCATGGGCGGCCTGGACGCCAAGCGCACGGCGCTGCAGAAGCACATCGAGGAGCTCAAGCAGTTCGAGCGGGAGTACCGCACCCGGCTCAAGGCGTACCTGGAGAGCCAGCTGCGCGACCTCGACGGCCGCGGTCAGGGCCTGGAGGTCGAGATGACCCGCGAGGGCAGCCGGGCCGTGGGCGGCAGTAACGGCCTCGCGGCAGCCGGCCTCGCCGGCTCGTACAGCGGCGGTCGCTCCGGTGCTCTGGAGTCGGGTCGCTGATTCCGGTACGGCGGTCGTCGTGGGGACGACCGCCGACCACGCCCACCTGAATCCGACGCGGCGGGGGTGAGCCGTGATAGTCGTAAGCCTGTTGCTCATCCTCGTCGCCGTCGTGCTTCTGGTGGTCGGCCTCACCGGTGGGTCCAGCCTGCCGCTGACCGGCTCCATCGCGGCCAGCCTGCTGGCCGCCGTCGCGTTGGTGGTCGGTGCCCGCCAGGCGGCCGCCACCCGGGCGGCAGCCGGGCGTTCCGACCCGGACGCCACCTGGGTCCGCCGGCGACCGGCCGGCGACGACCCGGAGGCCGAGACCCATTTCCCGGCCGGGGCGGACATCCCGGCCCAGCATGTTCCCCCGACGATCGGTGCCGACGACACCGGGTGGCGGCAACCACCCGGGTCGCCGGCCGTCGGCGGGGAGAACCCGCACGACGACGGGCAGCCGTACGCGGCTGAGGACCCGCTCGACCCGTACGCCGACGGGCAGCCGTACGCGGCTGAGGACCCGCTCGACGGTCCGGCCGACCCGGACCAGGCCGCGGCGCCGCCGGACGAGCCGCCCGCGCTGCGGGTGTCCCCGTCGGACGCCGCGCTGGTCGCCCAGCTCGACGACGAGGTCCAGGTCGTCGACGGGCGGCCCCGCTACCACCTGGCCGACTGCCCGCACCTGTTCGACCGCGTCGCCGAGCCGCTGCCGGTGGCCGAGGCCGTCCGGCTCGGTTTCACCCCGTGCGCCGGCTGCGCGCCGGACACCTTCCTGCTCGCCGACGCCCGGCCACTCTGACACCCGATGGACGACACGCTCACCGTTGCCGTGCGGGTGAAGCCGGGGGCAGCCCGGGCCCGGGTCGGCGGCCGGCACGACGGCCCGCACGGGCCGGCCCTGGTGATCGCCGTGAACGCCCCGCCGGTCGACGGCCGGGCCACCGAGGCGGCTCGTCGGGCGCTGGCCGAGGCGCTCGGCGTCCGGCCGGCGGCCGTGTCGTTGCGGGCCGGCTCGACCAGCCGGGACAAGCTCTTCCTCGTCGAGCGCCCGTCGCCGGAGCTGGCGAAGGCGCTGCGCCGGCTGCGCGACGGGGCCGACCGGTGACGGCTGCCCGCCCCGGGCCGGCATGACCCCCGGGTTCGACCTCACGCTGCTGCTCGGCGCCGCCGTGCTGCTGGTGGCAGTCGGCGCGGTCCGCTTCTCCACCCGGCTGGGCGTGCCGAGCCTTCTGGTCTACCTCGCCCTCGGTATGGCGATCGGCGAGTCCGGGTTGGGCATCCGGTTCGACGACGTCGAGCTGACCCGGACCCTCGGCTTCTGCGCCCTGATCGTGATCATCGCTGAGGGTGGGTTGACCGCCCGGTGGAGCGCCCTGCGACCGGTGCTCGGGCTGGCCGCGGTGCTGTCCACCGCCGGGGTGGTGGTGAGCATTCTGGTGGTCGGCCTGGCGGTGCATCTGCTGCTCGGGCTGGACTGGCGGCTGGCCATGCTCTACGGTGCGGTGCTCTCCTCGACCGACGCCGCCGCCGTCTTCGCCACCCTGCGCCGGCTGCGACTGCCGCCCCGGCTGGTCGCCACCCTGGAGGCCGAGTCGGGGATGAACGACGCCCCGGTGGTGCTGCTGGTGGTGCTGCTGTCCCGGGCGGCCGCCGAGGCCGCCCACCCGTGGTGGTACGAGGGTCTGCTGCTCGGCTACGAACTGGGCGTGGGCGCCGCGGTCGGGCTGGGCGTCGGGCTCGCCGGCCGGGCGGCGTTGCGCAAGGCGGCGCTGCCGTCGGCCGGGCTCTACCCGATCGCGGCGGTCGGCTTCACCGTGCTCGCGTACGCGGCGGGCGCGGTGCTGCACGCCTCCGGCTTCCTGGCCGTGTACGTCGCGGGGGTGCTGCTGGGCAATGCCCGGTTGCCGCATCGGCAGGCCATCCTCGGCTTCGCCGACGGGCTGGCCTGGCTGGCCCAGATCGGCCTGTTCGTCCTGCTCGGGCTGCTGGCCTCGCCGGCCCGGCTGGACGCGGCGTTGCTGCCGGCGATCGTCGCCGGGCTGGCGCTGGTGCTGGCCGCCCGGCCGCTGTCGGTGGCGCTGTCCGCCTGGCCGTTCCGGTTCGGCTTGCGCGACCAGGCGTTCCTGTCCTGGGCCGGGCTGCGCGGGGCGGTGCCGATCGTGCTGGCGACCATCCCGCTGTCGGAGCGGGTGCCGGGCGCGGAGCGGCTCTTCGACGCGGTCTTCGTGCTGGTGGTCATCTTCACCCTGCTCCAGGCGGGCACCCTCGCCCCGGCCGCCCGCTGGCTGGGAGTGACCGCGCCGGCCGAGCCGGCGGAGATCCGGGTGGAGATCGCCCCGTTGGAGCGGATGCGGGCGGACCTGCTCCAGTTGGAGGTGCCCCCGCAGTCGCGGCTGGCCGGCGTCCACGTGGACGAGCTGCGGCTGCCGGTGGGCGCCTCGGTGACCCTGGTGCTGCGCGACGGGGCGGGTTTCGTGCCCGGCCCGGACACCCGGCTGAAGACCGGCGACAGCCTGCTGATCGTGGCGACGTCGGGGGTGCGGGACGCCGCTGAGCGGCGGCTGCGCGCGGTCAGCCGCCGGGGGCGCCTGGCCCGGTGGTTTGGCGAGTACGGCGAGGATCGCAACGATTAATCTGCTAGCGTTCGTTTTGCCCATTTGAGGGCTTTTCGGGGCGGAGTGGCGGGGCGGCGGGTGCGGCACGTTGTCGGACGCCTGTACGTTCCGTATTCTTGCCAATCTCCGGAGTGCGCGGCGACCGTTGCCGTGCGCCCGTTTTGTTACCTGGGGGCGCCAGGCCGGCGACCCCTGTCCAGGGGCCGCGGCAGCGCCGCGGTGCCGCGGCGCTAGGGAGCGACGATGGCGAAGCCAGCCGACACCAGGACCGCCGGCCGCAAGCCGATGGCCAAGGCCACCCGCAGCGTCGCGGAGACCGAGAAGATCCGGGCGGCCCTGGCGGCGCGGCGGGACGAGTTGCGCTCCGAGTACGATCAGACGTTGAGCGAGATCACCGAGCTGCAGCGCGATCGGCTGACGGACTCGGCCGGGGACGACCAGGCCGACACCGGCACCAAGACGTTCGAGCGGGAGCAGGAGATCTCACTCGCCAACAGCATCCGGGAACGGATCACGCAGGTCGAGCGGGCGCTGGAGCGGCTCGACGAGGGCGGCTACGGCTGGTGCGAGCGGTGCGGCGACCCGATCCCGGTGGAGCGGCTCGCCGCGTTTCCGTCGGCGACGCTCTGCGTGAAGTGCAAGCAGCTGGAGGAGCGGCGCTGAATTCGCTCCCCGGCCGATCAGGACGGTGAGCGATCACCGCCGAGAGCGTCGATGGGGAGCAGATGACGGCTACACCGCCCGCCGGGTCCGAGACCGGCACCGCCGAGCCGGGCGGGGCCCCGCCCCCGGCCCGGCGCCGGACGATCGTGATCCTCGTCGCGGTCGCCCTGGTGGCGTTCCTGGCCGACCTGCTCACCAAGCACCTCGCCCTGCTCGCGCTCAGCGACAGGGAGCCGGTGAAGCTGCTCGGCGGCGCGGTCTACCTCAGCCTGACCCGCAACAGCGGCGCGGCGTGGGGCATCGGCGGCGACCACACCTGGGTCTTCCCGCTGATCACGATCGGGGTGGTCGGCTGGATCGGGTGGATGGCCCTGCGGCTGCGTTCGCTGCCCTGGGCGGTCTCGCTCGGTCTGGTGCTCGGCGGGGCGCTGGGCAACCTGGGCGACCGGATCTTCCGGGCCCCCGGCCACTTCGTCGGCCACGTGGTCGACATGATCAGCCTCTTCGACCCGTACGGCCAGGTGTGGCCGGTGTTCAACCTGGCCGACAGCTCGCTGCTCTGCGGGGTGGGGCTGGCCGTGGTGCTGGAACTCACCGGGCGTCAGCGCGACGGCTCCCGGCTCGGCAGGGACAAGCCCGCCGACGCGGTCCCGGCCGGACAGCGGGGGCGGGCGTGACCGCGGCGTTCGCCGCGGGCGGCGACCAGCGTTCCCTGCCGGTGCCGGACGGCCTGGACGGCATGCGGCTCGACCAGGCCGTGTCCCGGCTCTTCGGGCTCTCCCGCACCGCCGCCGCGGCCCTGGTCGACGCCGGTGACGCGCTGGTCGACGGCGTTGCCCGGCCCAACTCGCACAAGGTCAAGGCCGGCTCGTGGCTGGAGGTGACGCTGCCGGCCCCGGCCGCCCCGCCGACCGTGGTGCCGCAGACGGTTCCCGGCCTTCGGGTGGTGTACGCCGACGACGACATCGTGGTCGTGGACAAGCCGGTGGGCGTGGCGGCCCACCCCAGCCCCGGCTGGACCGGCCCGACCGTGATCGGCGGGCTGGCCGGCGTCGGGCACCGGATCTCCACCAGCGGCGCCGCCGAGCGGCAGGGCGTGGTGCACCGCCTCGATGTCGGGACCACCGGGATCATGGCGGTGGCCAAGAGCGAGCAGGCGTACACCGCGCTGAAGCGGGCCTTCAAGTACCGCGAGGTGGAGAAGCGCTACCACGCCGTGGTGCAGGGTCACCCGGACCCGCTGCGCGGCACCATCGACGCCCCGATCGACCGGCACCCGAACCACGACTACCGGTGGGCCGTGGTCTCCGACGGCAAGCCCAGCGTCACCCACTACGACACGCTGGAGGCGTTCCCGGCGGCGAGCCTGCTGGACGTCCGGCTGGAGACCGGCCGGACCCATCAGATCCGGGTGCACTTCTCCGCCCTGCGCCACCCCTGCGTGGGCGACCTCACCTACGGCGCGGACCCGACGCTGTCCGCCCGGCTGGGCCTGGGCCGGCAGTGGCTGCACGCCCGGTCGCTGAGTTTCCTGCACCCGCGCACGGGCGACCAGGTGACCTTCGTCAGCGACTACCCGGCTGACCTGGAACGGGCGCTGGAGATCCTCCGCGACTGACCCGACGTCCCACCGAGACTCTTCCGACGAGAGGGCCCGCGCGGTGCGCGCTACCGAACCACCGCGGTCCGACCAGCCGCCGTCGGGCCCGGACCCCGGGCCGGCCGCCGCGACCGGCCCCGCCGCCGGTCGCCCGGCCGGAGCGGCCCGCCGGCCCCGCCTGCTCACCTCGGCCGCACTGCTGGCGGTGGCGGCGGTGCTGCTCACCGCCGGGTGGGCGAGCCGTCAGGCCCGGCCGGCGGGGGACCGCACGGTGGGCGAGGTGACCCGGGTCGGAATCGCCTCCGGCGACCCGATCCCCGGGTACCTGAGCGCCGCAGCGGCCGAGCTGGCGGCCCTGCCGGCCGCCGGGCCGCCGGCCGGAACGTACGCGCTGGTGTCGTTCTCGGCGTACGTCGCCCCGGGCGGGCTGGCGGCGCTGCTCGACGGCGTGTCCGTCGCGGAGGTGGTGACCCGGGCGCCGCTGCCCGGCCGGCAGAGCCAGATCGTCCGGCTGCCGGTCCAGTGGCTGCCGCAGGACGTGACCGCCGGAATGGCCGGGGTGGCCGCCCGCAAGGACCGCGAGGCCGCCGACCAGCGGGCCCGGGCCGCCGGTGCCGCCGACCCCGAGCTGCGCCGGGGGTACGAGACCGGGGCGCAGGTCGCGGCGGACGAGGCGGCGGCGTACCGGGCGGGGTGCGCCTGCGTGTACGCGGCGGTGGTGCGGGGCGTTCCGGAGGCGCTGCGCGCGCTGGCCGGTCGGCCGGGGGTCCGGTCTGTCGAACCGGCCCCGGAGCTGCGCCGGTTGGACCGCACGGTGGTCACCCCACCGCTGCCCGAACAGCGCGACGTGGCCCGCCCGCCGGCCGACACCGGGCCGGTGCCGGGGGTGGGCGAAACGTCGGAAGCGGCACCGAAGGTCGTGGTGTCGTCACCGCCTGTCGGCCCGGCGTCGGCCGGGGAGGTCGCGCCGAGCGCCGCGACCTCGCCATACGCGGCCGACGGCGGCCCGGAGGCGGTGCCTCGGTGACAAAGACGGACCAGAATGTGCGCAGACCGGTGTGGTCCGAATAGGGTTTCGTTCGTAGCCTGTCAGGCGGAGATCGATGGCGCTGGGAGGGCGAGCCTTGGACGGCACGGAGACCGGCTGGGGTCGACCGGCCGAGCCAGCACCGCGGTGGCGGGCGCTGCTCGACCGGGCCCGCCACGGCGGTCGTACCGCGGAGCAGGCCGAGGCCGACCATCGTGCCGAGGAGGCGTCCCGGGTGGCCCCCGAGCCGCTGCCCCGGCGCGCGTCGGGCAACGGTTACGCCGGGCGGGCGCCGGCGATCGGCCGCTCCGCCGAGCCGTCGTACGGCGCGGAGCCCGGCCACCCGGCCGAGCCGCCCCACGGGGGCTACCGGGCCGGGGCGAGCTACCGGGTGGACCCGGCCTACCGGATCGACCCGGGCTACCAGCCCGAGCCGTCCTACCAGCCCGGGCCGACGTACCAGGCGGAGCCGTCCTACCAGCCCGGGCTGTCCTATCAGTCCGAGGCCGCCTATCCGGCCGAGCCGGTGTACCCGGTCGAGCCGGCGTGGCGGGCCGAGCCGGCCCGCCACGAGCCGGCCCATCCGGAGCCGGAGCCGGTGCGCCGCGCAGACCTCGCCCCGCCCGCCCAGTCCCGGTACGCGATGTTGGACAGCGGCTACCGGTCCGAGCCGTCACCGGTCGAGTCGCGGTACGCGCTGCTGGACAACGGCGGGTACCGACCGGAGCCGACGTACCAGCCCCCGGTCGAGCCGACGTACCAACCGCAGATCGAGCCGGTGTACCAGCCCCCGGTGGAGCCGGCGTACCAACCGCAGATCGAGCCGGCGTACCAGCCCCCGGTCGAGCCGGTGTACCAGGCCGGGCCGCCGGCCGTGGTGGACCGGGGCTACCCGGCCCGGATCGAGTGGCGACCGCAGAGCCCGGAGAGCGAGCTGGAGCGGTCTGCCGGGGTGCTCCGCCGCGAGCTGGGCACCTCCCGGGTGCTCGCCTTCGCCAACCCCAAGGGCGGGGTGCACAAGACCACCGCCACGGTGTTGGCCGCCGCCACCGTCGGCAGCGTGCGGGGCCGGGGCGTGCTCGCCTGGGACGACAACGAGCTGCGCGGCACCCTCGGGCTGCGCGCCGGCAGCGCCCGGCACGCCCGGACCATCCGGCACCTGATCGGGGACCTCGCCCAGATCGAGATCCGCGAGGGCGCCGAGCTGCTGGCGAGCCTGGACGACTACCTGCGGCACGCCTCCGACGGCTCGTACGACGTGCTGGCCGGGGAGGAGAGCCCCCGGTTCGCCCAGCGGCTGGACCAGTTCACCGTCAAGCGGGTGCTGGAGCTGCTGCGCCGAACCCACGACGTGGTCTGCGTGGACACCGGCAACAACGTGGAGAGCCCGAACTGGCGCACGGTGATGCAGGCCGCAGACCAACTGGTGGTCACCACCGTGCCCCGGGAGGACGCCGCGTTCAGCGCGGACTGGATGCTCGACCTGCTGCACGAGGTGGGCATGGGCGAGCTGGCCGAGAACGCGGTCACCCTGATCTCCTGCCCGACGCCCGGCCGCTCGCCGCTACAGGACGACCTGGAGCGGCACTTCGCCACCCGGACGAGGGCCGTGACCGTGGTGCCGTACGACCCGGCGCTGGAGACCGGGTCCTCGATCGAGTACCAGCAGCTCCAGCCGGAGACCCGCCAGGCCTGGCTGCGCGCCGCGTCGACCATGCTCGAACCCTTCGCCGGCTGAGACCGTCCGGCGGCACCGATGCCCCGGAGGTGGGTCCGGTCTGGAAGGATCAACCGGTGAGCCCGGACACCTCCGATCCCGACCGCACGCTGCCCCCACCCGCCGCGCCGGGCGGGCCCGAGCCCGGGTCGCATCCCCGGCCGGTGGCGGGCCCGGAGGCCCCCGACTGGTCCGCCGGCCTGCCGGTGCCGGCGGGCACCCCCGCCGCCGCGCCCGGCGCGGACCCGCTCGCCTGGCCGGCCCCCGACCCCGGGTCGTCCGGACCGGCGACTCCCGCCGCCGGCTACGTCCCGTTTCCCGCCGCCGACCGGCCGGCGCGTCGGCCGGGGCGGTCGATCGCGGTGGCGCTCGGCGCGGCGGCGGCACTGGCCGCGCTGGGTGTTCCGCTGGGGCTGCTCTGGGCGGCCGTCGCGCCCGACACCCCGGTGGTCAAGACCGCCGAGGGTGCCGTCTACGCCCAGCCGCAGCCGGAGCAGCCGATCGCCTCGGACGGCTGGTTCAGCATGCTCGGGCTCGGGTTCGGCGTGCTCGCCGCGCTGGCCCTGTGGGTGTTGTTGCGTCGCAGCCGTGGCCCCGCCGGGCTGCTCGCCGGCGTGCTCGGCGGGCTCGCGGCGGCACCGGTGGCCTGGCAGGTCGGCCGCCGGGTCGGCCTGTCGACGTACGACCGTCTGCTGGCCGACGCCCCGGTGGGGCGGGCGTTCACCAAGCCCGCCGACCTGCGCGCCGGGGGCGTGCACTGGTTCCTCGACGTGCTCCCGGTGCCGTACGGCAACCTGCTGCTGCCGGCGTTCGCCGCGGCCGTGACGTACACCCTGCTGGCCGGCTGGTCCCGCTGGCCGTCGCTGCGCCGGGAACCGACGCCGGACCTGGCCTGGGGCCCGGCTGCGCCCCCCGGCGGCTTCCTGGCTGTCCCGCCGGGGGTCAGTTGGGGGCCGGAGGGCTCGCCAGCTCCGACAGCGGCACCGGAACCGCCCGCACCTGGCGCAGCAGAGCCGCCTCGCGGTTGAGCAGCCGCAGTTCGGCGCGGAGCCGGGCGGTCGTGTCGTCGATGGCGAGCAGCCGCTGCCGGTCGTCCACGGTCAGCATGGCCGTCGCGGCGACCAGGTGGGACAGGACGGTGGGGTCCTCCGGGAGCTGCTCGGAGATGTCCTCCGGGCCGGGGCGGATCAGCCCGAGGTACTGCCGGAACACCGAGATCACCCGGGGCGCCAGCAGATCGCTGCCCTCGTCCGGGCCGCCCGGCTCCGGCAGCCACTCCACCTCGGCGGTCAGGTACGGCTCGGCACGCTCGTCGACGTCGGTGATGCGGAACCGCCGCCGTCCGACCGTGACGATGTCGAACCCGCCGTCGGCCAGCTCGGTCACCTGACGCACCTCGGCGGTGCAGCCCACCTCGTGCAGCGTGACGTCCCCGACGCCGGGGACGGGTCGTTCCGTGGCCCCGGGGGCCACCTCCCAGCCGGCCCGGATCGCCACCACCCCGAACTCGCGGGGCGTGCCCTCGGGCAGGCTTACCATATGGCGCACCAGGGCCCGGTAGCGCTCCTCGAAGATGTGCAGGGGCAGCACGAGACCGGGGAAGAGCACCGTCCCGAGGGGGAAGATCGGCAACCGTGCAGTCACGTGGTCGAGCGTAGCCCGCCCGCGCCGCGTCGGCGTGGCTCGGCTCACCGTCCCGGCCTGCGGGCGGCGCGGGCCTGCGTCGGGCGATCCGCCTAGACTCGCAGGGGTGTTGAATCGGATCGACCTGCGCGGCGGCGTCCGGGACCCCCGCCGCCTGCTGCCCCGTGCCCAGCTCGACGTCTCCGTGGCCGTCGAGAAGATCCGCCCGATCGTGGAGGCGGTCCGGGAGCATGGGTACCCGGCGATCCGGGAGGCGAGCGAGCGGTTCGACGGCGTCTCGCCGGAGCGGCTGCGGGTCCCCGCCGAGGCGATCGCCGAGGCCGAGGGGACGCTCGACCCGCAGGTCCGCGCGGCGCTGTCGGAGTCGATCAGCCGCGCCCGGAAGGTGCACGCCGACCAGCGGCGCACCGACCACACCACGCAGGTGGTGCCGGGCGGCACGGTCACCGAGCGCTGGGTGCCGGTGGACCGGGTCGGCCTGTACGTTCCCGGCGGCCTGGCGATGTACCCGTCGACCGTGGTGATGAACGTGGTCCCCGCCCAGGCGGCCGGGGTCCGTTCCCTGGTGGTGGCCAGCCCTCCGCAGCAGGACAACGGCGGCCTGCCCGACGCCCGGGTCCTCGCGGCCTGCGCGCTGCTCGGCGTCGACGAGGTGTACGCCGTCGGCGGCGCCCAGGCGGTGGCCATGCTCGCGTACGGCTCGGCGGTCGACCCGGCCGGCGCGGAGCGCTGCGACCCGGTCGACATGATCACCGGCCCGGGCAACATCTGGGTGACCGCCGCGAAGCGGCTGCTGCGTGGGGTGGTCGGCATCGACGCCGAGGCCGGCCCGACCGAGATCGCCATCCTCGCCGACGACACGGCCGACCCGGCGCACGTCGCCGCCGACCTGGTCAGCCAGGCCGAGCACGACCCTCTCGCGGCAAGCGTGCTGGTCACCCCGTCGCCCGCGCTGGTCGAGGCGGTCGAGCGGGAGCTGGCCCGACAGGTGCCCGCGACGAAGCACGCCGAGCGGGTCACGACCGCGCTGACCGGTGAGCAGAGCGGCGTGGTCCTCGTCGACGACCTGGAGGCCGGCCTGCGGGTGGTCGACGCGTACGCCGCCGAGCACCTGGAGATCCAGACCGAGAACGCCCGCGAGTGGGCGCTGCGGGTGCGCAACGCCGGGGCGATCTTCGTCGGCGCCTGGTCGCCGGTGTCGCTGGGCGACTACTGCGCCGGCTCCAACCACGTGCTGCCCACCGGCGGCTGCGCCCGGCACTCCTCGGGCCTGTCGGTGCAGTCCTTCCTACGCGGCGTCCACCTCGTGGAGTACACCGAGCAGGCGCTGCGCGAGGTGGCCCCACACGTCGTCACCCTGGCCGGGGTGGAGAACCTGCCGGCCCACGGCCAGGCGGTCAGCGTGCGTTTCCCGGGAGACACCCCGTGAGCGGGCGAGGCGGGGTGGCGGGCGTGAACGCCATCGACGACCTGCCGATCCGCGACGACCTGCGCGGGCTGTCCCCGTACGGGGCGCCGCAGCTCGACGTGCCGGTGCGGCTGAACACCAACGAGAACTCCTACCCGGTGCCCGAGCCGGTGGTCGACGCGATCGGCAAGGCCCTCGCGGCGGAGCTGCGCGACCTCAACCGGTACCCGGACCGCGACGCCGTGGCGCTGCGCGCCGACCTGGCGGCGTACCTGGGCCACGGGCTCACCGTCGAGCAGGTGTGGGCGGCCAACGGGTCCAACGAGATCCAGCAGCAACTGCTCCAGGCGTTCGGCGGCCCGGGGCGCAGCGCGCTCGGCTTCGCCCCGGCGTACTCGATGCATCCGCTGCTGGCCCTGGGCACCGGCACCCGCTGGGTGCCGGCCCGGCGTGGGGCGGACTTCGGGCTGACCGCCGACGAGGCGGTCGCCCAGGTCCGCGAGCACCGCCCCGACGTGGTCTTCCTCTGCTCGCCGAACAACCCCACCGGCACCGCGCTGGACCCGGCGGTGGTCGCCGCGGTGCTGGCGGAGGCCCCCGGCATGGTGGTGGTCGACGAGGCGTACGCCGAGTTCGCCCGCCCCGGCACGGTCAGCGCCCTCGCGGTGCTGCCCGGCCACCCGAGGCTGGTGGTGACCCGGACGATGAGCAAGGCGTTCGGCTTCGCCGGCGGCCGACTCGGCTACCTGGCCGCCGACCCGGCCGTGGTGGCCGCGGTGCAGCTCGTCCGGCTGCCGTACCACCTCTCCGCGCTCACCCAGGCCGCCGCCCGGGCGGCGCTGGCGCACCGCAACGCCCTGCTCGGCACGGTCGAGGCGATCATGGGGCAGCGGGACCGGATCGTCGCCGAGCTGCGCGCCCGGGGTCACCGGGTGGCCGACAGCGACGCCAACTTCGTGCTCTTCGCCGTGGGCGGGGACCAGGCGGTGGCCTGGCACACCCTGCTCGACGCCGGCGTGCTGGTCCGCGACGTCGGGCTGCCCGGCTGGCTGCGGGTCACCGCCGGCACCCCCGCCGAGACCGACGCCTTCCTCACCGCGATGGAGAGACTTCAATGAGCCGGACCGCCCGGGTGGAGCGGATCACCAAGGAGACCAAGGTGCTCGTCGAGATCGACCTCGACGGCACCGGAGCGGCCGAGATCGGCACCGGGGTCGGCTTCTACGACCACATGCTGCACCAGATCGCCCGGCACGGCGGCTTCGACCTGACCGTGCGCACCGTGGGCGACCTGGAGATCGACGCCCACCACACGATGGAGGACACGGCGCTGGCCCTGGGCGCCGCGTTCGACGAGGCGCTGGGGGACAAGGCCGGCATCCGGCGGTACGGCTCGGCCACCGTCCCGATGGACGAGGTCCTGGTCCGGGCCGCCGTCGACCTGTCCGGCCGCCCGTACGTGGTGCACGACGAGCCGCCGCTCGCGCCGTACATCGGGCCGGTCTACCCGACCAGCATGACCCGGCACATCTGGGAGTCCTTCGGCCAGGCGGCCCGGATCACCCTGCACGTGGACGTGTTGCGGGCGGCCCGCCCCGGCGGCCACCCGGACGCCCACCATGTGGTGGAGGCCCAGTTCAAGGCGGTTTCCCGCGCCCTGCGTGAGGCCACCGCCATCGATCCGCGCTCGGCCGGCGCGATCCCCAGCACGAAGGGCGCGCTGTGAGGCCGGGCGCGCGGAAGGGACGATCCTGATGGGATCCGTGTTGCCGACGCTGCTGTTGATCCTCGCCGGGGTGCTGGTCGGCGGGGTGTGGTCGCTGCACCGCCAGGGCGCGCCGCGTAGCGCGGTGGTGATCACCGCGCTGCTCGCGGTGCTGGCCACCGTCGGCGGGGTGCTCTGGCTGCTGCCCGGGGAGGGCTGATGGCGAAGCAGATCGTGGTGCTCGACTACGGCTCGGGCAACCTGCGCTCGGCCGAGCGGGCCCTGGAACGGGCCGGCGCGCACGTCACGGTGACCGACGACCTGACCGCCGCCGCAGGGGCCGAGGGCCTGGTCGTCCCGGGCGTCGGCGCGTTCGCCGCCTGCATGGCCGGGATCGAGGCGATCGGTGCCGGCCCGGTGATCGCCGAACGGGTCGCCGCCGGCCGTCCGGTGCTGGGCATCTGCGTCGGCATGCAGGTGCTCTTCGAGCACGGGGACGAGCACGGGGTGGTCACCAAGGGGCTCGGGCTGCTGCCCGGCGCGGTGACGCGGCTGGCCGCCGCCCGGCTGCCGCACATGGGCTGGAACACCGTGCACGCCCCGGCGTCGTCGACGCTCTTCGCCGGCCTGCCGGCGGACAGCCGCTTCTACTTCGTCCACTCCTACGGGGTGACCGACCCGGCGGCGCTGGCCACGGCCGGGGCGACGGTGACCACCGCGCACCACGAGACGGACTTCGTGGCCGCGGTCGAGCGCGGCGCGCTGTCGGCAGCCCAGTTCCATCCGGAGAAGTCGGCCGACACCGGCGCGGCGCTGCTGCGCAACTGGCTGGCCACCGTGACCGTCGGTGGCTGAGCGGGCCACCGGGCCGGGCCGGGCCGCCGCGGGCCGGCCGCCCGTCGGCCCGGCGACGCCGGGCCGGGGCGTCCGATGAGCAAGGAGCGGGCCCGCCGCCGGGAGGCCCGCGAGGCCCAGTTGGAGCGGGAGCGGGCCGTCCGCCGCCGCCGGGTGGCCCGCCGGGAGCGCCGCCGCGCGCTGGTACGCCGGCTGCTGCCCCGCTGGTCGCGCCGCCGCTCGGGCCGGCTGGCCCGGCACACCCGGGGCGAGCGGGCCGCGATCGTGGGGCTGACCGGGGTGGCGGTGCTCGGCATCTGGAGTTTCGTCGACGACCTGGCGCTGCGGCTGGTGCTGGTCGTGTTGTTGCTGCTGGTCCTGCCGGCGGCCGTGGTGATCGCCCTGGGCCGCCGGTCCTGATCCACCGTGTTCCCGATCCACCGTGTTCCCGATCCACCGTGTTCCCGATCCACCGTGTTCCCGATCCGAGGAGAAGAGCGTTGAGCCTCACCCTGTTGCCCGCCGTGGACGTCGCCGACGGCCAGGCCGTCCGGCTCGTGCAGGGCGCCGCCGGCAGCGAGACCACCTACGGCGACCCGTTGGAGGCGGCCCTGGCCTGGCAGCACGACGGCGCGGAGTGGATCCACCTGGTGGACCTGGACGCCGCGTTCGGCCGTGGCTCCAACGCGGCCCTGCTGGCCGAGGTGGTCCGCCGGCTCGACGTCAAGGTGGAGCTGTCGGGCGGCATCCGGGACGACGAGTCGCTGCGGGCCGCCCTGGGCACCGGCGCGGCCCGGGTGAACATCGGCACGGCCGCGCTGGAGGACCCGCAGTGGTGCGACCGGATCTGCGGCGAGTACGGCGACCGGGTCGCCATCGGGCTGGACGTGCGGGGTCGTACCCTGTCGGCGCGCGGCTGGACCCGCGACGGCGGCGACCTGTTCGAGGTGCTGGAGCGGCTCGACAAGGCCGGCGCCGCCCGGTACGTGGTGACCGACATCACCAAGGACGGCACCATGCGCGGGCCGAACCTGGACCTGCTGCGCGAGGTGTGCTCCCGCACCGCAGCCCCGGTGATCGCCTCCGGCGGCGTCTCGGCGCTGGACGACCTGCGGGCCCTGGCCACCCTGGAGCCGGTGGGCGTGGAGGGTGTGATCGCCGGCAAGGCGCTGTACGCGGGCGCGTTCACCGTGCGACAGGCCCTCGACGTGCTGGCCGCCGCGTGACCGTCACCCGGCTCGGCTCGGGCGGCCCCTGGGAGCAGCTCTACGGCTACTCCCGGGTGGTCCGGGCCGGCGACCGGGCCGTCACGGCCGGCTGCACCGCCACGGTCGACGGGCGTGTCGTGCACGTGGGGGATGCCGCGGCGCAGACCGCCCAGGCGCTGCGGATCGGCCTGGCGGCCCTGGCCGAGGTCGGCGCGGAGCCCGGGGACGTGGTGCGCACCCGGATGTACGTGACCGACCGCGCGTACGCCGACGAGGTGGGCCGGGCCCACAACGCGGTGTTCGGCGCGGTCCGCCCGGTGGCGACCCTGGTCGTGGTGGCCGCCCTGCTGGACCCGGACCACCTGGTCGAGGTGGAGCTGGAGGCGTACCTCGGCGACCGCTGACCGCCCCGCCCCGCCCCACCCCGCCCCGGCGAGGGCGGGGTGAGGCGGGCCACCGTCCAGCCAGATCGGTTGTGCACAACTCAATTGCGCGCTACCTTTCCGGGGTGATCGATGACCTGGTGTTGCGCCGGCAGGTGTGCTTCACGCTGTACGCGGCGTCGCGCGCCCTGACCGACGTCTACCGGCCGATCCTCGACGCGTTCGGGCTGACCTACCCGCAGTACCTGGTGCTGCTGGTGCTCTGGGAGCGCGACGACGACGTCCCCACGGTCTCCGAGCTGGGCGCCGCGCTGCGCCTGGACTCCGGCACCCTCTCCCCGTTGCTCAAGCGGCTGGAGGCGGGGGGCCTGCTGGTCCGGTCCCGCTCGGCGCGCGACGAGCGCCGGGTGGAGGTGCGCCTGACCGGCGACGGCAGGGCGCTGCGCGAGCGGATGTCCGACGTCCCGCTGCGGGTGGCCCTCGCCACCGGCCTCAGCGAGGCCGAGCTGGTCGCGCTGCGCGACACCCTGACCCGGGTCACCGAGACGATCCACCGACAGAAGGAGCAGTGACATGAAGGTCCTCTACACCGCCGACGCCCGCGCCACCGGCGACGGCCGCGACGGCCGCGTCCGCACCTCCGACGGCACGTTCGAGCTGGACCTCGCGGTCCCGAAGGAGATGGGCGGGGCCGGCGGCGCCGCGAACCCGGAGCAGCTCTTCGCCGCCGGGTACGCCGCCTGCTTCCACTCGGCGCTGCGCCTGGTCGCCCGCGGGGCGAATGCCGACGTCACCGGCTCCGTGGTCGACGCCGAGGTGGGCATCGGCCCGAACGGCAACGGCGGGTACGGGCTGACCGTGGCCCTCGTGGTGGACCTGCCGGCCGTGCCCCGGGAGGCCGCCGAGCAGCTCGTCGCCCAGGCTCACCAGGTCTGCCCCTACTCGAACGCGACCCGTGGCAACGTCGAGGTGGCGCTCACCGTCCGCGAGGCCCTGGCCGCCTGACACCTCGCGCAGCCCAGCCCGACCAGCGAACGAAGGGACGACACCGTGACCGTCAACCGTGAGATCCACCTGGCCTCCCGCCCGCAGGGCTGGCCGACCACCGAGAACTTCCGCCTCGTGGAGACCGAGGTGCCCACCCCGGGGCCCGGCCAGCTCGTGGTGCGCAACCAGTTCATGTCCGTCGACCCGTACATGCGGGGGCGGATGAACGACGTCAAGTCGTACGCGCCGCCCTTCGCCCTCGACGCCCCGCTCGACGGCGGCGCGCTCGGCGAGGTGGTGGCCGGTGAGGCCGACGGGATCGCCCCGGGCGACACGGTCCTGCACGGCCTCGGCTGGCGGGAGTACGCCCTGGTCGACGCCCGGGGCGCCCGCAAGGTCGATCCGGACCTGGCCCCGGTGAGCACGTACCTGGGCGTGCTCGGCATGACCGGGCTGACCGCGTACGCGGGGCTGCTCGACGTGGCCGCGATGAAGCCGGGCGAGACGGTCTTCGTCTCCGGCGCTGCCGGAGCGGTGGGCGGCATGGTCGGCCAGATCGCCAAGCTCAGGGGCGCCGGGCGGGTGGTCGGCAGCGCCGGCTCGGCGGCCAAGGTCGAGCGGCTGGAGGAACTGGGCTTCGACGCCGCGTTCGACTACCACGACGGCCCGGTGCGCGACTCGCTCAGGGCCGCCGCGCCGGACGGGATCGACGTCTACTTCGACAACGTCGGCGGGGACCACCTGGAGGCGGCCATCGGCGCGATGCGGCTGCACGGCCGGGCCGCGATCTGCGGGATGATCGCCCAGTACAACGACAGCGAGCCGCCGGCGGCCCCGCGCAACCTGGCGCTGGTCATCGGCAAGCGGCTCACCCTGCGCGGCTTCCTGGTCAGCGACCACGACCACCTGCGCGGCCGGTTCGTCCAGGAGGTCGCCGGCTGGCTGCACGAGGGGAAGCTCTCGTACGACGAGACGGTGGTCGACGGCATCACCCGCGCCCCGGAGGCCTTCCTCGGCCTGCTCCGCGGCGAGAACCTCGGCAAGATGCTCGTCCGGCTGTAGCCCCCCGCCCCGTCGCCCAAGACCCGCCCATCCCGCGCCCTCCCGGTGTTCCGGTGCGCGCACCTTCACGGAACGTGTGGCATCGGCGCACGCCGTGGCCACGGACTCCGTGAAAGTGCGCGTGGGCGGGGCGGGCGCGGGCGGTCGACGGAGGGGGTGGGCGGGGGAGGATAGGCTTCGCGGCATGACGGTGGCGGTACGGGTCATCCCGTGTCTGGACGTGGACGCCGGGCGGGTGGTCAAGGGGGTCAACTTCCTCGACCTGCGTGACGCCGGCGACCCGGTGGAGCTTGCGGCGGCGTACGACCGGGCGGGCGCGGACGAGCTGACCTTCCTGGACGTGACCGCCTCCAGCGGCGAGCGGGGCACCATGCTCGACGTGGTGCGGCGCACCGCCGAGTCGGTCTTCATCCCGCTCACCGTGGGCGGCGGCGTCCGGCAGGTCGCCGACGTCGACACCCTGCTGCGCGCCGGCGCCGACAAGGTGGGAGTGAACACCGCCGCCATCGCCCGCCCGGAGCTGATCGCGGAGATCGCCGACCGGTTCGGCCGGCAGGTGCTGGTGCTCTCCCTCGACGTGCGCCGGGCACCGGCCGGGGTCACCCCGAGCGGTTTCGAGGTGACCACCCACGGTGGTCGCCGGGGCACCGGGATCGACGCCGTCCGGTGGGCGCGGCGCGGCGCGGAGCTGGGCGCGGGGGAGATCCTGCTCAACTCGATGGACGCCGACGGCACGAAGGCCGGCTTCGACCTGGAGCTGATCGGCGAGGTCCGCCGGGTCGTCGACGTGCCCGTGGTGGCCAGCGGCGGCGCGGGCGAGATCGCCCACTTCCCGCCGGCGATCGCCGCCGGGGCGGACGCGGTGCTCGCGGCCAGCGTCTTCCACTTCGGCGAGCTGACCGTCGGCGAGGTCAAGGGCGTGCTGCGCGGCTCGGGTCACCCCGTCCGCTGACGTCGCCCTCCGGGCCTGCGCGGGGCCGGGGTCAGCCCCGGCCGGAATGGTCCTCCGGGGTCGGGGTCAGCCCCGGCCGGAGTGGCCCTCGGGGGAGCGGCGCGGGGCCGGGATCGAGCGGACCACGTACTCCTGCACGGCCGCGGCGTGCTCCTCCTTCTCCAGCGTCCAGTCGGCGCTGCCGGGGGTGTGCCGCCGGCACAGCACGCCCTGCACGGTGTCCACGGCGGTGGACAGGCCGGCGTTCGGCCGGGTGCGCCACAGCCGCTCCCCGTCGGCGGTGAGCCGGAACCAGCCGTCCGAGACGCTGACCAGGCCGGCGCCGACGAGCCGTCGGACCGCCGTCTCCACCTCGTGCCGTTCAGGGATGGCGTGGTTGAGGTGGTCGGCTGTGGAGAGCACGTCAGTGAGCCGGACGCCCTCCGGCCGTCGGGTGGACGCCGCCCGGCGGTGCCGCCCCGCACCGTTCGCGATCACCAGTGAAACGAAGATCCAGGCGTCGGCCCAAAGCCATCCGTTCTCCCCCATGCAGGAATGATGCCGTGCGCCGCCGAGCAAGGAAACACCCACTTTTCCCGGCCCGGCATTTCCGCAGCTCAGCGCGGTTGGCCGCAGTCCGTCGCCGGTGCTTCGACCACATTATGGCCGTCCGGCTGCGGGCCGGCCGCGATCCGATCGTCCCGCCGCGGTCCAACGGGCTCCCGGGGCGGCAGGTCCACCGTGAAGACGGGCAGGAAGAACTGGGCCAGCGGCCCGATGGTGAGCGCGTAGGCGATCGTGCCGATGCCGACGGTGCCGCCGAGCAGCCAGCCCAGGGCCAGCACGGTGATCTCGATGACGGTGCGTACCTGCCGGACGGACCGTCCGGGCCGGCGGGCCACGTACCCGGTCATCAGGCCGTCGCGGGGGCCCGGGCCGAGCCGCGCGCCGAGGTAGAGGGCGGTGGCGGCGCCGTTGGCGACGATCCCGGCGACCAGCAGCGCCGCCCGCGCCGCGAGCGGGCCGCCGCCGGGCAGCAGGGCCAGGGTGGCGTCCACCACCAGCCCGATCACCAGCACGTTGCTCACCGTGCCCAGACCGGGACGCTGCCGCAGCGGGATCCACAGCAGCAGCACCAGCGCGCCGACCGCGATGGTGACGGTGCCGAACGACAACCCGGTGAGCCGGGAGAGCCCCTGGTGGAACACGTCCCAGGGGTCGAGGCCGAGCCCGGAGCGGATCATCAGCGCCATGCTGACGCCGTAGAGGAGCAGGCCCGCGTAGAGCTGGGTCAGCCGCCGGACCGGCCGCTGCCGGAGATTGCCAATCGGTGCCATGCATGCCACCCTAGGGTCCAATCGGTGCGACATAAGGAGCCAATATCGGGAGGGTGGCCATGACAAGTCAGGTGCGTGGCACCCAATTGGCCCGACTGCTCGGGCAGTGGCATGCCCTGCCGGGCCGCCGCCGCAGCCCGGACTACGCGGCGCTCGCCGCCGCCGTCCGAGGGCTGCTCGCCGACGGCCGCCTGCCCCTGGGGGTGCGCCTGCCCGCCGAGCGGGAGCTGGCCGAGGCGCTGCGGATCAGCCGGACCACGGTCACCGCCGCGTACCGGCTGCTGCGGGAGACCGGCCACCTGGCCAGCCGGCGGGGCGCGGGGAGCTGGACCATGCTCCCGGGCACCCACCAGGTCGCCAGCACCGGGCTGTGGACCCCGCAGGACGACCGGGACATGATCGACCTCGGGATGGCCGCGCTGGCCGCCCCGGCGGAGCTGATGCCCGCCGCCCGCGCCGCCGCCGAGGACCTGCCCCGCTACCTGGGCGGCGCCGGTTACCACCCGACCGGCATCATCGAGCTGCGCGAGGCCGTGGCCGCCGGGTACACCGACCGGGGCCTGCCCACCTCGCCCGACCAGATCATGGTCACCAGCGGCACCCAGCACGCGCTGGACCTGGTGCTGCGGCTGGCCCTGGCCCCCGGCGGCAGCGTGCTGGTCGAGTCGCCGACCTACCCGAACGCCCTCGCCGCGCTGGCCGCCCGGCGGGCCCGGATCACCACCCACGGGCTGGCCATCGACGGCGCCGGGTGGGACGCCGACCTGTTGCTGGGCAGCCTGCGCCAGGGGCGGCCGAAGCTGGCGTACCTGATCCCGGAGTTCCAGAACCCGACCGGGCACCTGATGCCCACCGAGCTGCGCGAGCGGGTGGTCGGCGCGGCCCACGCCGCCGGCACCGACCTGGTCATCGACGAGTCGTTCGTGGACCTGCCGCTGGACGGCACCCCGCTGCCGCCGCCGGTCGCCACCTTCGACCGGCACTCCCGGGTGATCTCCATCGGCGGAATGAGCAAGCCGTACTGGGGCGGCCTGCGCATCGGCTGGGTGCGCGCCTCCGCCCCCCAGGTGCAGCGGCTGGCCGCCGCCCGGGTCGGGGTGGACATGGCCGGCCCGGTGCTGGACCAGCTGGTCGCGGTTCACCTGTTGGCCGACGCGTCGACCATCGTGGCCGCCCGGCGGGTGCAGCTCGCCGCCCAACGCGACGCGCTGACCGGCGCGCTCGCGCAGCGGCTGCCCGAATGGCGGGTCACCGTTCCGCGCGGCGGGGTGACGCTCTGGGCCGAGCTGGACGGGCCGATCTCCAGCGCGCTCGCCCGGGCCGCCGAGGAGGTCGGCGTACGGCTGGCCCCCGGCCCCCGGTTCGGCCTGGACGGGACGCTGGAGCGGTTCCTGCGGCTACCGTTCACCCTGCCGGCCGCGGACCTGGTCGACGCCGTGGGGCGGCTCGCCGCGGTCCGGTACGACCTGGACCGCGGCGGCCGGCCGCGGTGGCGGGAGCCGGCCGTCATCGCCTGAGCGGCGCGCCGCCGCCCGGACGACGTCCCGGCCGGACCGCGCCCGGGCGGCTCGCGCCGCAGGAGCAGCGGGCGGCCGGGACCGAGGAGAGCCGGGGCGAGCACCTGTGAGACGACGGCGGCCGTGTCCCGGGACGGGGGGACACGGCCGCCGGCGGCACCGCGGTCAGAGTTCGGCGAGTGTGCCGGCGTACATCTTCTCGATCTCGGCCGCGAAGTTGCCCTCCACACCCCGACGCTTGATCTTCATGGACGGGGTCATCTCGCCGTGCTCGATGGTCAGGTCCCGGGGGAGGACGGCGACCTTCTTGATCGTCTCCCAGCGGTTCAGCTTGGCGTTGAGCTGGGCGACGTACTCCTCGACCATGAGCCGGGCCTCGTCGGAGGCGACGATCTCGGCGTACCCGCGGCCCTCCAGGGGGCCGCCGGCGGCCCAGCCGGTGATCGCGTCCGGGTCGAGGCTGACCAGCATGGTGCAGTAGTTGCGGGCCTGGCCGATCACGATCGCCTGCGAGGTGTACGGGCAGAGCGCCTTGAACATCCCCTCGATGTGCGACGGCGCGATGTACTTCCCGCCGGAGGTCTTGACCAGGTCCTTCTTCCGGTCGGTGATGCGCAGGTAGCCGTCCTCGTCGAGGCTGCCGATGTCCCCGGTCCGGAAGAACCCGTCGTCGGTGAACGCTGCGGCGGTGTCCTCGGGCAGGTTGTGGTAGCCGCGCATCACCGGGCGGCCCCGGACCAGGATCTCCCCGTCGGTGTCGATCCGGCACTCGAGGTCGCCCATCGCCCGGCCCACGGTGCCGATCCGCAGCCCGTCCGGCGGGTTGACGAAGTTGCCGGCGCTGGTCTCGGTGAGGCCGTACCCCTCCGAAATGGGCAGGTTGGCGGCGGCGAAGAAGCTGGCGATCTCCTTGCTCAGCGGCGCGGCCCCGGAGACCAGCACCCGGATCCGCCCGCCGAGCCGGGCCTGGAGCTTGCTGAACACCAGCTTCTCGGCCAGCGCGTACTTCAGCCTCAGCCCGGTCGGCACCGGACGGCCGTCCTGCTCCAGGGCCACCTTCGCCTGGCCGACCCCGACCCCCCAGGCGAAGATCTTCGCCTTGGCGCCGCCGGCGTCCCGGGCGGTGGTGACGACCTTGTTGTAGATCTTCTCGAACACCCGGGGCGCCCCGCACATCAGCGTCGGCCGGATGACCCCGAGCAGGTCGACCAGCTTCTCCACCCGGCCGTCGACGTAGGTCGGCAGGCCGACGTGGGTGGACCCGCAGAGCAGGGTCTTGCCGAACGAGTGGGACAGCGGGAGCCACAGGTACTGCAGGTCGTCGTCGCGCAGCAGCCCGACATCGTCCTGCGCCACCCCCTCCCAGCACCAGCCGCCGTGCAGCAGCTCGACGCCCTTGGGCCGGCCGGTGGTGCCCGAGGTGTAGATCAGGGTGGCCAGGTGCTCCGGCCCGATCCCGGCCACCAGCCGCTCGATCAGCCCCGGCTCGGCGGCGAGCACCCGGGCGCCCTGCTCCTCCAGCTCGGCCAGGGTCAGTTGGGGCACGGCCGCGGCGGGATCGGCCGCGCCGTCGAAGAGCACCACGTGGGTCAGCGCCGGCAGTTCCGCCCCGACGAGCTTCGCGGCCTGGGCCGGGTTCTCGGCGAACAGCACCCGGGAGCCGGAGTCGGCGACGATGTACGCCGCCTCCTCGGGCTCGGTGGTCGGGTACACGGTGGTGGTGGCGCCGCCGGCGCACATGATGCCGAAGTCGGCGATGACCCAGTCGAGCCGGGTGTTCGCCAGGATCGCCACCGGGTCCTCCTGGCCGACCCCGAGCCCGTGCAGCCCGGCCGCGACCGCCTTGGCCCGCTGGCTGACCTGCGTCCAGGTCAGCCAGACCGGCCCGGAGTCGTCGGGGGCGGGGTGGCCGAAGGCGTGGCGGTCGGGGGACGCCGCGACGCGCTTGAGGAACATGTCGGGGATGGAGCGGTACGGTACATCGAGAGTCATCGCTGTAGCCGCCTTCAGGGCTGGAGGCGTGACAGGGGTCACGTCATTCTGCGGTTACCGAAGGGTATTGCCTGCACCGCCCATCGGCTAGCCCTGGTGATCCCAGGCTGTCCGGGTGGACCTCAGGCGTACCGGGCGGCACGGGCGGACCAGTCGTAGGTGGCCCGCACCCAGTTGCTCCGGGCGGCCAGGAACGGGCGCACCGTCGGGTCGTCGGCGAGCAGGGCCGCCTCCCGCTCGGCGTACACGGCGAGGGTGCGGTTGAACCGGTCGGGGGGGGGGGGGCCCGCCCCCCCCGCCCGCCCGCCCGGGGGGGGCGGGGGGGGGGGGGCCCCCGCGCCGGCGGGGGGGGCGCCCCCCCCCCGTCTACTTTTCGTACGCGAAGAAGTGGTTTG
>NZ_JBIATC010000010.1:171010-193182 GCF_042891255.1 Micromonospora sp. NPDC001898 | reverse complement strand
CCCTAAAGCCCCAACCAGCCCGGGTATAAATCATATTGGCACTGGCTTATCAAGCACCCTGTTGAGTTCTCAAAGAACAACCACACACCATCCGACACCCCCACCAGGAGGGGCCCGTCCGGGGCTTTTCCGCACCCACACCCGCCGCTCTCGCGCCGGGCACTTTTACTACGTTACCCGCCGATTTCCGCCGTGTCAAACCGGTGTAACCCGATCCGACCAACTTCCACCCAATTTACGGGCACCATTCTGCGACCGACTCTCGTCGGGCGCTTCCTGGGGTCCGGCAGGCCGCCCGCCGTGGTCTCCCACTTGGCGTCCGTTTCCCTGCCGACGCGGAACATTACCCCCTCCCCTCCACCCCGCCAAATCGGCCCCCTCCCCCACCCGGGAGGGGGCCGACGAGCGGCACGGGCCTCGCTCAGCCGATCGACTCGCGGTCACGCCATGCGCGGCGCAGCGTAACCCGCCCGTTGGTCCGCAGCAGGGCGCCCTCGTACAGCCGGGCTCCCCCGGCCAGGCAGGCGACGGTGGTGGCCAGCAGCACCAGCAGCGACAACACCGGCTCCCAGCCGGCGGCGTCGCCGGTGAACAGCCGCAGCGGCATCGCGGTCGGCGCGGAGAACGGGACGTAGGACAGGATCCGCATGGCCAGCGGGTTGTCGTTGAGGAACACCACCGCGAAGAACGGCAACATCACCACGAGCTGGACCGGCATCGACACCCCCGCGATGTCCTCCTGCCGGCTGGCCAGCGCGCCGGCGACGGCCCACAGCGCGGCGAGCATGACGAAGCCGATCACGAAGAACGGCACGAACCAGCCCAGCGCCGGGCCGAGCAGCGGCAGGATCCCGCCCCCACCGTCGGCGATCCCCATGCCGGCGACCGCCGCTACGACGATCAGCGCGATCTGTCCCAGGGCCAGCACGCCGCCGGCGATCACCTTGCCCGCGAGCAGCGCCCGGACCGGCACGGCGGCCACGAGGATCTCCACGATCCGGGTCTGCTTCTCCTCGGTCACGCTCTGCGCGATCTGCACCCCGAAGAGCTGGGAGGTGAAGAAGAACGTCATGGCGAAGGCCAGCGGGACGAGGAACGCGGCCACCGGGTCCACGGTGTCGGGGTCCAGCAGTCGCACCGGCGGCTCGGTGCTCAGCGCGCGGAGCACGTCGGCGGGGCGCTCGTCGAGGGCGAGGACCTGCGGGCCGGCGACCACCGCCGCGTCGACGTCGCCGTCGCGGACCAGCCGCTCGGCGGCGGCGTCGTCGGCGACCGGGCGGACGTCCAGGCCGGCCTGGCGCATCACGTCGGCGTCAGCCGGGGTGGACACCGCCACCGACGTGGGCGTGCCGGCGAGCAGGGCCGGGAGGATGGCCGCGCCTGCGGCGAAGAGCAGGAAGAACAGCGTACTGATCAGGAAGGTCTTGTCGCGCAGCTTCACGCGGATCTCGCGGGCGGCGACCAGGCGGACGGCGGCGAAGGTGGTCACTGGGTCAGCTCCCGGAAGATCTCGGCGAGGGAGGGGGCGACGGGGCGGAAGGCACGCACCGGGCCCCGGTCCAACGCGGCGCGCAGGAGGCGCTGGTCGTCGTGGCCGGGCGCGAGGTCGAACACGGCACGGGCGCCGTCGAGGTCGACCAGGGTGATCCCGGGCTGGTCCCGCAGCCACCCGAGGTCGTCGTCCGTGACCAGCTCGTAGCGGGGCCGGGTGTACGCGGCGCGCAGCTCGTCGCGCGAGCCGGCGGCGCGGACGGCGCCGCCGGCGATGACCACCAGGTCGTCGCAGAGGCGCTCCACCACGTCGAGCTGGTGACTGGAGAACAGCACCGGCACGCCCGCGGCGGCCCGCTCGCGCAGCACGGTCACGAGGGTGTCGACGGCTGCCGGGTCGAGCCCGGAGAACGGCTCGTCGAGCACCAGCACGTCGGGGTCGTGGACCAGGGCTGCGGCGATCTGGGCGCGCTGCTGGTTGCCCAGGGACAGCGTCTCCACCAGGTCGCCGGCCCGTTCGCCGAGCCCGACCCGGTCGACCAGGTCCGTGGTGTTGGCGCGGGCCTGCTCGGCGGTCAGGCCGTGCAGGCGGCCGAGGTAGACGAGTTGGTCGCGGACGCTCATCTTCGGGTACAGGCCGCGCTCCTCGGGCAGGTAGCCGAAGCGGCGGCGGGACTGCGGGGTCAGCGGGGCGCCGCGCCAGGTGACGGCGCCGGAGTCGGGCGCGAGCACGCCGAGGATGATCCGCATGGTGGTGGTCTTGCCGGCGCCGTTGGCGCCGACGAAGCCGGTCATCCGGCCGGCCGAGACATCGAAGGAGACATCGGTGAGGACCCGCCGGTCGCCGAAGCTTCGACTGACCCCCTCGACGCGGAGCAGGTTGATCATGCGTTGGACGCTAGCCGCCGCCGGGGTCTCCTGCCGTCCGGCCGGAGGCGGACCCCGGCGTCCGCCACGGGGTGGACCAGCTCACCCGCCGGGGCGTACCACCCCGTGCTCGTACGCGAAGACCACCGCCTGCGTGCGGTCGCGCAGCCCGAGCTTGGCCAGCACCCGGCTGACGTGGGTCTTCACCGTGGCCTCGCCGAGGTACAGCGCGGCGGCGATCTCGGCGTTGGTGACGCCACGGCCCAGCAGCTCCAGCACCTCGCGCTCGCGCGGGGTCAGCCCGTCGAGCAGGGTCGGGTCCATCCGGGGGGCGCGGCCGGCCGGGGCGGCGAAGGTGGCGATGACCCGTCGGGTGATCTCCGGGGCGAGCAGGGCGTCGCCCCGGTGCAGGATGCGCACGGCGTCGACGAGATCCTCGGGGGTGCCGTTCTTGAGCAGGAACCCGCTGGCCCCGGCCTGGAGGGCTGCGAAGAGGTAGTCGTCCCGGTCGAAGGTGGTGAGGATGAGCACGGCCGGCGCCCCGGGGGCGGCGGTGATCCGGCGGGTGCCCTCCAGGCCGTCCACGCCCGGCATCTCCACGTCCATCAGCACGACGTCGGGGCGCAGCGTGGCGGCCAGTTCGGCGGCCCGCGCGCCGTCGGCGGCCTCGCCGACCACCCTGATGTCGTCCTCCACCTCGAGGATGACCCGGAAGCCGGTGCGGACGAGGCGTTGGTCGTCGGCGAGCAGGACCCGGATGGCGCTCACGCCGCCCTGCCCACGGCCGGTCTGGTCAGCGGTAGGCGTGCCCGGACGCGGAAGCCGTCGCCGGTGCGGGGGCCGGTCTCCAGTTCACCGTCGTGGGCGGCGACCCGTTCGCGCATGCCGATCAGACCCATTCCTGCGGGGTTCGGCGGGGCGGCTGCGCGGCCGTCGTCGCTGACGTCGACCTCCAGTTGGCTGGCGAGATAGCGGACACGCACGTCGATCATGCTCGCCCCGGCGTGCTTGACGGTGTTGGTGACGGCCTCCTGCACGACCCGGTACGCGGTGTGCGAGACGGGGCCGGGCAGCGGGACGGGGTCGCCGTAGACGCCGACGTGGGTGCGCAGGCCGGCGGCGCGGGCGCTGTCCAGCAGCTCGGGGATCCGGTCGACGCCGGTCGTCGCGGGCCGTTCGCCCGGTCCCGCGCCGCCGGGTTGGCGTAGCAGGCCGAGCATCCGGCGCAGCTCGTCGACGGCGCTGCGGGCGCTCTGCTCGATCGCGCCGAGGGCGGTGCGGGCCTTGGCGGGGTCACGCTCCAGGACGCGCCGCGCCGCGGCGGCCTGCACGCCCATGACGGAGACGTGGTGGGCCACGGAGTCGTGCAGCTCGCGGGCGATGCGGACCCGCTCGGTGAGGATGGCGCGTTCGTGGGCCTCGGCCCGGGACTGGCGCAGCTGGTCGGCCTGGGCCGCGAGCTGGTGTTCGCGGCGGGCGGCGGTCCACGCGGTCTCGCCGAAGAAGTACGCGAAGCCGAAGATGAGGACGTTGAGCAGCACGCCGTTGACGATGGCGGCGAGCACGGGTGGCACCGGGCCCGCGGCGTCGGCGAACGCGCCGGGCGGCAGGTCGGAGAAGCCGATCGCGTACGCCAGGGCGATCCAGGCGAACATGGCGGCGATGACGGCGATCCGGACAGCGCGCGAACGGCGTCGGTCGGGGCCCCACGCCCCGAGGGTGTAGATCGCGGCGAACAGCGCGCCGGAGGAGAGCTGCGCCTCGGGGGCGGAGCGGACCTGGCCGGCGATGAACGCGACCGCGACGACCACGGCGACCGCCTCGGGCCGCCGACGTCGCCAGGCCAGGGGGAGGGTGACCGCGACCGACCAGAGGAGCCGCTCGGGCCACGACGGCGGGTCGCCGAACATGAACACGCCCGCGCTGCTGGTCAGGGTGAGGTTGAACAGCGCGACGACCGCGACGGCCAGCCCGACGTACAGGTCGTGTCGTTGCTGTTCGGAGGTGGGGCCGGGGCGGCGCCACGCGTCGTCGGCGATCCTCAGGGCGGTGTTCACCCGTCGGACCCTTTCACGAGGCGTGGGCGGGGGTGGGACGGGCCTGCCCCCTGCTCCGGGTGGGGTGTGTGGTGCGTCAGCCGTGACGGGCATCACCCGGCGGATGTCTCGTCCGTCGAAAGCAGCATCCCGATCTCACCGGCCGGTATGACGATCGGCGGCGTTCCGGCTGACACCGTGACAGGGCCAGTCGCGCCGTAACAGGGGACCACATGACCGCAGCCGCCACCGCCACGCCCGCTCCGACCGCCACGCCCCGGATCGCCCTGCTCGATGTTCTGCGGGGGGTGGCGATCCTGGGGACGCTGGCCACCAATGTGTGGATCTTCGCCGCCCCGGGTTCGGAGGCCCGGTTCCTGGCCGACGCCGCCGCGGTGTCGGCCACCGCCGACCTGTCCGGCGGACCGGTCGCCGTCGTCGTCGAGGCCGTGTTCCGGTTCCTCGCCAACGGCAAGTTTCTCGCGCTGCTCACCGTCCTGTTCGGGGTCGGCCTCGCGATCCAGCACCGCTCGGCGCTGGCCGGCGGCAGGGCGTGGCCGGGCCGCTACGGCTGGCGGGCGCTGCTGCTGTTCATCGAGGGCACGCTGCACTTCGTCCTGGTCTTCGCCTTCGACGTGCTGATGGGGTACGCGGTGACGGCGCTGCTGGTGGCATGGCTGCTGGCCCGCTCCGAGCGGGCGCAGCGGGTGGCGATGTACGTGGCGGGCGCGCTGCACGTGGCCCTCATGACGCTGCTCACCCTCGCCTTGGCGCTCGGCCCGTCCACCGGCGGGCCCGGTTCCGTAACCGAGGAAGCCGCGCCCGCACGGCTGTTCACCGAGGGCAGCTACCTGGCGCAGGTCGACTTCCGGCTGGTCAACTGGCTGCCGCTGCGCGCCGAGCCGATCCTCAGCTTCGCGCTGCTGGTCTTCCTCTTCCTGCTCGGGGTGCGCCTGTTCCGGGCCGGCGCGTTCGACGCCGACGACCGGGGCCGGACGTTGCGCCGGCGGTTGCTCCGCCTCGGGCTGGGTGCCGGTCTCCCGCTGAACGCCGCGACCACGCTGGCCGGGCCGGAGCTGTTCCTGATCGACCGGTACGTCTGCGCGCCGCTGCTGGCGCTGGGCTACCTCGGCCTGGTCGGGGTGCTGCTGGAGCGCCGGAGCCGCTCGGGCCCGGTGACGGCCGGGCTGACCGCGGTGGGTCGTACCGCGCTGTCGTCCTATGTCCTGCAGAACGTGCTCTGCGTCGTGCTCTGCTACGGCTGGGGGCTGGGGCTGGCCTCGGCCTGGCCGGGGGCTGAACCCTGGTGGGTGCTGGCTCTCTGGGCGGGGGTCAGCGGCGCGCTGGTCCTGGTGGCGCGCTGGTGGACGGCCAGGTTCGGGCGGGGGCCCCTGGAGGCGGCCCAGCAGGCGGCGTTGCGCCGGCTGGAGCGGCGGCGGTCCTGATCCCGCCCTGAAGGGGCCGCCGCAGGTGACCAGCCGCAGCGTCACGTGGTCGGCGGGCGGCGGCGCGGTCTGCTGGCGCAGGCCAGGGTGCGACTCCAACCGCCGCCAGGGGCGTGTCGCACCCGCCGGTACGGTGGCCGGGTGACGGACGCAGTCGGGTACCGCGAGTTGGGCGAGGCGGGGTGGGCGTGGGTGCTCGGCCAGGTCCGCGAAGAGGACGGTCCGTGGCTGCCCGAGTCGGTCGCCGACGACGGGCCACCGGGCGACCCGGCCGGGGACCGCGACTCGTTGTACGCCGGGATCGCCGGGCTGGCCCCGGTCCTGGCCGAGGTCGGGCGGCACCGGCCACTGACGGACGCCGAGCGGTCCCTCGCGGCGGGAATCGTGACCCGGCTGTCGGCCGGGGCGGCCGTGCGCGCCGAGCCGTCCCTGGGCGACGGGCTGGCCGGGGACGTGGTCGCGCTGCGACTGCTCGCCCCCGGACGCGAGGGGATCGCGCTGCGCCGGCTCGCCGAGCTGCGCACCCCGGCGGGGTGGGACACCACCCTGGACCTCGGGCCGGACCACCGGGGGCCTCTCACCGACCTGATCATGGGTACGGCCGGCGTGGTGCTGGCCGCCGCCTGGGCGGGTGGCGACGCCGCCGCCGCGATCATGTCGACCGGCGGGGAGGCGCTGCTGCGGGCGGCCGAGCCGACCCCCGCCGGGTTGGACTGGCGCCTGCGGCCGGGGCACCCGTCGAGCCTGCCGAACTACTCGCACGGCACGGCGGGGGTGGCCACGGCGCTGGCCGTCGCCGGGCACACGCTGGGCCGGGACGACTTCCTCGACGCCGCCCGCGCGGGCGCCCGGCACCTGCTCGCCGTCGGCTGCCTGGACGACGACGGTTTCGTCGTGCCACACACGATCCCCGCCTCGCGGCGGGAGGTGGAGCCGGTGACGTACGGCTGGTGCCACGGGCCGACGGGGACGTCGTACCTGTTCGCCGCGCTGGCCTTCGCCGGAGTGGAACAGGTCGCCGGGTTCCCGGTCGGTGAGCTGCGGGAACGCTGCCTGCGTTCGGTGCTCGCCGCGGGCGTGCCGCACCGGCTGCGCCCGGGTTTCTGGGACAACGACGGCCGCTGCTGCGGCACCGCGGGGGTCGGCGACATGCTGCTCGACGCCGCCCAGGGCTGCCCCGATCGGGCCGGGGCGGAACGGCTGCTGCGGTCCGCCCGGACCATGGGCGACGCGCTGGTCGAGCGGGCGGTCCGCGACGACGCCGGCGCCCGGTGGCGGTTCGTGGAGCACCGGCGGGAACCGCCCCTGCTTCCGCCGGGGACGGCCTGGATGCAGGGCGCCGCGGGGATCGCCGCGTTCCTGCTGCGCCTCGCCCGGGTGTGCGAGGCCCCGACCACCGCCGTCGTCGTCGACCGGCCCGAGCAGTGGTGGGCCGTCCCGCAGCCGCTGCGCGTCGCGTCCGCCGGTGGTGGCGCGACGGTGTGAGGATGGCCGGCACCGCGACCCTGGTGAGCCGCCGGCGGTGCGGGTCCGCGGAGGGGCGGGGCGGGTCGCCCGTCACTCGGGGGCGGCCGGGCCCAGCAGCCGGATCTCCTCGATGTCGAGCGCGGCCTGGAGTTCCCGCAGCACCGTGTCGTCGATCTCGTTCGCGTCGCGCAGCCGGGTGATCTCGCGGCGCTTGCGTTCCAGGACCGCCAGCCGCAGCCGGCGCTCGACGTCGCGGGCCCGCTCGGACTCCTCCCCCACGTCGGCGGCCCGCATGTCGTCGAGGTGGGCCTGGTAGTCGACGCGCACCCGGTCGACGGCCTCCGGCCCCGCGCCCAGCCCGCCCGCCACCTCCGGCAGCGCCGCAAGCGCGACCTCGGCAGCCCGCAACCGGGCCCGACTCGCCTCGTCGACCCGCTGCTGGTCCCCGACGAGGCCCGCCCACCGGACCACGAGCGGGAGGGTGGTGCCCTGGACCAGCATGATCAGCACGATCACCACCGCCGTGCAGAAGATGATCAGGTCACGCTCGTGGACCGGATGCCCGGCCGGGGTGGACAGCGGCACCGCGAGCGCCGCGGCCAGGGACACCGCGCCCCGGAAGCCGGCCCAGCCGGCGGCCGTACGGATCCGCCAACCGACCCGCAGGGCCCGCTGGGACCTGCGGCGGTCGATCAGCTCCAGCAGGTACGCCGACAGGTGCAGCCAGGCCATCCGGGTCGCCAGCACCGTGACGGCGACCGCCACCGCGATGACCAGCGCCCGCGCCAGGGACGTGCTGGTCACCCCGCGCAGCGCGCGGGGGATCTGCATCCCGAGCAGCACGAACAGGCCTCCGTTGATCAGGAAGGTGCTGAGGTCCCAGAAGGCGAGGGCCGTCACCCGGGAGGGCGCGCGGATCACCCGGGGCCCGGCGTAGGCGAGCACCAGGCCCGCGACCACCACGGCGAGCACGCCACTGGAATGCAGCTCCTCGGCGATCAGGAACGCGACGAACGGGGTGAGCACGCTGAGCGTGCCCTCCCGGAGCGGATCGTCGAGGCGGCGGCGTACCAGGACGACCAGGCCGCCGACCACCAGCCCGGCCGCGACGCCGCCGAGGAACGATCCGCCGATCCGCTCCAGGAGCGGCAGCGGTCCCGGCGGGGCGCCGCCGGTGATCAGGCCGACCGCGACGGCGAAGAGGACCAGCGCGGTGCCGTCGTTGATCAGGCTCTCCGCTCGCAGGATGTTGAGGAACCGGCGGGGCAGCCGCTTGGCCAGGCCGGCGACGGCGGCGGCGTCGGTCGGGGCGAGCACCGCGCCGAGCACCCAGGCCGCCGGGCCGGCCACCCCGACCGCCTGGGCGACCACCGCCACCGCCACCATGGTGACCGCCACCAACGCCACGGCGAGCAGGGCGATGACCACCAGGTTTGCGCGGAACTCCCGCAGGCTGACGGTGAGGCTCTCCCGGTAGAGGATCGCCGGCAGGAACAGCAGTAGCACCACGTCCGGTTCGAGCACCACGTCGGACAGCGGCGGGGCGAGCGCCAGCAGCGCGCCCATGCCGATGAGCAGGACGGGCGGCGCGACGCGGTAACGCCCGCCGAGGGTGGTGCCGACCAGCACGGTGGCCGCCAGCACCACGATCAGCACGAGCCCTTCCACGTCGTCCCCTCGTCGCCCCTCACCGTCGGCGTGCGGCCGGCCGGGCCGAGAGGTCCCGGGGGTGCCCGCCCCACCATGGTTCTACGGCGGCCGGATGCCAGAGGCTGAAACCGGCCTATCGGCGCGACCGGCGCCACGGGCCAGGGCGACACCGGGGACGAGGCGGCGGTGAGTGGTGGGCGACGTCGGACGGGGCGGCGGGCTCCTCGCGGGAAGCATGGCATAGGTCGTCAGCGATTGACAAAGTTTGGATTCTCAACTTAATCTGCGGTGCAAATCGGGCGTCGTCCCACGCCCGCGACGGCGCCCCGGCGTGGTCGATCGAAGCGGCAGCAACTGTCCCCGGCGAGGAGTGTCATGACCGGCATGCGAGGCACCGTACGACGAACACGATGGCGGATCGGAGTGGTCACCGGCGCAGTCGCGCTCCTGGTGGCCGGCCTCGGGATGACGACGGCGGGCAGCGCGCAGGCGGCGTCCGGCTGCCGGGTGGCGTACCAGGTCAGCAGCCAGTGGCAGGGCGGGTTCAGCGCCAACGTGGGCGTCACCAACCTCGGCGACCCGCTCAACGGCTGGCAGCTGACCTGGACCTTCCCCTCAGGCCAGCGGGTCACCCAGGCCTGGAACGCCACGGTCACCTCCGCCGGCGACGACGTGACCGCCGCGAACGTCGGCTACAACGCCGCCATCGCCACGAACGCGACGGTGTCGTTCGGCTTCAACGGGTCGTGGTCCGGCGCGAACACGAACCCCACGTCGTTCGCGCTCAACGGCGTCGCCTGCACCGGCAGCACCGGCCCCACCACCGCGCCGCCGACCAGCACGCCCCCGCCCACCACGCCCCCGCCGGCCGGTGACGCGATGGCCGCCGTGGCCGCCATGCAGCCCGGCTGGAACCTGGGCAACTCCCTCGACGCCACCGGCGCCGACGAGACCTCCTGGGGCAACCCGCGGATCACCGAGGCGCTGCTGGACAACGTGAAGGCGCAGGGCTTCAAGAGCATCCGCATCCCGGTGACCTGGAGCGCGCACCTGGGCGGCGCGCCGGGCTACACCATCGAGGCCGCCTACCTGAACCGGGTCAAGGAGGTCGTCGGCTGGGCGCTCGCCGACGGGTTCTACGTGATGGTCAACATCCACCACGACTCGTGGCAGTGGATCGCCAACATGCCGACCGACCGCAGCGGAGTGCTGGCCCGGTACAACGCGATCTGGACCCAGCTGGCCAGTTCCTTCCGCAGCTCGTCGCCGAAGCTGGTGTTCGAAAGCGTCAACGAGCCGCAGTTCACCGGCAGCTCCGGCGACGCCCAGAACGCGACGCTGCTCAACGAGCTCAACACCTCGTTCCACACCATCGTGCGACAGTCCGGCGGCAACAACGCCACGCGCCTGCTGGTCCTGCCGACCCTGCACACGTCCTCCGACCAGCCGCGCGTCGACGAGCTGCTGACCACCTTCAACGCCCTGCGCGACCCGAACCTCATCGCCACCGTGCACTACTACGGCTACTGGCCGTTCAGCGTGAACATCGCGGGCGGCACCCACTTCGACGCGACCGCGCAGAAGGACCTCACCGACTCCTTCGACCGGGTGTACAACGCCTTCGTGGCCAAGGGCATCCCGGTGATCCTCGGCGAGTACGGCCTGCTCGGCTTCGACCGCAACACCGGCACCATCGAGCAGGGCGAGAAGCTCAAGTTCTTCGAGTACCTGGGCCACTACGCGCGGACCAAGAAGATCACCACCATGCTGTGGGACAACGGCCAGCACCTCGGCCGGACCACGTTCCAGTGGAGCGACCCGGAGCTGATCGCGCAGATCAGGTCGAGCTGGACCACCCGCTCGGGCACCGCCTCGACGGACCTGGTGTTCAACGCCAAGGCCAACCCGATCACCGCCAAGGCGATCACCCTGAACCTCAACGGCACCTCGTTCCTGGGGCTGCGTCAGGGCAACACCGACCTCGTCCAGGGCACCGACTACACCGTCAGCGGCAACCAGCTCACGCTCACCGCGTCCGCGCTGACCCGGCTGAGCGGCAACCGGGCGTACGGGGTCAACGCGGTGCTGTCCGCCCGGTTCTCGCAGGGCGTTCCGTGGCGGATCAACGTGCTCACCTACGACCGGCCGATCCTGGGCAACGCCACCGGGACGACCGCCTCCTTCGCCGTCCCCACCCAGTTCCGGGGCGACCAACTCGCCACGATGGAGGCGAAGTACGCCGACGGAAGCAACGCCGGCCCGCAGAACTGGACGTCGTTCAAGGAGTTCGACCGGACGTTCGCGCCCAACTACGGCACCAACGTGATCACCCTGACCTCCGACTTCTTCGCCGAGGTGAACGACAACGCCCCGGTGACCCTCACCTTCCACTTCTGGAGCGGCGAGAAGGTGACGTACAAGGTCACCAGGTCCGGCAGCGCGGTCACCGGCACCGTCGGCTGATCCCGGCCGAACCCTCGCGGTCCGGTCGTCCCCCGGCTCTTCGTGGGGACGACCGGACCGCGCCGTCGGCACCCGACCGGGCACCGCCCCCGGCGCTCCGGCCGCCTCGCCCCGGTCGGACCGCCTGGCCCCGGTCCGGCGGTCAGGAGAAGCGTTCGATCGTGACCGGGATGAGCCCCTGCATTCGCAGCGTCGTGGTCAGCTCGCGCAGCAGCGGCCCGAGCGAGCCGCCGCCGACGGCGGCTAGGTCGGCGGTCAGGTCGAGGCACCAGGGGCCGCCGCCGCCGATCCGGCGCAGGTGCCAGGTGAAGGAGTCGGCCCCGACCCGGCGGGCGGCAACCCCGATGATCCGCGCCTCCGGGTCGGCCGGGTCGCCCGTGCTCGCCATCCGCCAGACGCCGCCCAGATTCGCCAGCCCGTCCGGGCGGAGGTCGGCGGCGAACAGGACCCGGTAGACGCGGCTGTCGCGCGGCCCGGCCGGGCGGGGGTTGAGCCGTAGCGGGGCCGCCGTGGACAGCGGCTGCCCGTCGTGGAAGTGGCCGCGCAGCGCCTCCTCGCCCGGCAGTTCGCCGCCACCGAGCCGACGGTAGGCGGTCGCCGCCTCGTGCCGCGGCACCCCGACCACCCGGCGGCGCAGTTCGGCGTCCACCCGGATGCTCCGGCTGAAGGCCGCGCAGTCCCACCAGTGGCCGTCCGCCGGCGTCCACGCGGCGGAGTCGAGACGCACCGCCGCGCAGTCCTCGCCGAGCACGAACTCCTCCACGACGAGCCCTTCCGGTGCGGCGGCGCTCCCGTCGGGGTGGACGAGGTAGTAGTCGAGCGCCGGCTGCGGTACCCGGGCGGGGGGGGGGGGGGGGGGGGGGGGGGGGGGGGGGGGGGGGGGGGGGGCCGGGCCCCCCCCCCCCCCACCGGTGACCCGGTCCCGACCTAGGAGAGGGTCAGGGTGAGGGTCGTCGTGTAGTCGCCCGCCGCGGCGGACGCCGGCACGCCCAGGTTGAGCTGGGCGCCGCAGGCGAAGGTGCCGCCGCTGGCCCCGGTGGGCGAGGTGCACAGTGCCCGGGCGGCCCCGAGGCCGGCGCCCGGCGCCGCGACCGTGCCCGGCGTGACGGTGCCGACGGTGCCCCCGAGCGGGTCGTCGACCGCGACCGCGCTCGGCGTCCAGCCGAGGTTGTTCGCGGCGATGACTCCGCCGGTGGCGGAGGTGAAGTCGGACACCTCACCGACCAGGCTCCATCCGGCGTTGGTGCCCCGCAGGTCCGCCACGGTGGCGTCGTGCAGGTCACCGCTGGCCACCTGACCGTTGGTCACGGCCGGCAGCGCGACGGCGGAACCGGCCACGCTCAGGGTCAGCGGGCCGCCCGTCACGGTGGCGGTGATCCGCTGCTGGGCGTCGCCGCCGCCGGTACCGGCCCGGGTGAAGGTGACCGGGGCGAAGGTGTCCTGACTGCGGTCGGTCGAGCCGTGTGCGGCGAAGGTGACCACGTAGCACTGCACCGCCAGGCAGTCGACCTGCTTGCCGGTGCTGTCGGTGTAGGCCGCGCTGATCGGCAACGTGGTGCGGAAGGTGCCGTCGGCGTTGAGCTTGTCCCGCGACGCGGTCGGCTCGTTCGCCGCGCTCACCCACTTGGTCACCTGGAACACACCGGCGTTCAGCCAGTGCTGGTCGACCTTCGGGCCGAACGACACGTAGAAGCCGGCCCCCCGGTTGGCCGCCGGGTCGAAGCCGGAGCCCTCGACCGTGATCGTCGCCCCGGCCGGGTCGAGCCCGCTGGACGGGGTGACCGACACCGCCGGACCCGCCGGCCCGGTGCCACCGGTGGTGGCGGTGAACGACACCGGGTCGAGCGCGTCGCCGGCGGCGTAGAAGCCGTTGAACGCCGAAGCGCCCGCGCTGGTCAGCGTCGCCGCGAGGCTGGTGCCGGTCACCGTGCCCGCGCCGCCGCCGGGGTTGCCGCCGTTCACGGCGAGGGTGGCGATGGTCGCCTGCCGCACCGAGACCGGTTCGGCCGCCGTCGTGACGAGGTCCACGTCCGCCTTCAGGGCGGCGGTGCCGCCGGAGACGTCGACGGTCGGGTTGGCCAGGGTGATCTTGAAGAAGTGCCCGGGGTACGAGAAGACCACGGTGCCGCCGTACCGGGCGCTGGTGGCGCCGGTGGCGGAGTCGTGGGTGCCCCCGGTCGACGGGAAGGTGAACGTCCCGTCGGCGTTGACGGTGGCCCCGTTGCTCACCGCGATCGGTGGGCTGCCGTTGCCGCCCGAGACGTAGGTGCGGAACGTCTGCTTGAAGCCCCACGTCAGGCTGCCGCCGGTGATGTCGGCCTCGGCTGCCGAGGCGGGGCCGGCACCCGCGAGTGCGGCCGACAGGCCCAGGGTGGCGACCGCCGCCCAACGCATCGACCGCCGCCAGGCGTGACCGGCTCTGGATCGGACCATGCTGATTTCCTCTCTCGATCCGTTACGGACAGTGATTTAGGTTAGGCAACCCTAAATTCTGTCGCCATCCGCGATCGGGCCAAGATCCGAAACCGAACAACCCCTTGTGAGCAGCGGGTTCGTGACTTAGGTTAGGCAAACCTAACTCTGGGTCGGGCGGTCGATGCCGCCCCCTTGTCGCGTGAGGAGTCCGATGCGAGCACGGCGCCACGCCATCCTGGCCACCGCTCTGATCACTCTGGGTGTCGTCGCCGCTCCGGCTCCCGCGCAGGCGGGCACCGGCCGCGGCGCGGGCGGTCAGACGCTCACCGTCACCCCGAGCACCGGGCTGGGCAGCTCGGGCGGGACGGTCACCGTCTCCGGCCGCGGGTACGACGTCACCAAGGGCATCTACGTGGCGTTCTGTGTGGACAACGGGGCCGGCGCGGTGCCCAGCCCGTGCGGCGGGGGCGCCGACACCACCGGCGAGCTCGGGGCGTCCCACTGGATCTCGTCGAACCCGCCCTCCTACGGTGAGGGGCTGGCCGTGCCCTACGGCGCGGGCGGAACGTTCCGGGCCACCCTGCGGGTCACCCCCACCATCGGCGCCGTCGACTGCGCCACCCGCCGGTGCGCGGTCATCACCCGCGCCGACCACACCCGCGCCGCCGACCGGTCCCAGGACGTCCGGGTGCCGGTGACCTTCGCCCGCGCCGCCGCCTCCAAGCCGGCCACCCCGCGCCCGGCGCCGACCGGCGCCGCAGCCTCGAACCGGACCGCGTCGGGCGCCACCGGTGCTCCCACCGCCCCACCGGCCACCGCGGCCGGTCGGACCGGTCCCGCCACCCCCGCCGGCGCCCCGGTGGCCGGAACCCCCGCCGCAGACGGCGCCCCCGGGGCCGGGGCCGGCGCGACCGAGCTGGCGGTCAGCCGGGTCAGTGCTGCCTCGGGTGCCGGCCGGGGGTGGACCCTCGCGCTGCTGCTCCTCGTGGTGGCGGCCACGGCGCTGCTGGTCCTGCGCCGGTGGCGCCGCCGGAAAGCCGCCCGGTGACCGCCCCCGCCGGGCGGCTCCGGACCGCTCCGCCCGCCGCCCGCCGCCCCTGCCTGTCCGCTGTGCTGGCGCTGCTCGTCGGTGCCGTCGCCGCCTGCTCCACACCCAGCGCCGGCGTCGCCCCGGCGGACCCGGCCGCCTGTGGGCCGGTCACCGCCGCCATCGACAGCACCGACGTCACCGCGCTGCGGCCCACGCCGGCGCCCGCCCTCCCGGCCACCGTCACCTCCGCCGACGGCGTCACCGTCACCGTCACCGACGCCGGCCGGATCCTGCCGGTGAACCTCTCCGGGTCGATCGCCGAGACCGTGTTCGCCCTCGGCCTCGGCGGCAACGTCATCGGGCGCGACACCTCGACCACCTTCCCGTCCGCCGCGCACCTGCCGGTGGTGACCCCGGCCGGGCACGACCTGTCCGCCGAGGCGGTGCTCGCCCTCAACCCGAGCGTGGTGCTCGCCGACGACACCATCGGGCCGCCGGAGGCGCTGCGCCAGCTCCGCGCCTCCGGCATCCCCGTCGTCATGGTCGAGGCCGAGCAGACCCTCGCCGCCGTACCGGGGCACGTCCGCGCGGTGGCGGCGGCCCTCGGCGTCGCGGCGGCCGGCGAACAGCTCGTGGCCCGTGTCGAGGGCGAGATCGCCGCCGCCCGCCGCGCCGCGCCACAGGGGAGTGCCCCCCGGATCGCCTTCCTCTACCTGCGCGGCACCGCCGGTGTCTACCTGATCGGCGGCCGGGGAGCCGGCTCGGACGCGATGATCGAGGCGATCGGCGGGGTGGACGCCGGCAGCGCCGCAGGCCTGACCAAGTTCCGCCCGTTGACCAGCGAGGGCCTGATCAACGCGGCGCCGGACGTGATCCTGGTGATGAGCGCCGGCCTCGCCTCCGTCGGTGGCGTCGAGGGCCTGCTGAAGCTCCCTGGGGTCGGGCAGACCCCGGCCGGCGCGGCCCGCCGGATCGTCGACATGGACGACGGCGTCCTGCTCACCTTCGGCACCCGGTCCGGGCCGGCCGTGCAGGCCCTGGCCTCGGCCGTGTACTCCTGCGGGAAGCTGTCGTGACCGGCGTCGACACCACCGCCCGACGCCCGGCGGGACCCACCGCGGGCCGCCGGGCCGGTCGCGGGCCGGCGCTCCTCGCCGGCCTCGGTGCCGCCCTGGTGCTGGTCGTCCTCGTCGCGGCGGGCCGGGGGCAGGTCCAGGTCTCCCCGGCCGAGGTGCTCGGCTCCGTCCTGCACCGGCTCGGCCTGGACGTCGGCACCCCGCCGGCCAACCCCCAGGGCGACAACGCGCTGTGGATCGTCCGCTTTCCCCGGGTGGTGCTGGCCGCCGTGGTCGGCGCCGCGCTCGGCTGCGCGGGTGCCGTCATGCAGGGCGTGTTCGGAAACCCGCTGGCCGAACCCGGCGTGATCGGGGTGTCCGCCGGGGCGGCGGTCGGGGCAGCCCTGGCCATCGTCACCGGCGTCACCGTCCTGGGCGGCTGGACGGTGCCCGCCGCCGCCTTCGCCGGCGGGCTGGCCACCACGTACGCCGTCTACCTGCTGGCCCGCTCCGGTGGCCGGACCGAGGTGGTGACCCTGGTGCTGACCGGCGTGGCGGTCAACGCGGTGGCCGGCGCGGTGATCGGCCTGCTCATGTTCGTCGGCGACGAGGCCGGGGTGCAGGCCATCGCCTTCTGGAACCTGGGCAGCCTCGCCCCGGCGAACTGGTCGGCGGTCGCCCTGGCCACGCCCTGCCTGGTGGTCGGGCTCGGCGTCGCGTACGCGGACGCCCGCAGGCTCGACCTGCTCGCCCTCGGCGAGTCCGCCGCCCGGCACCTCGGGGTCGACGTCGAGCGGCTGAGGATCCGGATGATCGTGGTGACCGCGCTGCTCGGCGCGGCGGCCGTGGCCTTCACCGGCATCATCAGCTTCATCGGCCTGGTGGTGCCGCACCTGGTCCGCATGGTCGCCGGCCCGGGACACCGGGTACTGCTGCCGGCCAGCGCGCTCGGCGGGGCGATCGTGGTGATCGCGGCCGACCTCGCCGCCCGCACCCTGGTCGACCACCAGGAACTCCCGCTCGGGGTGCTCACCGCGGTCGTCGGCGGGCCGGCGTTCTTCTGGCTGCTGCGCCGCACCCGGGGCCGGGCCGGAGGCTGGGGATGAGCCCGCTCGCAGGCGGGGCGCCGCGCGGCCCGCGCCGCTGGTCGGCGCCCCGCGTGCCGGTCCCGGTGCCGGACGGCGCCACCCGCGTCAGTGTCGCCGGCCTGCGCGTGGCCCGCGCCGGGCGGCCGGTGCTCGACGGGGTCGACCTGCGGGTCCGAGCCGGCGAGGTGCACGCCCTGGTCGGGCCGAACGGCGCGGGCAAGTCCACTCTGCTGGCCGCCGTCAGTGGCGATCTGCCGGCCGCAGCGGGCACCATCGAGATCGACAGGTTGCCGCTGGCCAGCTGGTCCCCGGTGGAGCTGGCGATGCGCCGGGCCGTGCTACCCCAGCGCAGCACGCTGAGCTTTCCGTTCACGGTCGACGAGGTGGTGCGGATGGGACGGGCGCCCTGGGCGGGCAGGCCCGAACAGCGGCGGGACGACGAGATCGTCGCCGAAGCCCTGCGGCGGTGCGACGTGGCCGGGTTCGCCGCCCGACCGTACCCGTCGCTGTCCGGCGGCGAGCAGGCGCGCGTCGCGCTGGCCCGGACGCTGGCGCAGCAGGCCGTCGTGCTGCTGCTCGACGAACCGACCGCCGCCCTCGACCTGCGCCACCAGGAGCTGGTCATGCGGATCGCCCGCGACCGGGCGCGAGCCGGCGACGCCGTGGTGGCCGTGCTGCACGACCTGGCCCTGGCCGGCGCGTACGCGGACACCGTTACCCTGCTCGCCGACGGCCGGGTGCGGGCCGTCGGCCCGCCGGCCGAGGTGTTCACCGCCCCGCTGCTCAGCGAGGTCTACCGGCACGACATCGAGGTCGTGCCGCACCCACGTACCCGACTGCCGCTGATCGTCCCCCGACGCCGGCCAGCGGTGCGACCCCCCGTCCCCCTGGAAGAGAGATGACTATGACCAGCATCCCGTTCTCGGCGCAACTGCGTGCCACCGGCCGGGAGGCCCACCAGGCCGCCGAGTCCCAGCGGTACGTCGCCGCCCTGGTGGCCGGCCACCTGGACCGGGCCGGCTACACCGCCATGGTGGTCCAGCACCACGTGATCTACGAGGCGCTGGAGCACGCCGCCGAGGCGATGCGCCACGACCCGCTCGCCGGCCCGTTCGTCGACGACGCGCTGACCCGGCTGCCCGCCCTCGCCGCGGACCTGGAGTTCCTGCTCGGGCCCGACTGGCGCGGACGGGTCGACCCGGACCCGGCGACGGTCTCCTACGCCGAGCACATCGGCGAGGTCTGCGTCGGGTCACCGGAACGGTTCATCGCCCACCACTACACCCGCTACCTCGGCGACCTCTCCGGTGGACTGCACATCGGTCGGTCGCTCGCCCGGCACCACGGCCTGACGGGGGAGGCCGGCGCGGCGTTCTACCGGTTCGACCGGATCCCCGACCCCCGGGCGTACAAGGACGCCTACCGGGCCAGGCTGGACGCCCTCCCGTTCGACGAGGCGGGGCGGGCCACCCTGCTGGCGGAGGTGCTCGTGGCGTACCGGCACAACACCGAGGTCCTCGCCGGCCTGTCCCGGCTCGTGCCGGGCGAGGGCGCGGAGGCGGCGGCGTGAGCGCCCCGTTCCCCCCGGAGGTGATCGCCGCCGTCAGCCGGCACATGAACGACGACCACGCCGGGGACTCGCTGCTCATCTGTCGGGCGCTCGGCGGGCAGCCGGCCGCCACCCGGGCCCGGGTCACCGGGCTGGACGTCGACGGGATGGAGTTCGCCGTCACCGTGCACGACATCGAGGTTCCGGTGCGCGTCCCGTTCGCCCACCGGCTGACCGAACGGGTCCAGATCCGGCAGGAGGTGGTGCGGATGTACCAGGAGGCGTGCCAGCGGCTCGGGCTCCCGCCACGTCCGGCCGGCTGACCCCGCCGTGGCGGGCCACCTGGTCCGCCGGGTGGTTCCGCTGCCCACGACGGTGCCCAGGGTGTCGCCGGCGAGGTCGGTGTCGGTGACGGTGACGTCGACCACCACGGCTGTGCCGCCGTGGTGGTCGCGGCGACCGGTGGGGCGTTGGCCGGGGTCACGGTGCGGGCGCCCGTGGCACGGCCGTGCCGTCATGGCACCGACAGGGCCGGCGCCTCGGTCAACGGATTCGTGCTCCCCGCCTGGCTGATCGGGGCGAGCATCATCCCGGTGATGGCGTCGGACAGGAAGTCGCCCACCGAGTGCCAGCACGGGTCCTGCCCGTCCCGCTCGGCGCGTGCCTCGACCTCGGCGCAGGCCGTGGCGACGATCCGGGTGATCAGGCTCGCCCGCCCGGCCACCACCCCCGGGTGCAGGTGGCTGAGGCGGGACACCGCCGAACGGGCGATGAGCGTCGCGGTCGGGGCGGACTCCGCGCTCTCCCGCATCAGCGTCGCGGTCACCGGGTCGTGGATGGCCTGGCTGAGGAAGCGGGCCCGCCAGCTCGGCCGCGGCAGTCGGGCCATGGCGTCCATGAACGGCACCACCAGGCTCCGCACGTCGTCGAGAACCGAGTCGGAGCGTTCGAACATCCTCCGACGTGGCTCCTCCAGTTCGACCGCGTGCCGGATGATCAGCGCCCGGAGCAGGCCCTCGCGGCCGCCGAAGTAGTAGTGCACGGCCGAGTGGTTGGTGTTCCCGGCAGCCTCGGCCACCTTGCGGTCGGAGACCTGCGCGATGCCCGCCTCGGCGAACAGGCGTTCCGCCGCGTCGAGCAGCGCGGTCCGCGCCGCCTCTGAGCGGGCCATCGGGGGAACCTCCTCGCACGTCGGGGCGGGTGTGACGGACATCAAGGTACCCGAACGCGACTTTGTAAGCCGCGTGACTTACATTTACTCAGTGGGCCGGTCCGCGTGGCGAACCCGCGACGACCCTCGTCCCTTCGGCGCTCGTCCGACAACACCCCAGGAGTCACGCCTATGGAGTCCCCGCCGGACCCCTCGTCCACCACCGCCCCCGGAAGCGCTCCGGCGGAGGAGGACCGTAAGACCCGGATCGCGCGCTACATCGCCCTCTTCGCCATGCCGTTCATCATGGTCACGATGATGTTCGCCACCTACATGGGCACCATGCACTCGCCGCACCCGCGGGAGATGCCGGTGGCCGTGGTGGGGACGGGGCCCGGGGCGGAGGCGATCGTCAACGCGCTGAACTCCGCACCGGAACGGGCCATGGACGCGCGGCTGGTGCCGTCCGGCGGCGACGCGGTGGAACTGTTGAAGGACCGTGAGATCGCGGGCGCGCTGGAGATCCCGATCGAGGGGTCGGCCACCGCGACGATCTACAGCGCGATGGCAGCCGGGGCCTCCCAGGCCACCACCGTCCAGCAGATGCTCGCCCCGGTCGCCGTCGGGCAGAACTGGACGATAGCGACCGAGAACGTCGTTCCCCTACCGGAAGGTGACGGATCGGGCACGGCAGTCCTGTTCGCCGCCATGGGCATGATGCTGGCCGGGTACGTGCCGCTGAGCCTGCTGCTGATGGCGGTTCCCCACCTGCTGTCCCTGCGGCGGTTCCTGCCGCTGCTGGCCGGCTGGTCGGCGCTCACCAGCAGCATCATCTGGTTGATCCTCGGGCCGATCGTGGGCGCCGTCGACGGCCACTACCTCCAGTTCCTCGGCGTCGGGATGCTGGCGACCGGAGCTGTCGGTCTCGGCCAGTTGCTGTTAAGCAAGCTGATGGGGCCGCTCGCGGTCCTCATCGGCATGCTGCTGTACGTCGTGCTCGGCATGCCGGCGTCGAACCTGGCGCTGTCGGTCGACGTGATGCCCGGCTTCTTCTCGTTCCTGCACGGGGTGCTCCCGCTCCCGGCGGCGGGCGAGACGCTCCGCGCCATCCTCTACTTCGACGGCCGTGGCGCCGGTGGGCACCTGCTGGCGCTGGCCCTCTGGGCCGCCGTCGCCCTGCTGCTGTGCCTGCTCAAGGAGCGCACCGGCGGACACACGATCCCCGGGGCCCCGGTGGTCACCGACCCCAACACGCGGCTGCCGGCGCTCGCGGGCGGCCCGCCGAGGTCCAAGCGGTTCCGTTACCTGGCGGTGGCGGCCTTCCCGCTGTCCATCCTGGTGATGGTGGTGGGCCTGATGAGCTTCTCCATGCACAAGCCGGAGCCCCGTGACCTCCCGGTCCTCGTGGTCGGCAGCACGACCGGGCAGGCCGAGCAGGTGGCCGTCGGCCTGGAGTCGAGCCTGGGCGGCATACTCGACGTCGAGGCGGTCGCGTCGGTGGACGAGGCCACCGAGCGCATCCTCGGCCAGGACGTCGTCGCGGCCTACGTCCTGCCACAGGCGCAGGGCGCCGAGGCGACGCTCTACACCTCCTCGGGCGCCGGGGTCAGCCAGCAGAGCGTCGTGAAGGCGGTGTTCCAGCAGGTCTCCGCCCAGCAGCAGACCCCCTTGTCGGTGAACGACGTGGCGCCGCTCACCGACACCGACACGATGGGCAGCAACAGCCTGTACGTCGGCATGTCGTGGATCATGGCCGGGTTCCTGATGCTGGCCGTGCTTCGTGGCGGGGCACCGGAGCTGAAGAAGCTGCGCCAGTTCCTCCCTCTGCTCGGCGGCTGGTCGATCGGGATGGCCGTGTGGTTGTGGCTGCTCTTCGACGTCATCGTCGGCGCGGTCAACGGGCACGCCTGGGAGATGATCGGCTTCGGCGCCGTCACCATCTTCGCGGTGTCCCTGGTGACCGGGGTGTTCACCCGAACCTTCGGTCTGGCCGCGACCGTCCCGGTGATGGTCGTGATGATGCTGGCGGGTGTGCCCGCCTCCGGTGGTGGACTCTCGGTGTACATGGTGCCCGAGTTGTTCCGTGTCCTGCAGGACATCCTGCCGCTGCCGGCCGCGGTCGACACCGCCAGATCGATGATCTACTTCGGCGGCGACGGAATCGGCAGGAACCTCCTGGTCATCGGGATCTGGGGGGCGGTCGGCCTCGTGCTGAACCTCGTCGTCGACCAGTGGCAGCGGCGCAAGGACGGCCGGGCCGGAGCCGGCGGCCCGGACGGTCCTCCGCCGACCGCCGGAACGGCCGACGTCGGTGCCCGCTTCGGCGGCATCGGTGAGCTTGAGCAGGCCGCAACGCGCTGAGCCCGCGTCGGGGGGGGGGGGGGGGGGGGGGGGGGGGGGGGGGGGGGGGGGGGGGGGGGGGGGGCGGGGGGCGGGCGGGGGGGGGGGCGCGCGGGGCGCGCCGCC
>NZ_JBIATC010000010.1:39170-171000 GCF_042891255.1 Micromonospora sp. NPDC001898 | reverse complement strand
CCGGACGGTCCTCCGCCGCCCGCCGTACCGTCCGTCGGGGTTGCCCGCTGCGGCGGCATGGGGGTGCTTGAGCTGGCCGCACCGGGCTGCGCCCGGGGGGGCGGGGCCGGCGCCGCGCCTCGATCCGTCGAGGCAGCGGCGCCGGCCCGGCCGTGTTCCTGGCGCACCGGAACCCGGGCCAGGAGCCCGAGGGCTCCACGTGCCCCGAGCGTCCGCCACGTCGGCGCTATCATCACCCCTCCGGATGGAGGGTTGATGTTCGCTCCGCTGCGGTACGCCGCGTTCCGTTACCTGGCTGCCGGTCGGCTGATCAACATGCTGGGCAACGCGATCGCTCCCGTCGCGCTGGCCTTCGCCGTGCTCGACCTGACCGGCTCGGTGCGCGACCTGGGCCTGGTGGTCGGCGCAAGGTCGCTGATGAACGTGCTGTTCGTGCTCTTCGGCGGGGTGCTGGCCGACCGGATTCCGCGCCGGCTGGTGCTGGTCGGCTCCAATGTGCTCGGTGCGCTCACCCAGGCGGTGGTGGCCGCCCTGGTGCTGACCGGTACGGCGACGATCCCGTTGCTGCTGGTGCTCGGCGCGGCCAACGGCGTGGTGAGCGCGCTGGCTCAGCCGGCGTCGGCCGCCGCGACGCCGCAGACCGTGCCGCCGGAGCTGATCCAGCCCGCGAACGCGATCCTCCGGCTCGGCATGAATGCCGGCATGATCGGCGGGGCGGCCCTCGGTGGCCTGCTGGTCGCCGCCGCCGGGCCCGGCTGGGGCCTCGCCGTCGACGCGCTCACCTTCGCCCTCGCGGCGGCCGCCTTCGCCGGTGTCCGGGTGGCTTCCACCCGATCAGCGAGCACCGGTACGGGCATCCTGGCCGACCTGCGGGAGGGCTGGAGCGAGTTCACCGCGCGGACCTGGGTCTGGGTGGTGGTGCTCGGCTTCATGGTCCTCAACGCGGCGCTGGCCGGCGGCGTGAACGTGCTCGGCCCGGCCGTCGCCGACGAGACGATCGGGCGTGGTGCCTGGGGTGTGGTGTTGGCGGCGCAGACCGTCGGGATGGTCGTCGGTGGGCTGATCGCCCTGCGGATCCGGGTGCGCCGGCTGCTGCTGCTCGGGGTGGCCTGCATGTTCGCCGAGTCGTTCTTGCTGTTGGGGCTGGCCCTGGCGCCGACCGTCGCCGTGCTGGTGGCGGCCGGGGTGGCGGTCGGGATCGCCGTCGAGCAGTTCGCGGTGGCCTGGGAGACCTCGATCGCGCAGCACATTCCCGCCGAGCGGCTGGCCCGGGTCTACTCGTACGACATGTTGGGGTCCTTCGTCGCCATTCCGCTGGGTCAGGTGGCGGTGGGGCCGGTCGCCGGGGCGATCGGCACCCGCGAGACGCTGCTGATCCTCGCGGCGCTGGTGGTGGCTTCCGTCGTCGGCATGTTGGCCAGCCGGGACGTCCGCCGGCTCCGGACGGTGGCCTCCGCGCCTGCCGCCGATGCGGTGCCGGCCGGGCGAGCCGACGGCGGATCGGGGGATCCCCCTGTCACCGCGCCCGCCGAACGGGCCGGCCGCGCCTGACCCGGCTCCGGTGGCGCCGGCGACGACGCCGGGAGAGGTGCCCTGTCCCGCGTCCGGCGGCGTCAGCCGCCGACCGTTGCCCTGGAAGGCGGCTCACGGCAGGCGGCGGGCGGACTGGCCGGGTGTACGACGATCCTCCGCCACGACTGACTGCACCCGGCGGATGGTCGCGCCTGGTGCCATGATCACTTCCCGCCACCGTTCCAGCGTCCTGGTCAGGTCCCATACCGTGCTCCGCAGTTCCAGCAGTTCACGGTGGGATGCGGTCAGCTGCTCCCGGACGGTCAGCGCCTCGGCCTCCAGTTCGGCGACCCGCGCCCGCAGCGGCTGCACCAGGGCCAGCGCCGCATCGGTCAGCGCTCCGGCGGTCTCGGCCTTCAGCTTTCGCCGCTGCACGGTCACCGTGGCCAGCACGGCAAGCCCGCCGGCGCCTCCGAGCATCCCGAGCATGGAGATCATCAACTGCGCCCAGTACGGGGTGTCCGGGTTCGATGCGGCGATCATGTCTGTACCTTCGAGCACGGATCAGATTGCGGATGGTGCATCCGGATCAGCCAGCGCAGTGATCCCACGATCTCGGCCGAACGCAGCCACGATCCGAGCGCCACCGCCCCGACGAACGACGCGGCCACCACCGCCTGGTCTCCGGCGACCACCAGGACGGCGATCACGTACATCGCGGCGATCGCGCCCAGCGCCAGCACCGCGGAGAGCTCGATGCCGAGCCCGGTGCTGAGCTGCCCCGGCCAGAACATGCCGAGCAGGCCCGCGGCGCCGACCACGATCAGGCCGAACTCCCACAGGACCCTGACCGGGTCGGGCATAGCCACCTCCAGCGAATGCGGCCGGATGCCACCAATGGCCATCAGGAGGCCACACACGGGCGTGGTGGCGAGGACCGCGAACTCGTACACCCGGTTGCTCGTCCGATCCCGCAAGCTCCCCATTGCACACTCCCTTCCCCGTTGCGGCCCCGTCGACGCACGGCCAACCGATGATCTTCGAACGTGGCACCGCGCGACGACGCTGCCGCCGAGGTGCCGGGACGTGACGCCGGGAAGCGCTCCGTTCGCCCGCCGGGTGTGCGTGCTCGCATCACCCTCCGTGCCACGGGCCACGTCGCGCGGCCCGACTGCGGTCCCACACCACATGAATCAACCATATGCCCAGGTCAGACGCCCTTTGACGGCCTGGGCGGGGAACTGGATCACCGCAGCGCTCAGGGCGACGCGTGTCAGATTTTCGACAGTTGTTTGCGTTGTCCGCAGTGCCCACTTTCGCCCGTGTTTCCGCTGGTGGGGTCGTCGGCGGTGTCGGTTGCCTCCGGGGCAGCCGGCACCGCGCCCGGCCGGTGCTACTGCGCCGGGTCGCGCGCCTCTGCCCGGCGGTCCGCCGTCACCGCAGGACCGGCCGGAGGGCTGATGACATCTGCATATATGGATACAGTGTCGGTCCGGGACGACCTCCCACCGAGGTCCTCGATGGACACGCGTCCCACCGGGGCCAGGAGGGATGGCAGTCATGGCGAACGAGCCGCAGTCTCACCGGGGCGACGGCGGCGGGTTGTCGGCCGTGGGCCGCAGGGAACTGCTGCGGGGCGCGGCGGTGGTGGCGGGTGGTGTGGTGCTCGGCGGTCTGTTCCAACCGGCGCCCTCGCTGGCGGCACCGGTGATCTACAACCCGTTCAGCGGCTACCCGATCACGGACGGGTGGCAGGAGCACCTCGACCGTGGCTCCGCCGGGGGAGTCGACTTCGCGATGCCGGTCGGCACGAATCTCCCCGCGTGCGGCGCCGGGACGATCTCGAACATCCCGAACAATGGCACGGCCGGTCATACCGTGACCATCAACCACTCCGACGGGTACCGCAGCCAGTACCTGCACCTGTCCCAGTTCCTGCTGGCGAATGGGACCTCAGTGGCGTCGGGGGCCATCGTCGGCAGGTCCGGCGGCGCGGCCGGCGCTCCCGGCTCCGGCTCCTCGACCGGGCCGCACCTGCACTGGCACATGATCGACCCCGCGGGCCGCCGGATCAACCCGTTGACCTACGTCAACCCGACCCCGCCGCTCGATTTGTGGAAGGACGACATGAGGCTGATCCAGTCCACCAACCGGGGCATCGCCCTGATCGGCCCCGGCTACTTCCGCCAGCTCAGCAACAACGAGGAGGTGACGGCCGCCGTCGCGCTGGCCGGCAACCCCCTGATCGGCAACGACCGCCAGTTCGACCTCTGGCGCAGCATCGCCTTCGACGGTCAGGTCAAGGCCCCGTCCTGACAGTCGACCCGGCGAACCGCCCCGGCGGCGGGCGGAGATCGCACTCGCCGCCGTGCTCGCCGACGAGGAATCCACCGCCCGGCTCGGCGTGGCGCTCGGGCATCCGCTGGTCACCGCGACCCAGATCGGCTACGGGGTGGACGACGCGCCGCTGTTCCACGGCCACATCACGGTTCGCACCGATGTGTTGACCCTGCGCATCAGTCGGGGAGGGGAGCCCCGGCCTGCGGAGTGAGGGTCGCCTACCGCCGGGATCGCCCGTTCCCGCGCGTCGTCCGCCGGGATCCGGCCGCGGTGGGCCCACGTCAGGATTCCCGCCGGCCTACCATGGCCGGGTGCGGGTGCGGGTGCGGGTGCGGGTGCGGGTCGCGTTGGGTCTGGCCGTGGCCGGTCTCCTCGCCGGCCCGGTCGCCGTGCTCGGCGTCCACGTCCTCCATCCCCGGGACGAGGGCGGGTACCTGGCCTACCTCACGCAGTACGGCGACCCGAGCAGCGACGCCCCGGTCCCGGTGCTGCCGCCCGCGGGCGACCTGATCGCCGAGGGCGACGCCGCCTGCTCCTGGATGCGTGGGCAACCGCACGCGCTCTGGCGGGCCGATTCGCAGTACCACTTCCAGGCTGTCCTCGAACGCTATCTGCGGCACGTCGCCGACCGCCCGCTGAGCTGGGGCGGCGCCGTGCCCAAGCACTCGTCGGTGACGGTCGCCGCGTGGGCGTACCTCTGTCCGGCCGATTGGGAGCTGCGTCAGCCCCGCCGCCGCCCCTTCGCGCCGCCGCCGGACTGACCGGTCCGGCCGGGCGAGCGCCGTTCCCGTACGCATGGATGCGGGGCCGGCCACGTGGGGCGGCCCCGCATCCCTTTGTTCTTCCGCCGCTGGTCCGGGCGCCGGCGTAGGCTCTCCTCGGCCCGGTCAGCCCTCGATGTCCCGTGGGTCGCGGCTGCGCGGGTAGGTGTTCTTCTCCCCGATCGTGCCGTCCTGCTTCTTGATCACGTGCTCGACGCCACGGTCCGCCGCCATCTCGCGCCCCCGGGCCTGCGCCTCGTCCTTGGTGTCATGGGTGCTGCTGGCCTGCTGGTTGCCCTCGGCGCGGGTCTTCCACTGCCCGCCCTCTTGGTACGTGTCGATGTCACCCTTGACCATTGCCGACTCCCGTCTGTCCCTGGCGTGCACTCGTGCTGTCACCGACTACTTGCCGGAAACGCCCTCGGTCAAACAACCGGCCAGGCATCTCGCCGTGGTGCCGGCCGATGTCCACGCGGCGTCGTTAGGAAGGCCGACTGTCCGGACCGGACAGTGCACCGGAGCGCCCGGCCCGGCCCGCACCGGCGTCCCTCCCCGCGCGATGCCGGCCCGCGCAACCTCGCCATCGCGGTCCTGCGCCACCACGGCTGCGCACCATGTCGTGGCCGCGATATAACAGTATTTAAATGCGACGATGTTATGGTTTCGGGGGTCGCTGAGGGGCAATGTCTGAACCGGAGCCACGCCGACATTTGGCGCGTCGGCGCACCTTGACAGACGGATGGGACGGTGTTCATGACCGGAGACGAGTGCGGCAGGGCGGTGCTGGTATTCACGTACAACAGCGCCGGTCTGTTCAACCCGTTGCTCAGTATCGTGGGTGAGCTGAAGGCCCGAGGTGTCAAGAAGGTGTGGTTCGCGTCGACCGAGGACCGTCGGGCGGACGTCGAGGCGCTCTCCGGCCCGGGTGAGGTTACTTTCGTCTCGCTCGGCGAGGCCCTCCCGCAGTCGTCACCGGAGACCTGGGACGACGCGACGTACCAGGCCCTGACCAGCGGCGACCGGGCGGTCAGGTTCGTCCGGTACATCGATGTCTGCACCGATTACGACCACATACAGCAGCTCTACCTGCGCTGCCTGGAGATCATCGACGACGTGGGGCCGGCGGTGGCCGTGGTGGACAGCCAGGCAAGTTGGGCGATGGACGCGGCGCAGACCCGGCAGGTGCCCTTCATGGTGAGCATCTCGACGCCGCCGTCCAATTTCCTCCAGGAGCTGTTGCCACCCCGCTATCCCGCCCCGTTCTCCGGGCTGCCGCAGCGGATGACGCCCCAGCAGCAGGCGGCCAACGCCAGCTTCCGGAGCAGGATGGTGCGGGCGTTCATAGAGCCGGACCGGCTACGGCGGAACATCGTCGCCATGGCCCGTCGCAAGGAAGCCGGTCTTCGTAATCCGGAGATGCGACCGGCGCTCTACATCGGGGATGCCGTGGCGCTCATGTCGTACACGGTCTTCGGCTTCGAGTATCCGTTCGAGACCGCGCCGGCGACCCTGCGGATGCTCGGTCCGGTGGTGCCCAGGGAGTTGCCGCCGGTCGAGCGGGACGACGGACTGAACCGCTGGCTGGACGACCATCCCTCAGTGGTCTACGTCGGGTTCGGCACCATCATGCGACCGTCCGAGGCGCAGGTGAGGGCGGTCGTCGAGGTCGCGGAGCGGCTCGGGCCAGAGCACGCCGTGCTCTGGAAGCTGTCCGCTGACCACCAGCGCCTTCTCCCCTCCGCGGCACGGTTGCCGGGCAACCTTCGGGTGGAGGAGTGGCTGCCCTCCCAGCTTCGGGTGCTGGCCCACCCGCACGTACGGGTCTTCTTCAACCACGGTGCCGCCAACGCGATCCACGAGGCCGTCTACTTCGCCACACCACAGTTGATGATGCCGTTCTGGCTGGACTGTCCCGATGGCGTGGTGCGCGCGGTCGACAGCGGGGTGGCGCTGGCCGTCGAGCTCACCGACCCCATGGACGTCGAGGACATTCTCGCCAAGATCAAGAGACTGCTGAGCGAGGACTCGTTCCGGGAACGGGCGGAGCTGTTCAGCCAGCGGATGCGGCAGGCCGGTGGGGTCACCGTCGCCGCCGACCTCGTGCTGCGGCACCGCGACGAGGCGGCGGCCCACCGTACCGCCCCGGCGGCGGTCGGCTGAGCGGTCCCCGCCGCCGTCGTGCGGCAGCACCACGGCACCGGGCCTGGTGCCGCCGCGCACCCGACGGACGAGCTCGTCGGTGCCCGGCGGCTCCCAGTCGCTGACGGCCGGCCGCGGAGGGTGGCATCGGGATGTCCCTTCCGCGGCCGGCGACCCGCGTCGGTCGCCGGTCAGCCCTCCCGGTAGGTGGCCAGGTCGAAGTCGGCGTAGCCGCCGTCGCCGCCGAGATCCTGCACCCACAGGCCGAGGAACGCCCCGGTGAAACCCCAGGCCGCCGGCTCCCCGTCGATGATCAGCGCGGCGTGTTCGTCGGACAGGATCGTCGCGTCGAGGTCCACCGGTAGCTGCCGCCAGCCGGTGCCGAGGTCGTAGCAGAAGCGCACGGCGGGCCCGTCGAACACCGCCCGCAGCCCGACCCGGGCGACGCCGGTGGCGTCGACCGTCAGCCCGGGGTACGGGGTGCGCCGCCCGCTGTCGGAGCTGAGCAGCTCCAACACGGTCCGGCCGTCGTCGGCGCGGGTCAGGTAGAGGTGGTGCCAGTTCAGGGTGTTGTAGTAGGCGGTGATCCCGGCCAACTGGCGATGGTCGAGCGGGTCGAACTCGACCACGGTCTCCAGGGAACACCGCGCCGCGCCGACGCGCCGCGCGACCAGGCTGGGGGTCTGCCGGCCCACCGGCGACTGCCCGCCGTGGATCCGCAGGTGGGACGGGCGGGCCCGCAGGTCCACCCAGTCCGCGGTGGCGGGCCGGCGCAACGTCGACCACTCCGGGTGGAGCTGCGCGGCGTCGAAGTGGTCGGTGGCGGGATCGGTCGGCCACGGGTGCGTGGGCAGATCGGGCGCCGGGACCTCGTCCGCCGGCACGCCCCCGGGTACGCGGGGCCAGCCCTCCGGGGCCCACTCGACCCGCTGGATCGCGGTCTCCCGGCCCAGCACGCAGTTGCCCAGCGGGGTGTAGGGGCGGCCGACCAGGTGGGCCAGGTACCAGTCGCCGTGCGGGGTGCGGACCAGGCTGCCGTGGCCGGCCTTCTGCAACCGCAGGTCGGGCCGGCCCACGGAGGTCAACAGCGGCCCGGCCGGGTCCACCTCGTACGGCCCGAACAGCTCACGGGACCGGGCCACCGTGACCTGGTGCTCCCAGCTCGTGCCCCCCTCGGCGGTGACCAGCCAGTACCAGCCGTCGTGGCGGTACAGGTGCGGGCCCTCGGTGAGCCCGACCGAGGTGCCGGTGAACAGCAGGCGGGGCCGGCCGACGAGGCGCCGCGCGGCCCGGTCGTAGCGCTGGATCTCGATGCCGGCGAAGCGGTCGCGCCCGGGTCGCCAGTCCGCGCTCATGCTCAGCAGCCAGCTGGAGCCGTCGTCGTCGTGGAACAGCGAGGCGTCGAAACCGCGCCCGTGCAGTGCCACCGGATCCGACCAGGGGCCCGCGATGTCGGGTGCGGTGACCAGGTAGTTCTGCGGGTCCCAGTAGCCGCTGGCGAAACTGGCCACGTCGCTGTACACGAGGAGGAACTCGCCGTCGTGGTGGGACAGGTCGGGCGCCCACACCCCGTTGGAGTCGCCGCAGCCGCGCAGGTCGAGCAGGCGGCGCTCGGTGATGATCCCGCCCAGTGCCCGCCAGTGCACGAGGTCCCGGGAGTGGTGCACGCGGACCCCGGGATACCACTCGAACGTCGAGGTGGCCAGGTAGTAGTCGTCGTCGACCCGCAGGATCGACGGGTCCGGGTGGAACCCGGCGAGGACGGGGTTGCGGATCGACCGGGCAGCGGTCGCCACGTCAGCGGTCTCGGTCGACACGTCGGCTCCTCTGGTGCGGCTCTCGGCAAACTTCCGGATGCTCGACCCGGAATATCGGTGGATGCCGACCACGGTAGCCGTTTGTGTCGCCATAGGACAGACCCCTTGACCGGGGTAGAAGCTACGTCGTAGCGTGCCGGCCATCGATCGGTAATACCGGCCGAAGCACCGAAAGTTCCGGAGAACCACGTTCGATACCTGCCGGCTGGATCGGCATCCGAGCACCTCGTGAGTCCCCGAAGGGATGGACCATGACCGCGCACCTCTCCCGCAGAACGCTGCTCGGCCTCGTCGGCGCAGGTGCCGGCGCCTATCTGCTCACCGGCTGCGGCGACGGGGAGTCCGGCGACCCGGACGCTCCGCAGGCCGTCAACTGGTGGCACATCCAGAACACCGAGCCGATGCTGCCGGTGTGGGCGGCGATGGCCCAGGAGTACCACGGCGCACACCCCAACGTCACCGTCGAGGTCCAGCCGCTGGAGAACGAGGCGTTCAAGGCCAAGCTGACCACCGCCACCCAGGCCGGGTCCCCGCCCGACCTGTTCCAGTCCTGGGGCGGCGGGGTGCTCAAGCAGCAGGTGGACGCTGGCCTGGTCAAGGACCTCACCGACGACGTGCGCCCCTGGATCGGCGGCCTGCTGCCCGCCGCCGTGCAGCCGTTCACCGTCGACGGCAAGATCTACGGCGTCCCGTTCGACGTCGGCATGGTCGGTTTCTGGTACAACAAGGACCTCTTCGCCTCCGCGGGCGTCACCGCCGCACCCACCACCTGGGCCGGGGTCCTCGACGCGGTCCGCAGGCTCAAGGCCGCCGGGACCGTCCCGATCGCGCTGGCCGGCAAGGAGAAGTGGCCGGCCCACTACTACTGGGCGTACCTGGCGATGCGCATCGGCGGGCTCGGCGCCCTGCAACAGGCCGCCAGGGACAACAACTTCGACACCCCCGACTTCGTCGCCGCCGGCGACCGGCTCAAGGAACTGGTCGACCTGCAACCGTTCCAGAAGGGCTTCCTCGGCGCGGACTACAGCTCACCGGACGGGCAGGCCGCCACCATGGGCAACGGTCGCGCGGCCATGGAACTGATGGGCCAGTGGGCCCCGTCGGTGCAGGCCTCGGCCTCCACCGGCAAGAAGGGCCTCGGCGACAAGCTCGGCTTCTTCCCGTTCCCCGCCGTCGACGGCGGCAAGGGCTCCGCCTCGGAGGCGTTCGGCGGCGGCAACGGCTTCGCCGTCGGTAAGGACGCCCCCGCCGCGACCGTCGACTTCCTCAAGACCCTGCTCACCGCCGACAACCAGCGCAGGGCCGCCAGGACCGGCGCGGTGCTGCCGACGGTCAGGGACGCCACCGACGCCATCTCCGACCCCAACAACAAGGTCGTCGCGGCGAGCCTGGCCAGCGCCACCGGCTTCCAGCTCTACCTCGACCAGGCGTACCCGCCCGCAGTCGGCCAGCAGGTCAACGACAGCGTCGCCGAGCTGATCGCCGGCTCCAAGACGCCCGCGCAGATCGTCAAGGACATCACCACGGTGGCGAAGAGCCAGTAGGCATGGCCACCACCCGCCGGCCGGGCCGCCATGGCGTCCTCGCCGCTTTCCTGACCCCGTCCCTGGTGCTCTTCCTGCTGCTGGTCATCGCCCCGATCGTGGTGGCCAGCTACGCCAGCCTGTACAAGTGGAACGGCTTCGGACTGCCGGAGAACTACGTCGGGCTGGACAACTACACCCGCGCCTTCCGCGACCCGACCTTCCGCGGTGACCTGTGGCGCGGACTCGTGCTGATCGTGCTGTCGCTGGTGGTCCAACTGCCCGCCGCGCTGGGCCTGGCCATGCTCCTCAACCAGCCGTTGCGGGGTCGCGGCGTCTACCGGCTGGTCTTCTTCGCCCCGTACGTGCTCTCCGAGGTCACCACCGCGGTCCTGTTCACCCTGGTCTTCTCGCCCAACCGAGGGCTGGGCGAGGGGATCTCGCGGTGGCTGGGCGCCGACGCCGGGGCGGTCTTCGCCGACCCGGACACCGTGCTGGTCGCCGTCTTCATGGTCGTCTCCTGGAAGTACTTCGGCCTGTACATGATGCTCTTCCTGGCCGCCCGGCAGGGCATTCCCAAGGAACTGTCCGAGGCGGCCACCACCGACGGCGCCAGCTCCTGGCAGGCATTCCGGCACGTCACGCTGCCCCTGCTCGGACCGACGATCCGGATCAGCGTGTTCCTGTCGGTCATCGGCACCATCCAGCTGTTCGACATGGTCTGGGTGCTCACCGGCGGCGGCCCGATCCACTCCTCGGAGACCATGGCGGTGACGATGTACCAGTACGGCTTCCGCCGCTTCGAGGTCGGCTACGCCAGCGCGATCAGCATCGTCATGTTCGTCCTGAGTCTCGTCTTCGCCCTCTTCTACCAGCGCGTCGTCATGCGCCGCGACACCGAGGGCGCGATCACCACGCAAGGAGGCCAGCGATGACCGGCACGGCGAACCCGGCCCGGCGGGCCCGCCGCCTCGCACTGCACCTCGTCTGCGTCGCCGTCGGCGCGCTCATCGTCGTACCGGTCTGGTTCGGGGTGCTCGGCGGGTTCAAGGACAACGGGCAGCTCTCCACCAACCCGCTCGGCTGGCCCGACCCCTGGGTGACCGGGAACTACACCGGCATCCTCGCCTCCGGCGTGTTCTGGCGACAGCTCGGCAACAGCCTCCTCATCGCCGTGACCAGCGCCCTCGTCGTCGTCGGCGCGGCGGCGTTGGCCTCGTTCGTCTTCGCGCGCTTCGCCTTCCGGGGCCGGGAACTGCTGTTCACCCTGTTCGCGGTCGGGCTGATGTTCCCGTTCGCGGTGGCCATCCTGCCGCTGTTCGTCCTGCTGCGCGGCCTGGGCCTGCTGGACAACCCGCTCGGGGTGATCCTGCCCCAGGCCGCGTTCGGGCTGCCGGTCACCATCATCATCCTGCGCCAGTTCTTCCGCACCATCCCCGGCGAGGTCGAGGAGGCCGCGATCCTCGACGGGTGCACCCCCTTCGGGTTCTTCTGGCGGATCCTGCTGCCGATGGCCCGGCCCGCCCTGGCCACCGTGTCGGTGCTGGCCATCGTGACTAGCTGGAACAACTTCATGCTTCCGTTGGTCGTGTTCACCGACCAGAGCTGGTGGACCCTTCCCGTCGGGGTCCAGGCCTTCCAGGGCCAGTACGCCGACGACACCGCCCGGGTGCTCGCGTACGTGGTGCTGTCCATGCTGCCGGCGCTGGGTTTCTACGCCGTGGCCGAACGCCAGCTCATCGGCGGCCTGGCGGGCAGCGTGAAGGGGTGAGGCGCACCCGCTGCGGTAGCCTTCTGCGACCGTAGGCTCCCCAAGGCGAAAGGCGGACCGTGGGCCCCGACAACAGCCGGAACGTCACCATCGCGATGATCGCGCGCCTGGCCGGCGTCTCCGTGCCCACCGTCTCCCGGGTCATCAACGGCCGCTCCGACGTCGCCCCCCAGACCCGGGAACGCGTCGAGGAACTGCTCACCCGGCACGGCTACCGCCGTCGTTCGCCGCGCAGGCGGCCCAGTGCCGCCCTGATCGACCTGGTCTTCAACGACCTCGACAGTCCCTGGGCGGTGGAGATCATCCGAGGGGTGGAGGACGTCGCGCACAGCAGCGGGGCCGGCACCGTCGTCTCGGCCATCCACCGGCGCACCTCCTCGGCCAAGCAGTGGCTCGACAACATGCGTGCCCGCTCCACCGAAGGGGTCATCTTCGTGACCTCGATGGTCGCGCCCCCGTTGCAGGCCGAGCTGCGCCGGCTCAACGTTCCGGTGGTCATCGTCGACCCCGCTGGGGTGGCCCCGCAGGAGGCGTCCACCATCGGCGCCACCAACTGGGCGGGGAGCCTCGGCGCCAACCAGTACCTGCTCGGCCTCGGTCACCGCCGCATCGGCTTCATCGCCGGCCCGCCGCAGCTGATGTGCAGCCGCGCGCGGATGGACGGCTACCGGGCGGCGCTCGACGCGGGCGGCGTCGCCGTCGACGACGCGCTGATCCGCCCCGGCAACTTCTACCACGAGTCCGGCTATGCCGCCGGCACGCAACTGCTGGCGCTGCCCGACCCGCCGACCGCCATCTTCGCCTCGAGCGACCAGATGGCCCTCGGCGTTTACGAGGCGGTCCGCAAACGTGGCCTGCGGGTGCCCGACGACATCAGCGTGGTCGGCTTCGACGACCTGCCCGAGGTCCGGTGGTGCTCCCCGCCGCTGACCACGGTCCGCCAGCCGCTGGCCGAGATGGGCATGCTGGCCGCGCGCACCGTGCTGCGGCTGGCCCGGGGCGAGAAGCTCGAGAGCCCCCGCCTCGAACTCGCCACCGAACTCGTCGTCCGCGACAGCACCGCACCACCCCGGCACCGATGACGACCGGCCACCCGACCAGCCCTCGCGCCCGCCGCAACCGGCTCCTCCGCGCCGGCCTCGCGCTCGGCGCGGTCGGGGCCGTTGTCGCCGTCGTCGCGGTCGTCGTCCCGCTGCTGCTGCCGCCGGGCCCGCGCCCGTCCTTCCAGCTCCCCGTCGCGTGCGGCGAGACCTGGCAACTCGGCACCTACCCGGGCCACGACGACTACGACGTCGACCTTTTCCCCACCGAGGGCGAGGCGTGGGGGCGGCCGGTGCTCGCGTCCGACACCGGCACGGTCACCGAGGCGGGGATCAACGGGTCCCTCGGCGGGCGCACCCCTGACGACCCGGACGGCCCGCGCGGCCGGGGCGGCGGCTACTGGGTGAAGATCGACCACGGCGGCAAGTGGGAGACGCAGTACCTCCACCTGCTCGAACCGCCGCTGGTCCGGGTCGGTCAGCGGGTGGCCCGGGGCGAGCAGATCGGGCGGGTCGGCAGCACCGGCAATTCCGGGGCGCCGCACCTGCACTACGAGCAGCGCCGGGGCTGGCAGAAGGTGGAGACCCACTTCGACGGCTCACCGTCCGGCATCACCCACGACGACACCGAGTACACGGTCACGCGTACCAGCAACAACTGCGGCCCCGGGACGCCGTAGCCGCTGACCGCCGGGCGGCCGGCGTGTCGGTCGTGGACCGCGCCCGGCCGCGCCGTGCGGGTGGGCGCGGCGTGGTCAGCCGGTCCGGGGCAGGGCGGCCGGCGGGCCGAACGCGACCGGGACGCCGGGGGAGTGGAGCACGCTCACCGGCGGACCGGCCGGCGCCGGCAGCCCGGCGGCGGTGACCAGCTCGTCGTCCAGGTGCAGCAGCTCGGCCCGGTGCAGCGGCCAGCGTGGATGCCAGTTCGGCAGGCGCAGGGTGCGCCCGTACGCCCGGGTGTGCAGCGCCCAGCGGGCGGTGACGAAGTGTTCCAGCGGCGTCGGGTCGGTGATCGGCTCGCCCACCCGGACGACCATCCGGCTCGTCGTGCCGGCCGGGCCGGGCCAGCGGCGCCGGCACCGGTAGGTGAGGAGGTCGCCGTCGCGGTCCAGCCGCATCGACGACCACAGGTACGGCAGCCGCAGGGTCGCCCGGGCGACCAGCACCGGGACGAGCCGAGAGGCGTCGAGCGAGCGGAACACCACGGCCCGGCGGCCGGTGTCGTCGACCGAGTAGAGCCGCACGTTGGTCTCCCAGAAGGTGCCGAGGTACGGCACCCCCGGTCCCCGGCCGAGGCCCAGCCCGACCATCCGGAAGCCGATCAGCCCGACGTGGGCGACCCCGTCGAGGGTGTCCGGGCGGGTGCCGGCGGGCAGCAGCGGTGCGACGAGTTCCGGCTCCACCGCCCAGTGCAGGAAGGCGAGGTCCACCCAACGCTGTCGCAGGACCGCCCGGCGGAAAGCCCGATCGGGTGCGGGATCGACCGGCTCGATGTCCACGCGCCCATCGTGCGCCCGTCGGACCCGCCGGGCAACCGTCACGGACCCGCCCGGCAACGTCACGGGCCCACCGGGCAACCGGCACTCGGCGAGCCCCGCGCCGGGCGCGGTTGCCGCAGGTGCGGTGGGCTGCGTCACCGCTCAGCGGCGGCCCGGTGGCCTCCCGGTGCCGGATCGCGCCCGGTCCGTTTTGCCCGCGCGGACCGGGGTACCACGCAGGAGCCTGCAAAACAGCCGCTCCACGGAGGTAGTAAAATAAATGAGCAGCAACCCCGCTAAAGCTGTCAAAAATGTCGTGGAGGCAGCCGCGGAGAAGGTCGCCGACGTCCTGGCCCCGGACGTGCCCGGCGCGCCGGGCAGCGCCCCACCGACCGCCGCGGAGCCGACGACGCCACACGACCCACTGCCACCGAAGAAGGAGCAGGGAACCCCGGAGACCCGCACCCCGACCGGCGCGAAGACCGGTGCGCCGTCGACCGCGAACGGACAGCAGGGCGCCTTCCTGACCACCTCGCAGGGGGCGCGGCTGCGCGACACGGACCACTCGCTGAAGGCCGGGCCGCGCGGCCCGGTGCTGCTCCAGGACCACCACCTGCGCGAGAAGATCACCCACTTCGACCACGAGCGCATCCCCGAGCGCGTCGTGCACGCCCGGGGGGCCGGGGCGCACGGCGTGTTCACCGCCTACGGCACCGCCGAGCAGGTCACGAGGGCCGGCTTCCTCAAGAAGGGGCGGGAGACCGACGTCTTCGTCCGGTTCTCCACCGTCCTCGGCTCGCGCGGCTCGGCCGACACGGTCCGCGACACCCGCGGCTTCGCGACGAAGTTCTACACCGACGAGGGCACGTTCGACCTGGTCGCCAACAACATTCCGGTGTTCTTCATCCAGGACGCCATCAAGTTCCCCGACGTCATCCACGCCGGCAAGCCGCACCCCGACCGGGAGATCCCACAGGCCCAGAGCGCGCACGACACGTTCTGGGACTTCGTCTCCCTGCACACCGAGGCGCAGCACCACACGATGTGGAACATGTCAGACCGGGGCATCCCGCGCTCGTACCGGATGATGGAGGGCTTCGGCGTGCACTCCTTCCGGCTGGTCAACGGAGCCGGGGAGACCGCCCTGGCCAAGTTCCACTGGAAGCCCAAGCTGGGCGTGCACTCCCTGACCTGGGAGGAGGCGCAGCTGCTCGGCGGCATCGACCCGGACTTCCACCGCCGGGACCTGTACGACGCGATCGAGGCCGGCGCGTACCCCGAGTGGGAGCTCGGCATCCAGGTCTTCCCCGACACGCCGGAGGAGACGTTCGCCGGGATCGACCTGCTCGACCCGACCAAGATCGTGCCGGAGGAGCTCGCCCCGGTGCAGCCGATCGGGAAGTTGACGCTCAACCGCACGCCGACGAACTTCTTCGCCGAGACCGAGCAGGTCGCCTTCCACGTCGGCCACCTGCCGCCGGGGATCGACGTCACCAACGACCCGCTGTTGCAGGGCCGGCTGTTCTCGTACGTCGACACGCAGCTCACCCGGCTGGGCGGCCCGAACTTCTCGCAGATCCCGATCAACCGCCCGCACGCCCCGGTCAACGACATGCTGCGCGACGGCTTCCACCAGGACGCCGTCCACGCCGGTGTGGCACCGTACCGGCCGAACTCGCTCGACGGCGGCAACCCCTTCCCGTCCGGCGACGCCGAGCACGCGTTCGTCGACGTGCCGGTGACGGTGGCGGAGGCGCCCAAGGCGCGCGCGAACCCGGCCTCGTTCGACGACCACCACAGCCAGGTCCGCCTGTTCTGGCTGAGCATGTCGCCGGTCGAGAAGGAGCACATCATCCGCGCCTACACCTTCGAGCTGGGCAAGTGCTACCACCAGGCGATCAAGGAGCGTCAGCTCCAGAGCCTCGCCAACATCGACCCGGTGCTCTGCGCGCAGGTGGCCGCCGGCTTGGGCCTTCCCGCACCGGAGCCGACCGTGCCGCTCGCCGACGTCGCGCCGAGCCCCGCGCTGTCCCAGGTGGGCCGGCAGTGGCCGACCGACGGCCGCACGATCGGGATCGTCGTCGGCCCCGACAGCGACCTCGACGGCGTCGGCCAGGTGCGCAGCGAGGTGCTCGCCGCCGGCATGGTGCCGCTGTTGATCGCCCCGCACGGCGGCATGGTCGGTGACCTGCACGTGCAGCGGACCTTCGCCACCGGCCGATCTGTCGAGTTCGACGCACTGTTGCTGGCCGCGGCGCCGGCGCCGGCGCCGGACGCGCTCCCCGCGCGCGACGCCAAGGCGGGCGCGGCGGACTCCGCGTCCGTGGACCCGCGCGTGCTGCTCCTGGTTCAGGAGTGCTGGCGGCACGCCAAAGCCGTCGGCGCGTGGGGCGACGGCGTGACGGTGCTGGACCAGGCGGGGGTGACGGGCACACCGGGCGTGGTCACGGGGGACTCCGGAACCGAGGTCCTCACCACCGTGGGACAGCTGCTGGCCGCGCACCGGGTGTGGGAGCGGTTCCCCGCATCCGCCACCTGACCGGCCCGTCCGTTCGCAGGGGAGGGGCGGTTCCGTCGGTGCGTCAGCCGGGACCGCCCGCCTGACGCACCACGTCGTCCGGCGACCGCCCGGACGGGCCGCGCCCCTCCCGTCTCACGTCGGCGAGGTCGGCGAGGTCGGCGTCGACCATCGTCTCCACAAGAGACCGGAAGTCGCTGCGGGGCTTCCACCCGAGCCTGGACCGGGCCTTCGACGCGTCCCCGACCAGCAGGTCGACCTCGGCGGGGCGGAGCAGGCGCGGGTCCTGCGCGACGTGCCCGCCCCAGTCCCCGATCCCGACACGGTGGAAGGCGACGTCGAGCAGGTCGCGCACGGAGTGGGTGACGCCGGTGGCGATCACGTAGTCGTCCGGCTCAGCCTGCTGGAGCATCAGCCACATGGCCTCGACGTAGTCGCCGGCGAAGCCCCAGTCCCGACGCGCCTCCAGATTGCCCAGCGTGATCCTGTCCTGTAGGCCGAGGGCGATGCGGGCCACGCCCCGGGTGACCTTCCGGGTGACGAACTCGTGGCCGCGCCGGGGGCTCTCGTGGTTGAACAGGATCCCCGAGCAGGCGTGGGCGCCGTACGACTCGCGGTAGTTGACGGTCATGAAGTGGCCGAAGATCTTCGCGACCCCGTACGGCGAGCGGGGGTGGAAGGGGGTCGTCTCGGTCTGCGGGACCTCGCGGACCTTGCCGAACATCTCGGAGCTCGACGCCTGGTAGAAGCGGACGCGGTCCATCTCGTTGCGGGTGTGGATCTGGATCGCCTCGAGCATCCGCAGCACCCCGATCCCGGTGATCTCGCTCGTCAGCTCGGCCTGTTGCCAGGACATGCCCACGAAGCTGACCGCGCCCAGGTTGTAGACCTCGTCGGGCTGGGCGGCGTCCAGGGCGCTGATCAGGCTCGGCAGGTCGCGAAGGTCGCCGTCCAGCAGCCGTACCGACGGGACGATCTGCTTCACCCGGGGAACCCGGGGATTGTTCTGCCCCCGGACCAGGCCGAACACCTCGTAGCCCTTCGCGATCAGCAGCTCGGCCAGATAGAGGCCGTCCTGACCGGTGACTCCCGTGATGAGAGCGCGTGGCACGTGAACTCCTCGTTGGCCCCGGCGGGCCACCTAGGCCCTGTCCTGACCGACGATCTCCAGGTCCGGCAACGGGAATATCAGCTTCCCACCCTTCTCCAGGTATGCGCGTTCGCGTTCGACGAACACCTCCCGGAAGAACCACGGCGCCACCAGCATGTACTCCGGGTGGTCCGAGCGTGCCTGTTCCTCCGAGATGATCGGGACGCCGATGGAGGCGATCCTGCGGCCGATCTTGGCGGCCTGGCGTTCGACGGCGAAGGGCAGGTCCGTCACGTCCAGGTCGGCCGCCTGCCAGATGGTGCCGCCCCGGGTGCTGGCGCCGTAGATGTAGCAGCGCTGCCCGGCGGCGTTGATGTCGTCGACCAGCCGACGCAGGCCCTCGAACGCCTTCCTCGCCCGCGCCGCGAACCCGAGCCAGACCTCGGGCCGGTGCAGCGCGGCCTCCTCCTCGCGGCGCCGCTGCCGGGCCACGGATTCCTCGACCGGGCGGCTGCCCCGGCGGGAGACCAGGGTGCGGAACGACCCGCCGTTCACTGTGGACAGGCGTACGTCGTTGACCTCCAGGCCGTGCCGGTGCAGGAGGGCGTCCAGCGCCGTCAGCGACCAGTAGGTGAGGTGCTCGTGGCACACGTTGTCGACCGCGCCGAGCTCGACCATGGTCAGGGCGTAGTTCTGTTGGATCAGCCAGACGCCGTCGTCGGCGAGGACCCTGGCGACGTCGGCCACGAAGTGGTTCGGGTCGTCCAGGTCGTAGAACATGGAGACGCTGGTGACGAGGTCGAACCTCTCGTACTCCCCGTCGGGGTGCGCGGCGCGGAAGTGCCGGGAGTCGAAGAAGTCCGTGACGATGCGGTCGGCGTGCCGGGCCGACTCCCGGGCGAAGGCGGGCACCGGGTCCACGCCGACCCGGTGCATCCGCTCGGGCACGAACGACAGCAGCGTGCCGTCGTTGCAGGCGATGTCCAGCCACCGCCGCGCGTCCGGCCGGCTGTCCAGCGCGTGGTCCACCACGGTCCGCAGGTCCTCGCGGATCGCCTCGTTGGTGCTGGACCGGAAGCCGTAGCGGTCGTGGTACATCAGCTCGCGGGGGGTGGTGTCCCGCAGTTGCGCCAGTCCGCACTGCTCGCACAGCAACAGCACCAGCGGCCACCGGGGCGGACGGAGGTCGTCGTCCCGGAAGTCGCTGAGGTACTGGTCGCCGAGGTCGAGGACTTCGGTGAGCCCGGCGGCGTGACAGGATCGGCAGATCACGGGTGCCTCCAACGGCCTGGTTCGTCGGGTGCTGGGCGTGGGGGCGGCCACCAGCCAGGACGGCCGCGCCCCGTGGCGGCAGACCGTCGCGGGCCGCCCGCCGCCGGGCCCGGATTCAGAGCAGCTGCGCGTTGCGCAGCACGACGGGAAGGAACGGGTGCAGCAGGTCGGACCCGGACTCCTCGAGCTGCCGCAGGTCCGCCCGGGAGTGCCAGCGGACCCAGCCGTGGGTCCGGTCGGCGGGGGTCAGCGAGCGGGCCTCCTCGTCGGTGCACTGGTACGTCATCAGGGTCAGGAGGGTCTGGAAGCCGCGCTCCTCGGGAGGGACGCTCCTGGTGCCCCACCTGACGTTGTAGGTGTGGTTCAGGACCAGCCGGGAACGATCGGCGTCGAGGTGGAGTTCCCGCCGCAGCGCCCGGATCGCGCTGTCGGTGAGCGTCTCGCCCACCTTCATCCGGCCGCCGAAGACCCAGAACATGTTCCGCAGCGGCAGGTCCTCCCGGTAACCGAGCAGCACCCGGCCGTCCGCGGTGTGCGGTATGACATCGACGTTGGCCTGCACCAGGTTGTCCAACGATCGTGCGTAGTCGTCCTCGGCCAGGCCGAACTCGGGCACCTCTCGGTGCGTGAAGTCATCTTCCACGAGCTCGTGGATCACGGGTTTCAAAGGCACGCTCCTGGCCGTGGTGTACGGGTTGGTCCCGCCCGGTGGCGGGTCTCGGCGCGTCCTCGCTCGGAAGGGCCCGGGAAACACCCGGCGCGGGGTGACTGGGCGGCATGAGCCGCCCGGCGAGGTCTGGTCGGTGACGTGACCGCGGAAGGCGGAGGCCGGTCGCGGCACCGCAGGGATTCGGAACTATCGGTGACTGCCTGACAGCAGCGCGTCAACTGTTCCACACGCATAGCCGACTGTCCATACCTCGCCGTGCAACTACCACGGTGGCGGCGGAACTCTCGCCGGGCGGTGGGCGCGCCGGCCGTCTACCGTTGCTGTCCGGGTTCTCGGCTCCGCGCGACACCGGCCGCACGGCCGTGTTGTCGGGCCTCCGCGCTCCAGGCGGGCGTGCCGGCGGCGGGCTGCGCGTGGTGTCGGCGTGGCGAGTGGTGCGGATGACGCCGGAACTACCCCCGCATTGCCGGATTGTTACATCTCAGGGCCGGCCCAGCCTTGCGGTTGCCCCTTCGCGGGAATACGTTGCCTCCAACAACAAAACCAGGTGAAGGTTCTTCCCCTTCCGGAGGTATCGATGATGTTGGCGAGGTGGTGCGAACGATGAGCGCCGTACCCATCCTCCTGGAGATGCGCTCCATCACCAAGGAGTTTCCCGGAGTCAAGGCCCTCGCCGACGTCAATCTGGTGGTGCGCGCCGGCGAGATCCACGCCATCTGTGGCGAGAACGGCGCCGGCAAGTCCACGCTGATGAAGGTGCTCAGCGGGGTCTACCCGTACGGCACCTACGACGGCCAGATCGTCTACCAGGGCGCGGAGACCCGCTTCTCCGACATCCGCGCGAGCGAGAGCGCGGGGATCGTGATCATCCACCAGGAGCTCGCGCTCATCCCGGGCATGTCGATCACCGAGAACATCTTCCTCGGCAACGAGCCGCGCAGACGGGGCGCGATCGACTGGAAGTCCGCGAACCGGATGGCCCTGGAGCTGATGGCCAGGGTCGGCCTGACGGAGAACCCGGACACCCTGATCAAGGACATCGGTGTCGGCAAACAGCAGCTCGTGGAGATCGCCAAGGCGTTCGCCAAGGACGTGAAGCTGCTCATCCTGGACGAGCCGACCGCCGCGCTGAACGAGGCCGACTCCCGGCACCTGCTGGACCTGCTGCGCGGCTTCCGCGCCCGGGGCGTCACCTCGATCATGATCTCCCACAAGCTGAACGAGATCGAGGCGATCGCCGACCAGATCACCATCCTGCGCGACGGTCGGACGGTCGAGACCCTGGACGTCAAGGCCGACGGCGTCGACGAGGACCGGATCGTGCGCGGCATGGTCGGCCGCGAGCTCAGCAGCCGGTTCCCGGACCACACGCCGAAGATCGGCGAGGTCTTCTTCGAGGTCCGGAACTGGAACGTCCGGCACCCGATCTCCGCCGACCGCCAGGTCTGCAAGAACGAGAGCTTCGTCGTGCGGCGCGGCGAGATCGTCGGCTTCGCCGGGCTGATGGGCGCGGGCCGCACCGAGCTGGCCATGAGCGTCTTCGGCCGCTCCTACGGGGTGTACGAGTCGGGCACGATCATCAAGGATGGCAAGGAGATCGTGCTCAAGTCGGTGGCGGACGCGATCGCCCACGGGCTCGCGTACGTCAGCGAGGACCGCAAGGCGATCGGGCTGAACCTGCTCGACGACATCAAGACCTCGACGGTGGCCGCCAAGCTGTCCAAGATCTCGCGCCACGGCGTGCTCGACGAGGTCGTCCAGTACCAGGCCGCCGAGGCGTACCGCAAGGAGTTGCGGACCAAGGCCCCGACGGTCGACGAGGGCGTCTCCAAGCTCTCGGGCGGCAACCAGCAGAAGGTCGTCCTGGCGAAGTGGATGTTCACGGATCCGGACCTGCTGATCCTCGACGAACCGACCCGCGGCATCGACGTGGGTGCCAAGTACGAGATCTACGGCATCATCCAGCGGCTCGCCGACCAGGGGAAGGGCGTCGTCGTCATTTCCTCGGAACTGCCTGAGCTGATCGGGCTCTGCGACCGCATCTACACCGTGTTCGAAGGCGCCATCACGGGCGAGATCGCCCGGGCCGATGCGGACCCGGAGACCCTCATGAAGCAGATGACCTCGACGAAGAAGATGCAGACACGATGAGCCGGATCAAGGACCTTCAGAAGAACCTGTTCGGAGGCACGACCTCCAACGCCCGCCAGTTCGGGATGATCTTCACACTGGTCGCGATCGTCGTCCTTTTCCAGATCCTGACCGACGGCCTGACCCTGCGATCGGACAACCTGATCGCGCTGTTCCAGCAGAACTCGTACATCCTCATCCTCGCCATCGGCATGCTGATGGTGATCGTCGCCGGGCACATCGACCTGTCGGTCGGCTCGGTCGCCGCGATCGCCGGCATCCTGGTGGCCAAGTCGATGGCCGACTGGTCCCTGCCCTGGCCCGCCGCCATCGCGTTCGGCCTGGTGATCGGTGCGGTGATCGGCGCCTGGCAGGGCTTCTGGGTGGCCTACATCGGAGTGCCGGCGTTCATCGTCACCCTGGCGGGCATGTTGCTCTTCCGGGGCGGCAACCAGTTCATCGGCAACGCGAACACCATTCCGGTGCCCGAGGGCTTCCGGGTGATCGGCTCCGGGTTCCTGCCCGAGGTCGGCCCGAACACCGGCTACAACAACCTGACGCTGCTGCTGGGCCTGGCCGCGTGCGCGGCCGTGGTGTGGCGGGAGCTCCAGTCGCGCCGGACGCGCCGGGAGATGGACGCCGACGCGGCCCCGATGTGGATCTCGATCCTGCGGATGGCCGTGATGATCGGCGTGATCGTCTTCGCCTCGATGCGCTTCGCCAGCGGTCGCGTCGGCACCAGCTTCCCGGTCTCCGGGATCATCCTGGTGGCCCTGGTGCTCGCGTACTCCTTCTACACCCGCAACACGGCGGGCGGCCGGCACATCTACGCGGTGGGCGGCAACTCCCGGGCCGCCGAGCTGTCCGGCGTCAAGCTCAAGCGGGTCAACTTCTTCGTCATGATGAACATGTCCGTGCTGGCAGCCCTGGCCGGCATGATCTTCGTGGCCCGTTCGGCGGCCTCCGGTCCGCAGGACGGCAACGGCTGGGAACTGGACGCGATCGCCGCGGTGTTCATCGGTGGCGCGGCCGTCGCCGGCGGCATCGGGACCATCAGCGGCTCGATCGTCGGTGGTCTGGTCATGGCCGTGCTCAACAACGGCCTGCAACTGATGGGCGTCGGCACCGACCGCGTCCAGATCATCAAGGGCCTGGTCCTGCTGCTGGCCGTCGCGATCGACGTCTACAACAAGAGCCAGGGACGGTTCTCCGTCATCGGAAGCCTCACGCGCTCGTTCCGCCGTGACGGTTCCGGCCCCCCCACCGCGTCACCCAAGGTGGACCGCGAGCCCGGCCGCACCAAGGTGCCCGGCTGACGCCCACCGACCTTCTCTTCCCGTATCACCTCCGTAGAAGGGCATTACTGCTCATGCGCAACTTTCTCGGCAAGTCGGTGGCCATCGGCGCCATCGCGGCGCTGGCCCTCACCGCCTGCGGCTCCGGCCGCGACGAGGAGTCCGGCAGCTCCGGCGGCGACGCCAAGGGCTTCGCGGCCAACTCCCTGATCGGCGTGGCTCTTCCGGCCAAGACCTCGGAGAACTGGGTCCTCGCCGGTGACCTGTTCACCAACGGCCTCAAGGAGGCCGGGTTCACCAGCGACGTGCAGTACGCGGGCGCGTCGACCACGGTCGCCGACCAGCAGGCGCAGATCACCGCCATGGTCACCAAGGGCGCCAAGGTCATCGTCATCGGCGCGACCGACGCCGCGCAGCTGTCGACGCAGGTCGCCGCGGCGCACCAGGCGGGCGTAAAGGTGATCGCCTACGACCGGCTCATCACCAACAGCCCGGACCTCGACTACTACGTCGCGTTCGACAACTTCAAGGTCGGCCAGCTCCAGGGCCAGGCCCTGCTGGACGGCATGAAGGCCAAGAAGCCGAACGGCCCGTACAACATCGAGCTCTTCTCCGGCTCGCCGGACGACAACAACGCCGGTGTCTTCTTCAACGGCGCGATGGACGTGCTCAAGCCGGAGATCGACAAGGGCAACGTCGTCGTCGGCTCGAAGCAGGTCGACGTCAAGCAGACCGCCATCCAGGGCTGGAAGGCCGAGGGTGCGCAGGCCCGCATGGACCAGCTGCTGACCTCGACGTACGGCAGCAAGGAGCTGGACGGCGTCCTGTCCCCGAACGACACGCTCGGCCGCGCCATCATCACCTCGATCAAGGGTGCCAACAAGCCGATCCCGGTCGTCACCGGTCAGGACTCCGAGGTGGAGTCGGTCAAGTCCATCATGGCCGGCGAGCAGTACATGACGATCAACAAGGACACCCGGAACCTGGTCAAGCAGACCATCACCATGGTGAAGTCCCTGCAGGCCGGCGAGACGCCCGAGGTGAACGACACCAAGTCCTACAACAACGGCAGCAAGGTCGTCGACACGTACCTGCTCCCGCCGGTCGCCGTCACCAAGGCCAACGCGGCCGAGGCCTACGCGAACGACCCGAAGCTCGCGCCGCTCACCAAGTGAGCACCGCGAGGTAGCCAGCGGCGAAGGGTCCCGGAGTCCACGTCCGGGGCCCTTCGCCGTGACAGCGTCCACCAGCGACGCCGAGCCGACCCGGGGGAGGAGGCCCGACCGTGGCGACACCCACCCGGTCCGGGCAGGCGCGGGCCGGCCCCGCCCCGGACCCTGCCGCGCCGGGGGCGCCCGGCGTGACCCAGGAGGAGACCCGCCGGCGGAACCTCGGCGCCGTGCTGCGTCACGTCCACCTGCACGGCCCGACGTCCCGCGCCGAGCTGACCAGCCGGCTCGGCCTCAACCGCAGCACCATCGGGGCGCTCGCGGCCGACCTCGCCGCCGCCGGGCTGGTCACCGAGGAGGCGCCGACCACCGTCCGCCGGGCGGGGCGGCCGTCGCTGGTGGTGCGCCCCCGCTCGGAACAGGTGTACACGCACGCGTTGAGCGTCGAGGCGGACCGGCTACGCGCCGCCCGCATCGGCATCGGCGGTCGCATCCTCGACCTGCGCGAGGTCGACAGGCCCGGCGGGATGTCGGTCTTCGACGCGATCGGCCCGCTGGCCGGCCTGGTCCGCGACATGCAGCGCGCCGTCACCGGCGACGCGCTGCTGGTGGGCGGCGCGGTCGCGGTGACCGACACGACCCGTGACCGGGACGGGAGGATCCGGGTCGGCGGACCCGACGAAACGCTGCGCGCCGCCTTCGAGGCCGGACTCGCCGCGGGCCCGGGTCTCGTCGCCGGGGACCTGGCCGACATCGCCGGCGTGGCCGAACACGTCCGGGGCGTGGCGGTGGGCGTCGACGACCTCGTCTACCTGCACGGCGATGTCGGGGTCAGCGCCGGCATCATCGTCGGCGGCCGGCTGGTGGCCGGCCACCGGGGGCATGGCGGCAAGGTCGGCCACATGGTGGTGAACCCGTACGGCCTGCCCTGCGGCTGCGGCTCACGCGGCTGTTGGGAGACCGAGATCGGTGGGGCGGCGCTGCTGCGGCATGCCGGCCGGGAACCGGGCGGGCCCCCGGCGGTCGTCGAGGTCCTGCGCGCGGCGGCCGGTGGCGACCGCGCCGCCCAGGAGGCGGTGCGGCAGGTCGCCGACTGGCTCGGATTCGGCGTGGCAAACCTCGCCAACATGATCAATCCGGGCGTCGTGGTGTTCGGCGGCTCGTTGCGCGACATCTACGCCGTCGGGGCGGACACCGTCCGCCGTCGCCTGGACAGGATGGTGCTGCCCGCCTTCCGGGAGCACCTGCGGCTGCGGGCGGCGACGCTCGGCCGCGACGCCGCCCTGATCGGCGCTGCCGAGATGGCCTTCGCCGAACTGCTGGCGGACCCGCTGAGGGTCGGGGCAGCGGGCCGGTCGGGAACCGACCCCACACCGGCCTGACCGTCAGTCGATGCCGGTTGCCCGGCCCGGGGTGCCAGTTGCGGGCGCCGCCTCGGCGAGCGCGATCCGGATCGTGTCGAGCAGCGGACCGTCCGGGTGCTCGATCCACTGCTGGATGGCGACGCGCAGGGTGGCCAGGAAGGTCGCCGCCAGGACCCGCGACCGCAGGGCCACCTCCGGCCCGGTCAACCGGTGCGTCAGCTCGGCGGCCAACTCCCGTTCGACCGTCGTGTACGCCGCCACCTGGTGGGCGAGCAGGCCCGGGTGCCCGCGCACCCGTCGGCGTTGGGCCAGCCAGGACGGCGTCAGGTCGCCGCGCACCTCGGTGGTGAAGCGCTCCGCCGCGCGACTGAGCACCGTCCACGGCTGCTCGTCGGCCGGCTGGTTCCGGATCAGTTCCAGCATCCGGCGCAGCCGCACGGTGTCGCCGTGGAAGATCGCCTCCTCCTTGCTGGAGAAGTAGTTGGAGAACGTCCGCCGGGACACGTCCGCGGCGTCGGCGATCGCCTCGACGGTCACCCGGTCGAGGCCCTCCTCGGCGGCGAGGCGCAGGGCCGCCTGGTGCAGGGCGAGGCGGGTGGCCGCCTTCTTGCGTTCCCGGAGCCCGGTGGCCTCGTCCATGCGGTCAGGCTACGCGATGGTGACCTAGTTCTCAATGCGCAAACTTGCCTGATGCGCAAGATTATTGGATAGTTGCATGCGGCAACCATCGGGCAACCATCGGGCACCGGGAGGGCAAGCGTGGAAACCACCGCCCGTGAACTCGTGATGCGGATGTTCGGCCTGCTCAAGAGCGTGCGGATGATCAAGCAGCGGCGGGCCGACGACCGGCCGTCCGTGCCGATCGGCCTGGTCGGCATGCTCATCCAGATCGACCAGGCCGCCGGCTGTCATGCCAGGGAGTTGGCCTCCCGCACCGGGCTCGACCCGTCGACCGTCAGCCGCGCCGTCGCCTCGCTCGTCTCGCACGGCCTGGTCGAGCGGCGTACCGACCCGGCCGACCGTCGGGCCAGCTGGCTGGCCACCACCCCGAAGGGCCAGAGCGCCCTGGCCGACGCCAACGGCTGGTACGCCGAACTGATCGAGCGGGCGCTCGCCGACTGGACCCCCGGCGAGGTGGCGGCGCTGTGCGCCGCGCTCGGCCGGTTCACCCGCGACCTCGATGTCGCCCTCGAAACCAACGACAACCTGGAGGACGCGCGATGAGCGCACCCACCGCCACGGCGGCAGACGCGCCGATGACCCATCGGCAGACGCTGGAGGCACTCAGCGGACTGCTGCTGGTGCTCTTCGTCGCCATGCTGAGCGGCACCGTCGTCTCGACGGCGCTGCCGAAGATCATCGGGGCGTTGGACGGCTCGCAGATCCAGTACACATGGGTGGTCACGGCCACCCTGCTCACCGCGACGGCCACCACCCCGATCTGGGGCAAGTTGGCCGACCTGTTCAACAAGAAGACCCTGGTGCAGGTAGCCATCGTCGTCTTCCTGGTCGGCTCGGTGGTCGCCGGCTTCGCGCAGAGCGCCGGCCAGCTCATCGCCGCCCGCGCGTTCCAGGGCATCGGCGTCGGCGGCCTGCAGGCCCTCGTCCAGGTCGCCATCGCGGCGATGATCCCGCCGCGCGAGCGCGGCCGGTACAACGGCTACCTCGGTGGCGTGATGGCCGTCGCGACGGTCGGCGGACCGCTGCTCGGCGGGCTCATCGTCGACACGTCCTGGCTCGGCTGGCGCTGGTGCTTCTTCGTCGGTGTGCCCGTCGCCGCGATCGCGCTGGTCCTGCTCCAGATGACCCTGCGGCTGCCCACTGTCCGGCGCGAGAACGTCAAGATCGACTACCTGGGCGCGAGCCTGATCGCCGCTGGCGTCAGCGTGCTGCTGATCTGGATCTCGTTCGTCGACAGCTCGTTCGCGTGGGTGTCCTGGCAGTCCGGCGCGATGGTCGGCGGCACCGTCCTCCTGCTGGGCCTGGCTGTCTGGGTCGAGTCGCGGGCGGCCGAGCCGGTCGTCCCGCTCAGCATCATCCGGCAACGCACCACGGCCCTCGCCATCCTCGGCAGCCTCGCGGTCGGCATGGCCATGTTCGGCGGCGCCGTCTTCCTCGGCCAGTACTTCCAGATCGGGCGCGGCTACAGCCCCACCGAGGCGGGCCTGCTCACCATCCCGATGATGGCCGGCGTCCTCGGCTCGTCCATCATCGCCGGCCGCATGATCACCAACTCCGGCAAGCTCAAGCCGTACATCGTCTTCGGGGCGGTCGTCCTCGTCATCGGGTTCGGCATGCTCGGCACCATCGACCACGAAACGTCGCTCGTCCTGGTCAGCGTGGCCATGTTCATCGTCGGCACCGGCGTCGGCATGACCATGCAGAACCTCGTCCTCGCCGTGCAGAACACCGTGGCGCTCAAGGACATCGGCGCGGCCAGCTCCACCGTCGCGTTCTTCCGTTCCCTCGGCGGCACCATCGGCGTCTCCGTGCTCGGCGCCGTCCTCGCCCGCCGGGTCAGCGACCAGGTCACCCACGACCTCACCGCCGCGGGGATCCCCGCATCCGGCAGTGGGGGCGGCAGCCTCAACCTCGAGGTCCTGCCCGAGCCCGTGGCGAACATCATCCGCGCGGCGTACGGCGACGCCACCGGGCACATCTTCCTCATCTCGGCCGCCATCGCCGTCGTCGGCATCATCGCGGCGCTCCTGCTCAAACCGGTCAACCTGCGCACGAGCCTCGACCTGCCCGACCCGGCGAAGTCCGCGGCCGTCGGCGCCGACGCCGTCGGCGGCGCGCCCGCCTCCGACCAGGTCGGCGTCGGCTCCGGCGGGACGAGGCGCCCGCCCGCCGCCTGACGTACGACCCCGTGCCTGGCGTACGTACCCAGCGCCTGACGTACGTACCCGGGGCCCGACGTACGTACCCGGGGCCGCCACCGTCCAACGACGGTGGCGGCCCCGGCCTGTGTGGAGCGCCGGGGCGGGCGTACGCTGCCGATCCGCTTAGCGAGAGCCGTCACCCACGGCCGTGACCGAGTCGAGGGACCCGTGGAAACTGCCGAGGCCGCACCGGCCCCCCTCCCGGTGCCCGGCCGGCGGCGCGGCCCGCTGCACCGGGCGATGCGCGAGCTGACGCTCGTGGCCGTGCTGTTCCTGGCATACAAGGTGGCGCGTGTCGCCGTGGTCGGCCGGGTGGCGACCGCGGTGGAGAACGGGGAGTTGGTCTGGCGCCTGGAGCGCCTGCTCCTGCTGCCCAGCGAGGCCGCCGTCCAACTCCCGCTGCTCGCGGGCGACCTGCCGGTGCGCCTGGCCAACAGCTACTACGCCTACGTGCACTTCCCGGCCACGGCGGTGTGCCTGGTGTGGCTGTACCTGCGCCGCCCCGTGCACTACCGCTGGACGCGCCGGGCGCTGGCCGGGCTCACCGCCGCCGCGCTCGCCCTGCACCTGCTCGTGCCGCTGGCTCCGCCCCGGCTGACCCCGCTGACCGGAATGGTCGACACCGGCAGCCGGTACGGGCCCGCCGTCTACGGCGCACCCGGCGCCGACGAGCTGAGCAACCAGTACGCCGCCATGCCATCCCTGCACGTCGGCTGGGCCGTCGCCGTATCCGTCGCGCTCGTCGCGGCCACCGCCGGGCGGCTGCGCTGGCTGTGGCTGGCGCACCCGATCGCCACGGTGCTGGTCGTCGTCGGCACGGGCAACCACTACTGGCTGGACGGCGTCGTGGCCGCCGCCCTGCTCGCCCTGGTCCTGTTCCTGCTGCCCGGTCCCGGTCCCGGCCGCCGGCCCGCCGACGGACCCCGGGGTGCCCCCGCCGCTTCGGGCCGGACGGCGGTGCCGGCCCGGTGCCGGGCGGCGTCCCGGCGCGGTGCGCGGCGGCGAGTACGGGCGCGGTGAGGGCGTCGGCCGGGGCATTCAGGCCCAGTAACTTTCGTCACAGCCTGCAATCGGCCCACCGGGGCCCGAGGCGGATGGTCCCACGGCGCGGATTCCCTTTGTAAGCGGGCGTCACCGGGTTCCCGGTGCCCCTTCGGCGGTACAAGGGACGACCACGGAACTGCTCGGACCCGTCTGCGCAGAGTGACGGACCATGACCTGTCCGGGTCGGTGGTGGCCCGTCGCGGTAGCCGGCAGGTGCCCGGGCTTGTGCGGCTCACTACCCTGTTCATGTTCATCGTGCATGGGCACCCGTCGACAGCGATAAGGGCTTCAGATGACCCACAGTCAACCTCCGTACGGAGGGCAGCCGGACCCGAACGTCACTCCGTGGAGCGGGCCGCCGGCCCCACCGGCTCAGCCGGGTGGATACCCCGCCTACGGCCAGCCGCCGCCGCAGTTCGCCACCCCCGTGCCGCCGCCGCAGAAGTCGAACCGGGGGATGGTCATCGGACTGTCCGTGGGCGCCGCCGTGGTCGTCCTGCTCGCGCTGTGCGGTGCCGGCATCGGGTTCCTCCTCGTCAACGGGGACGACGATGACCCCAAGCCGGTCGCGTCCGCGTCCGCGCCCGCGAACCCCACCGACAGCCCGCAGCCGGGCACGGACAACTCGGCGGAGCCGCAGCCGTCCGAGTCGCAGGAACAGCCGAACAACAACAACGGGGTGACCGCCCGCTACTCCAGCGAGCTGTCCGCGGTCTGCGACGGCGGCCAGATCCTGAACGCGGCGCCGTACAACGGCCCGTCCGGCGCCAAGGCGTACGCCTTCTCGAACTCCCCTGACCGGCCGTCGTCCTGGTCGTCGAAGTCGGTGAGTTCGAGCAAGCCGTACTACGCCAAGTCGGCCGACTTCCAGACGGTGTCCGTGGTCGGGTGTCTGAAGATGGTGGAGGGCAGCGAGGGCGCGCCCAAGATGTGCAACTACAAGGACAGCGCGGGCAAGACCGTGAGCGTCTCCTACATCTCCTCGCGCTACACGCTGACCTTCTACGCGGCGAAGACCGGCGAGAAGATCGGCGACGGCGGCACGGTGAGCGCCCCGGCCAACCGTTGCCCGAGCTTCATCTCGTACAACAAGTCCACCATGAAGTCCTACGCCGCGCCGGACAGCGGCAGCATCGAGGCGGCGCTGGACAAGTTCCTGTCCTGAGTCGGCCCGCCGGACCGGGAAGGAGCGGGACACCGCCCCTCCCCGGTCCGGGCGACCAGCGCGGCACCCCGCTCGTCGGTGGCCCCGCCGCCGAATCGGCGCCCGCATCCTGACCGGCGAGGGCGGGTCAGGCGGCGTCCGGCGGCACAATGCGCAGGCGCTCCTGCACCGCGTCCAGCGCTGCCAGGCACTCCTGGCGGTCGTCGGCCACGACCGTGGCGTAGGCGACCCGGCCCACCATCGTGCCCTTCGGTGGCGGCGACAGTGTGGCGCCCGGCTCGGCCAGCACGACGAACCGGTCGACCGCGGGCGGCAGGCCGCCGTCGACGCGCACCGACCCGACGGCCGTGTCGTCGTGCTCCGGGTAGAAGAACCTGATAGCCGCGACCCGGGCCGCCGGCTGCACCGTGTGCGGCTGCCGGCCGCAGGCGATCGCCGCCGCCGCCAGCCCCGGGTCGGTTCCGCCGACGAGCAGCCCGAGGTACGGGATCAGGTCGCCTCCGACGCGCGCGTTGACTTCGATCACCCGCGGGCCGGCGGCGGTCAGCCGCAGCTCGGTGTGCGTCATGCCGTCGGTGAAGCCGAGCGCGGCGTGGGTGTCCCGCAGCACGGCGAGTAACTCCGGATCGGTCAGCAACGGGTCGGCGCCGTCGACGAGGTGGCCGACCTCCTCGCAGTACGGCGCGAAGCCGAGCTGCTTGTGGCCCACGCAGATCGGCCGCACCTCGCCCCCGAACACCGCCGCGTCAACGCTGATCTCCGGCCCGTCGGCGTACTCCTCCCACAGGACCCCCCAGTCGTCGGCGGGGACGTCGGGCAGCGCGGCGTGGCCGGTGTCCGCGATGGCGAACCCGGCGGCCACCTCCGCCGGCGAGCGCACCACCGTGACCCCGATGCTGCCGCCCAGCGCGCGGGGCTTCAGCACGGCCGGGTAGCCGGTCGACCGGCCGGCGGCCAGCGCCGCGTCGACGTCGGCGACCGGCAGCGAGCGTGGCTGCGGCACGTTTCGGGCGGCCAGCGCCAGCCGGGTGCGGTGCTTGTCCCGGCAACGGGCCACCACCTCGGGGTCGCCGCCGGGCAGCCCGAGCGCCTCGGCCACCCGCGAGGCGCCCAGGATCCGGGTCTCGTCCCAGCAGATCACCCCGTCGATGCGGTTCTCGGCCGACACGGCGCGGGCGGCGGCGGTCATGGCGTCCACGTCGAGGGTGTTCAGCAACGTCCAGCCGTGCAGGTACTCCCGTTCCCAGGCCGGCTCCCGGTCGCAGAACAGGTGCACCCGGTAGTCCTGGCTGATGCTGTTCAGCAGGTACTCCCGGAACCACTGTCCGCCGGGGGTCACCACCAGAAGCTGGGGTTTCATGCCGGTTCTCCTTCGTCGTGGCGGGGCCGGCGGCGAAGCCGAGGGCCCCCGCGATGGCCCGACCGGCGACCAGCAACCCGTTGGCTGTCACAGCCGGACGGATCAGTCGCACCGCCCACCCGGCTCGTCAGGAACCTGGGAAAGCACCAGACCGCAGAAGCACCGTCCACGGTAGCGGCTCGGGGTCGGCCTCGCTGTCCGCTGTCCGGCAGTCACGGACGCCCGACGCGACCACCGCCCCAGCGTGCTGCCGGCCTGGCCGCGCGGAACCGCGGCGTCTCCGGTCGACCGTCCACTGTGGTGACCGGAGCCCGTCCGCGGGCGGCCGGCTGGAGCCTTGGGCAGCGGCGGCGGTCGGCTGTTCCCCGGCGGGCCACCGGCGGTCGGGACAGCACCGGCCCCGAATGGCTACGCTGATTCCACCTCATCGAAGCTCGTCTGTGCGTCGGGAAGGTGGGACGTGGGGGAGACCGGTCGGGACGCGCTCGTGGTGTTCGTCGGCGAGCTCACGCGGCTCCGGACGCTCGCCGGGGGACCGTCGTTGAACACGCTGGTCGCGGTCGCCGCCGGGCTGGGGCGGCCGCTCGCCCGGTCCACCCTCAGCGACAAGCTCAACGCCAAGTCCCTGCCCGAGTGGGACTTCGTCGTCGCGTACGTCGACGCCTGTCGCGCCCACGCCGAGCAGGTCGGCGCCCGGCTGCCGGCGGAGCTGACGGAACTCGCCCGGTGGGAGGACGCGCACTGGCGTCTGTTGTGGGCGGCCGACGCCGCACAGGCCGGCGACCGGCTCGGCGGCGCCGCCCGGGCCCAACTCGGCCGCCGGGCCCGGGCCGCGCCGCCGCCCGAGCCGGTCGGCCGGGGCCGGCGGACGCCCGGGCAGTGGATGGTGCCCCGGCAACTGCCCGCGGCGGTGCCGCACTTCGTGGGGCGGGCGTCCCAGCTCGCCGCGTTGACCGCGCTGCTGGCCGACCCGGCCGCTGCCCCGGGGCCGGTGCTGATCTCCGCGATCGGCGGGACGGCGGGGGTCGGCAAGACCGCCCTCGCCGTGCACTGGGCACACCAGGTGGCCGACCGGTTCCCGGACGGGCAGCTCTACGTCAACCTGCGCGGGTTCGACCCCGACAGGACGACGACGAGCCCGGCGGAGACGCTGGGCGGCTTCCTGGAGGCGCTCGCGGTGCCGCCGGAGCGGATCCCGACCGGGCTCGCCGCCCAGGCCGGGCTCTTCCGCAGCCTGCTGGCCGGCCGGCGGATGCTCGTGCTGCTGGACAACGCGCGCAACGCTGACCAGGTGCGACCACTGTTGCCCGGCTCGCCGGGCTGCCTGGTGCTGGTGACCAGCCGGCACCGGATGCCGGGCCTCGTCGCCGTCCAGGGCGCCCACCCGCTCGCCCTGGACCTGCTGTCCGCAGCCGAGGCCCGCGAGTTGCTGTGCCGACGCCTCGGCGCGGCCCGGGTGGCCGACGAGCCGGACGCGGTGGACCGCATCGTCGGAGCGTCGGCGGGGCTGCCGCTGGCCCTGGCCGTCGTCGCCGCGCGGGCCGCCACCCAACCGGAGTTCCCGCTCGCCCGGGTCGCCGACGAGTTGGACGACAACCGGGGCAGCCTCGACGGGTTCTCCGGCGGGGAGGCCGCCGCCGACGTGCGGTCGGTGCTGTCCTGGTCGTACCAGAGCCTGGAGCCGGCCGCGGCGGCGCTGTTCCGGCTGCTCGGGCTGCACCCCGGCCCGGACCTCTCCGTCGCGGCCGCCGCCAGCCTCGCGGCCACCACCGTCGCGGGGGTTCGGGAACCGCTGGCGACCTTGACCCGGGCGAACCTGCTCGCCGAGCCCACCCCGGGCCGGTACGCCCTGCACGACCTCCTCGCCGTGTACGCCGCCGAGCTGACCCGGACCGCCGACCCCGAGCCCGTGCGCCGGGCCGCGCTGGGCCGGCTGCTCGACCACTACCTGCACACCGCCCACGCCGCGGACCTGCTGCTCTACCGGCACCGCGACCACATCGACCTGCCGGTGGCGGACCCCGGTGCGGCGCTGCCGGACCTGCGCGACCGCGACGAGGCGTGGGCCTGGCTCACTGCCGAGCACCGGGTGCTGCTGGCCGCCGTCGCCCTCGCCGAGGGCAACGGCTTCGGGGCCCACGCCTGGCAACTCGCCTTGAGCGTCAACACCTACCTCGACCGGGTGGGGGCCTGGCAGGACCAGTCGACCGCTCAGCAGTTGGCGCTGCGCGCCGCCGCGCAGGCGGGCGACCGCAACGGCCAGGCCCGGGCCCACCGCAACCGCGCGGTGGCGTGCCTGCGGCTGGGCGCCCACGACGAGGCCCGCGCGCACCTGGAGCAGGCCCTCGACCTGCACGGCGCGCTCGGCGACCACGTCGGCAGCGCCCGGACCCAGCTCAACCTCGGCATCCTGGCCGAACGGCAGGGCCACCACCGGCAGGCCCTCGGGCACGCGCAGCGCGCCTTCGACCTGTTCGAGACCGCGGGTCACGCCTACGGTCAGGGCAACGCGCTCAACAACATCGGCTGGTACCACATCCAGCTCGGGGACCACCGGCGCGCGCTCGACTACTGCCGGCGGGCCCTCGCCCAGCAGCAGCGCGCCGGCAACCGGTACTGGGAGGCCCACGCCTGGGACAGCCTCGGCTACGCGCACCACCACCTCGGCCAGGCCGTGGAGGCCGTCGACTGCTACGAACGCGCGCTCGCGCTCTGGCGGGAGGCCGGCGAGCGCTACTTCGAGGCCACCACGCTGACGCACCTCGGCGACACCCGCCACGCCGCCGGGGTTCCCGGGGCCGCCCGCACCGCCTGGCGTCGGGCGGTCGACATCCTCGACCGGCTCGGTCATCCGGACGCCGACCAGGTCCGGGCCAGGCTGGCCCCCGGCGCCCTGGGCACCCCCTGAGCCCGCCCGCACCGGCCGCCAGAACGCCGATGTCGGGCTGACCGGCCCGGGCTGACCGGGCGCAGCGACCGGTGCCCCAGCCTGAACGATGACGCAAGCGCGGGCCGTCCGGCGGATTCCCGGACGCCGGACGCCGGAAGGGCCGATGCAGGCGCGGGTTTCCCCTGGTCAGCGGCCCGGAGAGCGGGCGGGCGCGGGGCCGGGGAAGGCGACTCGGGGCGCCGGACGGCGGGCTGCGGAGCTCCGCCGGATGGGTGTTCGCACAGATGGCTACCCGTTCAGCCGGTTTCTGGCGATGACCTCGCCCGAGCCGAGAACCTGTCCTCCCGGTATCCGGCGAACGGAGAGGACATCGTGATACCAAACCGCTTCCGGCGCCCCCGCGTCGCGGTGGCGGTCGCAGCCGCACTGGCTCTGACCGTCACCTCGACCGGGGCGCCACCCGCGCGGGCCGCGCAGGCCGCGGCGTCGCAGGTCGTGAGCTTCACCGTCGGCCAGGACGGGCGCCTCTACCGGGCGTCGACGGCCGGCATCACCCCGTTCGGCAGCACGGCGGTCGCCCCGCCGAACGCGGGCGTCGCCGCCGCCCGGCAGCCGGACGGCAACGTCGCCGCGTTCGTCATCGGCACCCAGGGCGGGCTCGTCGCCGCCGTCACCAACTCGGCCACCTCCAACATCAGCGTGTACCGGGACGGGGCGGCCGGCCTCGCCCCGCCCGGGGCCAAGGTGAGCGCGGTGACCGACCTGGCCGGTTACCTGCACGTCTTCTTCGCCGGCACCGACGGGGCGATCTACAGCGTCTCCTACAACCGCCAGGTGCGGCCCGCCAGCGGCCCGCGGCGGGTGTCCGCGCCCGGCCTCGTGCCGCCCGGGGCGGTCCTTGCCGCGACGTGGCAGTCCACCATGCCGGGGGTGGTCTTCGTCGGCGCCGACGGCGCGCTGACCTCGGTCTGGCGCACCTCCGCCGGCACGTGGGCGACGATCCCGGCCGGTCCGGCGGGCCTGGCGCCGCCCGGCGGCGGGGTCGCCGTAACCGCCACGGGCGGGGTGCAGGCGTACGTCGCCGGGCTGGACGGCCGGATCTGGCAGGTGGGCTTCACCTTCGGCCCGGTCCCCGACCCCTGGCAGCCGGTGGCGATCACCGGTGCCGGCGCGGCCCCGGCCGGTGCCCGCCTCGCGGCGGCGCAGTTCGCCGGCGGCGCCTCGAACGTGTTCTTCGCCGGCTCCGACGGCGCGGTCCGGGTGGTGACCAACATGGCCGGCGGGTGGCAGCAGTCGGTGACGACGGCGGCCGGTGCCGCCAAGCCGGGCGGACCGCTGGCGATCGTGGCCGTCGACGACTACCTCTACTCGGCCTGGTGCGGCAACGACCTCTGGTGGTGGCTGTACTGGTGGTGGCGCCGGCCGCCGCCTCCGCCGCCGTGGTGGGGCGAGCCCCTCACGCTGCCGCTCAACCAGCCGATCGAGTACGGCGCCGAGGTCGCGATCACCCTCTACCTGTAGGCCGGTGGAGCCCGCGACCCGGTCGCGGAACAGTCCCCGCCGGACGCCCGCCCGGGCCCGTCCACCGCCACCGCGCGGCCGGGACCGGGCGGTGGCGTGTCCGGGTCGTCACCCGGCGAACATGAGCACCCCTACTCATCCGCCCGCCAGCGGCGTTGGGCAAGCTCAACGCATGATCGCCCCCACGTCAGCGCCGTCTTCCGCCCGGGAACGAGTGGGCATCACCGCCGTCGGCGCCAGCCTTCCCGACCAGGTCGTGCCCACCGCCGAACTGCACCGCCGCATCGCCGAGGCCAGCGGCCTGCACCTGCCGGACGGGCTGCTGTCGCGGATGACCGGCATCTCCTCCCGCCGGATGGCCGGCGACGGCGAGTACGCCTCGACCCTGGCGGTCCGCGCCGCCCGGCAGGCGCTCGCCGCCGCCGGCCGCGAACCGGAGGAGGTGGACCTGCTGCTGTTCGCCTCCGCCACCCGGGACGTCGCCGAGCCGGCCACCGCCCACATCGTGCAGGCGGAGCTGGGCGGCCGGGCGCACGCCCTCGACGTGACCAACGCCTGCAACAGCTTCCTCAACGGCATCGACCTGGCCCGGTCGGCTGTCCTCGCCGGCCGCGCCCGGCGCGCCCTGGTGGTGACCGGCGAGACACCGACCCGGGCGATGCGCTGGCAGCTCACCGACCTCGACCAGGCCCGCAGTGCCTTCGCCGGCTACACGTTCGGCGACGCCGGGGCCGCCGTGCTGGTGGAACCGGTCGCCCGGGGCGGGATCGTCGACGTCGACACCGAGACCTGGTCCGAGCACTGGACGGTGGGCGGCATCCCCGGCGGCGGCTCCCGGCACCCCCGGGGCGACGAGCACACCTACTTCACCGGCGACGGGCGGGCGCTGCGCGACGTGTTCGAGAAGATCGGCACGGACATCCTGCACCGGGTCCGGCACCGCACCGGGCTGGACTGGGCCGACTACGCCCGGGTGCTGGTCCACCAGGTCACCCTGCCCTACCTGGACCGGTTCGTCGAGGTGACCGGCGTACCCAGGGACAAGCTGGAGATCACCGTGGCCGAGCTGGGCAACCTGGCCAGCGCCACGCTCGGCGTGCAGCTCGCCCGCGTCGAGGCCGGGCTGCGCCCCGGCGACCGGGTGCTGTTCATCGGCCTCGGCGGCGGCGTCAGCGTGATGACCATGGTCTGGGAGAAGTCGTGACCGCGCTGTGGGTGGTCGTGCCCGCCTACAACGAGGCCGCCCGGATCGGGGCCACCCTGGACGCGTTGTCCCGGCAGACCGACCTCGACTTCACCCTGCTGGTGGTGGACAACGCCTCCACCGACGGCACCGCCGAGGCGGCCCGCCGGTTCGCCGCCCGGTCGCCGGTGCCGACCCGGCTGGTCGAGGAGCGGCAGCGGGGCGTCGGCGCCGCCGTGGACACCGGCTTCCGGCACGCCATCGCGCACGGGGCGACGCTGCTGGCCCGTACCGACGCCGACTGCCTGCCCCGGCCCGGCTGGGTGGCGGCGGCCCGCCGCACGCTCACCGGCGGCGCGGCGATGGCCTGCGGCCGGATCGAGGCCCGCCGCGACGAGCACGGCCCGCTCGGCCGCGCCGTGTTCCGCGGCCTGGTCGCCGTCGCCACCGCCTTCGGCCGGCTCCGGCCCGCCCACCGGGGGCCCGGCTACCTGGCCCCGTACCGGATGCACGCCGGCAACAACATGGCGATCACCCCGGCCGCCTACCTCGGCGCCGGCGGCATGCCGCGCCGCCCGTCGCCGACCGACCGGGAGTTCCTCAACCGGGTACGCCGCCACACCGGCGACATCGTCCACGACCGGACGATGGTGGTGGAGAACTCGACCCGCCGGCTGCGGGCGTACGGCCTGCGCCGCACCGCCGCCTGGTACCTGGACCGGGGCAGCGGCCGGCTGTCCCCGGACCCCCGCTGACCGACACCCCAGCACCAGGAGAGCGAGTTTCCGATGCTCGACGAACTGGCCGCCGCGCTGCGCCGCCACCCTGACCGGCCGGCGGTGCTCACCGCGGCCCGGTCCGGCCGGCCCCGCATCCGGGCCACCCGTGGCGAGCTGGCCGACCTCGCCGACGGGTACGCCGCAGCCCTGCACCACCACGGGCTGACCGCCGGGGACACCCTCGGCGTGGCGGTCCGCCCCGGCCCCCGGGCGCTGTCGATCCTGCTCGCCGCGCACCGGCTCGGGCTGCGGGCGGCGGTGCTCGACCCCAGCGCCGGCCCGGAGGTGCTCACCGCGCGGCTGGCCCTGGCCCGCCCCGCCCTCGTCGTCGCCGACGCGGCGGCGCAGGCGGTCGCCGGGTGGGCGCGACCGCTGGCCGGGCGGGCCCAGCTGGCCCTGCCCCGGTTGGCCGAGCTGGGTCCGGTGCGTACCGTGGGCGGTCGGCTGCCCGGCTGCGCCCCGGTGCTGCACCCCCGGTCGGGGCCGGTGCCCGACCGCACGGGGCAGGACGGCGACGCCGTCGTCATCTTCACCTCGGGCACGACCAGCAGCCCCCGGGCGGTGGTCCACCGGCGGGCCGGGCTGGACGCCGGGATGCGCGCCGTCGCGGAACTGGTCCGGCCGCTCCCCGACGAACCGGTGCTCGGCGGCATGTTCTTCGTCCTGGTGCCCGCCCTGGCCAGCGGCGCCCCCGTCGCCCTGCCGGCCCGGTCGCCCGGGGTGCTCGCCCGGCAGGTGGCCCGGCTGCGCCCGCAGGCCAGCTACCTCACCCCGCCCCAGCTGCGGGCGCTGCTGGCCCGGCGGCCCCGGCTGTCCGGCCGGTTCTACAGCGGCTCGGCGCCGGTGAGCGCCGCCCTGCTCGACCGGGTCCGCCGGGCCGGCGCGGAGCAGGCGTGGGGGGTGTACGCGCTGACCGAACTCTTCCCGGCCGCCGCCGTCGAGGCCGGCGAGAAGGCCGCCTTCGCCGGTGAGGGGGACCTCGTCGGGGCGCCGCTGCCGGGCGTGCGGACCCGGGTCGAGCCGGACGGGCGGCTGCTGCTCACCGGCCCCGGCCAGGCGCACCGCTACCTGGGCGAGGCCCCGCACGACTGGGTGGACACCGGCGACGTCGCCCGGCTCGACGGCGGCCGGGTTGTCCTCGGCGGGCGGAGCAAGGACATGATCCTGCGCGGCGCGGAGAACATCTATCCCGGTCTGTACGAGCCGGCCCTGCACGTCCCCGGGGTCAACCTGGCGGTGCTGGTCGGCGTGCCGGCCGACGACGGCGACGAACGGCTCGTCGCCGTCGTCGAGCCCGAGCCTGGGGCCGACCCGGGCCGGCTGCGGGCCGCACTCGGCCCGGTCCTGGCCCGGATGGGCGCCGCCCGGCCCGACTCGCTGGTCTTCGCCCCGGTGCCCACCTCCGGGCGGTCCCGCAAGCCGGACCGGGCTGCCGCAGCCACCCTGGCCGCCGCCGCGACCGGGCGGCACGCCCCGGCGGGCGGACGCCGTGGCTGACCGGCGAGGGGGAGCGTGCACCGGGCGCGTGGACGAGCCCGGGTGGACGGTCGACGCCGTGGCTGAGGGGTCGGCCGACGGCCCAGCCTGGGACGGGCGGCGCCCGGCGCCGAGCCGGGCACGACGCCGGGACCGCCTGGTCTACCTGCGGCGGTACCCGGTGCTGTTCACCCTGCTCGCGGCGACCCGACGCTGGCCGGCGGTGCGGCTGGGACGGACGCTGGTGGTGCACGACCCGGACGGCTACCTTGACGCGCTCACCCGGACCCCCCTGGACCGGGCCGCCGCCGGCACCGTGGGCGGCACCGCCCACCGGCTCGGCACCGACGGGCTCCTGTTCGACCAGCAGGGCCCCGAGCACCGGCAGGCCCGCCGCGCCCTCACCGACGGCCTCGGCCCCGCCGGGGTGGCCACGCTGCGTCCGGTCTGGACGGCGGTGCTGCGGCGGCGGCTGGCCCCGCTGGGCGCCGGCGAACCGGTGGACCTGGTGCCGGTGGTCGCCGAGTTGGCCGGCGCGACCACGGCGGCGCTGCTCGGGGTGGACGCCGACCCGGTCGCGCTGGCCGCCGCGGCCCGGCACGCCGCCGCCACGACCGCCGCCGAGCAGCTCCCCGGCCCGCGCCCACCCGGGCGGGCCCGCGCCGCCCGCCGGGCCGTCGCCGACCTGGCCGGGCTGCTCGGCCTGCCGCCGGAGGACGCCGGCCTGGCCGGCATGCTGGCGCTCGCCTCGGTCAACACCACCGTGTCCGGCATCCCGCGCGCGGTCGCCTGGTGCGCCGACGACCGGCTGTGGGACCGGGCCGACGCGGCCGGCAGCCGGGACGTCCTGGTCGACGAGCTGCTGCGGGTCACCGCGCCGAGCCCGGTGCTGCCCCGGGTGGCCGCCGGGGCCGCGACCGTGGCCGGCTGCCCGGTCCGGGCCGGGGACCGGCTGCTGCTGGTCGCCCGGCACGCCGCCGGGGCGCACCGCGCCGGGCCGGACTGCGCCGCGCCGGCGCCGGCCCGGACCGCCCGGCTGGTCTTCGGCGCCGGCGCGCACTCCTGCCCGGGGGCCCGGCTGGCCCGCGCGCAGCTCGCCGACACCCTCGCCGCCCTGGCGCCGTACCGGCCGGTCGTGGTGCGGGCCCGCGCCGACGGGCGCGCGGCGCTGCCCGGCTGGGCGCGACTGGTGATCAGGGCCGGCCGGTGAACTTCGGCGGGATCGGTGATCAGGGCCGGCCGGTGAACCTCACCGGGGTCGAGGTGGTGGTCACCGGCGCGAGCGGCTTCTGTGGGGCCGCCGTGGCGCGGGCCGCCGAGGCCGCCGGGGCCCGGGTGCGCTGCCTCGGCCGGCGCCCCGGCCCGGTCGGCCGGCACGTGCCGTGGGACGCCGGCCGCGCCGTGCCCGACCTCGCCGGGGCCGACCTGGTCATCCACCTCGCCGCAGCCGTCGGCGACCCGGTGCCCGGCCCGGCGGCCGAACGCGCCTACCGGGCGGTCAACGTGGACGGCACGGCCCGGCTGCTCGACGCCGCCGGGGCTCGCCCGCTGGTCTGGATGAGCAGCGCCAGCGTCTACCGGCCCGGGGGAGCGACCCTGGTCACCGAGGACCACCCGGTCGACGGGCAACTCTCCGCGTACGGGCGCACCAAGGCCGCCGGGGAGCGGCTCGCGCTGGCGGCCGGGGCCGTCGTGCTGCGCCCCCGCGCCGTGTACGGGCCCGGCGACCCGCACCTGTTGCCCCGGCTGCTTCGGGCCCGCCGGGGCGGGTGGCTGCCGGTGCCCGGCCCGGACGTCCGGCTCAGCCTCACCGCCGTGCAGAACCTGGTGGACGCCGCCCTGGCGGCGGCCGACTGGACGCCCGGCCCGTACAACATCGCCGACGCCCGGCCGTACTCGCGGGACGCCGTGCTGCGCGCGGCGCTCGCCGCGACGGGCGTCCCGGCGCGACTCGCGCACCTGCCGGTGGGGCTGGCCGGGGCCGCCGCGACGGCGGCGACCGCGTGGTCGCGGCTGACCCGCCGGGCGCCGGTGCTGACCCGGTACGCCGTCGACCAGCTCACCCGGGACATGGTGCTCGACATCAGCCGGGCCCGCGCGCGGGGCTACCGGCCAACTCACCGCTTCGGCGACCACCTGGGCCGGCTCTCCGCCTCCTGACGCACGGCACCCGAGTTTCGAGCGGGGAGCGACGCGGGTAACGCGGAGTAGCGCGTCATAATGCCTTGCCGACATTCCAGTCTGTCGATTCTGCCTCCAGGCTCGCAGATCGAAGCCGCGTGCGCGGGTGTCCCCGGTGCGGCGGTCGCCGCGCAACCGGCCGCTCTGTCCCGCCGCCGGTCCCGCCCCCCACGGGAGCCCCGTCCCGCCGCGCTGATCGTCGCCTCCCTGCCGAACCCGCCCGAAGTTGTCCACGTTCCAGGAACTCCGTCCCACACATTAGGATGACCGGAGATCTTGGAGCGGCATGGCCCCTCCAGGGGCCATGCCGCTCCAAGATCTCCCATGCGTCAGTCATGATCCGGCCTGGCGCCGGATATGGCGCTCCTGGTGGTGGTGTACGGGGTGAGGGCCCGGGGCCCTGGGGCCGTACCCGCCCGGGTGAGACCGTCGGCCCGGGACCGGCGGGTGCCGGCCCCGGGCCGAGGGCGGGGTCAGAGCACGGCGCAGACGACGCCGTTGAGGGTGAACGCGGTCGGCAGGACGTTCGGGCCGCCGTACGAGCCGACGAAGCCGGCGCTCGTGCTGCCCCCGCCGCCGGCGATCTGCCGGTTGTCGGCGGTGTTGGTGACCCGGACGGTCCGGCCCACCTGCTCCCAGTTCGCGCTCCAGCCGCTGTTCACCTGCTGCCAGGTGGTGGGCCAGGTCCAGGTGAGCGTCCAGCCGTTGATCGGGGCGGCCCCGTTGTTGACGATGTCGACGGCGCCGACGTAGCCGTTGCCCCAGTTCGAGGTGTCGGTCAGGCGGACACCGCACGAACTGGTGGCGGGGCTGCCGGTGGTGAAGGTGAGCGGCGGTGAGGACCAGGAGACCCGGCCGGCGGTGTCCCGGGTCAGCACGTTGACCGTGTACCTGCCGCCGGGGACGAGGTTGCCGACCGTGAGTGAGGTGGCCGAGGTCTCGCCGAGCTGCTCGCTGACCGCCCCGTTCTGCCGGTACACCTCGTACTTGGCGATCGGGCTGCGGCCCGGGGTGGCCGCGGGCCAGGAGATGGTCGCGCCCCGGTCGGTGACGGCGGTGGCGGTGGGCTGGCCCGGCGCGCCGGGCTGCCCGGTGACCGCGTCGGCCGGGCGCAGCACGAGCGTGGTCAGCGAGTACGGCGGCAGGACCCGGCTGGTCGCGCTGCCCGACTGGCCGGTGGCGATGGCGGTGGCGCCGTTGGTGTGGGTGTGCACCGTCGGCGCGGCGCCCGACGGGGTGAACCCGGCGTAGTCGATGGTGACGGGGTGCTCGTTGTCGGGGTCCTTGTTGACCAGCAGCACCGCGAGATCCCCGTTGGCCCGGCGCGCGGCGTGCGCCGTGACCAGGGGCTGGTCGGTTCCGGCGCGCACGAGCTGGTCGCCGGCCCGGACGAAGAGGTTCATCATGGACAGCCCGTGGTACGGCGCGAACGGCGTGTTCAGCGGCGGCTCGCAGAGCGTCCCGTCGGCGGTGCAGCTCCCACTGGAGAGGATGCCGAAGTCGCCGTAGTCGGTGTGCCCCGCCACCTGCGAGACCGTGCCGATGCCGTTGTGCACGTTCCACCACTGCACCGTGAAGACGCCGTTCTCCAGCAGGTCGCTGTAGGCGTCGGCGAGGAACAGGGCCCCCGGCTGGGTGGTCCGGCCCGTGTCGACGTTCAGCTCGGTGAAGCTGATGCCGATGCGTCCCGGGTTCGGCCCGGCGTACCGGGCGATCTGCTGCCGCAGCAGGTGGGCCGCGTCGTCGATGTGGGCGGTGCGCGCCAGCGACTCGGCGGCGCTGCCACCCGGGTACCAGTGCACGTCCACGAAGTCGATCTTCGGACCGGCGATCGAGAGCACGGTGGAGTTCCACGGCCCCGGGTCGCTGCCGGCGGTGATGCCGTCCGGCCAGTTCCCCGGCATGGTCAGCACCGCGCCGACCTTGATGGTCGGGTCGACCGCCTTCATCGCGTCGGCGTAGTCGACGACCAGGCGGGCGTACTGGCTGGCGCTCTTGTCGGGGTGGTCGTCGGCCTCCCAGGCCGCGCCGTAGTGGCCGTTGCCGTAGTTCTCGTTGCCGACCGTCCAGAACTTCGCGCCGTAGCCCTTGGTGACGTTGGCGTACCGCACCCAGTCGGCGGCCTCGGCCGGCGTGCCGGTGCCGTAGTTCGCGATGATCATCGGCTGGGCGCCGACCCGCCGGGCCCCGGCCATGAAGGTGTCGAAGTCGGTGTTCGGGGCGACGTACCCGCCGGGGGCGGTGTGGTTCTTCCAGTGGTAGATGTCGGCGTACGAGCCGCCCGGGTACCGCAGCATCTTCACGCCGGCGGCGCGCAGCAGGTCCGACGTCTCGTCGGTACCCAGGTTCTGGTCCCAGATGGCGTGGTTGACGCCCAGCGCGGTGTCCGGCACGGTCGCCAGTCCCGCCCGCGCGTTGACGGTGACGGCGACCGGGGCGGTGGTCGCCGCGCTGACGCTCGGCGGGCTGACCGTGGCCGACGCCGCCGCGACGAGCAGCAGGCTCGCGGCGAGGGACGGCCAGCGGCGGCGGGCGGACCGGGCCGGGCGCGACGGCGAGGGCTGCGCGGGGCACCCGGGGCTGATCGGGTTCTGCATGGTGGAGTTCCTTCGTGGGTACGACGGAGACTCGCCCGGGCCGGTGACGGGTGGCTCGCACCTGCGGGTGCGCCGGGGCGGCGGCGGGCGGACTCGTGGACGGACTGCCCGGTGGTCATCGCAGTTTGCCGCCGTCCCCCGCAGGCCGTGCTGGCCCCCGGTTGCCCTTCGGACGACTGTCAGCCCCGCGCGGCGACTAATCGACGCATCAGAATCTCACGGCGGCTGCGGATAGCTCAAGGCCGCCCGGGACCCGGCCGGGTCAGGTGTACGACCGGGCGGCGATGGTGGGCCCGGCCCGCGTGCGGCGTCGCGTACCCACCGGTCTCCTGCGAGCGCGGCGAGCACCGCGCTCACGCCCGTGGGTAGACTCCGCGTCGCGGTCGGATCACCGTGTGCTGGTGCCATCCGAAGGTCGTGACGGGGCAGGGGACGGGGTGACCACCAGGTGAGGACTCTGCCCGCAGCCGCCGCCGACGCCGCCTCCACCGCCCTGATGGTTCTCGGCCCCGACGGTCGGTGCCTGTGGTCGAACGAGGCCGCGCGGCGGTTGGGCGTCCGGCCGGAGGACCTGCCGGTGACCCGGGTGGAGCCGGGCGGCCCTGCCGTCGAGGCCCCCTTGCCCGACGCCGCCGGCCCCGCCCGCTGGCTCCAGGTGCGCTGCCAGGGCATACACCACGAAGGACAGTGCCTGCGCCTGTACGAGGTGCGCGATGTCACCGCCGAGCGCCGGGAGCGCGAACAGGGGCGTGACCACCGCTGGCGCCTGGCCCACATCGAGCAGCTCGCCAAGGTGGGCAGCTGGGAGTGGGACGTGCCGAGCGGTGGGATCGTCTGGTCTGACGTCCTGCTGCAGATGGTCGGCTTCCCGCCGGGCACCGCGCTGGACTACCCGTCGTACCGGAAGCTGCTGCACCCCGATGACATAGCCATGGTCGAGCGGACCCTACAGACCGCGCTGCGCACCGGGGCGCCCTTCTCGTTCACCCACCGGATGTACCTCGCGGACCGCGAGACGTTGCGCGTCTTCGAGTGCTACGGCGAGGTCTTCTCCGACCGGGACGGCGCTCCGGTGCGCGTCCTGGGCACCGCCCACGACATCACCGAGAGGCGCCGGGCCCAGGACGAGCTGACCCGGCTGGCCGAGCACGACCCGCTGACCGACCTGCCGAACCGCCGCGCACTGCTCGCCCGCCTCGACGACCTGCTGGTCCCGGGCGGCGACCCGTCCGGCGCGCTGCTGCTGATCGACATCGACAACTTCAAGGACATCAACGACGTGCACGGGCACGGCGTCGGCGACGACGTGCTGCGGGTGCTGGCCCGGCTGCTCGCCCACCAGCTGCCGCCCGGCACGGTGCTGGGCCGGTTGGGTGGCGACGAGTTCGCGGTCGTGCTGCCCGACGCCTCGGCCGGCGACGCCCTCGCCGTCGCCGAGGGCCTGTGCAACGCAGCCGTGGGCACCCCGGTGCCGCTGACCGACGCCGGGCTGCGGGTCACCCTGAGCATCGGGGCCGCCTCGCTGCGGCCCGGCGACAGCCGGGACGTGGCGCTCGCCCACGCCGACCTCGCCCTGTACGAGGCGAAGAACGCCGGCCGCAACCGGGCCCGGCTGTACCTCCCGGAGCAGTACCGGCACGCGGTGCAGCGGGTCAACGTGGTGACCCGGGTCCGCACCGCCCTCGACGAGCGCCGGATGCAACTCGACGCCCAGCCGATCGTCGACCTGCTGACCGGCGAGGTGGTCAGCCACGAGTTGCTCATCCGGCTGCGCGACGGCCGGCAGCCGCCGCTGCCCCCGGCCGACTTCCTGCCCACGGTGGAACGCGACGACCTGATCGGCGAGCTCGACCGGTGGGTGGTGGCCACCGCCACGTCGGCGCTGGCCGATCGGTGGGCCGTGGCGGCCGGGATGTGCTTCGACGTCAACATCTCCGCCCGCTCGATGGAGTCGCCGGGTTTCGGCGACTGGGTGGTGGGGCGGCTGCGCGCGGCCGGCGTCGAGGCTGGCCGACTGGGCCTGGAGGTGACCGAGACGGCGGCGATCACCAACGTGGCAGCGGTCCGCAACCTGGCCCGTACGCTGCGCAACGCCGGCTGCCGGTTGAGCCTGGACGACTTCGGCGCCGGGTTCGGGTCCTTCACCTACCTCAAGCACCTGCCGTTCAGTACCGTGAAGATCGCCGGTGACTTCGTTCGCCAGGCCGACCGGGGCGGGGCCGACCCGGTCCTCATCGACGCGGTCGTCCGCGCCGCGCACGGGCTGGGCATGCACACGGTCGCCGAGTCGGTCGACCGGGAACCGCTGGTGCCCGCGCTGCGCCGGCTGGGCGTCGACGCCGGCCAGGGCTTCCATCTGGGACGCCCGGTCCCGCTGGACATCCTGCTCGGCTCGGTCTGCGACGAGGGACAGGTCCGCGCCCGACATCCTGACGACTGACCCGACGCCCCCTCTGGAGACCAGGTCACCAACCGCGCCCCGCCGGGACCTGACCGGGGCAGTCGGCGAGGGTGGCGGGACGGCGGCGGGCCCCGCACGCGATGGCGGTTCACGGCGCGTACCCGCTGGTGGGCCGGGTGGCCGGCGTAGGCTGGACTCGTGGATCAAGAAGACCGGATCGCCCTTTTCCTCGACTACGAGAACCTTGCCCTGGGGGCCCGCGAACACCTCGGCGGCATGGCGTTCGACCTGCGTCCCATCGCCGACGCCCTCGCCGAGCGCGGTCGGGTGGTGGTGCGGCGGGCGTACGCCGACTGGTCGTACTTCGACGAGGACCGTCGGATGCTCACCCGGTCGCACGTCGAGCTCATCGAGATGCCCCAGCGGATGGGCGCCTCCCGCAAGAACGCCGCCGACATCAAGATGGCCGTCGACGCCGTCGAGCTGGCCTTCGAGCGCGCGTACGTCTCGACGTTCGTGATCTGCACCGGTGACAGCGACTTCACCCCGCTGGTGCACAAGCTGCGCGAGCTGAACAAGCGCGTCATCGGCGTGGGCGTGGAGAAGTCCACCTCGGCGTTGCTGCCGCCCGCGTGCGACGAGTTCCTCTACTACGACCGCCTTGAGGGCGTCGACGTCCCGCCGGCCCGGGCCAAGCGCAACCGCCCGGCGCGGCTGCCCAGCCCGGAGCCGCAGCCGGTGGAGCAGGAGCCCGAGCCCCAGCCGGTGGTCGAGGAGCCCGTGCGCGACGTCGACACCCTCTCCGTCCTGGTGGCCCAGACGGTCGCCGGCCTCCAGGGCAGCTCCGGCGGCGAGGTGACCGCCTCGACGCTGAAGCGCACCCTGCTGCGCAAGGACCCGACCTTCAGCGAGTCCGACTACGGGTTCCGCACCTTCGGCGAGCTGCTGCGGCACCTCGCCGCGCACACGGTGATCGAGCTGGCGGAGGGCCCGGCCAAGGGAGACCCGGAGGTGTCCCTGCCCGAGCACGGCGACCGGGAGGTGGCGTTCGCGCTGGTGCGTTCCGTGGTGCAGGACCTGGCCGGCGACGACGGCGAGGTGGCCCTGTCCGGGCTGAAGAACCAGCTCCGCCGGGTCCGGCCCGACTTCAGCGAGAAGAAGCTCGGCTACCGCAGCTTCCTCCAGTTCTGCAAGGCTGCCGCCACCAGCGGCGCGGTCCATCTGGAGTGGAGTTCAGAGGCGGACGACTATCTTCTCACCACACCGACCACCTGACCGCGCCGCGCCGAAAAGGGCCTGCACGTAGCGGAGTCGGTCGGTAGCGTGGGCGGGTGCCGCCGCAGATTCCCCACCCCGATCCCGGTGTACCGGACACGAGGGGGCCGCTGAGGTACATGTGGTGGCTGGTCCGCTGCCAGCCCTGGCGGGTGCTGCGCGGCAGCCTGTTCGGCACGGCCTGGATGGTCGGGCTGTCGATCCGGCCGTACCTGATCTCCCGCGCTGTCGACGACGGGCTGCGCGCCGGCGACGATGCCGCCCTGCTGCTCTGGGTCGCGGCGATCGTCCTCGCGGGCGTGGGCCTGGCGTGGCTCGGCATCATGCGGCACCGCACGATGACCTTCGTCCGGGAGGACGCGACGGCCCGCTCGGCGGCGGTCCTGCTGCGCCAGCTCGCCCGGATCGGCGCGGTGCTGCCGCGCCGGCTCGCCGCGGGGGAGGTCGCCACCGTCGGCGGCTCCGACATCAGCCACACCTCGCAGGTGCTGACGCTGACCGGGCCGGGGGTGGGCGCGATCGTCGCGTACGCGGTCATCGCCGTCGTGCTGTGGTCGGTGTCCCCGCTGCTCGCGGTGTGCGTGCTGCTGGGCGTGCCGGCGATCGCGCTCGTCGTCGGGCCGCTGCTGCGCCGCCTCGAACGGGCCGAGTCGGTCTACCGGCAGCAGCAGGGCGAGCTCACCACCCAGGCCGGCGACATCGTGGCCGGGCTTCGGGTCCTCGCCGGGGTCGGCGGCCGGGGCCTGTTCGCCCGCCGGTACGCCACCCGGTCCCGGCGCCTGCTGGCCGAGGGCTACCGGGTCGGGGCCGTCAACAGCTGGATCGACGCGCTGGCGGTCGCCATCCCGGGGCTGTTCCTCGCGGCCGTGGTGTGGCTCGCCGCCCGGATGGCGGTGACCGGCGACATCACCATCGGGCAGCTGGTCGCCGTCTACGGCTACGTGGCGACCCTCATCGTGCCGATCTGGTTCCTGCTGGAGGGCGGCTATGAGCTGATTCGGGGCCGGGTCGCCGCCGGCCGGATCGTCGCCCTGCTCACCCTGGTCCCCGACGACGCCGGCGGCCCGCGCCAGTTCGCCGCGCCGCGCCAGCCGTGCCAGCCGGCCGCCCCGGGCCGGCCCGGCGACCTGCACGACCCGGCCACCGGGCTCACCGCCCCGGCCGGCCGGCTGATCGGCATCGCCGCCGCCGAACCCGGCGAGGCCGACGCGCTCGCCGACCGGCTCGGCCGGTACGTCCCCGGCGACGTCACCTGGGGTGGCGTGCCGCTGGCCGCCATCCCGCTCGACGACGTGCGGGCCCGGATCCTGGTCGCCGACCACGACTCCTACCTCTTCGCCGGCACGCTCCGCGACGTCCTGCGGGCGGGGCGGGCCGGGGACCAGGCCGGCAGGGTCGGCGACCGGGCCCGGCGGGTCGGTGGCGACGGCCGGGGCGACGAACACCCGGCGGATGCCGGCGACGACGCGCGGCTGACGGCGGGACTGCGGGCAGCGTCGGCCGAAGAGGTCGTCGACGCGCTGCCGGAGGGCCTGGACACCCCGCTCGGTACCCGCGCCCGCACGCTCTCCGGCGGCCAGCGGCAACGGGTCCGGCTGGCCCGGGCGCTGCTCGCCGAGCCGGAGGTGCTGATCCTGATCGACCCGACGTCCGCCGTGGACGCGCACACCGAGGCGCAAATCGCCGAGCGACTGCGGGCCGCGCGGGCCGGCCGGACCACGATCCTGCTCACCACCTCGCCGCTGCTGCTCGGCCACGCCGACACCGTCGCCCACCTGCGCGCCGGCCGGATCGTCGCCACCGGCACCCACGCCGAGCTGCTCGACCGCGACCGTGGCTACCGGGCGCTGGTGGCCCGGGACGGCGACGCCGCCGACCTCGACCCGTCCACCGGAGTCGAGGGAGCGCTGCGGTGAGCGGGCTGCCGGTGGCGGACCGGGCCGCCGTACGCCGGGCCTCGGTGGACCTCGTCGGCCGGGACCGACGGGCGGTCGCCGTCGTGCTGGCGCTGCACGTCGCCGCCACGGTCGCCGGGCTCGCAGCGCCGTGGCTGCTCGGCCGCATCGTGGACCAGGTCGGCGCGGGCACCGGCGTCGCCACCGTGGACCGGCTGGCGCTGGCGATCGTCGGCTGCGTGCTGGCGCAGGCGCTGATCTCCCGGTACGCCCAGTACGCCGGCCACCGGTTCGGGGAGCGGGCCGTCGCGCGGCTGCGCGAGGAGTTCGTCCGGCGGACCCTCGCCCTGCCCGTCTCCGTCGTCGAGCGGGTCGGCTCCGGCGACCTGGCGACCCGCAGCTCAGTCGACGTGTCGACCGTCGGGACCACCGTCCGCGACGTCGTGCCCACCATGCTCATCGCGTCGGCGCAGCTGGCGCTGTTGTTCGGGGCGGTCTTCCTGCTGCACCCGCTGCTCGGCCTGGTCGCCCTGGCCGGGTTGCCCTCGATCTGGGCGGTGACCCGCTGGTACCTGCGCCGGGCCAGCCCCGCCTACCTCGCCGAGGGGGCTGCCACCGCCGAGCTGACCGAGACGCTGACCACCACCGCCGAGGGCGCCCGCACCGTCGAGGCGCTGCGGCTGGCCGACCAGCGGATCGGGCACGGCACCGACCGCATCACCCGACTGTGGTCCACCCGGCGGGCGACCCTCGCGCTGCGGACGGTGTTCTTCACGGTGGTGGAGGCCAGCTATCCGTTGCCGGTCGCCGCGGTGCTGCTCGCCGGCGGTTACCTGCTGTCCCGGGGAGCGGTATCACTGGGGGAGGTGGTCGCCGCCGCGCTCTACCTGCAACAGGCCATCGACCCGCTGGACCGGATCCTGCTGTGGACCGAGCAGGCGCAGCGCGGCATCGCGTCGTACGCCCGGGTGCTCGGCGTCGGCGAGGTGCCGCCGGAACCGCCCGGCACGGTCACCGCGCCGCCGGGGCAGCGGCTCGTCGCGCGCGGCGTGCGCTTCTCGTACGCCGACGGCCGCGACGTCCTGCACGGCATCGACCTGGAGGTACGCCCCGGCGAGCGGCTGGCCGTCGTCGGCCCGTCGGGGGCGGGGAAGTCCACCCTGGCCCGGCTGTTCGCCGGCATCGACACCCCCCGCGAGGGCGAGGTGAGCATCGGCGGCTGCCGGGTCACCGACCTGGACCCGGCCGAGCGGCGTCGCCGGATCGCCCTGGTCACCCAGGAACACCACGTCTTCATCGGCTCGGTCCGCGACAACCTCGCGTTCGCCGCGCCCGACGCCTCCGACGAGCGGATGCGCTCCGCGCTGGTCGCCGTGGGCGCCGACTGGTACGCCGACCTGCCCGACGGCCTCGACACCCCGCTCGGCGACGGCGCCCGGCAACTCGGCGCGGCCGAGGCCCAGCAGCTCGCGCTGGCCCGGCTGGTGCTCGCCGACCCGCACACGCTGATCCTCGACGAGGCGACCGCCGCGATGGACCCGACCACCGCCCGGCGTACCGAGCGGGCCCTGGCGGCGGTGCTCGCGGGGCGGACCGTCATCGCGATCGCGCACCGGCTCAACACCGCGCACGACGCGGACCGGGTGGCGGTGCTGGAGGACGGCCGGATCACCGAGTTGGGCAGCCACGACGAGTTGGTACGCGCCGGCGGGGCGTACGCCGTCCTCTGGCGCTCCTGGCACCACTGACCGTCCGCCGCGAGGCCTCGGGCTCGGCGCCGGGCTGCAACTGCAAGATCGGAGTGGGAAGGCGGGTGCGGGGGCGAGATCCGGCCCGGTCCCGCCCGAAAGATCGCCCTCGATCCCGGGAGTAGTGGTTTCCCGCTGCGATGGAGGCCACTACTTCTGTGTTCGAGCGCGATCTTGCCCGCCTCGCGCCCTCCGATTGGGCCTGGGTCTTCCCGGGCCGGGCCTGGGCGGCTTGTAGGCCGGATGGGCGATCCGCTCAGGTGGCGGTGCGCACATGGGCTTCGAGCGCGGCTAGCGGCCGGCGGGCCCTGCTCCGGCGGCGGCTGCCCCGGCCGCCCCGGTTCGAGGCGGTGCTCTCCGAGGCGGCGCTGCTGCGCGTGGTGGGCGGCGCGGCGACGATGGCGAAACAGGTCGGCCATCTGGCGGAGGCGGGCCGGCTGCCGCACGTCTCGATCCGGTGAGCTGACCGGTGGGCGGCACCAGCCCGGTTCGGTCCCATCGGCGGCGCTGGAGCAGACCGGCCGTGGCTGGTGCGATCGCGCGGGTCGGTGGTCACCGTCTCCAGAACAGGAGGTGCGTGACTCCGCTGGGGCTCGGCACCGAATCGAGGTGGAAGCGGTCGAGAAGATCGGTGTGGCTCTCCCACAGCCGCTCGCCCCGACCGAAGTCGAGGGGCGCGACGGCGATGTGCATCGTGTCGACCAGGTCGGCCTCGATGAACTCGCGGATCGTGGCAACCCCACCACCGAGGCGTACGTCCCGACCATCGGCGGCCTCCTTCGCGCGCGCCAGCGCCTCGGCCGGGCTCGCATCGAGGAAGTGAAATGTGGTGTCAGCCAGGGTGAACGACGGGCGTTCGTGATGGGTGAGCACGAAGACCGGCGTGTGGAACGGTGGGTTGTCCCCCCACCATCCCTGCCAGTCGTGGTTCTCCCAGGGGCCGCGCAGGGGGCCGAACTTGTTGCGACCCATGATCTCCGCCCCGATGTTGTGGTCGTAGTCGCGGGCCAGGTAGTCGTCCAGGCCGCGAGTGCCGCCGGGTTCGGTGCGGTACATGAAGCTGGCGGTGGCGGTACGCCAGGAGAACAGGGCCTCGGGGTCGGCGTGGCCGAAGGGCCGCTCCAGGCTTTGCCCCTCCCCGGTGCCGAACCCGTCACGCGACACGGTGAAGCTCTGCACCTTCAACAGTTGCGGCATGTCTCCTCCTAGGGACCTGACGAGCAAATTCCGGTTGCAACTTACAACCGGTGGCAGACACTCTCCGTGAGCTGCTCACGAACTCGATCGAAGGCATCGCGTCGAACATCCTCTCCAACCGCCTGTCGAAGCTCGTGGACGTGGGCCTGCTTAGCCGCCCCGACGACCCGAGCCACCGACAGAAGATCGGCTAGCGGCTCACCGGGACAGCGATCGAACTCGTCCCGCCCATGGCGCATCTCGGCGCCTGGGGCTCCCGATAACTCCCGACGTCACCTGAGCTGTCGATTCGCGCTCAGCTCTTCGCCGACGGGGTCCTGAGATGTGGGAGAGGTTCATGGACGAACTCCGCGCCACGTACCTCGAAGGCCGTCCGTACCCTGCCGACGGCGTCCTCGCCGAACTCACCCTGACCTACGAACGCGCCGCTTCCACAAACTAGAGAAGTACGGCTTGTGGGACGCCCGCCCGCGAAGTTCCGCCGGCGTCCTGTGCGGACCCGCGGACTCGTGGGCGCGCGGGTGTTCCGCGCACTCAGCGCCGACGAAAGGCGGCCGACCTGCTGCCGGTCGACGCGGACTCATAGCGTCTGCTCGACCTCGCGGGTCTCCTTGCCCACCAGGTAGCCGTGTGGGTCCAGACCGAGCGTCTTGCGGCGCTCCGAGGCCCAGTAGGCGGCGGCCGTCTCTGCGTCTGAGTCCGCCATCGACCCTAGCCGAAGCAGCAGCCTGGCCCGCCACGTCAAGACGGCCTCGACGGCTCGTACGGCGGGCTGCCTCTTGCTGATTGCCGGGTCGATGGCAGGCAGGATGGCCGACCGCCACCACCGACGAAGCTGGCTGCTGCAGACGGGTTCCGGTCATCCTCAAGCCGGAGTCCCCCCGGTCCCTTTGCTCTGCTGCCGTCACCGCAACACCGGCACCGCGCATCCGCTTCAGCCGCGGGCCAACACGGGCGGACGACAGGAGGCATCGGCCACCCTCCGTGAGCGTTGCACGGAGGGCAGCAGAGCAAAGGGGGCCGAACAGGCATCACCCGCCGGCCGGCGACGACGGATGCTGCCTTGCCTCCGGCCCCTGCTGCGTGGGCTCACAGGTGGGTGGTGGTGGGTGTGTGTGCAGCGGGAGTCGCTCGGCCCGTAGGGCACGTATCGGTCCGGTGTGTGGCAGCATTCGTCGCCTGGCCCACCATCCGGGCCTGGTCGGTGCGGGTCGCGGCGTCGTCAGCCGAGGTCGTGCTCCGATCCTGGTGCGCTGCGATGTCGAGGTCCGGCGCCGTCGCCGGTAGACCCGGACCGGCAAAGTTGAACCTTGGAGGAGCTGAATGTCTCTCCGCAGTAGCGGAACGGCCTTGGTGAGGGAGGTTGCTGACAGGCTCGCGGCCTCCCTGACCGTGCTGTCGGGGATCGACGTAAACGTTTCCGACGTCTCACCTGTGGACTTGGGGCCGCAGACCCGTGAGGCGGCAATCTTTCTCGGACAGGAGCTCACCCACCCGCACGATGCAATTCCGTGCGCAGCACGCTTCTCGGTCGGCTCTGTCGAACACACCATCCACGTCAACGCTAAAGACGGCTTTTGTGAGGTAGCCCGGGATTTAGCCGCCGGCTTGGCCGACGAGGTCAGCACGGACATCTGGGGACAGCCCTTTCCTCCCTGCCCCGACCACAGTCATCCTCGCCAACTGAATCGACGAGGCGCCGCGCTGGTGTGGCAATGCCCGCGCGACGAGACGCACGCCCCAGTTCTTCTTGTCGACCGCGACAAGGACGGCGGTCGGCGCTGAGCCCAGGGGCCCAGTTCGGCGAGCCGAGGCGGGTGGAGCTGAGCTGCCCACTCGTCAACCGACAAACGGATTGCCGACAGAAGACGCTCGGTTGGCCGATCGGCGACGCTCGCTCGCCGACTGGGTACGGCTGCCCGCGCCGAATGGAGCGTTCCGGCCAGCAGTGCCTGGCATGGGTTGCTTTGCCGACTGGTGATCTGTTTGTCTTGCCGGGCTCAGGGCGGGTGCAAAGTAGACGGGAGCCGGAATGGTCGCGGCGGCGGAAACCACGTTGCAGGGCTTGCTGGAAGGCGCGAAGCAGTACCACGTGCCGCTCTACCAGCGCACCTATTCGTGGAGCAAGCCCCAGCTCGAACGGCTCTGGGACGACGTGCGCAAGCTCGCCGAGGACCGGGTCGACAACCCGACCGCCACGCACTTCATCGGCTCGCTCGTGCTCGCGCCCAGCCCCACGAACGGCCCCGCCGGGGTCGCCGAGTATCTGGTGGTGGACGGCCAACAACGGCTCACCACCCTGTCCATCCTGCTCTGCGCGATCCGCGACCACCGCGCCGAGCACGAGGGCTCCAAACATCGCGTCCGACTCGATCACCAGTACCTGACCAACCCCTTCGAGGAGGAGCGCTGGCTCAAGCTCGTCCCCACCCAGCACGACCGCGACGCATACGTGGCCTGCGTAAAGTCGACTCCGCAGGCAGCAAAGGCTCACCCGATGAACGTGGCGTACCGGTTCTTCGCCGACGCGCTGGCCGCCGACGACCCGGACAACCCGCTGGACATCGAACGCATCGAGAGCGCCGTCATCACCGGCATGGGGCTTGTCGCCGTCACTGCCCAAGCCGGTGACAACGTGTACCGGATCTTCGAGTCGCTGAACAACACCGGGCTGAAGCTGACCCAGGCCGACCTGCTACGCAACTACCTCTTCATGCGGCTGCCCAACCAGGGGCGCACCGTCTACGACGTTCTCTGGCAGCCCCTCCAGAAGCAGTTCGAACCGGCGGAGCTGGAACTGCTCTTCTGGCTCGACCTGGTCCACCGCGACCCGCGCGTCAAGCAGACCGACATCTACTCGAACCAACACACCCGGCTCGAGAAACTCCGGACGGAGGCCGAAATTGAGGCCGAGGTCCGGCGGTTCGCCCGCCTTGGCGCGCTGCTGCGGGTCATCCTCCACCCCGACGAGGAGAAGGACCCGGGCGTACGACTGCGGTTGGAGCGGCTGAGCGCCTGGGGCACCACCACCGTCTACCCGCTGGCCCTGCACCTGCTCGACCGCCGGGAGAACGGCACGGCGACCTCCGAACAGGTCGCCTCGGCGTTGCTGCACGTGGAGGGCTTCTTCGTCCGCCGCCTGCTGATCGGGCGGAGCACCATGAACATCAACCGGATCCTGCTCTCCGTCGTCACCGAGATGAGCAGGAACCTGCCGGTGGACGAGGCGGTCCGGGCGTACCTGTCGACCGGGCGCAAGCACTACGCCACCGACGCCAACGTGCGTGCCGCGGTGCGGTCCATCCCGTTCTACCTGCACGGCCGCGCCCCCCAACGCAGCCTGGTGCTGCGGTGGCTGGAGGAGTCGTACGGCAGCAAGGAACCCGTGTCGCTGGAGAAGGCGACCATCGAGCACGTGCTGCCGCAGACGCTCACCGACGAGTGGCGGCAGATACTCGCCGGCGACGTAGAGCCGGACGAGAACGTCGAGGAGGCTTACGAGTCCCTGGTCCACACCCTGGGGAATCTGACCCTCACCGGCTACAACCCGGAGCTGAGCAACAAGCCCTTCGCGGTGAAGCGCGACGAGCTCAAGAAGAGCGGCATCAGGTTGAGCCAGGAGATCGCGGCGCGGGACCGGTGGGGGCGCCCCGAGATCCACGCCCGCGCCGACGCGCTCGCCGAGCGGGTGATCGCCATCTGGCCCGGCCCCACCGAGCAGGCCGGCAACCAGTCCGAGGTGCCCTGGGACCTGATGAACAAGGCGCTCGCCGAGCTGCCGGCCGGCTCCTGGACGACGTACGGCGACCTGGCTGCCCTCGTCGGCACCGCGCCGGTGCCGGTGGGGATGCGGCTCGCCAACCACCCGACTCCGAACGCGCACCGGGTCTTGCAGGTCGAGGGGACCGTCTCGCCCGGCTTCCGCTGGCTCGAACCCGACCGCACCGACGACCCGCGCGACGTGCTTCGGGCCGAGGGCGTGACGTTCGACCAGCACGGTCGCGCCGACCGGGCGCAGCGCATCGGCACCGAGGAGCTGGCGCAGCTCGCCGGCATCACGCCCGAGGACCTGCCCGAGCGGGTGTCCCGGCCAGCACCGGGCCAGGGCGGCACCTACGCGGAGAGGTTCGTCGAGCAGCTCGCCGCCCGGCAGGGCCCGGCGGTCGCCGCCGCCACGATCGCCACACTGGAGGCGTGGACCGCGACGGGCGGCACGCTCTCCTACGGCACCGCCGGGGAGACCTCCTGCTTCCTCATGGCCCGCCGCAGGGAGCACGAACTCGGGAGCATCTGGCCGGCGGTGATCTACCCGGGCGGAAAGTTCGAGGTGGTGTTCCAGCATCTCAGCGTCCGGACGCCGTTCCACGACCTCGCCCTGCGGGAGGAGCTACGGCAGCGGCTCAACCAGTTGCCGGGCGTGGAGATTGCCGCCGCCAAGCTCACCCTGCGGCCGGGCTTCCCCCTGGCGGTCCTCGCCGACGTCGACGCCCGCGAGGCGCTGCTCGACCACCTGCGCTGGTTCTACGACCAGGTGCAGCTGCCCGGCTCCGACGAGCTGGTCGCGGACTAGGCAGCCCTCCCCGCACCGCAGACCCACCCACCCCGAGAGGCTGCCCGTGCCCCAGCTCGCCCTCGCAAACACCCTCTGGCAGAGCTTCGACGTCCTGGAGAAGCCGGTCAAGGCCGGCGTGCGCAAGGCGGTGGAGACGGCAGCGACACCTTCCCGCTGCTGAACGTGGTGCCGCACGACGGCGCGTACACCTGGGCGGCGAAGCGCCTCTACACGGTGAACACGGCGACGCGGGCGCTGGAGGTCCGCAACGTGGTCGCCGTCGAGCAGCTCACGCCGGCCCTGGAGAAGGTGGCGGCGCAGGCGCCGACCCTGTTGTTCGCGCGGTTTCAACACGACCCCGGACGCTGTGTAGGCCGCGCTGGAGGCGGCCGGCGTACCGGCCGTGCGGGACCAGCCCGGCGCGGACGCCGACGGGGTGCGCCTGGCCACCATGCATGCCATGAAGGGGCTGGAGTTCCGGTGCGTCGCGGTGGTGGGCGCGACGGCGAAGACGGTGCCGTTCGCGAAGGAGGTCACGCCGCCCGAGGTCGACCTGTCGCAGCACGAGAGCGACATGCTCCGGGAGCGCTGCCTGCTCTTCGTCGCCGGCACCCGCGCCCGGGAGGCCCTGTACGTGTCGTGGAGCGGCACGCCCAGCCCGTTCCTGAACCGCGCGCCCGAAGCCCACTGACATACGAGCGGGCCACCCTCAACGAGATGCTCCCGGCCCGGTCCGTCCCGAGAGGACGGTGGTTGTGCCGGCCGGTTACCGTCGGCGACAACGTCGGCACCCGCGCGGAGGGCGGTGCGGGTGGTAGATCTCTCGATCGCTAGGGTTGGGACGTGTCTCTATGGATGGCCGCGATGTGGGGAATGGTCGGCAGCGCCGTCGCGGAGGCACTGAACCTCTACGGCATGATGCGCCCGACCACCGAGTCCGAGGGCCGGTGGCAGTGGCCGTGGCGGGACCGCCGGGACCGGCCGATCGTCGTCTTCGCCGTCCTGCTGCGGGCGGTGGCCGGCACCGGCCTGGCCGCCGCGGCCGGTGCGGGTGGGCTGGCGGAGACCGCGTTCGCCAGCTTCACCTTCGGGGTGGCCGCGCCGCTGGTGATCGCCAAGATGTTCGACCAGATCCGGACGGTGGAGCCGCCGGCCGACCCGCCCGCCGGCGGACCGGGCGGTGAGCACGATGACGGCGCGTGACACCCGGTGGAGTCGCCTGGCCGCCGCGCTGGCGGCCCGGCCGGCCGTCACCGCCACCACCGCCCCGGTGCCCCGGCGCACCAGGTTGGCCGCCGCGCTGGCGGCCCGGCCGGTCACCGCCCCGGGCCGCCCGCAGGTGGCCGGCCCGGCCGGTCAGCACACCGGCGACGGCAAGCTGACGGAACGGGTGAAGAACATCCTGGCCGCCGTCCTCGGCGTCACCGCCGACCAGCTCCGGGTCGACGCCGACGGCGACGTGGGCATCCGCGCCGGCTCCGCCATGATCTTCGTACGTGCCCAGGACGACCCGCCCCTGGTGGACGTCTTCTCGCCGCTGCTCACCGGCGTCGAGCCGACGGAGACGCTGTACCAGCGGCTGTCCGACCTGACCAACGGGCTGGTCGTCGGCCGGGTCTACTGCACCGGAGGCACGGTCTGGGCGTCGATCCCCGTCTTCGGGCAGGACTTCGTCCCCACCCACCTGCTGCTGGCCGTACGCGCCATGATCGCGCTGGCCGACGACCTGGACGACCGGCTGCGCCACGAGTTCGGCGGCAGCCGGTTCTTCGGGTCGGAGGCCACCGGGCTGACCCCCGTGCCCGACCCCACCGGTTACCTGCGCGACCTCGCCGACTCCGGTGCCGCCGGCGCGATGGGCGCGGGCAGCGTCCTGGTCGACCTGCTGGCCGACCGGGGGCACACCGACGAGCTGCGGCTGCGCGCCGACCACGGCGACTGGCACGCCGCGGCCCGCCTGGCGGCTCTCCTGGCCGAGCGCGGGCAGACCGACGAGGCCGAGCGCTACTGGCGGGTCGCAGCCGACCACGGCGACCCGCGGGCGTACGACGAACTGGCCGCCCTGTTGGCCGCCGCCGGTCGCCCGGACGAGGCGATCGACCTGCTCCGCAGGTCCGTCGACCAGGGCAGTCGGCGTTCCCTGCCGCTGCTGGTCACGCTGCTGACCGAGCACGGCCGGCTCGACGAGGGCATCGACCTGCTGCGCCGGTGGGCGGCCCGCGGCGACTCGTCTCCTGGTGAGCATCCGAAGGGTCACGGGGCGTAGCCGAGGGCCCGTCCGGCCGGGAGCCGATCGCCGGCGTCCCGCAGGCCAAGTCTGGTCCGTCGCCCGGCCGTGCCCGTCGGGATGTCGCGGCAGCGACCGCGCGTTATTCTTGCCCGAGTCGCTGGGGAACGGAGTGAACGTGGCAGGTGACGACGACATCTCCGGGTGAGATCCCGGACCGGCCGCCGACAGGCGCGTGATCGCGCTGTCGCCGCGGCCATCTCGTCGTCCCTGTTTCCCGCCGGGCACCCCGCTGTGCGTGCGCCCGGCTCACGCGTTCTGAGGATCTCACGATGTCCAACGGTTCCATCGTCTGCTCCGCCCTGTCCTTCGCCTGGCCGGACGAGACCCCGGTGTTCAGCGACCTCTCCTTCTCCGTGCCCGGTGGCCGCACCGCCCTGGTGGCGGCCAACGGCGCGGGAAAGAGCACGCTGCTGCGGCTGATCGCCGGGGAACTGCGCCCGACCACCGGATCCGTCACGGTGCGGGGCGCGCTCGGCTACCTGCCCCAACACCTGCCCTTCACCGGCGAGCAGAGCGTCGCCCAACTCCTCGGCGTCGACCGGATCATCGCCGCGCTGCACGCCATCGAGACCGGCGACGCGAGTGAGGAGCACTTCACGACAATCGGCAACGACTGGGACGTCGAGGAGCGCACCCGCGCCGAGCTGGACCGGCTCGGCCTCGGCGATCTCACCCTGGACCGGCTGCTGGGCACCCTCAGCGGCGGGCAGGTGGTGTCCCTGGGCCTGGCGGCCCAGCTCCTCAAGCGTCCGGACGTGCTCCTGCTGGACGAGCCGACGAACAATCTCGACAGCGAGGGGCGGGATCGGCTGACCGCGGTGCTGCGCGCGTGGACCGGCTGCCTCCTGGTCGTCAGCCACGACCGGGCGCTGCTGGACGAGGTGGACCGCATCGCCGCCCTGGAGCACGGCGAGATCGAGTGGTACGGCGGCACGTACACCGACTACGAGCAGGCCGCGCGCGGCCGGCGCGAGGCAGCCGAACGCCAGGTGCGCAACGCCGAGCAGGACCTCAAGCGGCAGAAGCGTGACATGCAACAGGCCCGCGAGCGCGCCGCCCGTCGGGCGTCGAACGCGTCCCGCAACCTGCCCAACGCGGGCCTGGCCCGTATCGTCGCCGGCGGGCTGAAGCGTGATGCCCAGGTCTCGGCGGCCCGCTCGAACGAGACCCACGCGGACCGGGTCGGCGACGCCCAGGCCCGCCTGGACCAGGCCAGCCGCCTCGCCCGCCAGGACGACCGGATCGCGATCGAGCTGCCCGGCACCAACGTGCCGGCCGGGCGCACCGTTTTTCAGGGCGAACACCTGCGGGCCGGGTACGACGGCCGCCCGGTCTTCGTCGGCGAGGGCGTCGACCTGACCATCCGGGGCCCGGAACGCATCGCCCTGACCGGCTCCAACGGTGCGGGCAAGTCCACCCTCCTCCGGCTGATCAGCGGCGACCAGCCGCCGGTGTCCGGCACCGCCGTCCGCACCGACGGCCGCGTCGCGTACCTGTCCCAGCGGCTCGACCTGCTCGACCCCGCCCGTACGGTCGCCGAGAACCTCGCCGAGTTCGCGCCCACCCTGCCCGATGCCGACCGGATGAACCTGCTCGCCCGGTTCCTGTTCCGCGGTCCCCGCGTCCACCTGCCGGTGCGGGTGCTCTCCGGTGGCGAGCGCCTGCGGGCGACGCTCGCCTGCATCCTGTTCGCCGAACCCGCGCCCCAGCTACTGCTTCTCGACGAACCCACCAACAACCTGGATCTGGTCAGCGTCGGCCAGTTGGAAAGCGCGCTCGTCGCGTACCAGGGCGCCTTCGTGGTGGTCAGCCACGACGAGCGTTTCCTGACCGAGATCGGGGTGACCCGTTGGCTGAGGCTGGCCGACGGGCACCTGACCGAGACCGGCGCCCCGGAGGCCGGCTGACGGCACCGCCGGCGGCATGGACGGCGGGGTAGCGGGAAGAAGCGCTTCGTGAGTCAGTGACACGCCGGGGAGAGCAGTCGTATGAGTGGCATCCGGGGCCGGGGTTGACGGGACCCGGCGATGGGGACGAATCCGACGGGTCGGTCCTGCCCAGGCAGTTGGTGGTCCGGCTGTTGGTGGTGTTGACCGCCGCGTCCGGCTGCCTTGACGTGTTCTGTCTGACCCGACTCGGTGGCTTCTTCGCAAGCGTGATCACCGGCAACCTGGTGCAGTCCGGCCAGGCGATCGCCACGGCGGACGCCCGGGTGCTGGGGAGTGGGGCGGCGGCGGTGGGCGGCTACGCGCTCGGGGTGGCCGGCGCCACCCTGTACCTGCGGCGGGTCAGGCCGGGGTGGGGGCGCCGGACCGGGACCGTCGCGGTGGCCGAGGCGGTGCTGCTGGTCGGCGTGGCGGGCGGCTGGGTGGGCACCGGAGCGCGTCCCGGGTACGCCGGCGGGCTGGCGCTGCTCCTCGCCGCCGCGGCGGCCAGTGGGATGCAGAGCGTGGTCACCATCAGCTCGGGGGTACGGGGGGCGTCGACGACGTACCTGACCGGCTCGCTGACCACCGTGGTCCGCAGCGTGGTGCTCGATCCGCACCGGTTCGCGGCGGGCGCGGGCGGGGTCAGTCGGCTGCTGGGACTGCTCGGCGGCGCCGTGCTGGGCGCGTGGACGCTGCGGGTGGCACCGCTGTGGGCACCCGTCGTCGCGGCGGCACTGGTGGTCGGCGTGGTGCTGGTAGCCGTGGTGTCGGCGGGCGGCACCGCCCGGAGGATGCGCAGGTGAGGGCCGTCGTGCGGTACGACCGGCCGCGCGGGGGGATGCCAGGCCGCGGACGGAGAGGTCGCGGTGCGGCCGGCGAGCCCGGGGAACATCGCCACCGATCCGGACCCGACGTACGGTCGGGTCCGGATCGGTGGTGGGTCAGTGTCCGAGCCGGTCGAGGATCCGGGTGGCCACGTCGCAGGTGTTTCCCTCCGGGACGGCGGGGTAGTCCCCGATCGCCCCCCGCCAGGACTCCTCGTGCTCGACGATGCGGGCCCGCAGGATGTCGACGTCCGGCTCCATCCCCGCCGCCGCGGCCCGGGCCAGCCAGTCCGCCCACAGCTCCCAACGGGGCAGGTAGTAGTCCCGGACGAGGCCGGCCCAGTGCCGTCCGGAGTAGTCGTGCAGTCCACTCGACTGGTGTCCCCAGACGGAGATGAGACTGCGGGCGTCCCGCTCCATGACATCGGCCTCGGCCGGCGACCCGCCCCACGCGCGGGCGTCGGCGATCCACTGGCCGACCCGCGACTCGGCGCGCGTGCCGGCGAGCTCGTCCAGGTCGAGCAGTTCCGTCCGAAACCGGGCGAAGTGGTTGAGGACGCCGGTTCCGTCGCGCTCGGCGAAGGCCGTCATGATGCCGCGGATATGGACCCGGCACCCTTGCGCCAGCACGTGGCCGACCAGATCGACGACGTCCCGTTCGACCTGACCCCGAACCCCCGCTTCGGTCGCCCGGCCGAGGAGTAACCGCGCGGCCTCGGCGATCCGCGGCAGGCCACCGAGCACCATCGGGTCGTTCTCGGCGTCGATGTTCGCCGACTGCCGCTGCGGCTCCTCGTTCTGCGGGACGAACTCGCCGGCGAGGCGCTGGGCGGCGAACGGCGTTTCGGCCGACCACGGCCGGGCGATGACCGGAGACGGGATGGATCGGGTACGTCCAGGCCCGTAGAGGGTCTCGGCCAGGATCTGCCAGGCCTGAGCGAAGTCGGCGTGCCCGGCCGCGTAGCGCTGCCGTGCGAACGAGCGCAGCCAGTCGTCGAGCTGCGGAACGTCCCAGGCGAGGTCGGTGGCCAGCTCGTAGAAGACCGTGTTGTTCTCGATCGCCTCCGGCGCGAGCCCGATGCCCGCAAGCCGGGGCGGCCGCGCACGCCTCAGCTCGTCGACGTCGCGCCGCAGACCGCTCAGGTCGCCGAAGAGAGCGAAGCGACCGCCGAAGTTGTGGATCGCGCACCAGACCCAGCGCCGCTCGAACATGTCGTCGCGGCGCCACATGGGGGCGTGCTCGCCCCACAGGTCGAGCAGGATGAGCCGCTCCTGCGGGACGCCGGAGAGGAACGCGCGCACGCGCTCCGGCCGCCAGAAGTCGCGCTGGTAGTGGAACGGCCAGCCCTGGAGTACCCAGGTCGCCTCCGGGTCGCCGTCCGCCATCGCCCGGTAGACCGCCCGGCCGACCGACGCCAGGTAGTCGGGCTCGGCCGACGGCGGCACCGACTCGATGAACGGGTCGACGGCGTAGTGGTGGTCGGTGCCGAAAAGTTCCCGCTGGATGCTCATGAACTCCGCGGTCAACGACGCGAACCGCTCGCTGTCGGGACCGAGGATCGGGGTGAGCCAGCCCTGCCACTCGATCTCGCCGGCCGACGGGTCGGCGAGCTCCGGAGGCACGTGCCCCCCGAACATCGGCAGGACCGGCGTCATGCCCAGCGAGCGTTGCCGCTCCAGGATCCGCTGCGCCAGCTCGACGTGGCGACTGATCCAGTCCGACGGCAGCGGCCCGCCGAACGAGTTGGTGTTGCCCATCCACGTCCACGGGAAGTGCGCCGCGCTGCCGATCCACTCGTCGATCCGGGCCGCGTCGAGCCCGGCGCGCCGGAACATCTCCGCCAGCACCGCCTCGTGGCCGACCTGCATGAGCGGGTGGGTGACGCCGTGCAGCGCCATCCAGTCGATCTCCTGCTCCCAGCGGTCCCAGTCCCAGTACGCCGCCGAGTAGCCGTAGGTCACGGCGTTGAGGTAGTAGCGGACCGGGAACGGGCTGGTCAGTCGGGTCGCGGGTGCCTCCGGCCACGGCTGCGGCCGGGGGTCGAGCCGTGGCTGCTCCCAGGTCACCTGGCGGCCGGCGTGCGCCTTGAGGTACTGCGAGAACGCGGACGCCGCCGCGACGGCGTCCGACCCGCGCAGGGTGAGGACGCCGTCGCGGCACTCGTACCCGGCGACGGCGGCGTCCGTACCGGCGGGAATGCTCTCCACCCGTACGTCGTCGGCGGTGCCGGCGACGCGAGCCACGAGAGCGCGAACCTCGTCCACCGTCACAGCTCCTCGAGGGTGTGGTTCAGCCGCGACCGCTCGGCGGCGAAGGCGACGAAGTGGCTCTCCACGCTCTCCTCCAACGAACTCGGCGCCGCCTCGACATCCTCGCCGGCCAGCGCGCGCCGCACGCGCTCGGTGAAGTCCTTCATCAGCCCGGCGTCTCCGCCCCCGTGTCCGGTGAAGGCCTCGGTGACATCGTTGACGCCCCCTTGGTCACCGGCGTCGACCTGGAACGTCTCGTCGGCCCGGTGGTCCTCCAGACTGGGTGGCGTCTCGACGAAGGGCGTCAGGTTGATCCGGCCCGTGCGCATGTCCGCGGTGATCTGTCCATGGCTGCCCATCAACGTGATCGTCCGGGTGTTCCACGCGGTGAACGCCGAGACCACCAGCGACGCCGTGACGCCGTTGCCGAACCGCAGCGCCGCCGTCTGGTGGTCGACGACGTCGTTGTCCATCCGGTAGACGCACCGCCCGTAGTCGGTCACCCGCAGGGCGTGCCGGCGGCCGGCCACGCTCGTGTCGTTCGTGACGACCGTGACGGGCGGCCCGTTGACGGCGGCGAGTTGGTCGACGTACAGGCGTTCGGCGTTGTAGGGGCAGGTGTCGGCGACCGCGCAGCCGTCGACGCAGCGCTCGGTCGACCCCTTCGGCGCGTGCTCGACCCGGAAGTGGCGGCGTTCGCCGAATGAGGCGACCGCCGTGCACGGCGACCCGACCAGCCACCGGAGGATGTCGATGTCGTGGCACGCCTTCGCCAGCAGCATCGGGTTCGACTGGTCGGCCCGGTGCCAGTTGCCGCGTACGTAGCTGTGCGCGAAGTGCCAGTACGCGATGTTCTCGATGTGCGAGATGCCCTGCAGTGCACCGATCCGGCCCTCGTCGAGCAGGCGGCGCAGGGTGCGGAAGAACGGGGTGTAGCGCAGCACGTGGGCGACGGTCACCGTGCCGGGGCTGTCGCGGGCCGCAGCCGTCAGCCTGTGCAACTCCTCGGCCGTCGGCGCGATGGGCTTCTCGAGCAGGACGTGGTGGCCCAGTTCGAGAGCGCGGAGGGTGGGATCGACGTGATCACGGTCCGGTGTCGCGACGATGACGGCGTCCCACGGCCCACGCGCCGAGAGGGCCTGCGGCCAGTCGGTGAACCGTTGGGCAGCCGGGATGGCGTGCGCGTCACCCAGCCGGTCGCGGCGCTCCGCGTCGGGTTCGGCGACCGCGACGACCCGAGCGGCCTCGGGGTGCTCCAGGCACCACGTGGCGTACGCGTGGGCGCCGCGTCCTCCCGCGCCGAGCACGAGCAGTCGCACTGGACCCGATCCCGGTGTCACAGGGCCTGTCACGTCGATCATCCTTTCGGTGTTCACTTGTCCGCCCCCGCCGTCAGGCCGGCGACCATGTAGCGCTGGGCGAGGAAGAAGATGGCGATGACCGGCACGGTCACGGCGATGGAGCCGGCCAGCAGCACGGTCACCGGCACCTGGAAGTCGGTGAGCTGGGCGAGACCGAGCGGAGCGGTCCATCGTGACCGGTCCTGGACGAGGAACAGCAACGCGTAGAAGTACTCGTTCCAGGCGATCATGAAGACGTAGATGGCGGTCGCCACGACGCCGGGCAGCGCGATCGGCAGCACGACCTTGCGCAGCATCGTCGGCAACGAGCACCCGTCGAGCAGTGCCGCCTCCTCGACGCTCTCCGGGAGGGCGAGGAAGTAGTTGCGCATCATGTACAGCGCGACGGGGACGGTGGCGGCGACGTAGACGACGAGCAGCCCGACGAGCGACCTGGAGAGTCCCAGCCGGCTCAGGATGACGAACTTCGGCACCGCGAGCACGATGCCCGGGAACAGGTAGACGGCGAGGATGATGCCGCTCGTGAACCGGCGGCCCCGGTACCGCAGGCGCGCGACGGCGTACGCCCCGAAGATGCACGCGACGATCGACACCACGACGGTGGCGAGGGCGACCAGCAGGGAGTTGAGCACGAACCGGCCGAGCCCGAAGCCGCCCGCCGACTCGTCCTTCATCGCCGTGACGTAGCTGGACAGGTCGATCTCGCCGAGACCGGGGACGATGTCGAGGGGCTCCAGCAGCACCGCGGAGTACGGGCGCAGCGAGAGCAGCACCCCGTAGAGCACGGGCCCCACCGCGCAGACGAGCGCGACGGCGATGAGCGTCCACCGCAGGATGTTGACCGGGCGCGAGGGCCGCATGGCTGAACTCACAACGCCTCCTTCCGCCGGGAGAGCAGGACGTAGCCGGCCAGCAGCACGCAGAGGACCAGCGACATCAGCAGTCCGTAGGCCGCGGCGCTGCCGATGTCGGAGCGGGTGACCAGTTCGGTGTAGACCTTGATCGCCATGACCTGGGTGCCGCCGGCGCCCTCGGTCAGCAGGTAGACGTCGTTGAAGTTCTGGAACGACCAGATGAACCGGATCAGCAGCAACAGCAGGAGCACCCCCCGCAGTTGGGGGAGGATGATGTGGCGCAGGTTCTGCCACCGGGAGGCTCCGTCCAGCGCCGAGGCCTCCTCGATCCCGCCCGGCACGTTCTGCAGTCGCGCGGTGACGAAGAGGAAGGCGAGTGGGAACGACTTCCAGATCTCGAAGGCGATGACGACGAGCAGCGACACCGGCACGGGCAGGCCCGCCACGTCGGTCGAGGTGGTGCTGAGGAAGCCGACGGGATTCTGCCAGCCGAGGTATTCCTGACCGATCGCGTTGACGATGCCGTACTGCGGGTTGAGCATCGTTCGCCAGATCATGGCCGCCGCGACGACCGGCAGCACGTACGGGATCAGCAGCAGCGCGCGGACGATCCCCTGGCCGCGGAAGGGGCGGCGCAGGGCGAGGGCGAGGACGAGGCCGACGCCGATGGACCCGATCGTGGTCAGGGTCGCGTAGATGACGGTGGTCCAGAGGGCCCCCCAGAACGCCTCCGACTGCCAGGCGTCGACGATGTTGTCGAACGTCCACTCGATGGTGGAGGGCGACAACCGGGGGATGTCGATCAGTCTCGTGTCGGAGAACCCGAAGACGAGGACCAGGAGGAAGGGGAGCAGGACGACCAGGCCGATCAGCAGCAGAGTCGGGCCGGTGAGCAGCTGGCCGTTCAGGTTCTCCCGCTGGGAGCGGCTCAGCCGCTCCCAGCGGGAGAACCGGCCTGAGGGCGTGCTCACAGGCCGGCCTGGACCTTCTTGACCTCCTCGGCCATCCCCTTGGTCACCTGCGCGGGCGACTCCCCGCCGTAGAGGCGCTCAAGGAACTGCGCGAGCACGTTCTCCGCGGTGACCGCCCCGGCCAGGGGCGAGTCCTTCGTGCCCATGCCCCACAGGCTCACGGCGTTGACGCCGTCGCGGATCTGGGTGACCATCTCCGGGCCGTACAGCTCGGCGACGGAGCTCTTGGCCTCCGGCCCGATGCCGAGCTTGCCCCACGCGTCGAGGTAGGCGTTCGGGTCGGCCTTGGTGCCGTTGCGCAGCGGGATCCGGCCCTCGGTCGCGGAGGCGAGCGTGTCCGAGTAGCCCTCCTCCATCATGAACTTGATGAATTCCTTCGCCCCGGCCGTGTTGGCGCCCTCGGGGATGCCGTAGCCGAGCGTGGCGCCGTACTGTGCCGGGTGGTTCCGGTCGAGCACGGTGATGAAGCCGGAGTTCTTCGAGAGGAACGCCGGGTCGGCCTTGCACTGCTGGCACGTCGGCGGGTTGGCCTTGTCCAGCCCGGCCAGCTCGTCGAGGATGTGGGTCGAGAAGAGCAGCATCGAGGCCTTGCCGGCGAGGTACGCCGCCCGCGCGCTGGTCACGTCGAAGTCGCCCTGCGCGCTCGAGTCGCGCAGGATCTTGAACTGCTCAGCCGCCCGGGTGCACTCAGGCGAGTCGATCTTGATGTTGCCGTCCTGCACGAGCTGGCAGCCCGCGCTCTGGAACATGGAGTAGATGCCCTCGGTGCCGGACGGGGTGCCGGCCTGGGTGCCCATCGCGATGCCGGTCACCCCGGTCGCCTTCATCGTGGTGGCGGCCTTCGCCACCTCCTCGAGGCTGGCGGGCACCTTGACGTTGGCGGCCTGGAGAAGGTCCTTGCGGTACACCAGGAGGTGCACCCAGCCGTCGCTCGGCACGGCGCCGACCTTGCCGTCCAGGCTGAACGCCTTCAGGGCGTTCGCGTTGAACGTGTCGGCGCCGAGCTCCTCGACGACCTCCTCGGCGGCCTTCGTGTTCAGCAGCCCCTGGGACCGCCAGGCGGCCGTGGTCGTGGCGCCGTGCAACATCACGTCCGGTACGTCCCCGGAGGCGGCACCGGTCGCCAGGGACTGCTTCTGGTCGGTCTCGCTGAGCGGAACAACCTTCACCGCGATGCCGGTCTTCTCGGTGAACCGGGCTGCGACCTTCTCCTGCGCGGCGACCCGCTGCGGGGTCGTCTGCGGCGTCCAGAAGGTGATCTCTTTGGCCTTCTCCGCCTCCGACTCGCCCGATCCGCCGCAGGCGGCGAGGGTGGTGAGCGCGGTCGCGGCGGCTATCGCCGCCGCGAACCGGCGCTTGGTCAGGTGGGTCATGTCGTGCCTTTCCTTGATGTGCGTGTGGTGATGATCAGGACCGCTCGATGGCCCCGCGCATGACGTGCCCCTGTGCGGTGGCCGGCGGCTGCACGCCGAGCAGTGCGCTGATGGTGGCCGCCACGTCGACCAGGCCGACGTTGCGCAGCGGGACGCCGCGACGGATCCCGGCGCCGGAGAGCACCATCGGGACCTGCGACTCCGGCAGCGCGCCGTGCGAGGCGCGCGGGGCGCCGTCGGTGAGCGTGGACAGGTGGTACGGCTCGACCGGCTCCACGACGAGGTCACCGAGCTTGTCGCTGGCGTTCATCCGGCGCAGGTCCCGCTCGTCATGGACGGCCGCGATCCCCGGGATGCCCTTAATGATCTTGGCAATGCGGCGCGCGTTCTTCGCGGTGTCCGCCCTGCCGCTCAGGGTGATGTCGGCGGTACGCGGGGAGGCCACGATGACGATCTCGCTCGTCGGGTCCGGTACGCCGCCCGAGGAGGAAATGACCTGGACCTTGAGGCCCGTCACGGACAGCCGGTCGAGCACCTCGGGCAGCAGCGGAACGGTCCACTCCCGGGCACCGTGGTCGGCGGTGACGAGGAAGGCCGTTCGGTCCAGGATGCCGGCCTCGCGGGCGGCGTCGCGAACCCGCCCGATCTGGGCGTCCACCCGGGCCAGAGCGGCCGGAAGGTCGGGGTCGGTGAATCCGCCGTCGTGCAGCGCGCCGTCGACGTCGTCGCAGTAGACGGTGATCAGGTCCGGGATCGCGGCCGGGTCGACCATCGTGCCGCCGGAGTTGACGGGCTCGCCACGCAGCAGCGCGATCGCCTGGTTGGCGCGGGTTTCGCAGTTTCCACCCGGCTGGGTGTACAGCGCGGTGGGGTCACCGTACGTGGCGCCGTAGTTCTGCACCGCGTACCACTGGAGGTAGGCCGAGGTGCGGTCCTGCCGCTTCAGCGACTGGGCGATCGTCTCGACGCCGGGCTCGATGTACCGCTCCTGGGAGACGCCACGGTTGGTTTCGTGGTTGTAGTAGTAGCCGGTGTTGCGGTGCACGGCGGGATACGCGCCGGTCGCCGTCGTCGTCCGGGACGAGTTGGAATATGACGAGTACGACCCGTCTGCGACGCCGTGGGCGCCATTCTCGATCAGTGCCCGAATGTTGGGCAGTTCCGCCAGACCGGCGTAGCGCCCCTCAAGGAAACGGGGGTCGAACCCGTCGAAGTCGAACATGATCACGTGCTGCGCGGGTCGCGTCTGGCTCTTCGCGGTGTCGGACGACGCCGACGCCGTACCCGCCGGCAGCACAGCCGCCGCGAGCAGTGCAACAGTTCCCGCCGCGACACCTCTGGCCGCGTTCGAGCGCCTGATCGGATGCGCCACCTTCTGCCTCCTCAACCCTTGGTAGCCGTGACGAGAGTCTGCCGGAGGCACGAGGCAGATTGTCAAGATCGTGGTGTGAGATGCAAGATTCCAGTATGAAGAACCGCTCAGGTGACGGGATTGACGGATCCTTGGACGAACTCGACCGCCGGATCGTCGGTGCCCTGCTCTCTCACCCGCGGGCCACCCACGCGCAGATCGGCGAGGCGGTGTTCACCTCGGAGGCGACCGTTTCCCGGCGGATCCCGCGGCTTCTCCGCAGCGGAGCGGTTCGGGTCATCGGCGTCATGGACGGCGAGGCGACCCGCCGGGCGCGATCGCTGTTCGTCCGGCTGCGCTGCCGCCCGGACGCGGCCAGCCGTTCGGCCGAGCACCTGGCCCGGTGGGAGGAATGCGGATCGGTCAAGCTGCTCACCGGCAGCGTGGACTGCCTGGCCGAGGTTTCCTACACCTCCAACGAGCACCTGCTCCAGCTCATGTTCAAGCAGCTGCCGGGCCTGGACGGCGTCCTCGCCGTCTGGAGCAACCAGGTGATCCGCAGGTTCGCCACACCACACAACTGGAGCCCGAGCCTGCTGCCGGCGGAGGTGGTCGACAGGCTACGGGCGCAACGGATGGATCGATGGGACGAACAATCGCTCGTCGATGCGCCGCAGCGGCTCAGCCCGCTCGACGAGATGATCGTCGCCAGCCTCGCCAAGGACGGCCGCCAGGGTTGGCAGCAGATGGCCGAGCGGTGCGGCGCGAGCCCTGCCACCGTACGGCGGCGGGCCGAGGCGATGATGGCGGCCGGATTCCTGCGCATGCGGACGGTTGTCGAGCCCAGCGTGGTCGGGCTCACGGTGAACGCGTTCATCTTCCTCAGCATCAACCCCACCCAGCTCGGGCAGGCCGGTGAACTGCTCGCCGCGCACCCCGCCGTCCTCATGATCGCCGCGACGACCGGGGACCGGAACCTGTGCGGCGAGGTCGCGCTGAAGAATGACGCCGCGCTCTATGAGTTCCTGTCCGGCACCATCGGCCAGCTACCCGGCCTGCAACACGCGGACGTAGCCGTTGCCCTGCGCTCCGTCAAGCGGGCGGGGATGGTCCTGCCGCTCATGCCGGGTCCTCGTTGACCGGAGCGCCAGGACGGTTCGCGCTGGGGGCCGGGATGGCGGAAGTGCCGGGGCCGCCCCGCCTCGGCCGACAGGCATGTGCCTCTTGCTGGCGATGACATAATCGGCCGGTGTCGTGAATGGAGGGTGGTCGCGGTGACCGGTGTCGAGTTGATCGCGGCGGCGTTGGCGGCGGGGGCGGGCGCGGGGACCAGCGCGGTGGCGGTGGACGTCTACACGGGGTTGCGTGACGCGCTGCGGCGCCGGCTGACAGGCCGCCGTGCCGCGGAGCAGCTCCTGGAGGCAGCCGAGACCGATCCGGGGGTGTGGGAGAGACGGTTCGGTGCGGAGCTGGCGGATTCCGGCGCCGACCGGGACGAGAAGGTCCTGACCGCCGCCAGCCGGCTGCTCGATCTGGTGGATCCGGAAGGCTCCCGGGCCGGCAGGTACATGGTGGATCTGCGCGGGACGCAGGGTGCGCAGGTCGGGGACGGCACCGTACGTGTGGACACCGCCTACGGGCCGACCGCAGGCATCATGACCGGCCCGGTCAGTGTCAGCTACGGGGAGTTGCCGGTCCCCCCGACCCGGCCGGAGGCGTAGCGGGGTCGCCCGCCCCCGGCACCGGTCCCACCGACCCCACCGCAGCGGTACATCTCCACACCACCTACGGCCCGGCGGGCCAGTTTCATGCACCGGTGACGGTCAACACCGGTCGAGTGGTGCGGTGGCCACACCGCGTCGGGGTGATCCCGACGGTGGCCGACGCCTACCAGCACCGACGGCGCATCGAGCTGGAGCAGGCCACCGCAGGGGGCGGGACAGCGGTGCTGTCCGGGCTGGGTGGGGTGGGCAAGACCCAGCTGGCCGTCGCCGCCGCCCACCACGCGTGGTCGCGGCAACGGGTTGATCTGCTGGTATGGGTCACTGCCGCCACCCGGCAGGGCGTTGTCGCCACGTACGCCCAGGGCGCGTACGGAATCCTCGACACCGCCGACGAGGAGGGCGAACAGGCCGCGACCCGGTTCCTGGCGTGGCTGGCGACGACCGACCGGCGCTGGCTGATCGTGCTCGACGACCTGCGGGCCCCCGCCGACCTCACCGGTCTGTGGCCGCCCGCCATGACCACCGGCACGGTGCTGGTGACCACCCGCCGCCGCGATGCGGCTCTCGCCGGCGGCAAGCGCCGGCTGCTCGACGTCGACGTGTTCACCCCTGGCGAAGCGACCGCGTACCTCCGGCACAAACTGCCGCACGAACCCGTCGACCAACTCCATCAGCTCGCCGCCGACCTCGGCCACCTTCCGTTGGCGCTGGCTCAGGCCACCGCCTACCTCACCGACCGAGGACTGGACTGCGCCGGGTACCGGGCTCGGCTGGCCGACCGTCAACGCGCGCTCGCCCACCTGCTGCCCGAGCCCGAGGCGCTGCCCGACGAGCACCGCGCGACGGTCGCGGCGACCTGGTGGTTGTCGGTCATCGCCGCCGACCGGCTCCAGCCACGGGGGCTGGCCCGGCCACTGTTGGAGCTGGCCGCGATGGTGGACCCCAACGGGATTCCCGTCGGCCTGTTCACCACCTCGGCGATCACCGACCACCTCAGCGGCCTCGACCGCGGCGCCGGCGCTTCGCCGGTCGGCCAGGAGGCAGTCGCCGACGCACTGCACAACCTGCACCGCCTCAGCCTCGTCGCGTACGGCGCCGGTCGGCTCCAGGTCCACGCCCTCGTCCAACGGGCCACCCGCGACCAACTCACCCCGGACCAACTCGACACCGCCGCCCGGGTCGCCGCCGACGCGCTGCTGGAGTTCTGGCCGGCCCCGGAACGGGACGACCCGGTCGGCAGCCAGGTCCTGCGCGCGAACACGGCAGCACTGTACGAGCACCCCGGCCGCGCCCTGCTCGACCTCCACTGCCATGCCGTGCTGTTCCGGGCCGGACGCAGTCTCGGCGACACCGGCCAACCCGCCGCCGCCGTGGCCTACTTCACCGATCTGCACACCGACTGCCTGCGAGTGCTCGGCCCAGACCACTCAGACACCCTGACCGCCCTTCACCACATCGCCCAGTGGCGGGGTGAGGCCGGCGACCCGGCCGGCGCGGTCGAAGCCTTCACGCAGGTGCTGGTTGAGCGGCTCCGGGTGTTGGGCCCCGACCACCCCGACACGCTGTCCACCCGCAACGACCTGGCCTACAGTCAGGGCCGGGCCGGTGACCCGGCCGGCGCGGTCGAAGCCTTCGCACGGGTGCTGGCCGATCGGTTGCGGGTCATGGGCCCCGACCACCCCGACACCCTCTTCACCCGCAACAATCTGGCCTACTGGCAGGGTGCGGCCGGTGACGCGGCCGGCGCGGTGGAAGCCCTCCGGCAGGTGCTGGCCGACCGGTCGCGGGTACTGGGCCCCGACCACCGACATACGCTGAGCACCAGTAGCAATCTGGCCCACTGGCGGGGTGCGGCCGGTGACCCGGCCGGCGCGGTGGAAGCCCTCCGGCAGGTGTTGGCCGACTACCTCCGGGTGTTCGGCCCTGACCACCCGCACACCCTGACCACCCGGCGCAATCTGGCCCACTGGCGGAGCGAGGCCGGTGACCGCGCCGGGGCCGTCGAGGCGACCGAGCACGTGCTCGCCGACCAGCTTCGTGTGCTCGGCCCCCGGCACCCCGACACTCTGGCCTCCCGACGGAACCTCGCCCGGTGGCGAGCCGACGATGAGGGCCGACCCAGGAACAACCCTCCATAGCCTCAGGCCGTGCAAGGCGTTCCCCAGTCACGGTCGGCTCCCGGGCGGCAGCCCGGCGAGGAGCTTTTCCACCCGGCGCCATGGCCTCGGCGGCGGCGTGATTCCCGCGATCTCGGTGGCGCCGCGGTCCGGGCGGGTCACGGCCGGGGCGCCTGGGCGGCGGTGAAGAACCGTCGGCGTGCCCACAGGGAGACGTAGACCAGGCCGACGAGGACGGGTACCTCGATGAGCGGGCCGACGACGCCGGCGAGGGCCTGACCGGAGGCGACGCCGAAGGTGCCGATGGCCACGGCGATGGCGAGTTCGAAGTTGTTGCCGGCTGCGGTGAACGCCAGGGTGGTGGTGCGTTCGTAGCTCAGGCCGATGGACCGGCCGAGCAGGTAGGAACCGGCCCACACGAGGGTGAAGTAGACCAGCAGCGGCAGGGCGATGCGGACGACGTCCAGCGGCCGGTTGGTGATGGCGTCGCCCTGCAGGGCGAACAGGATCACGATGGTGAACAGCAGGCCGTAGAGGGCGGTGGGGCCGATCTTGGGCAGGAAGCGGGACTCGTACCAGTCGCGGCCCTTGGCGCGCTCGCCGAGGCGGCGGGTGAGGTACCCGGCGAGCAGCGGGATGCCGAGGAAGACGAGCACGTTGCGGGCGATGTCCCAGCCGGAGACGTTCAGTTCGGCGCCGGACAGGCCGAGCCAGTCGGGGAGTGCGGCCAGGTAGAACCAGCCGAGCAGCCCGAAGGCGAGGACCTGGAAGACGGAGTTGAGGGCGACCAGGACGGCGGCGGCCTCGCGGTCGCCGCAGGCCAGGTCGTTCCAGATGATGACCATGGCGATGCAGCGGGCGAGGCCGACGATGATCAGGCCGGTGCGGTACTCGGGCTGGTCGGCCAGGAAGATCCAGGCGAGGGCGAACATCAGCGCGGGACCGACGAGCCAGTTGAGGACGAGTGACGAGACCAGCAGCCGGCGGTCGCCGGTGACGGTGTCGAGGCGGTCGTAGCGGACCTTGGCCAGCACCGGGTACATCATGATCAGCAGGCCGAGGGCGATGGGCAGCGAGATTCCGCCGATCTTGACGGCGTCCAGCGCGGTGTCGAGGCCGGGGACGAGTCGGCCGAGGAGGAGGCCGACGACCATCGCCAGGCCGATCCAGACCGGCAGGAACTGGTCGAGGCGGGACAGGCGTCCGACCACCGCGGTGGTGGAGTCGTCGTGGGTGGCGGTGCTCACGGGCACTCCCGTCGGGATTCGTCGTTGAGGTGTGTCCGGTGGCGATTGCCGGACCGGCTCGGAGGACGGCCCCCCGACCGGGCGCGGCCTACGCCACCGGGGCCGGCTCGACGGTGAGCAGCGCGGCGAGCTGCCGCAGGATGGCCGGCCGGGCCCGGTAGTACACCCACGTGCCGCGCCGCTCGGCGTCGACCAGGCCGGCCTCGCGCAGCGTCTTCAGGTGATGCGAGATGGTCGGCCCGCTCAGGTCGAACGCGGGGGTCAGCTCGCAGACGCACGCCTCCCCGCCCTCGGCCGAGGCGATCATCGACATCAACTGCAACCGCACCGGGTCGCCGAGCGCCTTGAACGCGGGCGCGAGAACCGCCGAGGTCTCCGCCGGCACCCGGCCCTGCGCCAAGGACGGGCAGCACGGCTCATCGGTGGTGAGGCCGATGGCGGGAGGCGGCGTCCCTTGCTTTGACATTCCTCTAGGTTGACATCCATCTAATCAGCATGCAAGTCTCTGATTCGACAGGCATCGAGACAGGCGGCGTGGAGGGGTCATGGTGGGCCGCCGACGTCGTCATGGGCCACCCCGCCCCCCAATCCGAACGGAGCCTGCTGATGGCCGACATCACCGTCCGTCCCATGACGGTCGACGACGCCGGGCGGGTCCGGGCCATCTACCAGGCCGGTCTCGACGGCGGCGACGCCAGCTTCGAAACCGCCGCACCCAGCTGGGCGGCGTTCGACGCGAGCAGGCTTTCCGGCCACCGCCTCGTAGCCGCCGACGGCGACGGCCCCGTCCTCGGCTGGATCGCCGTCTCGCCGACCTCGACCCGCGCCGTCTACGCCGGGGTGGTGGAACACTCCGTCTACGTCGATCCGGCCGCCCGGGGCCGCGGGGTGGCCCGGCTGCTGCTGGACGCGCTGATCCGCTCGACCGAGGCCGCCGGCATCTGGACCATCCAGTCCGGCGTCTTCCCCGAGAACGCCGCCAGCCTCGCCCTCCACCAGCGGGCCGGATTCCGGGTCCTCGGCGTCCGCGAACGCGTGGGCCGCCACCACGGTCGGTGGCGCGACGTCGTCCTGCTCGAACGCCGCAGCGCGGTCGTCAACTGAACCTCGTCTCCACGGTGGGGCACCTGCCTGCCTGCTTGATTCGACAGTTCTCAACACAGAGGAGTTGCCTGATGAGCGCCACGGACAACCTGCCCGTCGTGGTGATCGGCGCCGGCCCGGTCGGGCTGGCCGCCGCCGCGCACCTGCACGAGCGCGGCCTGCCCTTCACCGTCGTCGAGGCCGGCGACACGCCGGGGGCGGCGGTGCGACAGTGGGGGCACGTCCGCGTGTTCTCCCCGTGGCGGTACAACATCGACCCCGCCGCCCGCCGGCTCCTCGACGACGCCGGCTGGGTCGCCCCCGCCCCCGACGCTCTGCCCACCGGTGCCGAGCTGGTCAGCGACTACCTCCAGCCCCTCGCGGAGCTGCCGGGCCTCAAGCCGCACCTGCGCTACGGCGCCCGGGTCGAGGCGATCTCCCGCCTCGGCCTGGACCGGCTGCGCACCGCCGGCCGCGACACCACCCCGTTCCTGATCCGCCTCACCGACGGCGACGAGATGCTCGCCCAGGCGGTCATCGACGCCTCCGGCACCTGGCGCACCCCGAACGTCGTCGGCGCCTCCGGCCTGCCCGCCCGCGGCGAGAGCGCAGCCGTCGCGTTCCTGGAGCATGCCCTGCCGGATGTGCTCGGCGCGGACCGCGACCGGTTCGCCGGCCGGCACACCCTCGTCGTCGGCGCGGGTCACTCCGCCGCCAACACCCTGCTGTCCCTCGCGGAACTGGCCGCCGACCAGCCGGGCACCGAGGTGACCTGGGCGATCCGCGCCGCCTCGCCCGCGCGCACCTACGGCGGCGGCGGCGCCGACGCCCTGCCCGCGCGCGGCACCCTCGGCTCACGGCTGCGCGAGTACGTCGACGCCGGCCGGATCCGGCTGCTCACCGGCTTCTCCGTGCACGCCATCACCCCCGCCGGGGACCGCGTCTCGGTGGTCGCACGGCACGCCGACAACAGCGAGGATGCCGTCATCGTGGACCGGATCGTCGCCGCCACCGGCTTCCGCGCCGACCACTCCATCGCCACCGAACTGCGCCTGGACCTGGACCCGGTCATGGGCGCCACCCGCGCACTCGCACCGCTGATCGACCCGAACGAGCACTCCTGCGGCACCGTCCCCCCGCACGGCGTGGACGAGTTGTCCCACCCCGAGGCCGGCTACCACGCGGTCGGCGCGAAGAGCTACGGACGGGCGCCGACGTTCCTCATGGCCACCGGCTACGAGCAGGTTCGCTCCGTCGTCGCCGCGCTGGCCGGGGACTGGGACGCCGCCCGGGACGTCCAGCTCGACCTGCCCGAGACCGGCGTGTGCAACAGCAACCCCGCCGACTCCACCGGCGACGGCTGCTGCGGGCCGGCCCCCGCCGCCGCCGAGCCCACCGGCCGGGGCCTGGCCACCGGCATCTCCGGTGGCCTCCTGGCCGCGCCGCCGAGCCTGGTCACCCTCGACGCCGCCCCCGCCGGCCAGGCCGGCGGCTGCTGCTCCGGCTGACGCCCGCCACCAACAGCGGCGCGGTGCCCGCCGGCCATACGGCCGGCGGGCTGTCGCGTAACGGTTCGACAACCAGGAGATTGTCGCATGTCTATTGTTTCCCTCCGGCAATGGCGGCCCGATCATCCCGGATCCACCGCGAGCCCGGCGCCCACTCCAATCGACTGTCCTGGATGTGTTTGATCGGAGGACAGCGTACGGCAAGGGGAGTTCGAAACATATATCTAAACATCGATGCCTCCTGGCCCTAGCATCTGTGTCAGGCAGATGCAGAGTTGTCCGTCGATGTGTCACAAGCGCGTCGGCTGGGGATCGGAAGGAGGCTGGAGAGATGACGCTCTCCCGATCGTCTCGGCGCCGCTGGCGCCTTGGACTGGCGGCCACCGCGGCCACCACCGCGGTGGCCCTCGGGACACCGGCGATGGCGGCGCCGGCGGAGGGGGAGATCCTCCATGCGGGCGGTGCCACCGCCGTCGCCGACTCGTACATCGTGGTCTTCAAGGACACCGCGGTGACCCGTTCCCTGGTCATCGACAGTGCCAAGGACCTCGCCGCCCGGCACGGCGGCACGGTGGCCCGGACGTACCAGAACACTGTGCGTGGTTTCGAGGCGCGACTGTCGGCGCGGCAGGCCCGTCGACTCGCCGCCGACCCGGCCGTCAGGTACGTCGAGCAGAACCGCACCGTGTCGATCGCGGGCACCCAGACGCCCACCCCGTCCTGGGGCCTGGACCGCATCGACCAGCGCATCCTCCCGCTGAACAACACCTTCAGCTACCCGAACAACGGCGCGGGTGTGCGGGCGTACATCATCGACACCGGCATCCGGTTCACCCACAGCGACCTGGGCGGCCGGGCGATCACCGGGTTCGACGCCATCGACGGCGGCAGCGCCGACGACGGCAACGGGCACGGTACGCACGTGGCCGGCACCGTCGGCGGCACCGCCCACGGGGTGGCCAAGGGCGTCACCCTGGTCGGGGTGCGGGTGCTGGACAACGCCGGCAGCGGCACCTACGCCCAGGTCATCTCGGGCATCGACTGGGTGACCGCGGACCACGACCCGGGCGAACCGGCGGTGGCGAACATGAGCCTCGGCGGTCCCACCGACCAGGCGTTGAACGACGCGGTCACCGCCTCGATCGCCGACGGCGTCAGCTACGGCGTCGCGGCCGGCAACGAGACCACCGACGCGTGCACCAAGTCGCCGGCCAGCACCCCGACCGCGATCACGGTCGGCGCCACCACCTCCACCGACGCCAAGGCCAGCTACTCCAACTACGGCACCTGCCTGGACATCTTCGCCCCCGGGTCGTCGATCACCTCGGCCTGGAACACCAGCGACACCGCGACCAACACGATCAGCGGCACGTCGATGGCGGCCCCGCACGTCACCGGCGCCGCCGCGCTGGTGCTCGCCGCCAACCCGTCGTATACCCCACAGCAGGTACGCGACAAGCTGTACAACGACGCCACCAGCGACGTGGTGACCGGCGGCGGCACCGGCTCGCCGAACAAGCTGCTCTACACCGGCAACATCATTCCGCCGACCCAGGACTTCGGCATCGCGGTCGCGCCGGCCGCCGGGACGGTCAACCCGGGCGGCTCGCTCACCGCGACGGTCAGCACGACCACGACGGTCGGCAGCCCGCAGACGGTGGCCCTGACCGCGACGGGCCTGCCGGCCGGCGTGACGGCGAGCTTCAGCCCGTCGTCGGTCACCTCGGGTGGCTCGGCCACCCTGACGCTCAGCACCGCAGGCACGACGGCGCCGGGCACCTACTCCGTGACCATCAGGGGCACCGGCCCGGAGACCATCCAGAGCACCTCGTACGCGCTGACGGTCAACGGCCCGCCGGGCTGCTCCCAGACCAACGGCACGGACGTGTCGATCTCGGACAACAGCACGGTGGAGAGCTCGGTCACCATCTCCGGCTGCGCCGGCACCGCCTCGGCGGCCAGCACGGTCGCGGTGGACATCGTGCACACGTACATCGGTGACCTGGTGGTGAGCCTGGTCGCGCCGGACGGCTCGGTCTACGCCCTGCACAACCGGACCGGTGGTTCGACCGACAACATCAACCAGACCTACCCGGTCAACCTATCCAGTGAGACCAGCAACGGCACCTGGCGGCTGCGGGTGCAGGACGCGGCCTCCGGGGACGTCGGCTACCTCAACAGCTGGACGCTCAAACTCGACGGCCCCGTGACCCCGGATTGCAACGGCACCAGCGACACGGACGTGACGATCTCGGACAACACCACGGTGAGCAGCACCATCGCGATCGCCGGCTGCGCCGGCAACGCCAGCGCGACGAGCACGGTCGCGGTGGACATCGTGCACACGTACATCGGTGACCTGGTGGTGAGCCTGGTCGCGCCGGACGGCTCGGTCTACGCCCTGCACAACCGGACCGGTGGTTCGACCGACAACATCAACCAGACGTACACGGTCAACCTCGCCAGTGAGGTCCGTGCCGGCACCTGGACGTTGCGGGTGCAGGACGCTGCCGCCGGGGACGTCGGCTACATCAACAGCTGGACGGTGGCCCTGTAACACCACGCCGACCGGTTCCCGCCGGTCCCGACGTCCGGAGCTCCGGCCCAGGCCGGAGCTCCGGATCGACGCGTGCGGCCCTGCTCCCGCGGTTCAGGCGGCGCCTCCGTTGACGTACAGCACCTGGCCGTTGATCCAACGGGCCGGGCCGGCGAGGAAGGCCACCACGTCGGCGGTGTCGCTCGGGTCGCCGAGCCGGTTCATCGGCGACATCGCCGCCATCTGGGCGATCGTCTGCTCGTCCTTGCCCTCGAGGAAGAGCGCGGTGGTGGTGGCGCCGGGCGCTACCGCGTTCACGGTGATGTCGCGCCCCCGTAGCTCCCGGGCCAGGATCAGGGTGATCGAGTCCATCGCGGCCTTGCTCGCGGCGTAGGCGGCGTAGCCGGGCAGGGACAGCCGGGGCGTCGTGCTGGAGATGTTGATGATCGCGCCTCCGGGCCGGACCCGGCGGGCCGCCTGCTGGTCGACCACGAAGGTGCCGCGGACATTGGTGCGGTGCACCCGGTCCAGGTCCGCGAGATCCAGTTCGGCTATGGGGGAGTGGATCACTATCCCGGCCGAGTGCACGACGACGTCGATCCCGCCGTACGTCCGCTCGGCGGTGTCGAAGAGGTCGGCCACCGCGAACTCGTCGGCGACGTCGGCCTGCACCGCGACGGCCTCTCCGCCGGCGGCGATGACCTCGGCGACGGCCTCCTGCGCCTCGACCTTGCTCGTGGCGTAGTTGAGCACAACCGCGTAGCCGTCCGCCGCCAACCGTTCCACGACCTGCCGGCCGATTCCATGGGAGCCTCCGGTGACGATCGCGACGCGCTGGGGGACGGTCATGACTAGCTCTCCTTGATCCCTGAAGGGCCGTCGCGGTGGGGCTGCTCCGGAGACCGGATTAGATCAAACGAAGACCTTTGATGTGCACGGCCACCCCACCTGCCCTTCCGTCGGGCACCGGCAGGACGCCCCGCACGGCGTGCCCCGCCGCCCCGCTCGTCGACGACGGCGATCGTGGCGCGGCGGCGAACTTCCGCAGGCACCGGCGTGTTTTCCCGCCGTCCGCCGAGAGTTAGGACCCGCGTGCACTGGGTAGGCGGCGGGCGCCCTTACCAGCGGCTGTGGAGGTCGAATGACGGCGATCAGCGCCTTCTTTACACGGTTGGCGGAAGTTGGCCACGACCCACGCTTCTGCAAGGTGCGCGGCAACGTCCGGTTCGACATCCGGGACGGGGATCGGGTGGAGCAGTGGCTGCTGGACATCGATCATGGGTGGTTGCGGGTGACGCGGGATGCTGGTCCCGCCGGGACCGTCATCACCACGTCTGCCGAAGTCGCGGATGCGATGGCGCGGGGTGAGCTGAACGGCCTCGCCGCGATCGCGCGGGGTGAGATCCTGGTCGACGGGGACCTCGGCCTGGCGCTGCGGATCGGCCGGCTGTTCCCGGTGCCGCCTGCTTCACCGCGGCGAGCAGTCGCCCAGCGCGGAGGAAAGTGACCCGATGGAGGACACTCCGGGCACCGTGTCGTGCATCGACGGAAGCACCTTCATCGTGTCGGACGCCAGCGGTGACGTGGATGCCTCGCCCGCCACCCCGGTCGGGTTGTTCGCCGCCGACACCCGTTTCCTGTCCCGATGGGTGCTCACCGTCAACGGCGAGCGGTTGACCGCGCTGTCGGTGGATGACAGCCAGTACTACGAGGTGGCGTTCTTCGTGGTGCCGGGCGGGCGGGTCGACTACGTGGAGGCTGACGTGTCGGCGATCCGGCGGCGGCGGATCGGGCCGGATCTGACCGAGTCGCTGACGGTGTTCAACTACGGCGAGCAGGACGTCGACCTCGACGTGCGGTGGGAGGTGGCGGCCGACTTCGCCGACATCTTCGACATCAAGTTCGACATCCGCGACAAGGCTGGCAGTTACTACACCCACATCGGTCCGGACGAGTTGCGTCTGGGCTATCGGCGCGGCACGTTCCAGCGGGAGGTGTCCGTGTCGGCGAGCGAGCCGACCACCGTCGGTCCGCGCGGTCTCCGGTTCACGCCTCGGGTGCGGCCCGGACAGCAGTGGTCGACGCAGCTGCGGGTGGTCATGCGGGCGCTGCGCCCGGACGGCGTCGACCTCCGTTCCGCGGTACGGACCCTGCGCCCGGACGAGTCCACCCTGCCGGAAAGCGTGCGCGCGTGGGTCGCGGCGGCCCCGCAACTGGACACCGAGAACACCGCGCTGCAGCAGGTGTACCAGCGCAGCCTGGTGGACCTGGCGGCGCTACGCTTTGCTCCGCTCTCGCTCGGTGGCGCGACCGTACCCGCGGCCGGTCTGCCCTGGTTCATGACCCTGTTCGGCCGGGACAGCCTGCTCACCTGCCTACAGACCCTGCCCGTCACGCCGTCGCTGACCCCGCCGACACTGCGGGTCCTCGCCTCACTGCAGGGCGCCCGGACCGACGACGTCCTGGAGGAGGACCCCGGCCGGATCCTGCACGAGTTGCGCTACGGCGAGTCGGCCGCGTTCGAGGAACAGCCGCACTCGCCGTACTACGGCACCGTGGACGCCTCGCCGCTGTTCGTGGTGCTGCTCGACGAGTACGAACGGTGGAGCGGCGACGCGGCGCTGGTGATCGAGCTGGAGCAGGAGGCCCGAGCGGCCCTGGCGTGGATCGACCAGTACGCGGACCTGACGTCCACCGGCTACGTCTCGTACGAACGACGCAACCGGGCCACCGGCCTGGAGAACCAGTGCTGGAAGGACTCCTGGGACAGCATCTCCTACGCCGACGGCAGACTGCCGGGCTTCCCCAGGGCCACCTGCGAGGTGCAGGGCTACGCCTACGACGCCAAGATCCGCGGGGCGCGGCTGGCCCGTACGTTCTGGGGCGACCCAGCCTTGGCCGACCGGCTGGAACGCGAGGCGGCGGCGCTCAAGGACCGCTTCAACCGGGATTTCTGGATCGACGACCGCGGCTACTACGCCCTCGCACTCGACCGCGACGGCACCCCCGTCGACAGCCTGTCCTCCAACATCGGACACCTGCTGTGGAGCGGCATCGTCCCACCGGAGAGGGCCGGGCAGGTCGTCGAGCACCTGATGAGCCCGGCGCTGTTCTCCGGCTGGGGAGTACGCACCCTGGCCGAGGGGCAACGCCGTTACAACCCACTCGGATACCACAACGGCACCGTGTGGCCGTTCGACAACTCGTTCATCGCCTGGGGTCTGCGCCGCTACGGATTCGCCGCCGAGGCCGGCCGCATCGCCGAGGGCATCATCGACGCCGCCGCCTACTTCCAGGGTCGGCTTCCTGAAGCCTTCGGCGGCTTCGCCCGCGACACCACCCGGTACCCGGTCCGTTACCCGACCGCCGGCAGCCCCCAGGCATGGTCCAGCGGGGCCTCTCTGCTGCTCATCCGGACCATGCTCGGCATCGACCCCCACGAGGACCACCTCGCCGTGAACCCCGCGCTGCCACCCAGTTTCAGACGGATCGCGCTGCTGGACATCCCCGGCCGCTGGGGCAAGGTCGACGCCTTCGCCCGCCACCGCCCAGAGCATCTACCGCCCAACGACACCGGCCACCATCTCGCACCCTCGCTGGAGTAGCACCCGGGTGTGGTCGCCACCGGATCCCCGACGGGACGTCAGGGGGTCCCCGCATACGCCTGCGCCGCGCTCCGGCGGCGCAGCCCGGCGCGGGTCCATGCCTTGTCGAGCTCACCGGCGATCAGGATGGTGGAGCCCGCCGCCACGCACGCCAGCCACTGGCCGGAGGTGAGGTCGACGGTGGCGAAGAAGCGGCGGAGGGGATCCATTTCGACGACCAGGAACACAAGCGCGACGACGACCGCGACGGCGATGAACGCCGACGGGTTCCGCAGCGTCTCGCGGGCGAAGACACTGCGGCTGAGGTGCCGGACGTTGAGCAGGTTGAACACCTGGAAGAACACGAAGGTGACGAAGGCCATGGTGCCGGCGACGGTGGCCAGCCCCGGCGCGGGTTCGGGGCCGGGCGCCAGCACCAGAACCGCGAGGGTTCCGGCGGCCATCACCGCACTGGCCAGCAGGATCCGCCCGAGCCGGTGCCGGGTGAGGATGCGCTCGCCGGCGGGCCGTGGTGGCCGGCTCATCGCGTCCTGACTGATCGGGTCGACGCCGATGGACATCGCCGGTGGGCCGTCCATGACGAGGTTGACGAAGAGGATCTGCAGGGCGGTGAACGGCGTACCGCCGGCGATGCCGGTCAGCGACGCGACCAGGAAAGTCAGCACGAAGCCGAACGCGGTCGACACCTGGAAGCGCGTGAAGTTGACGATGTTGTCGTAGATGCCGCGGCCCTCGCGGACGGCGCGGACGATGGTGGCGAAGTTGTCATCGGTGAGGACCATCGTCGCGGCCTCGTTGGTGACCTCGGTCCCGGTGCGGCCCATCGCGATACCGATGTCCGCCCTGCGCAGCGCGGGGGCGTCGTTGACCCCGTCGCCGGTCATCGCCACCACGTCACCGCGGGCCTGCAACGTCCGGACGATGCGGATCTTGTGTTCGGGGGAGACCCGGGCGATCACCCCGATGTCGTCGAGTCGGCGGGCAAGCTCGGCGTCGTCCCCGATCCGGTCGAGGTCGGCGCCGCTCACCGCCGTCCCCGGGATGCCCAGCTCGGCGGCGATCGAGCCGGCCGTGACGACGTGGTCTCCGGTGATCATCCGGACGCGGATGCCGGCGGCCCGGCACTCGGCGATGGCCTGTCGCGCCTCGGGCCGGGGCGGGTCCACGATCCCCACCAGCGCGACCAGGACCACCCGGTCGAGCATGTCCTTGGGGTCATCGGTGGGTTTGAACCCATCCGCCGGAAAGTCCTGCGCGCCGACGGCCAGCACCCGCATGCCCTGCTCGGCGAGCAGGGCGTTGGCCTGGTCGTAGTCGGTCCGGGCGGCATCGTCGAAGGGCAGGATCGCCGCACCGCCGAGGTGACGGTCGGCACGGGCCGCCAGCACGTCCGGGGCGCCCTTGACGAAGGACCGGATCGTCTCGCGGCCGTGCTCGTCGGTCCATCGGTGGAACGTCGCCATGAACTTGTAGTCGGCGTCGAACGGAATCTCCAGCAGCCGGGGGCGCTCACGGCGCAGGCCGGCTACGTCGATGCCGCCCTTCTCGGCGAGCACCACCATGGCGCCCTCGGTGGGGTCGCCGACCAGGTCGCCGTCACGCAGCACGGCGTCGTTGCACAGCGCCATGGCGATCAACGCTTCGTCGAGTGTCCCGGGCAGCGGCGTACCGTCGGTGGTGCGGATCCGTCCGTCGGTGCGGTAACCCTCCCCGGAGACGGTGAACCGCCGACCCGCCAGCAGTACCTCCCGGGCCGTCATCTGGTTGAGGGTCAACGTGCCGGTCTTGTCGGTACAGATCTGCGAGGTGCTTCCCAGCGTCTCCACCGACGCCAGCCGCTTGACGACGGCGCCGCGTCTGGCCAGCCGGCCGGTGCCCATGGCCAGCGTGAACGCCACCACCGCGGGCAGCCCCTCCGGAATGGCGGCCACCGCCAGCGACACCGCGCTGATGAACAGGTCCCCGAAGTCCCGCCCGCGCACCAGGCCCAGCACGAACACGATCACGATGACCGCGCCGGCGACGAGGGCCAGGGTTCGCCCGAGCGTGTCGATCTGGCGCTGCAACGGCGTCGGTCCCGGCTTCGCCTGTTGCAGCATGCCGGCGATGCGGCCGGTCTCCGTCGCCATCCCGGTCGCGGTGACCACGGCCGCCCCCCGACCCCGGGTGACCATGGTGTTCATGAACAGCGCGGTCGTCCGGTCTCCCAGCGGGGCCCGCTCGTCGATCTCCGCGTCCGCCGCCTTCGCCACCGCCTGCGCCTCGCCCGTCAGCGACGACTCCTGCACCTCCAGCGAGGCCGACGTCAGCAACCGGCTGTCGGCGGGCACCCGGGCGCCCGCCTCCACCGCGATCACATCCCCGGGCACCAACTGCGCGGCGTCCAGCCGCACCAGCCGCCCGTCCCGGCGAACCGTCGCGGTCGTGACCAGCATCCGCCGCAACGCCTCCAGCGACGCCTCCGCCCGCGATTCCTGGACGAAGCCGATCGTCGCGTTGAACAGCACCACCACGGCGATCGCGGCCGGTGTCTCCCATTCCCGGCTCACGATCAGGCTGACCAGCGCCGAGAAGAGCAGAATCAGGATCAACACATCCTGGAACTGCCGCAGGAACGCGCGCAACCGCGACTCCCGCGCGGCTTCGGTCAGCCGGTTCGGACCGTGGCGCTCCGACCTGCGGGCCGCCTCCTCCGACGACAGACCGGTCGCCGGGTCCACCCCCAAGTCCCGGACGACGTGCTCGGCGGGAACGGCGTACCAGGCGTGCGCCTGCGTCGCTGATTGAGCCATTATCCCATTATTCCCGGCCATACCCCTCCGCATCTGCAAAGATCAAGACTGCGTGGGCGGGCGTCGGCCGCTGCGGTGCCCCGATCGTTCGTCGGCCCCTGTCCGCTCCGAACGTTCTCGGTCGCCGGTGCGGTGGCTGGATCGAGGCGGCGTCGGGCCAGAGTGTCAGCTCCCGGCGGTGGCAACCCGGTGGTGGAGGATGGCCACGGGAGCGTGCGCGTGCTGGAGTACGGCGTGGCTGACCGAGCCGAGCAGCAGGCCGGCGAGCGCGCCCCGGCCGCGGGCTCCGACAACCACCAGTTGGGCCGTCTTCGACTCCTCCACCAGCACTCCGGCCGGCGAGCCCCGCGTCAGCCGCTGCTGGACCGGTACGTCCGGGTACCGCGCCGCGAAGCCGGCGACCGACTCGGCGAGCGCGCGTTCCTCCTCCGCGGCGAGCGCCTCCAGGTCGTACACCAGCGGCAGGATGTCACCCGGGCCGAGCGGCGCCGGGTAGAGCCAGGCGTGCACCGCCACCAGCGGGACACCCCGCCGGGCCGCCTCATCGAACGCGAACTCGACCGCCTCGGTGGACAGTTCGGAGCCGTCCACGCCGACCACCACCGGGCCGTCGGCGCGCGACTCGCCGCGCACCACGAGCACGGGGCACGCCGCGCGGGCGGACAACTGCACAGTGGCCGAGCCGATCAGCAGCCCGGCGAAGCCGCCCAGGCCGCGGCTGCCCAGCACCAGCAACGAAGCGTCGCGCGACTCGGCGAGGAGCACCGGAGCCGGCGAACCGTCGACCACCGCGCCGGTGACCTCCACCTCTGGGGCGATCCTGCCAGCCTCGGCCACCGCCTCGGCGACGTACCGCTCGGCCTGGTTGCGCAGCCCGGCACCGGCCGGGGCGCCGGGCGCCGGATCGACCGTGACGCGCATCAGCGGCCAGATGAACGCGTGCACGATCCGCAGGGGGCGCTGGCGGCCGGCCGCCTCCCGAGCAGCGGTGCGGACCGCGTCCAGCGCGATGGCAGAACCGTCGACACCCACCACGACGGGCGCACTGCTGTTCATGACATCTCCCATTCTTCGGCTTCCGCTGCCCGACCCGCCCTGAGGTTGATCAGGCTCGTCGTCCAGCGTATCCAGCTCGCGGGCCCTGGACCGCCGCCGACCCCGACCGGGGTGACCTGCGTCAACTCCCGATCGTCGCCGTCACCGATGCCGGCGGTGGCCACCGGTGACCTTCCACCAGGCCGGGCGGGGCACCGGGGCGGCCTCGGCCCCGGTGCCCCGCCCGACGGACACTACCGGGGGGCGCTGCCGAACGCGCTGGACAGGTAGGCCCGGGAGTCCGCGATCGCGCCCTCGATGATGCGGGCCGCCTCCCGGGCCTCCTCGGGCCCGTGACCGGCCTGCACCTGAAGCCGGAACCGGGACGAGCCGGTCGGCGTGACCGGGAACTCCACCATGAACGCGAGGACCCCCCGGTCGAAGAGCAGCCGGTTCGCGGTTCGGGCGAGCTTCTCGTTGCCGATCAGCAGCGGGACGATCGGCGAAGGCTCCCCCATGCAGGTCAGGCCCCGGTTGGTCAGCTCGTCGCGGAGCGCATGGATCGCGGTGAACAGCCGGGCGCGAAGCGCGTCCCCCTCGGGGGACCGGATGATCCGCGTGGCCTCCCGGACCACCGCGGTCTGCACGGGGGAGAGCGCGTTGGAGAAGAAGTGCGAGCCACCGAACATCTTGATGTACTGCTTCAGGGCCGGCGAGTTCGACGCCACGAAACCGCCGTTGGAGCAGAACGTCTTCGAGAAGGCGCCCATGACGATGTCGACCTCGCCGAGCAGGTTCTGCGTCCCCAGCACACCCGTACCGCCCGGCCCCATCGAGCCGAGGTCGTGCGCGACGTCGACCAGCAGGGTGGCGTCGTGCTCCCGGCAGACCCGCTGGAGGGTCACCAGGTCCGGCCAGTCGGCGTCCACCGAGAAGAGGCCGTCGGTGACCACCAGGATGCCGTTGCGGGTGTCGTGCGACCGGATGTCGACCAGGTGCTGGCGGACCGCCTCGACGTTGAGGTGCTCATAGCGCACCACGTTGCGGGTCGCCGCCCGGGCGCCCTGCTGGAGGCACGAGTGCGCGAGCCGGTCGATCAGCACGTGGTCGGACTGGCGGACCAGACCGACCACCGCGCCGAAGCCCGCCGCCCACCCGGTCGGGAAGAGCGTCACGTGGTCGAGTCGCACCAGGTCGCCGAGGGCCGCCTCGAGGTCGTCGGAGATCCGGGTGTTGCCGAGCACCATCGGCGAGCCGGCGCTGTGCGGACCGTAGTCGCGCATCGCGCGGGCCGCCGCCTCCCGGATCGCCGGGTGGGTGTTGAACGACAGGTAGTCCTGCGAGTTGAAGTTGATGCCCCGGGTCCGCCGGCCCAGGTCGTTGGTGATCTCGGCGATGCTGTCCGGGGCCGCCTCGAGCACCCGGGAGTACTGCCAGGTCTCCGTACGACGGCGGGCCTGCACCCAGCCGTAGAAGTCCTCGGTGCGGGCGAGCAGGTTCCGGCCGGCGGGGCGGTAGAAATCGTAGGCGTTCTTGTCCAGCGCGTACTCCTCGTCCGGGTCGACGGGGTTGCGCAGGTGGGCGGGCTCCCACATCTCCGTCAGGTCCGCGACGATCTGGGCGAGTTCGCCGTCGGCCCCGGACCGGTCGAGGGTCGGGAAGTCGTCCCACGGGATGTGGGCGGCCCAGTTGCGGGTCATCTCGGAGACCTCGGCCGCGGTACGCGCCATGGCCTCGACGTCGCCGAGGCGGGCCGCGTGCAGGATGACCTCGATCAGCTCGCCGTCGTCACGCTGGTGCAGGTCGGTGGTGGTCGTCACGGTGTCGGCTCCCTGGTGCGGCATCAGGCGAAAAGGTTCTGCTGGTACATGCGGGACGTCGCGGCGAAGTCGTCGAAGACCGCGTAGTCGGCCGAGGACTCCTTCGCGGCGTCGTTGAGCAGGAAGAGGTTGGACGCCTGGAAGAACTCCGAGACCGGCGCGACGTCGGCGTGCGTGGCGATGAACCGGTCGGTCTCCTCCTGGTTGCCGCGCAACGCGAGGAACAGTTGCAGCTCGTCGTGCCGGTACGGCCGCATCTCCGCGAACGTGCACACGTAGTCGTAGTAGGCGGCGGCGTTCTGGCTGCGGCGGCGGCCCTCGTACGCGGCCATCGACTCGTCGATCGACACCTCCCCGGTCAGCCACCGGTCCAGGGCGGCAGTGACCAGTTCCGCGTCGCGGAAGGCGTGGGTCATGCCGATCGCGGTGCACTGGTCCTTCGCGGACTCGGCGTCACCGACGAGCACCCAGCCGGGCCCGTGCAGCGGCCGGAGGAAGGCCGACTGGTCCAGGGTGCCGTAGATCCGCTCCTCCCGCGTCCCCCGGGTGCGGACCACCTCGCCCAGCTCGGGGCTGACGAAGTCCAGCGCCCGCTGCATGTTGCCCGGCACGTCGGCGCGGAACTCCCGGGACCACTCGCTCGGCCCCCAGACCAGGACCATGTTCTGCGCGAAGTTGGTCGGCACCACCGCGCAGCCGAGCCGGCCACGCCGGTGGATCTGCCCGGACCCGAGATCGAATCCGGACCAGTAGCTCCAGTAGGCGAACGTGCACCGGGGCCGCTCGTCGTACCTGGGCAGATCGAGTGCGCGCGCGACGAACGAGTTCCGGCCGTCGGCACCGACCACGATCCGGGCCCGCTCCTCGAACGCCTGGCCGTCGGCCGCTCGCCCCCGGACGCCGACGACCCGGCCGTCTTCGACGATCAGCTCCCGTACGGTGCAGTTGGTGCGGACCTCGGCACCGGCCTTGGCCGCGGCCTCGACGAGGATCTCGTCCAGCACCCGGCGGCGGACGGAGGCGTAGCTCTGCACCACGCCCGAGTCGTCGCCGTGCAGATCCCGGAAGTGCTCGCGCAGCAGGTCCGTCGGCACCGATCCGGTCAGTCGGATGCCGTCGTTGACGATGTCGATGCTCGTGTGCGTGGGGGTGACCTCGGTGACCTGGTCCAACAGGCCCCAGCGGTTGAGGTAGGACATCCCGTGCGGCCACAGGAAGTGTGTCGAGATGACGTCACTGGGGAACGACGACCGATCCACCACGAGCACCCGGTGCCCTTGCCTGGCGAGCAGCAGGGCGGTGGAGGCACCCGCGCAGCGGGCGCCGACCACTATCGCGTCGTACATGATTCGCAGTTCCTCCGATGGGGGTTCGGCTGCCCAGCCGGCCGACCGTCCGGCGCGGCAGCGACCGGTGCGGCCCGGCAACCGCCCAGGAGGTCGCCGGCCGAGCGGGAATTAGACCGCCACCGTACACAGTGGACTCCCGGGGATCGCCGAGCGGTCGAGGTTGTTGTCCCGCGGAATATCCGCGCTCCCGGGTGAGCCTTCGAACGGCGCCCGAGGCACACCCGAGCCGATCGCGACCCGGCCCGACCGCCTCGCGGCGTCACGGTTCCCACTCAGGTCGCAAACCGATTGCGTCCCTGCGCCAGATGGCACGGCGACGCTGCTCCAGCAGGCTGTGCCAAGGGCATTCGAGTGACGCCGAACGGACTTCCTCCGGACACCCGAGAGCCTCGGAAGGCAGCAGAGACCATGTTTCTCGATGACGCACCCGCACGACCCCGCCCACCCCGATCCGGGTTCCGCCCGCTGCGCCGCGCGGCGTTCCTGGCGACACTGTTCGCTGTCGCCGCGACGGCGGTCGCGGGCTGCGGCGCCGGCACGGCGCCGACCAACCCGGCCCCGCCCGTCGGCGCCCCGGGCGCGTCGACCGACCCGGCAGCCCTGAACGGCAGGGACGTCAACGCCTGGCTCGACGGCCTGCTCCCGGCCGCACTCCAACGGACCGGCATCGCCGGAGCCACGGTCGCCGTCGTCCGCGACGGTGAGATCATCACCGCACGGGGATACGGCCATGCCGACACGGGCACCGACGAGGGCGCGGTCCCCGTGCCCGTCGACCCCGACCGGCACCTGTTCCGGGTGGGATCGGTGTCGAAGCTCGTCACCGCCACCGCCGTCATGCAACTCGTCGAGAAGGGCCAGCTCGACCTCGACGCCGACATCCGCGGATATCTCGACTTCACCCCGCCCCGCAGCCACGACCGGCCCGTCACCCTGCGGCACCTGCTGACCCACACCGCCGGGTTCGAGGAGCGAATCGGCGGCCTGATCGACCTGGCGGGCACCGGAGCCGACCTGCGCAAGGCGCTGACGACCGACCCGCCCGAGCAGATCTACGAGCCGGGCACCGTGCCCGCCTACTCCAACTACGGCAACGCGCTCGCCGGGTACATCGTCGAGCGGGTGAGCGGAACGCGCTTCGAGGAGTACGTCGAGCGCAACGTCCTCGGCCGCGCCGGCATGACGTCGTCGACCTTCGCTCAGCCGCTGCCGCCGCACCTGCGGGACCGCCTGTCGAACGGATACGACGACGCCTCCGCCCCGGCCGTGCCGTTCGAGACCGTCGGCGTCCCACCCGCCGGGGCGCTCAGCGCACCGGCGACGGACATGGCCCGCTTCATGCTCGCCCACCTCGGCGCACCGGCCGGTGGGGCGGCCCTGCTCAGCGCCCCGACCCTCGAACTCATGCATCGGCCGGCGCTCGACGCGGCCTCGCTCGGCACCCTCGCCGGCGGCCCCCGGATGACCCTCGGGTTCTTCGAGGAGAACCGCAACGGCCACCGGATCCTCGGCCACGGCGGCGACACCTCGTACTTCCACTCCCACCTGCAGATCTACCCCGACGACCGGGCCGGCATCTTCATCTCGCTCAACAGCAACGGACGCGGCGCGATCGACAGCCACGAACTGCGGCAGGCGGTCCTGTCGGGGTTCGCCGACCGCTACTTCCCGCCGGCCAGGCCCCTGCCGGTCCGGGCCGTCGACGCGGCGACCACCGCCGAGCACGCCGCGATGGCCGCCGGCACCTACGAGAGCTCGCGGGCGATGCGCAGCACCTTCCTGACCGCGGTCGGCCTGGTCGGCCGTACGACGGTGAGCGTCCAGGACGGCGGACGGCTGCTGTTCGAGCCCGGCCCGCTGTCGGAGTCTCCCGCCCTGTACGAGGAGATCACCCCCCACGTCTGGCGGGAGGTCGGCGGGCAGCGCGTTCTCTCGATGCGGGCGGTCGACGGCAGGGTGCAGGCGATCGGCTTCGAGTCCGCGTTCGCCCTCCTGCCGGTCGAGCCCGCCCGCAGTTCCGCCCTCGCCGTCCCGGTGATCGCCGCGTCGGCGGGCGTGCTCGTCCTCGCCGTCCTGTCCTGGCCGGTCGGCGCGGTCGCCCGCCGCCGCCTCGGCCGCGCCCCCCGCGACCCCGCCGGGCGCACCGCGCGGGTCCTGAGCCGCCTCGCCGTCGCCGGCGCCGTCCTCGCACTCGTAGGCTGGGGGTGGAGCATCGTGAGCATCATGGGCCTCCAGGACGTCCCGAGCGCCGCCCTGCGGGCCGTGCAGGCGTTACAACTGATCGGTCTGCTCGGTGTGCTGCCCGCCGCCGTCCGGCTCGCCGACGACATCCGCCGCCGTACCGGCTGGCGCCGGAGGGCCGCCAGCGGAATGATCCTGCTCGCCCTCGCCGGCACGGGATGGTTCGCCGTCGAGTTCATGCTGCTCGCCCCGGACATCTCCTACTGACCCGCCGACGCGCGCCGATCCCCGACGAAGGATGCTCATCGCCATGGCAGATCACCCCGGTGCTGGCCGAGCGCCCGCCGACACCCCCGGCTTGCCAGGACTGACCCGGCAGTGGGACGAACGACTCACCAGGCTCGGAGTGACCGGACGGTTCGCGCGGGACTGCCTGCTGGCGGCCGGTGTCACCGTGGCGACGTTCGCGATGCTGACGACGTTCCTCCGGTTCGCCGCGCCCGTCGAGGGGCTCTCCGTCGACCCGGCGCGGGCCCGGGTGCTCGTCGCCGTCGCCTGCGTACAGGCGCTGGTGCTGTGCCTGCGTCGGGTACGTCCGCGGCTCTGCCTCGGGCTCGTCGTCGCCCTGCAGGTCGTCGTCACCGCGGTGGTCCCGTCCGAAGCGACGGTCCGTGGCGTCGCACCGCTCGTCGCGGCCTACACCGTCGGCGCCCTGTTCCCCGCCAGGACGGCGCTGCTGCTGGCCGGCGCGGCCGTGGTGGCCGAGGCGTCGGGGGTGATCGCGGTCACCGCCGGGGTGGCCCCCGACATCCTCGTCGCGGCGCTCGGCCACCTCGCCTCGGGTGCCCTGTCCTACCTGGGGGCGGCCTTCGTCGGCAGCTACGTCGCCACCCACCGGCGCTACCTGGAACTGGTGCGGGTGCGGGCGGACGACGCGCTCCGGGCGCACCGGGACAAGGTGCGGGCGGCGATCGGCGCGGAGCGCGCCCGGATGGCCCGGGAGCTGCACGACGTCGCCGCCCACCACCTGTCCGGCATGGTGGTGCAGGCGGCGGCGGTCGAGCGGCTGATCGACCGCGACCCCGCGGCGGCGAAGGCCGGCGTCGTGTGGATCCGAGGGCAGGGCAAGGAGACCCTCGACAACCTGAGACTCGTCGTGGGTGTGCTCCGGGGGCGGTCGGTCAACGGGGGCGGCGCGGACAGCGCCGGGCACGACGACGACAACGCCCCGGTGCCGGGACTGGTCAGCCTCGACGACCTCGTGCGCACCGCGCGCGACCTCGGCACCTCCGTCGAGTTCGTCGGGGAGGGACCACGACGCGAGGTGTCCCCGATCGCCGACGTCGCGCTGTACCGGATGGTGCAGGAGTGCCTGTCCAACGCCCGCCAGCACGCCCCCGGCGCCCCGGTGCGCGTGGAGCTCCACTTCCTGCCGCGCGAGGTCGCGCTCAGGGTGTCGAACGAACCCGCCACGCGCGCCCCCGAACCCGGGGAACGGACCGGCGGGGGAGTCGGCCTGGTCGGCATGCGGGAACGCGCACAGCTGATCGGCGCGCAGTTCGCCGCCGGGCCGACGCCGACCGGCGGGTGGTCTGTCACAGTGATGTTGCCGACGGGACGCGACGACGCGCCCGCCGGTTCGACGGCCACGGCCACGAAGGGAGAGGAACCGGCATGATCACGGTGATGCTCGTCGACGACCAGGCGGTCGTGCGGGCCGGTTTCCGCGTCATCCTGGAGCAGGCGGGGGACATCGAGGTCGTGGCGGAGGCGTCCAACGGATCCTCGGCGGTCGAGCTGGCCCGCCGGCTGCACCCGGACGTCATCTGCATGGACGTCCGGATGCCCGGCGGCGACGGGCTCGCCGCGACCCGCCAGATCGTCGCCGACGCCGCTGGGGCGCCGCCGGCCGTGCTCGTGGTGACGACCTTCGACCTCGACGAGTACGTCTTCGGCGCGCTCGAGTCCGGGGCGAGCGGATTCATCCTCAAGGACTGCGAGCCCGACGACCTCATCGACGCGGTCCGCCGCCTCGCCAACGGATACGGGCTCGTCGACCAGGCCGTCACCCATCGGGTGATCTCGGAGTTCGCGCGGCGCAGGCCGACCTCCCCGTCCGACGCCGCGGCGGCCCACCAGCTCACCGCGCGGGAGAAGGAGATCGTGGGGCTGCTCGCCCAGGGCCTGTCGAACGTCGAGATCGCCGGTGAGCTGTTCATCGAGACCAGCACGGTCAAGTCCCACCTCGGGCGGGCCATGGCCAAGATCGGCGTACGCGACCGGTTGCAGACCGTGGTCTGGGCGTACCAGAACGGTCTGGTCCCGCGCTGACCGGGCGCCCTCGTGGGTGTCTCCGCGCCGCGTGTTCGAATGCCCCTCACCGCCGCGACGGTCAGTACATTTGTCATGGAAAATTCATACCTATGGATGTATTCGTTAGGCTGGTCCGGCCTGTCCCGCCAGTTTCGCGAATCCCGAGGGGATGATGACCATGATCGAACGGGCCTGTCGTGGGGTGCTGACCGTCGCCGTGCTCACCACGGCCGGGCTGGCCGTCGCCGCGCCGGCGCGGGCGGCCCAGGCCGACATCACCGTCACCTCGGCCAGCGCGGTGACCGTCGACCAGCTCCAGGTCAACGGCACGGTGACCTGCACCGGCTCGACCGGTGCCGCGCACATCAGCGTGTCGGCGACGCAGGTCCTGCCGTTCTCGTTCGGAATGGCGTCCATGGACGTGCCGTGCGCGAGCGGTCCGGTTGCCTGGGAGATCTCCATCTTCAGCGGATTCGGGTGGCAGTCCTTCCACCAGGTCACCGTGAACGCGCAGATGACCGACGACGCCCAGGGCGCGGACAGCGCCTCCGGTAACTGGTGGGCGTAGGCCGCCGGACAGGGCCCCGCCGCGTCCGCCGGACCGGGGGATGCCCGGCCGGTCGGCCCGGACCGGGCATCCGTTCTCCACGCTGGACGCCCCTGTCGGCCATGGGCGGACGCGCGAGGCTGGCTGAGCGCCCACGGGTTGCTGCCGGACGCCTCGCGGAAGACGTCGGCGGCGGCCCGACCGCCCCGGCCTGACCCACTGCCGCCGGCTCGACCGGCCGGGCCCGCCGAGGTCACGCCGACACGCCCTGTGCCGACTGGCGGGCGGTGGCCCACGGCCGGGTCCGTACACGGGTCGTTCCCGGCGGTTTTTCCGGCCAGCGGAGGGCTACGCTTCCGGTGATGATGCGGGGTGGTGGGAGCGATGAGCGGCTGCGTCGGATCGAGGCGGTCGCCGACGCCGCGCTGTCCCAGCTCGGCGTCACCGACTTCCTCGACGAGCTCCTTGACCGGGTCCGAGAGGTGCTCGGGGTTGACACCGCCGCCATTCTGCTGCTGGACGTGCACGCCCAGCAGCTGGTGGCAACCGCGGCCAAGGGGCTGGAGGAGGAGGTCCGCCGGGGCGTCCGGATCTCCGTCGGCAGTGGATTCGCCGGCCGGATCGCTCGGGACAGGCATCCCGTCACGTTGGACAACGTCGCGTCCGGCGACGTGGTCAGCCCGATCCTCTTCGGCAAGGGGGTCCGCTCGCTGCTGGGCGTGCCCATGTTCGCCGGCGGCGAGGTGATCGGCGTATTGCACGTCGGCTGCCTCACGCCGCGCCGATTCACCGATGACGACGTGAAGCTGCTTCAGCTGGCCGGCGAGAGGGCGAGCCTTGCCAGCCAGGCCGGGGCCGGCAACATGGACCGCGCCGCCGCCCTCGCCCTGCAACGCAGCCTGCTGCCCACCCACCTGCCCGACGCGCCCGGCGTCGACATGGCCGCCCGCTACGTTCCCGGCCACGACGCCGGCGTCGGCGGTGACTGGTACGACGTGTTCACGCTGCCCTCCGGCTGGCTGGGGGTCGTCATCGGCGACGTGTCCGGACACGGACTGCGCTCCGCCGTGGTGATGGGACGCCTGCGCAGCGCGCTGCGCGCCTACGCCCTGGTCTGCGACGACCCGGCCAGCGCGCTGACCCTGCTCGACCGCAAGGTCCACCATTTCGAGACCGGGAACCTTGCCACGGTCCTGTACGCCATGATCTCCCCGGACCGCACCACCATCCGACTGTCCCTCGCCGGGCACCTGCAACCCATCCTGGCCGCGCCGGGCCGGCCGGCCCGCGTGTTGAACAATCCAGTCGATCTTCCGTTGGGCACGGGCCCGCGTCAGCCGGCCCGCCGGTACACCGAAGTGGCGTTCCCGCCCGAGGCGGCCCTCATCTGCTACACCGACGGGCTCGTCGAACGCCGTGGCGAAGTCATCGACGTCGGCATCCAACGGCTCTGCTCAGCCGTCGAGCCCGGTCCCGCCGAATCGGTCTGCGCCCGCATCATGATCACACTCGCCGTCGAGCAGGCCACCGACGACATCGCCCTGCTCGCCATCCACTCCACCGGCCAGGATCAGTCCTGACCTGCGACCCGGGCGCCGTCGGCGATCAGCGGTGACGTGACCAGGCCGGCCGGCGCGTGCAGCCGCTCCAGCTCGCGCCGTAGCATCCGCCTTACTGTTCAGCGGGGGCCGACGGTTGCGAAAGGCGTGAGACGTGGCGGTAGCAGGGTTCTCAGGGATCCACCACATCGCGCTGAACGTGCGCGACCTCGATGCCTCGGTACGCTGGTACCGCGACGTCCTGGACTTCTCACCACTGTTCCGGTGGGACACCGACGGCTTCGACCGGCAGCTGATGCGCCACCCGGGCGGGGTCGTCATCGGGTTGACGACGCACAGGCACGCGGATGCCGGCGCGGAGTTCAGTGAACGTCGGACGGGACTCGACCACCTGGCGTTCGCGGTGCGGACGCGGGCCGAGTTGGAGGCGTGGGCCTCCCGGCTGACCGATGCCGGCGTCGTGCACTCCGGGATCACGGTTACGCCACCGATGGGCTTCACGCTGATCGCGTTCCGGGACCCGGACAACATCCAACTTGAGATGTACCTCGCGGAGGACGCCCCGGATCGCTGAGCGGCGGCCTCCGTCGCGCCGCAGCGGAGCCGGCGCTCGACTGCGTCCGGCCTGACGACGGAGTGCCGGCAATCTGACGCTGAGTAACCTTGATGAACCCGCAGGCCCCCGTGTTGCCCGAGTCTGTGTCGGTTCTGCCGACCGGTCGACATCGCCGCCGCGGCGGCGGCCCGGTACCGGGGTTCGAGGGCCGGCGGTGCGGGGGTCGCGTCCGCGTATGGCATGCGCTTGATGCCACGTGACGTGCGTCGTAGCCTATCGAGGATCATTCGTCGCGGGCGGCTCGGAGTCGCGCCTCAGGGGGGTTCGTGTGCCGGAAGCCGCATTGCTCCGCCTGGCCCGGGCGGCGGCCTCCGACGGTGTGCGGGTGTGCCCCGACGCCGTCCGCGATCCGGACGACCAGGTTACTGACTGTCACCGGCAGAGGTGGCCCGTGTCCTCATTCGAGGGTCGCTCCGCCCGCGCTCGGCGAACCGCGTCAGACGACTGCCATGACGTCCTCGACGTCGATCGGGTGAGGTGAACCGTGTTGTCCGCGAAGGAGAACGCGCTGTGGATGCTGGAGCGGTTGCTGCCGGAGACCGGCGTGAACAACGTGCCGCTGGCGCTGGTGACGACGGAACGGTTGGACACCGCGGCGGTGCAGGCGACGTTGGACCAGTTGGCGCGGCGGCATCGGGCGCTGCGGACCCGGTTCGTCGAGGTTGACGGGCTGCCGACGCGGGTGGTGGCGGAGTCCGCGACGGTGCCGCTCGAGGTGGTGCAGGCCGCGTCCGGCGAGGCCGGTCAGGTGTGCCGGACCGCCACGGGGCGGCCGTTCGACCTCGCCGTCGACATTCCGGTCCGCGCGGTCCTGGTGCGCAGCCCGGACCGGCACCTCATCTGCCTGTGCCTGCACCATCTCGCGGTGGACGCGGTGTCAGGCGCGGTGCTGATCGAGGAGTTCGCGGCGCTGTATCCGGCGATGCTCGCCGACGGCCGGCCGCCGGCGGCGCTCGCCGGGCCCGGACCGGCCCCGGAACCCGCCGAGCCGACGGCGGCGGCGCTCGCCTTCTGGCAGCGGCACCTCGCGGACCTGCCGGGCGTTCCGGCGGCGTTGGAGTTCGGCCGGCCGGACCCGGCGGCGCCGACGTTCGCCGGCGGCACCGTCACCCGGCGACTGTCCACGGCGGCGCTCGCCGGCATGCGAGACCTGCGCCGGGCGTGCCGCGCGACCGACAACATCGTGTTGTTGGCGCTGTACTACGTGCTGCTGATGCGGCATGGCGCGGGCCAGGACGTGGTGGTGGGGGTCCCGGTCGATCTGCGGGACGGCGCGGCCCGTCGGGCGGTCGGCTACCACATGAACACGTTGCCGCTGCGGCTGGCTGTGGCACCGGAACGCACGTTCCATGAGTTGGTGCGGGAAGTCCGTCGGTTGTTCGTCACCGCGATGGACCACGCCGATGTGTCCTACGAGGGACTGGAGACATCGCACACGCGCGACGACGCGGCGTGGTGGGTGCCGCCGTTCCGCCACATGTTCAACCACCGGCCGCCCCCGGAGCCGATGACCGGCGGCCGGGACGAGCTGGCGGCGGAGCTGTGGGAGGTCGACAGCGAGCACAGCAGGGTCGATCTCGAACTGGTGGTGACGCGCGAGGGCGACGGCGTCACGCTGAAAGCGGTCTACGGTTCGGACGTGCACGGCGCGGACGACATCGCCGCGCTTCTGGCGCGGTACGAGGCGGTGTTGGAACGCCTGCCGGCTCAGGTCGACCGGCCGATCGGCGGCCTCGACGTCTGGAGCGCCGCGGATCGGGCCGTGGTCGACGACGCCAACGCGACGACGGTGGACGGCCCGCCGAGAACGGTGGCGGAGGAGATCGCCGCGCAGGCGGCGGCCCGGCCGGAATCGGTGGCGATCATCGATCGCGACGGCGTGACGTGGACGTACCGTGACGTGGCGGCGCGGACGGCCGGTGTCGCCGCGCTGCTGGCGCGGGCCGGGGTGGAGAGGGGCGCGATCGTCGGCCTCTACGCCGAACGGGGCTTCCCGTGTGCCGTCGCCGCGCTGGGCATCTGGCAGGTGGGGGCGGCGTACCTGCCGCTCGATCCGGACCAGCCGGCCGCGCGACTCGCGTACGAGCTCACGGATGCCGAGGTCACCGTGCTGCTGGCGGACCGGGAGCCACCGCCGGGCGTGGTTCCCGCCGGCTGCCGGGTGATCGAGCTCGGCACGGTGGATCCGGACGAGCGTGGCTGGCAGGCGCCGGCGCCGACCGATCCGGCGTACGTCATCTACACCTCCGGCTCGACCGGGTTGCCGAAGGGCGTCGTGATCAGCCACGCCAACCTGGCGAACGTGGTGCGGCACTTCATCGCCGACATCGGCGTGACCAGCCAGGACGCCCTGCTGTGGCTGACGACCTACGCGTTCGACATCTCCGCCCTCGAGGTGTTCCTGCCGCTGGTCGCCGGCGCCCGGGTGGTCGTCGCCGACGACGCCGCCCGCAGCGACGGCGCGGTCCTGCTCGACCTGGTGCAGCGCTACGACGTGTCGGTGCTGCAGGCGACGCCGACGACGTGGCGGCTGGTGGTCCAGGACGCGAAGGGCCGGCTGCGGGGGCGGCGGGTGCTCTGCGGTGGTGAGCCGCTGCCGGCGCATCTGGCGCGGGCGCTGCTCGCGACCGGCTGCACGCTGTGGAACGTGTACGGGCCGACCGAGACGACGATCTGGTCCACCAGCGCGCTGGTCACCGACGTCGACGGGGGCGTGGCGGTGGGGCGGCCGATCGCGAACACCACCGTGGTCATCGCCGACGGGGCCGGCCGGCCGCAGCCGCCCGGAATGCCGGGCGAGGTGTGCATCGGCGGCGACGGTGTCGCCATCGGCTACCTGCGTCGTCCCGAGTTGACGGCGCAGCGGTTCGGTGAGCTCGGCGGTGCGGGCCGGTTCTACCGCACCGGCGATGTGGGCCGCTGGCGTCACGACGGCACGCTCGAACTGCGCGGACGCACCGACCGTCAAATCAAGCTGCGGGGCCACCGGATCGAGCTCGGCGAGGTGGAGGCGGTGCTGGAGCAGCATCCGCGGGTGAGTGCCGCCGCGGTGGTACTGGCCGGCGATCCGAGCGCCGACGGCGCACTGGTGGCCTTCGTGCGCGGTGCCGACGCGGACATCGCCGACGACGTGTGGCGTTTCGCGAAGGACCAGCTCGCGTCGTACGCGGTCCCCACCGACGTGGCGGTGCTGGAAGCGATGCCGACGACCGGCAACGACAAGGTGGACTATCCGACCCTGACCGCGATGGCCGAACAGCGGGCAGCGGCCCGGAAGACCGACTCGGCCGAGGGCGCGCCGGTGGTCGACGGCCTGGTCGGTGAGTTCGTGGCGTTGTGGCGGAGCATTCTCAGGGCACCGCAGCTGCACGAGCAGTCGAATTTCTTCCGCAGCGGCGGTCATTCGCTGCTCGCCGCGAAACTGGCACAACGGGTCACCAGGTCGACCGGGGTGAATGTGCCGTTGGCGGCGGTCTTCTCGGCACCGACACCGCAGGCGCTGGCCGGGTTCGTGCTGAACCAGCAATCGGATGGGGCATGACGATGCGGCTCGGACTCAGTCTCGGTATGTTGCACGACCGGGCCAGTCTCGATGATCTGGTGACGTTGGCGCAGGCGGCGGACCAGTTGGGGTACGACGCGCTGTGGATCGCCGAGGCGTACAGCAGCGACGCGCCGACGCTGCTGGGCTGGCTGGCCCCGCAGACCGAGCGGATCGACCTGGGTGCCGCGGTCATGCAGATTCCGGCGCGGGCGCCGACGATGACGGCGATGACCGCGGCGACGCTCGACCTGGCCAGCGGCGGCCGGTTCCGGCTGGGGCTGGGGATTTCCGGCCCGGTGGTGTCGGAGGGCTGGTACGGGGTGCCCTTCGGACAGCCGTTGACCCGTACCCGGGAGTACGTGGCGGTGGTCCGCGCGGCACTGACCCGCCGGCCGGTCCGGTTCGCCGGGCGGCACACGACGTTGCCGCTGCCCGGGGCGCCGGGGGAGCCGCAGCGGTTGACGATGCGCCCGTTGCGGGGCGACCTGCCGATCTACCTGGCGGCGTTGGGGCCGAAGAATCTGGAACTGGCCGGGGAGATCGCCGACGGATCGCTGTCGCTCTTCCTGCCGCCGGAGGGCGTGGCGGAGACACTCGCGCATATCGCGACGGGCCGGGACCGGGCGTCGGGCGACAAATCCGAGTTCGATCTGGTCGCCACGTTGCCAATGGCGATCGGTGATGACCTGGAGGCGTGCGCGAATAGGGTGAGGCCGTATGCCGCCCAATTCCTGGGCGTGGGCGGCACGGCCCGCAACTTCTACGTCGAACAGGCCGAGAGACTCGGTTACGGCGACGCGGCGCACAAGGTACGGAAACTGTTCCAGGAAGGCGACCCGGATGCGCTCGCGGCGGTGCCGTTTGAATTCCTCGACCGTACGTGTCTAATCGGCCCCGCCGAGCGGATCGAGGCCAAGGTGCGCTCGTACGCCGCAGCCGGTCTCGGCACGTTGTCGGTCGCGCCGCGCGGTGCCACGATGGACGAGCGAATCGCCGGGCTGCGGGAGATGGCGGCTATTTGGCGGCGTTGTGGCTTTCCGTTGCGGCGTACCGGATGAGCCAGTCACGGAATTCGGAAGTCGCGAATATCTCCGTGTGTGAGGAGCTGTACCGGATGTCGACGCCGCCGCTGAACATGGTGGCGAGATGTGCCATCACCTTGTCCTTGCTCTCGGCGATCGAGGTCAGGTAGGAGTCGGTGAACCAGGCGGTCGCCGTGCTGGCGACCGGGGCCAGAGTGTCGCCACCGGTGAGGCCGATCAGGTCGGCGACGACCCCGAGCCCGCGGTACAGGACGCGTTCCATCGGGTCCTGGTGGGGGCGTGGATCGTCCATCCGTTCCAGCACCTGGGCGAGCGGTGTCTCGGTCGCGGGTTTGCGCAGCAGGCGCGCGGCCGGTTCGGGACGGCGCTTGAGCTGGTGCAGCCGGAACATGACGGCGTCGCGTCTCGACGCGGCCAGGTGCCGCAGGTCCGGGTCGATGAAGAACATCCGGTCGACCGTCTCCCCCTGGCCTTCCAGCAAGTTCGCCATCGCGACGGCGATGACTGCGCCGGCGCAGTACCCGGCGAGCCGGTAGGGGCCCGCGGGCTGGGCGGCACGGATCTGGTCGGTGTACCGGACGGCGAGTTCCTCGATCGACGCGGGCGTGGGCTCGTCGTACCACCCGGGGGCGCGCAGACCGATCAGGGGGGCCGGCAACCCGATCCCGTCGAGGTGCTTGAGGAACCAGCCCACCTCGCCGTCGGCGCCGTGCACCAGCCACGTCGCGGTACCGCTTCCCCCCGCGAGGCGTAATTGCGGGCCGGGCCGGTTGATCGGCTGGTCGGCGATGAACTGGCCGAGCTGTGCCGGAGTCAGCACGCTGAGTGCCGCCGGTTCGGCGCGGAGGTGGAAAACCTCGAACAGGTCGCGCCGGATGCGTTCCCATTCCGCGTCGATGATGCCCAACTCACCGAGAGTAACGTGGATCGGCGGCAGCTGTAACAATCCCATCGCCTCGGCGATGACCATTTGGCTGCCGACTGTCGCGTAATCGGCAAATTCGCTACTCAAGCGGCTCAGGGAGTCTTGTGGCACGCGTCAGTGTAGCTGGGAACCGACGGGGGAGGCGTGGCGCAGTGACCGTTGACATGCCCTGGACGCCCGACTATCGTCCCGGAGGCTGGTTGGCCCAAAAGTAATGTAAGGGAGTGTTGGTGACAGACACTCACGGCGCATCCGACAACGCCATAGCTATTGTCGGAGTGGCGGCACGGTTACCGGGCGCACGCAATGTCCGTGAGTTTTGGCGCAACCTCCAAGGCGGTGTGGAGTCTGTCGAGCGAATCGCCCCCGAGGTGGCGCGCGCGCGACAACTGCCGTCCGAAGCGGCGGACACGCCGGGTTTCCAACCGGTTACAAGCACCGCCGCCGATCTCGATCTGTTCGATCCTGAGTTCTTCGGATTCACACAACGTGAGGCCGAGCTTTGCGATCCGCAGTTCCGGCTGTTCCTCGAGCTTTCCTACACCGCGCTCACCGACGCCGGCTACGACCCGCGCGGGATCGGGCAGCGGGTGGGCGTCTTCGGGGGCGCGACCACGAACCGGTACCGGATCGACTACATCGAACGCAATCGCGCCGTCAGTCGCGCCGCCGGCCTGACCAGCGTGAGCACCGGCAACAACCCGGACTACATCGCCCCGTTGGTGTCGTACCGCCTCGGGTTCATGGGGCCGAGCGTGTCCGTCTACACCGCGTGCTCGACGTCCCTGGTCGCGGTGCACCAGGCGATGCAGGCGCTGCGTCGCGGCGAGTGCGATGTCGCGATCGCCGGCGGCGTGCAGGTCGACCTGCCGTTGGGCGGCGGCTACCCGTACCTGGAGGGTGGGATCCTGTCGCGGGACGGGCACGTCCGTCCGTTCGCGGCCGATGCCACCGGCACGATCTTCGCCGACGGCGGCGCGCTGGTGGTGCTCAAGCCGTTGGCGGCGGCAACGGCGGCCGGCGACCAGGTGTACGCGGTGATCAAGGGCTCCGCGGTCAACAACGACGGCAACCGGCGGGCCGGATTCACCGCGCCCGGTGTGGACGGCCAACTGGAGCTGGTCCGGGCGGCGTTGGACGACGCTCAGGTGCATCCCGAGGCGATCGGGATGGTCGAGGCGCACGGCACCGGCACGGTCGTCGGTGACCCGATCGAGGTGGCGGCGCTGAGCGCCGCATACCGGGAGCGCACCGAACGCCGCCAGTACTGCTGGCTCGGTTCGGCGAAGGGCAACCTCGGCCACCTCGGCCCGGCGGCCGGCACGGTCGGCCTGCTCAAGGCGATCCTCGCGGTCCGCGACGGCGTCATCACCCCGACCATCAACTGCGTCGAGCCGAACCCGGCGATGGACCTCGCGAACTCCCCGTTCCGGCTGGCCAGGGAGGTCCAGCACTGGTCCAACCCCGAGTGGCGCGACCGGGACGCGCCGCGGATCGCCGCGGTGAGTTCGTTCGGCATCGGCGGCACCAACGCCCACGTCATCGTCGAGCAGCCACCGGCGCCGCCGGAGCCACCGGCTCGGACGACGGGGACGCCGCAGCTGTGGCCGGTGTCCGCCCGTTCCGCCGACGCCCTCGCCGCCAGTTGCGCGGCGCTGGCCGAGCACCTCGGTGACGCCGGGCACGACCCGGCCGACGTGGCGTTCACGTTGCAGGAAGGGCGGGCCGCGTTCGCGCACCGCAGGCTGGTGGTGGCCGGCGACCCGCAGGCGGCGGTCGCGGAGCTGGGCGGCGAGCCGACGGTACGCACCGTCGCAGGGGTCGCGGGGTCGCCGCAGGTCACGTTCCTGTTCCCCGGCCAGGGCGCGCAGTTCCCGGGCTCCGGGCGCGAGTTGTACCGGACCTGGCCGGTCTACCGGGACGCCGTCGACACCTGCGCCGACCAGTTGACGCCGCTGCTCGGGTTCGATCTGCGGGAGCTGCTGAACGCCGAGGTCACCGACGAGCAGGCCGCGGCGAAGCTCAACGAGACCGCCGTGACCCAGCCCGCGTTGTTCACCGTGGAATGGGCCATGGCGCAGCTCCTGCGCTCGTTCGGCATCGAACCGGTGGCGCTGCTGGGCCACAGCATCGGGGAGATCGTGGCGGCGACGGTCGCCGGCGTGTTCGCGCTGCCCGACGCGCTGCGGCTGGTCGCGCGGCGCGGACAGCTGATGCAGGCGCTGCCGCCGGGCGGCATGCTGTCGCTGTCGCTGGGCGCGGAAGCGGTACGGGCGATGCTGCCGAGCGAGCTGGACATCGCCGCGAGCAACTCGCCGTCGTCGTGCGTCGTGTCCGGGGAGCTGGCCGCGGTCGAGCAGTTCGCGCAGGAACTGGCCGACATCGGGCTGTCCGGCTCCCTGCTGCGCACGTCGCACGCGTTCCACTCGCGGATGATGGCGCCGATCTGCGACGACCTGGCGGCGCTGGTGGACAGCTTCCCCCGGCAGCCGCCGCGGCTGCGGTACCTGTCGAACGTCACGGGCGACTGGATCACCGACGAGCAGGCGACGAGCGCCGCGTACTGGGCGACACACGTACGGCAGGAAGTGCGGCTGGAGGACTGTCTGGCGCGGCTCGACGAGCTGGCCGACGCGGTGCACGTCCAGGCCGGGCCGGGGCAGTCGATGTGCGTCTTCGCCCGCCAGTACGCCGCCAGCCAGGGCCGGTCGACGAGCGCGCTGACCACGATGGCACTGCCGAACGACACCACCGCCACCGACGTGACGGTGCTGGCGACGACGGTGGGCCGGCTGTGGGTGTCCGGCGTCCACCTGGACTTCTCGGCGGTGCGGACGGACGGCGGGCGGCGGGTGAGCCTGCCCGGTTACCCCTACGAGCGGCGGCGCTGCTGGGTGGACCCGGATCCGGTGCGCCCGGGGGTGTTCGAGGACGACGTCGAGGTGCCCAACGACCCGTTGCTCACGCCGTTGTACCTGCCGGCGTGGCGGTCGCAGCCGGTGCCGCGCCGGGGCGGGAGCCTGCTCGGCGAGACGTGGCTGGTCCTCGCGGGCGACGACCCGGTGGGCGCGGAGATCATAGCTGAGGCCCGGCGGCGGGACGTGTTCGTGCTGCCCGCGTACGCCGGCCCGGGGTTCGTGTCGGCACCGGACGGCTACGAGTTCGACCCGGACGACAGTCACGACGTGGAACTGCTGGTGGAGGCGGTGTACCAGGCGGGTCTGCTGCCGGACCGCATCGTCTACGCGGTGTTCGACGGCGGCCCGGCCGGCGACCCGGAACTGGTCGCGATGCGGGGCTACCACCGGATGGCGGCGCTGGCCAAGGCGATGCTGCGGACCTTCCGGGCCGAGGTGGAACTGGTGGCGGTCACCGACCGGGTGTGGTCGGTCAACGGCGAGCCGGCGCGGCCCGAGGGCGCCACGATCGCCGGTCCGTTGCGTACCCTGCCGCGTGAGCTGAGCACGGTACGGGTGCGGCAGGTCGACGCGGCGTTGACCGCCCCGGCCGTGGCGGTGGCCGTGGTCGGCGAGATCGGCGCCGACGGGGACGCGGAACTGGTGGCGCTGCGTGGGCATCGCCGCTGGGTGCACCACCACGCGTCGATCCCGAACGAACCGGTGAGCGTGCCGCGGCCGGTCGACGGCAGCGGCGTCCTGCTCATCACCGGCGGGCTCGGCGGCCTCGGCCTGGCGGTCGCGCAGGACCTGGCGGAACGGCAACCGACGGACTTGGTGCTGGTGAGCCGGGGTGGACTGCCGGACCGGGAGCGCTGGGACGACCCGGGTACGCCGCACGGCGTGCGGGACCAGATCGCGGCGGTCAGGCGGATCGAGGCGAGCGGCGCCCGGGTACTGGTTCTGCGCGCCGACGTGACCGACGCCGACGCGATGGCGTCGGTGGTGCGGCGGAGCCAGGCCGAGCTGGGCCCGATCACCGGGATCATCCACGCTGCCGGGATCGCCGGGGGACAACTGCTGGCACTGCACGACGCGGAGACGGCCGATCGGGTGCTGGCGCCGAAGGTGCGTGGCACGCTCGTGCTCGACGCGCTCGTGCGGGCCGGTCAGCTGCCCGAGCTGGACTTCATCGCGCTCTTCTCGTCGATCGTCGCCGTCTCGGCCGACTACGGGCACAGCGACTACGCGGCGGCGAACACGTTCCTCGACGCGTACGCGACGTCCCACGCTGACGGCTCGCCGTACGTGGTGACGATCAACTGGTGGGGCTGGCAGGAGGTCGGCATGGTGTCGACCGACCGCGCCGGGGAGGGGTTCCGCACCCTGCGACGGCTGCGGGGCGGCTCGGCGGTGACGGCGCTCGACCACCCGCTGGTGCACCGCGCGTCGCCCGACGGGGACGGCTGGACCTTCGAGGTCGACCTGGACGTGGACAGCCACTGGGTGTTGACCGATCACCGGATCGGCGGAGTCGGTGTGCTGCCCGGCACGAGCCTGCTGGAAATGGTCCACGCGGCTGCCCGGCACGTGTGGGGTGAGGTGCCGGTACGGCTCGAGGACGTCGTGTTCATCGACCCGGTGCGCGTCACGGCGGCAGCGACCGGAACGATCACGCTGTCGCCGGCGCACGCGGGCGGATTCGAATTCGCGATCAGCTTCGCCCTCGCCGGCCAGTCGGCCACGGTGCACTGTCGCGGCAAGGTCCGTGCCGCACCGGACGGCACCGCCGAGCGGATCGACATCGCGGAGTTCCGGGAGGAACTGGTCGAGGAGGACGCGACCCAGCCGTACTCGGGGCTCGTCGCGTTCGGGCAGCGGTTCCAGGCGGTCAGCCGGTACTGGGCGAAGGACGACCGGGGCCTGGTCGAGTTGGAACTGCCGGCGGTGGGGCGCGACGACGCGGACCGGTACGCGCTGCATCCGGCGTTGCTGGACCGGGCGGTCTACGGGTTGTCCGGCGTCGAGGGTCGCCGCTACCTGCCGTTCCTGTACCGGTCGGTGGAGGTGCACCGCCGTATTCCGGAACGGTGCTGGGTGGTGCAGACCTATCACAGCGACCCAACGCGACCGGAGTTCATGGAGATCGACGAGGTCATCGTCGACGCCGACGGCACGGTCTGCGTGACCGTGAAGGGGTACTCGCTGCGCAGCGTGGACGAGGCGGCGGCGGTCACGGCCGCGGTGCCGGGGGTCGAGCAGGCCGCTCGCGGTGCCGGAATGCTGACCAACGCCGAGGGCGGCGAACTGTTCCGGCGGATCATGCGGCTGCGGCCGGGGCCGCAGGTCATCACGTCGATCGGATCGCTGCCGGAACGGTTGGCGATCGCCCGTACGTTCAATCAGCAGGCGGTCGAGGCAGCGGAGACGGTCGCCGAGCCGGTACGCACGATCGGTACGACGTTCGTGGCGCCGCAGACCCCGGTGCAGCGGGAGCTGGCGCGGCTGTGGTGCGAGTCGCTCGGGCTGACCCAGGTCGGCATCGACGACGACTTTTTCCTGCTCGGCGGCTCGTCGCTGACCGTGGTGCAGCTGGCGTCGCGGATCCGGGAGCGGCTGTCGGTGGAGCTGTCCGCCGCGGACATGTTCGAGTACCCCACCATCCGCAAACTGGCGGGGCTGTTGGACACCGACGGGATGGCCGATGGAATCAGCTGAATACGCCTTCGGCGGCGGGCGCTGGCAGGTGTGGCCGACGCTGGTGGCGCGGACCACCGGGATGCCGTTCGACTGGATCGACATCGAGGCGACCGGTGACTTCGAGGCCGACGAGAAGGCGGCACAGGAGGCGGTGACGGCCATCGCCGAGCAGCCGTCGGTACGCGAGGCGCTGCTCTGGCAGAACCCGGTCATCTACCGCCGCCGGTACCGGGGACGCGCTGCGCCGTCGGCGGGGAGCCGTCAGCGTCAACGGGACCGTACCCTCTGGGCGTACGCCTCCCGGTACTGCGCGAAGAACGACATGATCGGCTTCTTCGGGCCGGTGGTGTGGGGTCGGTGGGTCGACGGCCCCACCGAGATCGGGGAGGCGGGCCGGCCGCTGCGGGGGCGGAGCACGTCCTTCGAGTACTGGGCGATCCAGGCCCTCGCCGAGGCCCTGCACGACCGGCACGACCTGAGCCGGTGGACGGTGCCGAAACGCGCGCCGGTCACCCACCTGGAGGGCGAGGCGCTGTTCCTCGCCGACGGCACCGGACTGCGGCTGTCGGGGGTGCGGGCCCGGGTGCTGGCGCTCTGCGACGGCCGCCGGACCGTCGACGACATCGTCGCCGAGCTCGCCGACGTCGAGCGGGACACCGTGCTCGCCGAGATCGACCGGCTGCGCACGATGCGGCTGCTGACCAGCGGCTTCACCGTGCTGCGTGGAATCACCCCGGAACGGGCGCTGCGGGGGCAACTGCTGCGGGTGACCGACCCGGGCCGCCGTACCGCCGCACTGGCGGACCTCGACCGGGTCGTGCGGGCCCGCGACCGGGTGGCCGGGGTCGACGGCGATCCGGTCGCGCTCGACGCCGCGCTGGACGAGCTCGACTCCTGCTTCGTCGAGGTCACCGGTGGTGACGCCTACCACCGGGCCGGCGACTTCTACGCCGGGCGGACGGTGGTGTTCCAGGACTGCCACGGCGGCCTCGACGTCTCGTTGAGCACCGGGCTGCTCGACCGGGTCGCACCGGCGCTGGACCTCGTGCTCGCCGGGGCCGCGTGGTACTGCCGGCGCACCGCCGCCGAGTACGAGGAGTGGCTCACCCCCCACGTCGATCCGGTGGCGGGGACGCCCCTGATGAACGTGATGGACATGGTCGCCCGGTCGGCCACGCACGGCGAGGAGTCGCCGCCCGCCGACGCGGCCGTCGCCGAGCTGCGGCAGCACTGGGAGCGGCTGCTGGTGCCCGATCCCGACGCCCGGGCGGTGCACCTGACCAGCGACGATCTGCGGGCCGGGGTCAAGGCGGCCTTCCCGGCCGGCCCGCCGCCGTGGCCCCAGGCCCGCTGGCACAGCCCCGACCTGATGATCGCGGCCGAGGACGTGGCGCAGGTGCGCGCCGGTCGGGCGACGCTGGTGCTCGGCGAGGTGCACCCGGGGATGCAGACCATGGATGTGGTCTCGGCGTACGAGTTCCACCCGGACCGCCCGGGGCTGCACCGGCTGATCGACGACGCGATGGGCGACGACCGGATCATCCCGATCTACCCGCTGAGCACGGGCGTGCTCAACTCCCGCACCGTGCCGCCGGACACGTACCTGTCGGCGCGGTACCGCTACCTGGGACTCGGCGCGGAGGCGCCGTACGGGTCGCCAGACCGGCTGCTGCCCGCCGCCCGGCTGCGGCTGCGCCGCAGCGACGCGGGGCTGGTCGTGACCGACGACCGGGGCGGCTTCGAGGCGCCGGCGGTCCAGGTGCTCGGTGACTTCCTCTCCCACGCGGCGGCGCAGCGGTTCGGGCTGCTGCCCGCCCGCCCGCACCAGCCCCGGGTGACGATCGACGACCTCGTGGTGTCGCGCGAGTCGTGGACGGTCCCGACGGACACCCTGGGCGGCCAGGGTGCGGCGCTGTACGCGGCCGCCGCCCGGCTGCGGGACGACCTCGGCCTGCCCCGGCACGTCTTCGCCACCATCGCCGGGGAACGCAAGCCGTTCCACGTCGACCTGTCGAACCCGGTGTCGCTGGGGGTGCTCGGCCACCGGCTGCGCCGCCGGGACAACGCCCGGCTCCGGTTCACCGAGATGTTGCCCGCGCCGGACCAGCTGTGGCTGCGGGATGCGCACGACCGGCGGTACACCGCCGAGTTCAGGTTCGTCTGTGTCGATCGGTTCGGCCGATGAGGGGTGGTGGGCCACGTCCGGCCGGCCCCCGCGGGGCGACGACGGCACGACTGTCGGGTCAGATCATCGGCCGCAGGGTGCGGTGATGCTGGTGTTTCGGTGGGAGGCAGTGTGAAAGCGGTCGTGGTGGAGCGGTTCGGCCCCGCGGAGTCGCTTTCGGCGATCGATTTCGCCGAACCGGTACCGGGTGAGAACGAGGTCCTCGTCCGGGTGGAGAAGGCCGGCGTCAACTTCGCCGACAAGCACGTCGTCGAAGGCTCCTACAGTTACCGGCCCTCGTTGCCGTACATCCCGGGCATCGAGGCGGTCGGCACCGACCCCGACGGGCGGCGGGTCGTCGCGTTGCCCCGTACCGGTGGGGCGTGGGCGGAGTGGGTGGCCGCGCCCGCCGCGACGTTGGTCGCGGTGCCCGACGCCATCACCGACCTGCAGGCGCTCGCGGTGGCCAACCAGGGGTTCGCGGCGTGGCACATCCTGCGGACCGCGGGCCGGATGACCCGGCAGGACACCGTGGTGGTCACCGCCGCCGCCGGGGGCGTCGGATCACTGGCGGTCCAGCTGGCCCGGGCGTGGGGCGCAAAGCGGGTGATCGCGCTCGCGTCCACCGGGACCAAGCGTGACCTCGCGGTCCAGCTCGGCGCCGATGTGGCGCTCGACCCGACCTCCGAGGACCTCGCCGACGAGCTGGCCGCCGCGAACGACGGCAAGCCGGTCGACCTGTACCTGGAGATGTCGGGCGGTGCCGCCCTCGACACCGCGCTCGCGTCGCTGGGGCGGCTCGGCCGACTGGTCACCTACGGCGCGGCCTCGGGCCGGGGCAGCACACCGATCCGCTCCGAGTCGCTGATGCAAGGTTCCCGCAGCGTCGTCGGTTTCTGGGCGAACGACCTGGTCACCCGCTATCCGCGGATCACGGCGGAGACGATGACCGGTCTGTTCGCGATGATCAGCAGGGGTGCCCTGACCCCGGTGACCGAGCACGTGTATCCGCTGGCCGAGGCGGGCAAGGCGCTGACGGCGCTGGCCAACCGGGAGACGACAGGGAAGCTCATCCTCGATGTCACCGGCTGACGGGGAACTGTTCACGTCACCGACCGACGAGGGACTGTTCTCGCTGATCAGCGCGGCAGGGCAGCGCGACCCCGAGCTGGCCGCGATCCGCTCCGGCGACCGGTCGATCAGTTACGCGCGGCTGCTCACCACCGCGTCGTGGCTGGCGGGGCGGTTGCGCGCCGCCGGTGTCGGGCCGGGCGACGTCGTCGCGGTCTGCGCCGGGCGGTCGACCGAGTACCTCCTCGGTATCCTCGCCGCGCTCGCCGCCGACGCGGTGTTCCTGCCGATCGACCCGGAAACGCCACCGGGCCGGGTCGCCGCCGTGCTCGGCGAGGCCGCCCCGGCCGCCGTCCTGCGGGCACCGTCGTCTCCCCTGCCGGTGACGACGACGCCGGTCATCGACCTGGACTGGGCGGCGGCGCCGGCCGCCGCCCCGGTGGCGCAGCCGACGGCGCACGGCGACGATCCGGCGTACCTCATCTACACCTCCGGTTCCACCGGTACGCCCAAGGGGGTGCTCTGCCACCACCGGGGGATCAGCAACCTGCTGGCCGACTTCACGGCGCGGCAGCCGCTCGCCCCGGGCGCGGTCGGCACGATGTGGTCGTCGGTCGGCTTCGACGCGTCGGTGTACGAGATCTTCTCGGTGCTGCTCGCCGGCGGCACCCTGCTGGTCGTACCCGACGACGTGCGGCTGGAGCCGGCGGCGATGTTCGCGCTGATGGCCCGGCACGCGGTGACGACCGCCTACCTGCCACCGGCCGTCCTGTCGTCGCTGGGCACGTGGGTGGACGCGCACCCGGGTGCGCTCACGCTGCGACGGCTGATGGTCGGCGTGGAACCGATCCCGGAGCGGCTCCTGCACGGGATCGCCGCCGCCGTCCCGGGGCTGAAGATCATCAACTCGTACGGGCCGACCGAGGCCCACGTCATCGCCACCGCGTACGACATCACCGGCGACGACCCCGAGCCGGACGACGGCCGGACCCCGATCGGCACGGCGGTACGCGGCGTCACCACGCACGTCCTCGACCCCGACGGCCGCCCGGTCGCCGCCGGGCAGGTCGGCGAGCTGTGGGTCGGCGGGGTCCAGGTGGCGCTCGGTTACCACCGGCGGCCGGAACTCACCCGGGAGCGCTTCGTCCCCGACCCCTTCGACACCGCCCCTTCCGCCCGCCTGTACCGCACCGGCGACCTGGTGAGACACCGCCCCGATGGCAACCTCGTCTACTGCGGACGCGTCGACCGGCAGATCAAACTGCGCGGATTCCGCGTCGAACCGGCCGAGGTGGAAGCGGTGCTCGAACGCCACCCCGGTGTGTCGGGCGCGGTCGTCGTGCAGCCGGAGTCGGCCGCCGAGACGCTCTGCGCCTACGTCACCGGTGCGGGCACGGCGCAATCCCTGCTCGCCCACGCGCGTGAGCTGCTGCCGGACTACATGGTGCCGAACTGGGCGGTCTTCGTCGCCGAGTTCCCCCTGACGGCCAACGAGAAGCTCGACCGGGCGGCCCTTGCCCGGCGTCGCCCACCGATCGCTCCGACCGGCGCCAACGCGCCGCGGACGCCGACCGAGGCGACGCTGGCCCGCCTGTGGGCGGAGGTGCTCGGCGTCGAGGCGATCGACGTGGCCGCCGACTTCACCGCGCTGGGTGGGCACTCGCTGGCCGCGGTGCGGCTGGGCGGGCGGATCCGACGCGACTTCGGGGTCACCCTGACCGTGGCCGACGTCTACCGGCACCGCACCGTGTCCGCCGTCGGCGCGGCCGTCGACGCCCAGGCGGCCACCACCCCGGCGCCGAACGCCGCGCGGCCGAGCCGGCGGATCGGGCCGCTCTCGGCGGCGCAGCAGGCGTTGTTGCTGCTGCACCGGCTGTACCCGAACTGCCAGGCGTACACCCTGGCGGTGCCGCACCGCCTGACCGGTGACCTCGACGTCGCCGCCCTCTCGACGGCGCTGAACCTGCTGGTGGAACGGCATGCGGCGCTGCGCACGATCATCACGACGGTTGGCGACCGGGACGTCCAGCGCGTCGTCGACCACGAGCCGATCGACCTGCCGGTGGTGACGGTGCCGGAGGAGGAACTGGCGAAGCACTGCGCGGCCGAGGTCGCGGCGGCGGACTTCGACCTGTCCGGGGGCCGGCTGTTCCGGGCGGTGCTGTTCCGGATGGGAGCCGACCAGCACGCGTTGTTGCTGCTGGCGCACCACATCGTCACCGACGGCTGGTCGTTCAACGTGATCCAGCGCGATCTCGGGCTGGCGTACGAGGCCGTACGGGCCGGTCGGCCGCCGGCGTGGGAGCCGTTGCCGGCGCAGTTCATCGACCTGGCGGCCGAGCAGCAGACCCCCGGGCACCAGGAGACAGTCACCGCCGAGCTGGACTTCTGGCGGCGGGAACTGGCCGTGATTCCGGCGCCGCTGCGGCTGCCGGTGCAGCGGGTGCGGCCGGCCCGGCCCCGGTTCCGCGGCGGCCGGGTCACGGTGCCGGTACCGGAGTCCACCATGGACGCCGTCCGGGAACTGGCGCGGGCGCTGCACACCACGGTGTTCGCCGTGCTCGTCACCTGCGTCCAGGTGATCGTCGCCCGGTACAGCGGTCGCGGCGAGTTCCTGCTGGGCATGCCGGTGGCGGGGCGTGACGACCTGCGGGCCGAGGACGCGGTCGGGTTCTTCAACAACTCGCTGGCGCTGCGCTGCGAGGTGGCCGACGACGCGACGGTCGCGGAGCTGACCACCGCCACGCACGAGCGGCTCATGGCGGCGTTGGCGCACCCGCATGTCCCGTTCGACGTGCTGGTACGCGAGGTGAACGCCCCCCGTACGCCGGGCGCGAACCCGCTGTTCCAGATGTGGTGCAACATGCTCTCCTACCCGCCGGCGCCGCTGCGGCTGCCCGGCTGTGTGGTCGAGCCGCTGCCGGCGCCGCTGGCCGGGGCGCTGTTCGACCTGTCCTGGTACTTCGTCGAGGACGGCGCCGGCCTGAACGTCGAGGTCGTCTACGACGCCGAGCTCTTCGAGGCCGGCCACGCCCGGGCGATGGCCGAGCACCTGCGCACGCTGCTGCCATTGGCTGCCGCCGCGCCGGACGGCCCGATCCGCGACCTCGACTTCGGGCTGCACGACCCCGGCCGGGCGCCACGACAGTTCGTCGCGCCGGGCCCACGCGTCGTGGACCGGTTCCGGCAGGCCGTGGCGAGGCACGGCGCGGCCCCCGCGATCGGGGACGCGTACTCGTACGCGGAGCTGGACGCGGCGGTCACGGAACTCGCCGCCGGCTGGCGCGGTAAGGGGCCGATCGGCATCGTGGCGGGGCGGACCCCCGCGCTGCCGGTCGGCGTGCTCGCAGCGCTCGCGGCCGACGTTCCGTTCGTGTTGTTCGACGCGGCGCAGCCGCTCGCCCGGTTACGCCGGATGGTCGCGCAGGCGCGGCTCAGCCACTGGTGGGATGCCACCGACGGGCAGTACCCGCAACTGGTCGGGCAGCTCGACGGCGGTGACCGGGGCGCGGGTGCCGACGTCGCCGACGGCACCGCGTACGTCGCCTTCACGTCCGGCACCACCGGCGCGCCCACGGCCATCGCCGCCGGCGAGGAACCGCTGCGGGCATTCCTGGAGTGGTACGTGCCGCGGTTCGGCCTCACCGCGCAGGACCGGTTCGTCCTGTTGTCCGGGGTCGGACATGATCCGCTCTTCCGCGACGTGCTCACGCCGCTGTCCATCGGCGCGCGGCTCTTCGTGCCTCCCCGGGCGGCGTCGGAGTCACAGCTCGCGATGGTGCGGTGGCTCGCCGAGATCGAGCCGACGGTCCTGCACCTGACACCCGCGCTGGGACGGCTGTTGAGCGCCGCGGCGGTCGTCGAGGGAATCACACTGCCGTCGGTACGGCTGGTGGGGTTCGGCGGCGCCGCGATGACGCGCGTGGGGACCGCCGATGCCCGGGTCCTGTTCCCGCAGGCACGGCTCCTGTCGTACTACGGCACCACCGAGACGCCACAGGTGGTGAGCGTGGCCGACCTGGGGACCGACGCGGGCATCGGTTCCGGTGGACCGACCGCGCAGGTGTCGGTGGTCACGCCCTCCGGTGCGCCCGCACCGGTGAACGGCGCGGGCGAGATCGTCGTACGCAGCCCGTACCTCGCCCTGGGTTACCTGGGCGACCCCGCCCGGACGGCGCGACAGTTCCGGCTCGGCGATGGTGTGCGCGAGTACCGCACCGGCGACGTGGGCCACACCCGGCCGGACGGCGCCGTCGTGATCAGCGGGCGGGCGGATCGGCAGATCACCGTCAACGGTCTCCGGGTGGAGCCGGCGGAGCTGGAACTCGTCGCCCGGGAACACCCCCAGGTACGCGACTGCGTGGTGACGACGGCGGTCTGGGCGTCGTCGACCGAGGTCGTCGCGTTCGTGGAAGGCGACCCGGGGGTGCTGACCGGCGACACCGTGCTCCGGCACTTCGCGGAACGGCTGCCGGCGACCATGGTGCCGACCCGGGTGATGGTCCTGCCGGCGTTCCCGTTGACCCCGAACGGCAAGCCGGACATGGCCCGGCTAGCGGACGTCGCGAAGACCGCCACCGGCGCGCCGGCCTCTCCCGTCAAGGGAGCCGCCGCGCTGGTGGCCACGATCACGCAGGTCTGGAGCACGGTGCTGGGCACGCGACCGGCGGGGCCGGAGGTCAACTTCTTCGACTGCGGCGGCACGTCGGCCGACCTGCTGAAGGTGCAGACGGAGCTGTCCCGTCGGCTGTCGCGGGAGGTGGCGCTGCTGGACCTGTTCCGCTATCCGACGATCGCGGGCCTCGCGGCGGCGCTGGCCACCTGACCGCTATCCGTTCCAGGCGGGTGCCGCCGCGACGGCGGGGGCCAGCGTCGCCGGAGTGGGGAAGTCGAGGTTCCCTCTATCTTGTGTTCATTGTGCCGAGTGGCACGGCGACGCTGGTCAGCCGCAGCAGTTCGGCGCCTCGTGCGAGTTTCGCCTCAAGGCTTCCGCGACCGAGTGTCAGCCGTTGCGCCCCCGCCTCGATCGCGAGCCGCAGCGGTTCGTAGACGACCAGATTGAAGTACGAGTACGTACCCGCGGTCCGCTCGTAGTCACAGCCCCAGCACCGCACCCGCCACATCTTGTCCTGTCGCCAGACGACCGTGAACGCGACCGGGTCGCTGCGGCCCGGATCGTCGTCGCCGAACACCGCCAGGCAGGTCGCCTGATCGCCCAATGTCCGCGCGATGCTGGCCAGGTAGTTCTCGTAGTCCTGGACGGTGCCGGCCACCCCGTACTTCAGTTCCACATTCCGCAGCAGCGGCGCCAGACGCCCGTGCCATGCCGACAGATCGACCTCGACGACCCGTAATCCCGCCGCCCGGAACCGCCGCTGCTCCTTGCGGATCATCTCCCGCCGACTCGCAGACCGCGCCGTCAGGTATCCCGGGAAGGAGTCGAAGGACACCGGGATGAACGCCTCGTTGCTCTCCACCAGCACCGGGTCGTCCGCCGCGACCAACGGCAGCACCGCCGCCAGCAGTTCGTCGTCCAACAGCGGAAAGCACGCGAAGTCCAGCCGCTCGGACTGTTCCGTCACCAGCTTCCAGCCGGCTTTCAGCAGGGCGGCCCGCACGGGGCCCGACTCGGCGGCGGGGCTCACCGCGGCCATCGCCGGTGCCCGGCCGAGCGAACCGAGGTAGCAGCCCGTACGCCATCCCCGGGTCGCCTCCGACCCTTCGAGCACCAGCCGAGGATGAGGCGCCACGGCGTACGGCTGCCCGACCGGATAAACCGGAAGGAGGCCCTTCGGGCCCGGCTTCCCGGCCCCGACGACGACATACCTCGCGACGTGGCCCATGGCAGCCAGGGCTCTGTCCACCCGCATCATTTCGAGCTGGTCGATTTGACCCGCCAATGCCGGCCCCACGTCACGCAGAACCGTGAACAAATCCGTGCTGACTGTTACATGACTATCATCAGGCTGCGACATTGTGGGGAATGTTAAGGTCTGCCCTCGGGACTGTCAATGATGTCACCCACATCGCGCGCCGTATTTCAGGAGGCCTGATTGTCGGGTGACCGAACCGGTGCGTTCGGTTAGCGGTCGCGGGGGAGAGGACGACCTCGAAGACGAAAGCGAGGATGCGGAAAGGGGCCTGGCGAAATAGTTTCCCGCCTCGCATCGGTCTGCATCAGAACTGACGAGCGGGGCCACCGGCGTAACGTCGGCAGGCCAGTGGACGCGCGGTGATTCCTCGAATGCGCCGAGGTTCGCATCGATCAACAGCGGAGCCGTCGAATATGTCGGCATGGCAAGACGCAGGATCATTGCGTTGTCGCGGGTGCGGTCCCCGGTCAGGGCCCCGGCAAAGTCGTGAGGGTCTCCGGCTTGGCAGGCGCCCGGGGATGCGCGCGCTGCCGGCATCATCGGCCCCTGCCGGGTCGGTCTGCCCTGCGTTGGTCCCTATGGAGCTGCCCCGTTTGTGCGGTCGGTGGAGTGGGAACGTGGACGGGGCAACTCCATAGGGGCCGAAGGGCAGGTCCCCGACCGGGGGTGGGGGCGATCGTCAGGTCGCCGCCCGACTGCCCGGCGCACGGGGCGGCATGGGGAGGGGCGGCCGTAGCCGCGGCCTTCCCCGGCATTTGGGCGAAATGTGGAACAGCTGAGGTTCGGCGGAACCGAGGCCCCGGGCCCCCGTACGGCGCACCACTACCAGGAGCGCCATTTCCGACGGCACGACTGACCGCGCGGGAGATCTTGGTAGAAAATGGCCCCCGGAGGGGCCAATTCCTTCCATGATCTCCTGCCATCCTGAGATGCGGAACGGGATTCCCGGAAGGTGGATGAACTTCGGGCGGGACCGGACACCTCGCGACTTTGCCGGGGCTCTGGGTCCCCGGTCGGCCGGGGACCGTGGCCCGGCGGAGCTGCGGGCGCGGCGGCTCGATGCCGTGGGGCACCGCCTATGGAGCTGAGTCGTTCACGTCATCACCGCCGGTCGGGTCGCCGCCGTCGCGTTACCCACCGCCCCGTCGGGTCGCTTGCGGTCGCCGATCGCGGCGGGCGTGGGTGATGTCGTATTCGACTCAACTCCATAGGCGCCGGGAGGCGTACCTGCCGCGGAGCGGCGCCCACGCCAGGAACCCCCGGACTCCCTGATCAAGCGCTCCCGCCCGACTTCGCAATCGCCCCGGGGCCAGCATGCTTCGCTGCGGCATCCGCCACGGCCGGGCCCCGGGTAGTGGGGACCTCCAAGTACCGCGAGGTCTGACGCGACACCCGGCCACCCGCACCGGGGTCAGGCGTTCCCGAGCGGGTAGTAGTCGGTGCCCATGAGCCGGCGGACGTCGGTGAGGGTCTGTCGCGCGATCCCGGAAGCGTGTTCGTTCCCCGTCTTGAGGACGGACATCAGGTGACCGGGATCAGTCAGCAGCGCGCTGCGGCGCTCGCGGATCGGGCGGAAGAACTCGTTCACCGCCTCCGTCACGGCCTTCTTCAGCCCGGCACCGCCGCTGTCGGCGCAGGCGGCGGCGAACTCCTCGGGACTCTGGCCCGCCGCCAGAGAGCCCAGCAGCACCAGGTTGGAGACCTCCGGTCGCTGATCGGGATCGTAGGTGACCTCCCTGATCGAGTCGGTCTTCGCACCCTTGATCAGTTTTGCGGTCTGCTCGGCCGTGGCGCCGAGGTTGATGGAGTTGTTGAGGCTCTTGCCCATCTTCTTGCCGTCGACCCCCAACAGCAGAGGGGCGTTGCTGAGCAGGATCTCAGGCTCCGGGAAGTAGGCCTTACCGGCACCGAACCGCTCGTTGAACCGCCGGGCGATGTCCCGCGTCACCTCCACGTGCGGCAACTGGTCCTTCCCGCCGGGCACCAGGTTGCCCTTGCAGAACAGAATGTCTGCGGCCTGGTGAACCGGGTAGGTGAACATCAGGCCATTCACCTGCGGCCGGTTGGAGGAACGAATCTCTTCCTTGACAGTTGGGTTCCGCTGCAACTCGCTGACCGAAACCAGGCTCAGGAACGGCAACATCAACTGATTCAGCTCAGGTACGTAACTGTGCGCGAAGATCGTGCACCGCTCGGGATCGAGCCCGATGGCGAGATAGTCGGCCATGCATTCGAGGACGTTCTGGCCGATCTCGGCGCTGATGTCACGATCCGTGAAGACCTGGTAGTCGGCGAGCAGGACGAACAGCTCGACGCCGAGGTCCTGCAGGCGGAGCCGGTTCTGCAGAGTGCCGAAGTAGTGACCGACGTGCAACCGTCCGGTGGGGCGCTCCCCCGTCAGCATCCGGAACCGCTCGGGATGCTCCGAAATCTCCCGCACCAGGGCAGGGTTACGGGCTATCGCCGCAGCGAGCGGGGCATTCGGAGCCTCAGTCATCGGGCAAGTGTAATCGTGTCGAGCAGGTGTGGTCGACGGGCGGGTGGCCGGGCAGGGTGGCCGAACTGAAACTGTTGTCGGTCGCGATGTCGGCCGACAGTTGGGAAAGGACGTCGGCGAAGACCCTGAGCCCCTCGTCCGCCGGCAGGCCCGCAAGGTTGGCGGTGACGACGCCCCGGCTCGACGTCACGTTCATCGAGTGCGCCTCAGCCTCCGGCCTCGAACTCGTGGTCGCAGTAGCGTCCGTGCGCTCAGCTTCCGAACTCCAGACTGCCGTCGGCGCGACCCTTGGTGACCACGCGGTTGATCGAGACGGTGGCCAGGGCGAACCAGCCGATGCCGACGAGCGCCTCCAGCGCGAGCCTCGGCCACACCTCGGACCAGGCGCCACCGGCGAGAACGGCACGGATGGCTTGCAGTCCGTTGGTCAACGGGAACAGGTGGAGAACCGGTTGCAGCCAGGTGGGCCAGAAGGAGATCGGGACGTTCACGCCGCAGAAGGCCATGATGGGCAGGTAGCCGAGGTTCAGCACGATCACCTGCAGGCTGCGGTAGCGCACGGCGAGACCGGCCAGGAAGCAGCCGTAGCAGTAGCAGCTGAGCGCGACGAGAAGGATGATCGCCACCGCGGGCAACGCCTCCGGCCACGGCAGCGGTACGCCCAGCAACGGTGGCAGGACGAGCCAGCCGATGACAGAGCTGGCGATACCACTGGCGAGCCAGTGCAGACCGCGCCCGAGGTAGACGGGTACGTGGCTGGTCGGGGCTATCGCGAGCAGCGGCAGGGTGCCTAGCCGGCGCTCACCGGCCATCGTCAGCACGACGATCATCGACTCCAGGCACGAGAGCGCGACGATGTTGCCCACCAGCACGAACTGCATGGTGGCGTCGTCGGCGACGAACTTCCCGATCAACGCGAAGAACGTCACCTGCGCCAGCAGCCGTGCCACCCAGCCGAACAGCCAGGTGCGCCACGTGTGCACCGTTCGCATCTCCGCGATCGAGAACAGCAGCGACTGGTGGCCGAGGCGCAGCCAACCGGTACCCAACGAGGAAGCTCGGAGAGGAGATGGACTGTTCATGAGTGACCCACGTGTGCCGTCTCGCGGCTCTGGTCGATGATTCGGTTGATGAGCAGGACCCCGGCGACCAGCGCCGCCGTGCCGAGACCGACCGTCATGGCGATCCAGGCCGGCCATGCCTCCGGCAGGTCCCCGCTCATCGAGCCGCGCAGCAGATCGGCGCTCCACGACAGGAAGATGACCCGGCTGACCGGTTCCAGCCAGCCTGGCAGGAGCGCGACCGGCACCAGGACCCCGCCGAGAATGTAGAACGGGTAGGTGAGGGCGTTCTGGAACACGTGCAGCGCGCGCGACTTGATGAACACGGCGGCGAGCAGGGTGGCGGTACCGGCCATCGCGAAGCAGGTGGCCAGGATGGCCACGGCGAACACGCCAGGTCGTTCGAGTGGTACGTCGGCTCCGAATCCGACGACTGCCACCAGCCATGATTCGAAGAAGGTCAGCGCGCCGGCCAGGATGACGACTCCGATCCGCCCGAACACCACGAGGCTCACCGGAGTCAGCGAGGCGACCAGCAGTTCCATCCGCCCGGCCCACCGCTCCTCTTCGATGATCGAGGCGGCCAGGTCCAGCGACATCAGCCAGAGCCCGATCAGGCCCGGCGCGAGTACGCCGTTCACCAGCGTCCCCGACCGTTGGCCGCTCACGACGAGGGACAGGAAGATGACGCTGAACAGCGGCGAGGTCAGCAGGATCAGCAGGTGGCCCGGGCTGCGCCGGGTGATGGCGAGCTGCAACCGGAAGGCCGCGGCGATGACCCGTAGCGCGTTCACACCGACATCGCTCTCGTGCCGATCAGCCGCAGGTACACGTCCTCAAGCGTGGGCTCGCTTCGGCGCGCCGACAGGACACCCCGCTCGATCAGCCACATCAGCAGCCGTGCCACGTCCGTGGGTTCCCTCAGCAGCGCCCGGTGGCCGCCGTCACGTGGTTCGACGCTCTCCACGAACGCCAACTCCGACACCTGGGCCAGCACCGCCGGGTCGTCGCAGGTGAAGTCGACGCACTCGCGGGCATCCAGGTACCGGCCGATGTGTCTGGTCGGTTCGTCGAGCACGAGCCGGCCGCGGTCGATGAGGGTGACCCGGTCACAGAGGGCCTCGGCCTCGGCCATGTCATGCGTGGTGAGAAAAACGGTGCGCCCTTCCTGCCGCAGTTCCCGCACGAGTGCGCGGAAATCACGGGCGGCGACCGGATCCATACCGATGGTCGGCTCGTCGAGGAATAGAATCCGGGGTCCGTGTATCAGCCCACGAGCAAGGTGCAGTCGCTGTTTCATTCCGCGGGAGAATGTCTCCACGGGTTCGTCCGCCCGGTCGGCGAGCCCCATCCGCTCAAGCAGTTCGGAGCAGCGGGTCCGAGCGGTACGGCGGTCCAGCCGATAAAGCGCGGCCCAAAAGGCGAGATTCTGTCGCGCGCTGATCCGGGGATACAGTCCCCGCTCGCCACCGAATACGACACCGACGTTTTCCCGGACCGTCTGCGGATCGGTGACCAGGTCTTTCCCGAGCACCCTCGCGGTACCGGAGGTGGGCAGGAGGACAGTGGAGAGGATCTTGACAAGTGTGGTCTTGCCCGCTCCGTTCGGCCCCAGCAGGCCGAGGACCTCACTGTCGTCGACAGTCAGCGTGACGCCACCGAGAGCGACGGTCTCCTCGGCCTTGCGCCGTGTTCGGTACGTGCGGACCAACTCGCGGATTTCAACAACCGCTGGCATTCAGATTCCTTTGTCGCGATACTGGTCTGCCCGACGCTCGGCACGCGGGCACCCCGCCGTCCTGACAGCCGGCCCGGTTGGCATGGCCAATATAGACGGCGGCGCGGGGGTTGGGAAGTCGCTGATACCGTCGTCCAGGCTTCCGCATCGGGAGTTACTCAGCGCAATTCTTGCGATACTGAAACCGCTGTTGCGGCGCGCGAGGGCGGAACGCGTGAACAATCCAATGTGGCATACGCTCAGGTCGGCACCGGCCGAGATCGTGCTCGTAGTCGACTTCAGTGCCGACGCCGGCCGCGAGGCCGCCGGGTTCAGCGACCGGGTCCCGCTGCCTCCGTCGGGGAGCTGGCCCGGTGGCTCGCGGCGCGGTGAAGGCAGGCGGTGGGGCGCGATTTCCCACGCGCCCACGGGTGGCGTCGACGACCGGCGGGACCAGGCGCCGCCCTACGTCTGCGGACGTTCGACACGGGTGGGGTTGCCGCGTACGAGCTCGTCGTGGATACGCCAGCGGGCGGTGGTCACGGCACGTCCTGCCGTTTCGTCGCCCTGCTCGATGCGTCGTCGCAGCAGTTGCACGGCGATGCGCCGGTTGAGGCTGAACTGCCGCTCCGTGTCGACCACGACGACGAGCCCCGAGGGACGGTGGGTCGCCCGTACCGCCGTGCTGGCCTTGTTCCGGTGTTGACCGCCGGGTCCGCCGGTGCGACAGGCGACGAAGTCGACATCCCTCTCCGCGAACGCCGTGTGCGGGGTGTCGACCTGGCACGGTCGGGCGATGACGTACCAGTTCTTCCGGCCGGCGTCGGCCCGGTAGGGGCTGGGCGCCTGCCAGCACAGAGTTCCGGTCCACGCCTCGGCGAACGCCTCGGCGCCGGCACCGGAGATCCGGACCAGGACCGACCGGTAGGTGCCGGGCCGGTCACCGGGGACGGTCTCGACCCGACGGACCGCCAGGCTCTGCCGGGTGCCGTCGGCCTCCAGGCGGCGCAACAACCGGGCCAGCGCCCACGCGCACTCGCGCGGGCCACGCCCGGCCGACATGAGCAGGTGGACGCTCACGGCCGGCCTCGCCGGTGGCGGTGCTCCCGGCGATCCCGTGGGGGCACGGACCCGAGGTCGGGCGTCTTGTAGGTGACCAGGGGAACCGTGGCGGCGACGGGGGTGGCCAGGTCGTGGTCGACGAGGTCGGAGATCACCTGCTCGATGCGTTTGTAGGCGGTCGGGGCCTCCTCGAACAGCAGTTGGCGGTCGCCGCACACCACCAGCGACCCCATCGGCGTGCGGCGCAGCTCCTCGATCGTGTGCTTGGCCCGACCCCGGCGCAGGGCGTCGGCGCGCGACATCTTGCGGCCCGCGCCGTGCGCCACGGAACGGTTGGCGTCCGGTCCGGCGTGGGCGGCCACCAGGTAGGAACGGGTGCCTCGGGTGCCGGCGACGAGCACGTCGCGGCCGTCGCCCGGCGCCGCCCCCTTGCGGTGCAGGTAGACCCCGTCGCGGACCTCGACCAGGTTGTGGCACTCGTCGACGATCGGCTCGGTGGGCTCGGCTCCCAGGGCGTGGGCGACCCGGGCGGCCATGAGCCGCCGGTTGAGCGAGCCCCAGCGTACGGCCTCGTCATGCATCCTCAGGTAGGCCTCGGGATCCGGGGCGGGACCCGCGCCGTGGACCTCGGTGTGCGAACGCAGGATCCGTTCGCCCAGCCCCCGCGAACCACTGTGGACGATGAGCACGAGGTCGCCGGCGGCGAGCCCGAGCCGGTTCGCGTGGTCCGGTTCGAAGACGGTGTCGATCCGTGCCAGCTCGACGAAGTGGTTACCCCGACCGACCGTCCCGAGGCCCTCCACGTGGCCGGCGGGAATATCGCCCGTCACGACGGCCCAGGCCGGGTCGTCGGCATCACGCTCGGGGTCCAACGCGCGGTCGAGGTCGGGAAACCGGGCGGCGAGGCGCTCGGGCACGGCACGCCTGAGCTTGAGCGGGAACACGGCGATGCCGCAGCCGATGTCGGAGCCCACCAGGAACGGGTACAACAGGGTCGAGGCCATGGCGGCGCCGATCGGGGCGCCCTTGCCGGGGTGCAGGTCCGGCATGGCGGCGACGTGGATCATGCCGTCGAGGGCGGCCACCTGGTGGCACTGCGCGAGGGCGTCGGACTCGATCCAGCTCGTGGGGGAGGCGAACACGGTGACGGTGGCCGAACCCGGGGCCGGGGTGGACCGCGGCAGGGAACCCTGCCGGAAGGGTGGCTGAGACAAGGACGCTCACTTCGCCGAAAGTGGTCATGGACGGACGGCACGACGGCGCGGGTCGGCGCCGTGAGGCCGTGGAGCAACTGGGTGCGGTCCGTCAGAACGTCATGGACCCACCCTCCCGGAGCCCGCCGCGCGCCGCAAGCGCTTTTCGGGCGGGTGCGCCGCCCGGGTGGTTGCGCCCGTGGTGCGTCGGCGTCGGCGGGCGCCCGTCGGAGGAGCGGGCGACGGCCAGCCGGTGCACCACCGACCGCGGGCGCGACCGTCAGCCGGTTTTGCTCGCGGTCATCCGGCCATCGCGCGGCGGCAGCGGTCGAGTTCCGTGCGCAGGTCACGCCGTAGCGCCCGGTCGAGGCCGGGCTGGGCGAGCGCGTGGGTGAAGTCCCGGGCGGCCTCGTCCCACCGTCGCAGTCGCATCAGCGCCGTGCCCCGGTTGTAGCGGGGCACCGGCGCGGCCGACAGCGCCACGGCCCGGTCCAGGTCGGCCACGGCGGCGGAAACGTCGCCGCGTTCGAACCGGACGGCGGCCCGGTTAGTCCAGGCCTCGACCAACTCCGGATCTCCGGCCAGCGCCCGGGTGAGCAGTTCGTCTGCCTCGGCGAGGCCGCCACGCTCCGAACGGATCAGCCCGAGGGTGCACAGCAGCGCCGGCTCCTGCGGGACCAGCGCCAGGCCGGCTCGCGCGCCGGCCTCGGCCGCGTCGAGCGCGCCGCGTTCCAAGTGCAGGTTGACCAGGGCGATCCGGGCGTCGAGGTGCCCGGGGTCGATGGCGAGCACGCGGTCCAGGTCCGCGCGCGCCCGCTCGGTGCGGCCCCGCTCCTGCTGGAGCACGGCCCGGTTGTAGTACGCCTCGGGCAGGTGCGGTCCCAGGCGGATCGCGGTGTCGTAGTCCTTGATCGCGGCCGGGGCCCGCCCCGCCGCGCGGTGCAGGGCGGCCCGGTCCACGTAGTACTCGCAGTTGCCGGGATCGTGGGCGATCACGGTGTCGAGATCGGCCAGCGCCTGCGCCGGATCGCCGAGGGCCAGGTGCACCTGCGCCCGGTTGTGGCGCAGCCGGGCCAGGTCCTGCGGGCGTTCGCCGGGGCCCAGCACCGCCGTCAGCCTGGCCAGCCCGTCGTCGATCAGCCGCAGCGCGAGGACGGGCTCGCCCGCCCTGCTGTCCAGCAGCGCCAGGCCCTGCTCGTAGAAGACGGTGGACAGCATCCGCTGCCGCGGGTCGTCCAGGCCGGCGGCGAGGTGCACCGCCCGCTCCAGCCACTGTCGCGCCTGCGCCGGGTCCTGGTCGGCCGCCGGCAGGTGCCGGGCGTACAGCATGGCGGTGGCGTACGCGGCCGACATGGTGATCTTCGGGTCGTCGGTGGCGGCGCGCGCCTCCCGGTAGAGGTCGAGCGCCTCGGTGGCCTCGCCCAGCGCCGCCAGGGCGGTGGCCAGGCCGGTGGTGAACGCCCACCAGTGCGGCAGGTCGCCGTCCGGGGTCACCGTGGCGCGCCCGCGCCGTGCCACCCGGGCCGCGTGGTGGTAGAAGCCGCGGGCCAGGCCCTCGCCGAGGGCCGTGCGCGTCGCCTCCGGCGTCGGGTCGGCCGCAGCCGGTTCGCGGTCGCCGCCGTCGCGCAGGTCCAGGCGTACCAGGGACGACCCGAGCCGGCGGGCCAGCGCGTCCAGCAGCTCGCGGGTGGTCTCGTCGGCGCTGGCGACGTGGTCGAACCGGACCGTGACCGGGCGTCGGAGCTTGTCCGCCCAGGCAGCCACGAACTCCGTCGCGCCGTAGGCCAGGCAGGCGGTGCGGCGGGCGGGATGGAACCGGATCGGCTCCTCCTCGGCGACCGGCCGTGCCGCGTGGTCGAGCCGGGGTGCGATGGCGTACAGCTCGACCTCGTGACGGGCTGCCAGGCGGGGCCGTTCGGCGGCGATCCGGCCGAGGAAGTCCGCGACTCCGGCGTACGGCCCGTAGGCGCGGTGGCAGTCGTAGCGGCCCGGATCGCCGGTCACGGCCGGGCCGGCCGCCGCCGTGGCGGGCGCCCGAGAGCGCCCGCCGTGCCCGGAACTACCAGCACCACTCGATCCAGAGCCGACGGGCACCGGACACCAGGCGCAGCGCGCTCGTGCGGCGGACAGTCATCTTCTTCATGGGGAACCTCCACTATGAGTCGCTTCAGGACTGAGGCAGAGCGTAAACCCGATCAAGGAGAATATGAAGACCGCTCGCGACCAATCTGGTGCGGCCCGTCCGAGGGGCCGACCGGTGGGGTGGAGCGCGGTGCGCAGCCGTCGACGACGATCAGCACCGCCCCCGGTCGACCGCGCGGTCAGGGCCGCTGTTCGTCGTCGCCCACCGTCTCGATCTCACCGTCATGCTGGTAGCGCACGGCCAGGTGCTCGTCCGGCTGCTTCGCCTCCGCGAGGGTGTGGTGCGGGTCGCCGTCGGGGGAGAAGAGGACGCGGTCGGTCTTGGCGCTCTTCTCCTGCTCTTCCTCCGGTTCGGTCATCAGTCGCCTCCCGCTGCTCAGTCTCCGGCCCCGTGCCGGGGGATGCCCCACTGACAACGCTACGACGCCGCGCTCGCCCACAGGCGCGATCGGCGACTCTCGCGGGACATGGCCCGGCCCCGGCGGCTCGGGGCGGCGTACCGCGCCGGGCCCGCCTGGTTCGTGTGGAAGACGTCCACGGCGCTCAGGGTGACCATGTCGTGCCCGGGCGACCAGCGCCCTCATCGCTGGATCGCCTTGGTCTGGAGGAACTCGTCCAGCCCGTGGCTGCCCAGCTCCCGGCCGAGGCCGGACTGCTTGTAGCCGCCGAACGGGGCGAGCGGGTTGAACGGTGCGCCGTTGACGTCGACCGCGCCGGTACGCATCCGCCGCGCGACCCGCACCGCCCGCTCCTCGTCGCCGGACCAGACCGCGCCGGCCAGCCCGTACCGGGAGTTGTTGGCCACCGCGACGGCGTGCTCGTCGTCGTCGACCGGGATCACCGCCAGCACCGGCCCGAAGACCTCCTCCTGGGCCAGCGCGCTGTCCGGGTCGACGTCGGCGATCACTGTGGGGGCGACGAAGAAGCCGCGCTCCGGGACCGGCGCGTCCGGTCCGCCGAAGACCAGCCGGCCCCCGTCGGCCAGGCCCCTCTCGATGTGGTCGCGCACCCGCTGCCGCTGGGCCGCCGAGACGAGCGGGCCGAGCCGAGTGGCCGGGTCGAACGGGTCGCCGAGCCGGTACCCCTCGGCGGCCCGCGCGGCGAGGGCGAGGGCCTCGTCGTACCGGCTGCGGTGCACCAGCATCCGGGTCCAGGCCGTGCAGGCCTGCCCGGAGTTGAGGAACGCGTTGCCGACGCCTACCTTCACGGCGGTGGCCAGGTCGGCGTCGTCGAGGATCACGTTGGCCGACTTGCCGCCGAGCTCCAGCGCGACCCGGGCGATGCGGTCCGCGGCGAGGTGGGAGATCCTCCGGCCGACGGCCGTGGACCCGGTGAAGGAGACCATGTCGACGTCCGGGTGGGCGGCGATGGCCTCCCCGACCACCGGGCCGGTGCCGGTGACCAGGTTGACCACGCCGGGCGGCAGGCCGGCCTCGTCGATCGCGTCGAAGAGCAGGTACGCCACCAGCGGCGTCAGCTCGCTCGGCTTGAGCACCACCGTGCAGCCGGCGGCCAGCGCCGGGGCGAGCTTGGCCACGACCTGGTGCAGCGGGTAGTTCCACGGGGTGATCGCGCCGACGACGCCGACCGGTTCGCGTACCACCAGCGAGTGGCCGACGGTCTGCTCGGCCGGCGGCCGGGCGGCCAGCTCGACGTAGCTGCGCAGGACGGCGAGGGGGAGCCCGGCCTGCACCTGGGTGGCCATCTTGAGCGGGGTGCCCAGCTCGCACGCGATGGTCCGGGCGATGTCGTCGGCGCGGGCGGTGAGCGCGTCGTGCAGCCGGCCCAGGCCCGCCGCCCGGTCGGCGGGGGCGGCGGCGGCCCAGCCGTCGAACGCGGCGCGGGCGGCGGAGACGGCCCGGTCCACGTCGTCCGCGGTGCCGGCCGGCACCGTCGCGATGATCTCCTCCGTCGCCGGGTTCCGCACCGGCAGGGTTTCCGGGCAGGACGCCGCGACCCAGCGGCCGTCGAGGTGGAAGTCGGTCCGTGCGAGATCCATCGAGCCCCTCACGTGCGTCGGCCGGAACCTAGCAGTGGAAGTTCGGACTCTAGTGCGTGGCGGCGGCCGGCGGGAGGGGTGGCAGTGGGCCGAGGGGCCGCCCGTAGGTGCGTGACCACGCGCCTCCGGGCCCGATCCGGCCGGCGGCGACGGGACGCCCGCCCGTCGGGCTGCCACGGGTGGCTCGCCCACGGCCGCCGGGCGAGGGTCAGCCGTCGGTGCCGCTGACCCTCGGCTGTCTGTGATCGGTCACCCGGAGCCCGACACCGCGCACCGCGACGACGGTGACGCCGGTGCCGAGCTCGCCAAGCTTGCGCCGCAACCGCTTCGCCAGGGACTGCACGTCCGCCGTGCGCTGGCGTCCCTCGGCCCGCCAGACCGATCGGTGCAGCTCGGCGTAGCTCCAGACCCGGACCGGCTCGGTGATCAGGCAGGCCAGCAGGTCGTGTTCGAGCCGGGTGAGGGGGACCTCGCGGTCCCGGCAGCGGGCGGTGAGCCGGGCCGGGTCGATCCGCAGGGTGTCGTCCGGCGCCGCCCGCGCGGCGGCGGGGGCCCGCGCCCGCCCCCCCCCCGGCGGGGGGGGGGGCCCCGCGGGCCCCCCCCCCCCCCGCCCCCCCCCCCGGGGGGGCCCCCCCCCCCCCCGCGCCCGGCCCGCGCCGGGGGCCGCGGCCCC
>NZ_JBIATC010000010.1:0-39160 GCF_042891255.1 Micromonospora sp. NPDC001898 | reverse complement strand
CCGGGGGGGGGGGGGCGCCCCCCCCCCGGGGGGGGGGGGCCCCCCCCCCCCCCCCCGCGGGGGGGGGGGGGGGCCCCCCCGCGGCCGCGATCAGCCTGCGCAACTCGTCGAGGTCGGCCACCAGCAGCAGCGGCGCGATGCCGTCGAGGTGCTCGGCGAGCCGGATCCGTTCGGCCGGCGACGGTGTCACCGCGATCACCAGGGGGAACGGGCTGCCCGTCCCGTCGAGCCCGTCAGGCGTCGTGCTGTCGTCGTCCTCGGTCACCGCACCCACCCGGAAACGATGGGCAATTTCTGCCCGACTTGGTCATTGCCGTGACAGTAATTGTCAAACCCGCCGCCAGGCGGGCAACTCCTAGCGACAAGTTGCTCACGTGCCGTGCTTGATCGTTCATCTTTTTCGATCATAGTGTCCACACAGGTAGCCGGCGTGACCCGCACGGCGCCTGGGGGCCTGGGGGGTTCGTTCATTCGGGTGTGATCCAGACAGGAGATGGGTCTTTTGCGCCCTTCGCCATGGCTCGATTAACCGCGGGTCGTTTCTGGAGGAGACAGCACCGATGCTGAGACGTCCACACGGGACGCGCCTGTTCAGGCGCTTGGCGAGCGCGGGTGCCGCGATCGCCCTCGCCGCAGCAGGTTTGGCGACAACCGGTTCCGGAGTGCAGGCCGCACCGGCGGACAAGATCCGACCCGACCTGATGAACCAGCTCCAGGCGAAGAGCGAGAGCGACTTCTGGATCCGCTTCACCGACCGGGCCGACCTGAGCAAGGCCAGCGCGATCAAGAACTGGACCGAGCGGGGCGCGGCGGTCGCCGACGCGCTGCGCAAGACCGCTGTCGACAGCCAGACCAAGATCCGCGCCGAGCTCGACGGCTCGGGTGCCAAGTACCAGTCCTTCTGGGCGACCAACGCCATCAAGGTCAGTAGCGGCTCCCTGGCCATGGCGCAGAACTTCGCCGCGCACGCCGAGGTCGAGGGCGTCTACGCCTCGACGGCCTACGAGCTGCCCAAGGTCACCAAGGAGGCCGACGCGAAGGCGGCGAACGCCCTCGAGTGGGGCATCGCCAACATCAACGCCGACGACGTCTGGTCCGAGTACGGCGTCACCGGCGCGGGCATCACGGTGGCGAACATCGACACCGGGGTGCAGTTCAACCACCCGGCGTTGGTGGGCGCGTACCGCGGCAACAACGGCGACGGCACCTTCGACCACAACTACAACTGGTTCGACGCCGCCGGCGAGTGCGCCACCGCGCCCTGCGACAGCGACGGCCACGGCACGCACACCATGGGCACGATGGCCGGTGCCGCCGGCGCCAACCAGATCGGTGTCGCGCCCGGGGTCAAGTGGATCGCGGCGAACGGCTGCTGCCCGAGCGACGCCGCCCTGGTCACCTCCGGCCAGTGGATGCTGGAGCCCACCGACCTTGAGGGCGAGAACCCGGACGCCAGCAAGCGGCCCAACATCATCAACAACTCGTGGGGCACCACGCTGCCCTCCAACGACCCGTTCATGGAGGATGTGACGCTGGCCTGGGCCGCGTCGGGCATCTTCGGGACCTGGTCCAACGGCAACAAGGGCTCGGCCTGCCAGACCAGTGGCTCACCGGGCAGCCGGACCAGCAACTACTCGACCGGCGCGTACGACGTCAACAACAACATCGCCAGCTTCTCCTCCCGGGGGTCCGGGCAGGACGGCGGGATCAAGCCCAACATCTCGGCGCCCGGCGTCAACGTCCGCTCCAGCGTTCCCGGCAGCGGCTACGCCAGCTACAGCGGCACCTCGATGGCCGCGCCGCACCTTGCGGGCGCGGTCGCGCTGCTGTGGTCGGCGGCACCCGCGCTGGCCGGTGACGTCACCGCGACGCGCGCACTGCTGGACAACTCGGCGATCGACAAGGCCGACGCCCAGTGCGGCGGCACCGCGGACGACAACAACGTGTACGGCGAGGGCCGGCTCGACGCGCTCGCGCTGCTCGACGCCGCCCCCATCGGCGAGACCGGAACCCTGGCCGGCAAGGTCACCAACGCGGACACCGGTGCCCCGCTGCCGGGCGCCACGCTGGCCATCACCGGCCCGGCGGCCCGCGAGCTGACCACCGGGACCGACGGCACGTACTCGACCCTGCTCCCGGTCGGCGACTACCAGGTCGCCGTCACCGCGTTCGGCTACGCGAGCAAGACGGTCCCGGCGACGGTCGCCAAGAACGCGACCACGACGATCGACGTCACCCTGACCGCCGTGCCGAGCGTGACCGTCAGCGGCTCGGTGACCGACGGCTCCGGACACGGCTGGCCGCTGTACGCCAAGGTCAGCGTCGTGGGCCTGTCGGTGTCCGACTACACCAAGCCCGCCACCGGCCGGTACAGCTTCAAGCTCCCCGCCGGCGCGACGTACCAGGTCAAGGTCGAGCCGCAGTACCCGGGCTACCAGACCGTGACCAAGGATGTCGTGGTCGGCTCGGGCAACGCCGTCCACAACGTCGCCGTGCCCGTCGACTCCACCGCCTGCACCACGGCGCCCGGATACAAGTACGGCTCCGACGGCGTGTACGAGACCTTCGACAGCAACCGCGTACCGGCCGACTGGTCGGTGGTGGACAACGCCGGCACCGGCCAGGTGTGGGACTTCACCGACGCGGGCGACCGGGGCAACCTCACCGGCGGCGCCGGCAACTTCGCGATCATCGACAGCGACAACTACGCATCCGGCGGACGGCAGGACACCTCGCTGGTCAGCCCGGTCGTCGACCTCACCAACGTCGCGACCCCGGTGATCCGGTTCAACCAGGACTACAACTGGCTGAACTCCGACCGCGCGGACGTCGACCTCAGCCTCGACGGCGGTGCGACCTGGGCCAACGTGCTCCGGCAGGCGGCGGACGTCCGTGGCCCACGGGTGACCCAGATTCCGATCCCGCAGGCTGCGGGCAAGTCGGAGGTCAAGGTCCGGTTCCACTACTACGAGGCCTCCTACGAGTGGTGGTGGCAGGTCGACAACGTGCTGATCGGTAGCGCGGTCACCTGCAAGCCGACCAACGGCGGCCTGGTGCTCGGGCACGTGCGGGACAAGAACGACAACGGCTACGTCAACGGCGCCACCGTCACCAGCGACGACAAGCCGACGGAGGCCGCCACCACCGTGGCCACCCCCGACGACACCGTCCTGCCGGACGGCTTCTTCTGGCTGTTCTCGTCGCAGACCGGCGAGCACCCGTTCACCGCGAGGGCCGGCAACTACGTCAGCCAGACCAGTCAGGTCGACGTCCAGACCGACTGGGCCACCGCCGTCACCTTCCAGCTCGCGGCCGGCCGGCTGTCGGTGCAGCCGGCGGCGGTCACCGCCACGGTCCGGATGCCCAGCGGCAAGGCCACCAAGACCGTCACGGTGACCAACACCGGCGGCGCCCCCGTCAACGTCAAGTTCAGCGAGCGGGACGACGGGTTCGAGCTGTTGCGGGCCGACGGTTCCCGGCTGACCAAGCAGCAGATCCTGGGCTCCGCTGGCGCGCCTCCGCAGCGGCTCACCGCCGCCACGTCGTTCGCCGCTCGGGCGTCGGACAAGGCGAGCACGGCCACCTCCGCCCCGGTCGGCCCGCAGGCCCTGCCCTGGACGGACATCGCCGACCACCCGACGAACGTGATGGACAACCGGGTGGTCAGCCTGGACGGCAAGGTGTACTCGATCGCCGGCGGTAACGGCTCGGCGTCGAGCGCGAAGAACTACGTCTACGACCCGATCGCGCAGAGCTGGAAGCCGATCGCCGACCTCCCCGGCGCGCGTAACGCCGTGACGGCGGGCGTCGTGGACGGGAAGATCCTCGTGACCGGCGGTTGGGGGGCCTCCGGCCCCGACGCCGCGACCTGGTCGTACGACCCGGCGGCCAACACCTGGACCAAGAAGGCGAACAACCCCGCGCCGCGGTCCGCCGCCGGCCAGGCGGTCGCCGACGGCAAGCTGTACGCCATCGGCGGGTGCACCACGGCGAGCTGCACGCCGATGTCGAACGACGTCGTCCGGTACGACCCGGGCAGCGACAGCTGGGAGGCGCTGCCCGACTACCCGAAGGCGGTGGCCTTCCTGTCCTGTGGCGCGATCGGCGGCATCGTCTACTGCGCCGGCGGCAACGACGGAACGGCGGCGCAGAAGGCCGGCTACGCCTTCGACCCGGGCACCAACGCCTGGACCGCGATCGCCGACGCGCCGGTCGACAACTGGGCCAGCTCGTTCGCCGTCGCCAACGGCAAGCTCCTGGTCGTCGGCGGTTCGCAGGGCGGCGCCATCACCAACGCCGGCTTCGCCTACGACCCGACCGCCAACTCGTGGTCGAACCTGCCCAACGCCAACACCGCCCGGTACCGTGGTGGCGCGGCGTGCGGCTTCTACAAGGTCGGTGGCTCGTCCGGTGGCTTCACCGCCACGGCGGACAGCGAGGCCCTTCCCGGTTTCGAGGAGTGTGCCGAGGCTTCCGCGGACGTCAGCTGGCTGACGATCGACAAGACGGCGGCCACCCTGGCGCCGGGCGAGAAGGTCACGCTCACCGTCGGGATCGCGGCCACCGTGGACCAGCCGGGCACCTACTCGGCGTCGATCCTGATCAAGGAGGACACCCCCTACACGGTGCAGCCGGTGTCGGTGAAGATGACCGCACAGCAGCCGACCACCTGGGGCAAGCTGATGGGTACGGTCACCGGGACGAGCTGCCAGGGTGCCAGCGCGCCGATCGCCGGCGCGTTGGTCCAGGTCGACTCGTGGGCGACGTCGTTGACCTTCACCACCGACGCCGACGGCCGGTACGCCTACTGGCTGGACAAGCGGAACAACCCGCTGACCATGATCGTCGCCAAGGACAACTGGAAGCCGCAGACCCGGCAGACGAAGATCACTACCGCCACGCCCACGGTGGAGAACTTCGCCCTGTCCCCGGTCCGCTGCTGACAACTGACCGCTGACGAACAGATCCGGCCCGCCTGGTCACCCGACCGGGCGGGCCGGACCCGTTCCGGGGATGGCGAACCGGCCTCGCGGTCAGTTCACCGCGAGGCGGAAGCCGACCCCACGCACCGTGTGGATCGTCGCCGAAGTGCCCAGCCGGACCAGCTTCCGCCGGACCCTGCGCACCACCGAGTGCAGGTCGGAGCCCCGGCCCAGGTGTTCGGTGCCCCAGACCTCACGGTGCAGCCGCTGGTAGCTCCAGATGTGTCCGGGCGTGCCGACCAGGCAGCGTAGAAAGTCGTGCTCCAGCGGGGTCAGGTCGATCTCGCGGCCCCGCCAGCACAGCACCCGGCGGTCCGAGTCGACGCTCAGCTCCGGCGTCGACGTACCGCCGACGGCCACCGGCTCCGCCGGCTCGGTCCGTTCGGTCCGTTCGGTCCGTTCGGTCCGTTCGGTCCGTTCGGTCCGTTCGGTCCGTTCCGTCCGCTCGGCCCGTTCGGTGGGCTCGGCCCGCTCGGCTGGCGTGGACGCCATCGGCTGCACGGCGTCGGGCCGGCGGACCATCCCGAGGAACCGCCGCGCCTGGTCGACGCTCGACACGATCAGGAACGCCTCGGTGCCGCCGATCAGCTGCGCGAGTTGCCGGCGATGCGCGGGTGAGGAGGCGATGCCGATGACCAGGGACGCGATCCCGCTCATCCTTCGCCCTTCCCCCATTCACCGCTCACGCGATGCTGTCTTCCTGACGCCGCTCGATCGCCTGGTGGCGGCGGTGTGGTGGAAACGGGGGCAAAGCCGGTCGACGCACCGACAGTCCGCAGTGGGTCGGTGACGCCGTGGTCGCTTCCCGAGCATCGGTATAGTAATGCACGTCTATGCAGCCGGCCTGCCCCGCGCCGGTTGCCCCGACATGCCCCGGCGGGCGCGAGCGACGGCGCCGGCAGCGTCGGCATCGACATTGATGGATAACATGTCGGCGCTTGCCTACGCGAGCGCTTCTGCGGGGCCGCGGCAATCGCCTCCGCCGGCTACGGCGGGGGTGCTGCCGCCGTAATGGCAATCAGCCGTATAGACGTGGGCCCCGCGCGCTGCAGATACTTGCCTGGTAGTGATCAGGCTACGCCCGGTGACGCGGAAGGTCGTGGCCGCCCGGGTGAGCACCATGACGGAGCGGGTGCCGGCATCCGCTTGCAGGAAGGGACAGCCGTGGACTACGCGGACATCGTGCACCTGGTGAACACCGACCCGGTGGCACAGACCCTGTTGGAGTCGCCGGTCGCGATGCGGCTCGGGTACGTGGGACTGGACGGCCACCCGCGCACGGTGCCGGTCGCCTACCTGTGGAACGGCAAGGCGTTCGTCTTCGCCAGCCCGACGACCGCGTACAAGGTGAAGGCGATCGAGGCGCACCCGCAGGTGTCCTTCAGCGTCGACACGTACTCGGCCGAGGTGCGGAGGAAGGTGGCGGCGAAGCTCGGGGCGGATCCGGTCGCCGACTACACGCCCGTTGTCATGCTGGTGCGCGGCACGGCGTCGATCGAGCTTCGGCCGGGGGTCCCGGACGAGCACGTCGAGGCGTCCTGGCGGATGTTCGCGGACAAGAGCCTGGCGCCGGGGTGGGAAAGCCAGAAGCGCGCGCACACGACGGACATGGTGGTGGTCACGATCGTCCCGACCCACATCACGCTGTGCGATTTCGTGACGCGCTTCCCGCCGCCGGTCGAGATCAACGCCCCCGCCCACAATCCCGCCCACGGAGGGGCCGACAGCTCGCCGCTTCCCGTCGACTGACCAGGCGCCGAGCGCAACGGCCCGCGGCGGCCGTCGCCGCCGTCGGCTCCGGTGCCAGGGCGTGGCGGGCGGTCCCGCTCACCGCCGACGATGCCACGCTGGATGTGGTGGGGCACAGCGCCGATCCGCATCCCGGGCTGCCTCTGGCAGGGCCGGCGCCGTGGGCTGAACGTCGAGGACCGCGCGCCCTGTGGGCAATCTTCGATGCAATTGGATACCGTCCCGACACCTGGATGGCAACGATGCCCATCCATGTCTTCGAGGTGTCTGTGTCCAAAGGTCATGCCCGGGGTTCTGTCGGCGCGGCGGCGCTGACCGCGTTGCTCGTGCTCGCCGCCCCCACCACCGCCGTCGCGGCGCCGGCCGGGGCCGCCGGTCCCACGTCGCCGACCGGCGATGTCACGGCGGCGGTGACCGCCAAACTGCTCGACCAGGCGGCGAGTGCCACCGACCCGGGGCTTCGGGCCGCCGGGGCGGACGACACGCGCGTCACGGTCACCCGGCGCGACGGCCGGACGTGGGCGTCCGGTACCGCCGTCGTCGTCGCCCCGGCGAAGGAGGGCGCGTACCCGGCGGGCTGGGTGTTCGTGGCCCACCGGGACAGCGCCGGCTGGCGGATCGCCTTCGACGGTGAGTCCGCCTTCGCCGATCTCGCCGCCGATGCCCCGTCCACGGTGGTGTGGGGTACGCGGTCGCCGACGGCTCCACCGTGACGATCTCCTGCTCGGCCAACGGCACCCACGCACACCGGCCGGTGGGGCACCACGGCGCTGTGGAACAGGCTCACCGACGGCACCTGGATCAGCGACGCGTACATGTGGACCGGGGTGAACGGAACGGCCAACGGCTGGTGCTGAGAGCGCACCGGTGCGGTTCCGGGCACGCGGCCCGGAACCGCGCCGGCCCGACGATCTGGCTGCCCCAGGCCCGGTACCGGTCGGCCGGCGACGCGCTGACGGGTCATGGCGCTCACCCCCCGCCGTTGTGTTGGTCGAGGACGCGGGGGACCGTAGCAGACGGCGCGGTTTGCTGGCCGCGACAATCCCGGCAGAGGCGCCGCAGCCGGGGCTAGACTGCCGGTGCGCGGCAACGAAGCGCCGGGCGTCCGGGCGCTCTCGCCCGCCGGGCTGACCGTGGTCGTCCGGGACCGCAGGCGGTTCTGCCGCCGGGACCGCGGCGCGCCTGTGGCGGTCACGCGTGAAGGCGAGGCGGAATGGCGGACAGCATTCGGCGTCCCGAGGCTGCCGCCGCGCCCGAGGACCGTTGGCTGGCCGAGGTGGCGGCGGGCGCGAGCCGCGATGCCGGCGGGGTGGATGTGCGACTGCTGGGGGAGTATCTGCCGATGCTCGCCGACGCGGCGGTGCACGGACGCCGCCCACGGCGCGAGGAACTGGACGTGGTGGAGGCGCTCGGCAGACGGGCCGCGGAACAGGGCATATCGGCGGGACGGGTGGTGCAGCTGTACCTGTCGGCGGCCCGCCGACTGTGGCACGACCTGCCGGCCGTGGCGCGCTCGCGCGACTGCGAGGCGGTGCGGGTCGCGGCGACCGCGGTGCTGCAGGTGGTCGACGACGCGGTGGCGACCCTGGCCGAGGGCTACGCGGTGGCGCGGCGCGACCTGGTGCGCCGCGAGGAGACGCTGCGGCGAGAACTCGTCGACGACCTGCTGCGCGGCGATTCCGACCTGGGAGCGCTGGTCGAACGGGCCGAGCCGTTCGGTCTGGACCTGGCCCGGGCGCACCGGGTGGCGCTGGCCGCGCCGCGCCGCCGGCTGCCCGACGCCGACGCGGCGATCAGCGCGCTGGAAGCGGTGATCTTCGACCGGCTCGGCGACCGCGACGTGCTCGTGGCCACCAAGGAGGGCCTGCTGGTCGTCATCGCCCCGGCCGAGGCGACCACCGCGCAACGGGTGGCGCCGTCTCCCGAGCCGAGCGGCGAGTTGGGGCGGCTGATGCACCGGGAGCTGACCCGGCTGCCGCGCGGGGGCGCGTGGCGGATCGCGGTGGGCCGGGCCCATCCCGGGCTGTACGGCATCGCCCGCTCGTACGAGGAGGCACGCGAGGCGTTGTCGATGGCGGGACGGTTGCAGGTGACCGCCCCGGTGGTCGACGCCCACGACCTGCTGGTGTACCGGGTGCTGCTGCGCGATCAGCCGGCGATCGTCGACCTGGTGCAGGCTGTGCTCGGCCCGCTGGTGAACGCCCGGGGCGGCGCCCAGCCGCTGCTGGACACCCTGCGGGAGTACTTCGACACCGGGGCGGTGGCCACCGAGTCGGCCAAGCGCCTGCACGTGTCGGTACGCACCGTCACCTACCGGCTCGATCGCGTCCGGCGGTTGACCGGCTACCACCCCGCCGACCCGGCCCACCGGTTCACCCTGCAGGCGGCCGTGCTCGGCGCGAAGGCCCTCAACTGGCCGGCGCAACCCCTGCCGACCTCCGGCTGAACGTCGCCGACCCGCCGGCCGGCGCCGCACAGAAATCCGGCCCGGCGTTCGGTCCGCCTGACGGGGTCGTGGCGGACACGAGGCGGCTCCCGCCAGCGCAAACACCGATCGGGTACGGCCCGTGAGGTGGGCTATAGTCGCCGCATGCACGCCGGGCACGCCTACCTCGGCGTCGACGAGCGTAGACCGCTGTCGACGCTGTTCGTGCTGGCCGTGCTCGTGGTCGTCCTCTGCGCGGCACGGGCGGTGGGCCTGTGCATCGTCTTTCGACTGGGCCGCCGTGCCGTGCCGGGCTGTGTGCCGGCCTGGTCCGCCGACCGCGCACCGCCGCCGCTCGCCGCCGCCTGACACCTGCTCGCCGCGCACCGACCGCGACCGGGCCGGTCGTTCGTCCGGGTCTGCGGCGTCGACGGCTCGCGTCGACACCTGCCCGCGCGGCGCTGCCAGGTGCTCGCGTCCTGCCGGCCCGTTGACCTGCCGGACCTAGCCGGCCCCGCCGGCCCGGTTCCTCATCCACCCACCGGTCTCGGCACGTCAGCGGGGTGTACAGCGGCTCCGGCGCGCCCGATCGTCGGCGAGCCCCGCGTGGCCGCCCAGCCGACCCCACGCCTCATCGGTCACACCTTCTGCGGAGCTGCCCCATGGAAGTAGAACGCACCCCACTGCCCGGTATCGGCCTACGCCACTGCTTCACCACGGAGCACGGGCGCCGGGTCGGTGTCGTCACCCACCACGTCGGCGGCCGTCGCGACCTGGTACACGACGACGGCAGGGACCCGGACAGCGCCTGCAGCCTGACCCTGACCCGCGCTGAGGCGATCGCGCTCGCCGGGTTGCTCGGCATCCTCGACATCGTCGACGTGGCCGCCGGCCCGGCCCGCAGGGGCGCCGACCAGGAACCGCCGACCGGGCCCGGATCGTGACCGCCGCCCCGCGTGCTCCCCGTCGGCCGCGAGAGGAGAACGGGGCGCGGAGCCGTCCGGTCAGCCGGCAGGGCGAGCTCGACGTGCTGCGGATGGTGCTGGAGGAGCAGTACGCGCGACATCACACCCAACTCGCCCTGCTCGCCCGGCAGGACGCCCGGCCAGACCACCCGGCCGCCGGCACGGACACCGCCGCGGCGGTGACGGCCGCATCGCGTCGCGCGCTCGACGACCTCGCCTGCGCCCTGCGCCACCTGGACCAGGGCCGGTACGGCACCTGCCGACGATGCCGGACCGACATCCCCATCGAGTGCCTGGCCCACCGGCCCGCCGCGAGGTTCTGCCCGCGCTGCGACGCTGCGTCCGCCCGCCGTTGAGCCGGGCGGCGGGGGCCCGGCGCTGCCAGCCCAGATTGCCGGGGGTCGGCAAGGTGGCCGCCCCAGCTTGACCGGCGGCGGCCCTGGCCGGGGCGGGTGGCGTGCGGCCATGGTTGGCCCATCTGCGGCCGGGCGTGTGCCCGCCCCAGGAAAGGAGCAGGCAATGTCACCGGGACCCGAGCAGCAGCACGCGCCGGCGTTCGTGGCCGGCACACCGCGTGACGTCGCGGTCGTCGGGGCCGGGATGGTCGGTCTGTCCACCGCCTGGTTCCTGCAGGAGGCGGGCGTGCACGTCACGGTGTACGAGCGGGACCACGTGGGTGCCGGGGCCTCCTGGGGCAACGCCGGGTGGCTGACGCCGGGGTTGACCGCGCCGCTGCCGGAGCCCGCGGTGCTGCGGTACGGGCTGCGGGCGGTGCTCAGTCCCCGGTCGCCGGTGTACCTGCCGCTGCGGGCCGACCGTGGCCTGTTGCGGTTCCTCACCTCGTTCGTGGCGCACAGCACGGCGCGGCAATGGCGGCGGGGGATGGCCGCCTACGTGCCGCTGAACGAGCGGGCACTGGAGGCGTTCGACGTGTTGGCCGCGGGCGGGGTGGCCGCGCAGACGTCCCGGACGAACAACTTCCTGGCCTGCTTCGCCGGGGAACGCGACGCGCGGGGCCTGCTGGCCGAGCTGGAGCAGATCCGCGACGCCGGCCAGGAGGTCAGCTTCCACCCGGTCACCGGCTGGCGGGCCCGCGCCCTGGAGCCGACGCTGACCGACCGGGTGGGTGTCGCGATCCAGATCTACGGTCAGCGCTACCTGGATCCGCCCGAGTTCGTGCGCTCCCTCGCCGAGGCGGTGCGGGAGCGCGGCGGTGAGATCGTCGAAGGCGTCGAGGTGGCCGACCTGCGGCCCGGGTCCGGTGGCGTCTCGGTGCGCTCCGGTGCCGGCGAGCGACAGCACGACGCCGTGGTCGTCGCCACCGGCGCGCTGCTCGGGGGGTTGGCCACCCGCTTCGGTGTGCGGCAGCCGGTGCAGGCGGGCCGCGGTTACAGCTTCAGCGTGCCGGTCCGGCAGATGCCGCGCGGCCCGCTCTACTTCCCGAAGCAGCGGGTGGCGTGCACGCCGCTGGGCGATCGGCTGCGGGTGGCCGGGATGATGGAGTTCCGTCGTCCCGGCGACCCCCTCGACCCGCGGCGGATCACCGCGATCGTCGATGCCGTCCGCCCGTTCCTGACCGGCGTGGACCTCGACGACCGGCGCGACGAGTGGGTCGGCTCCCGGCCCTGCACCCCCGACGGGCTGCCGCTGGCCGGGGTCACCGCCTCCCCCCGGGTGTTCGTCGCCGGTGGCCACGGCATGTGGGGCATCGCGCTCGGCCCGATCACCGGCCAGTTGATGGCCCAGACCGTGCTCAAGGGGGAGGTGCCGCCGGAGTTGGCGCCGTTCGACCCGCTGCGCTGAGCACGCCACCCACGCGGGGTGGGCCGCCCGCACCCACCTACCCCGGGTGCGGGCGTGCCGGGTGCTCTCCGGCAGCTCCTCCGCCCCCGGTCGGGAGCAGCGCCGTGCGACCCCGCACCGACCAGGCGTCGGCGAGCTCCACCACCAGGGTGTCCAGCAGGTGGGGCACGTCCGTCGCGGCGTGGGCGTGCACTCCCTCGACCACGATCAGCACCGACCGGCTGGTGGCCCGGATCGCCGACCAGCCGCTCTGCCGGCTCGTCCAGCGCCGGGAGTGTGCCCGTCCCGCCCCGTCCGTGAAGATCACCTCTCCGGGCTCGGGGTGTTCGGGGTCGCCGGCGAGGGTGAGGTACTCCTCGTCGCCCCGGGCGGGCCGCACCTCGAGGTCGCCGTCGATCCGCTCGACGTCCAGGACCGCGATCGGGATGGCGTACGCCAGCGAGACCGCGTTGCACAGGTCGACCAGCGGGTGCAGCCGGGGCAGGGCGCCGTCGCGGCGGAACCGACGCAGCAGCGACTCCGCGGCGCACCGGTATCGGGTCGGCGGCAGCCCCATCCGGGCGAAGACCCGCCGCCACGCCTGGATCTCGGGGAAGCTGGCCTCGGTGCCGCCGGCCAACCGGACCCGGGCCGTCGCCAGGTGCCGGGCCACCGCCGTGGTCACGTCGGCGTCCGCGTCGACCCCGTCGACCGTGATCGTCCCGGCCACCAGCTCCGGGTGCGCCGACCGGATCTGCGGCGCGTGCTCGAAACGCATGACACTCCTTGACGAATCAGCGGGTGAGCGCCAGCGCGGCACCCATGGCGAGGAACGAGCCGGCGAACCCGCGCCGCAGCCAGGTGCTCACCCAGGGCCGGCTGAGCACGTGGTCGCGCACCGTGCCGGCGAGGACGCCGTAACCGGCGTACACGACGAGGGTGAGCGCCATGAGCACCGATCCGAGGCCGAGCATCCGGACGAGCCGGTGCGGGTCGTCGGCACCGACGAACTGGGGCAGGAACGCGACGAGGAAGATCGTCAGCTTCGGGTTGAGCAGGTTCGTCAGCACCGCGCCGGTGACCACCTGCCGGGCCGACGGCGCGGGTCGCGTCGCGTCCGGGTCCGACGCGCCACGGTCCCGCAGCGTCGTCCATCCGAGCCAGACCAGGTACGCCGCGCCCGCGTACCGCAGGGCCTGGAAGGCCGGCGCGGCGGTGTGCAGGAGCGCGGCCACGGCGACCAGCGCGACGGCCAGGTGCGGTACGACGCCGAGGGTGCAGCCGGCCGCGGCGAGCAGCCCGGCGCGGCGTCCCCAGCCCATCCCGGTGGCCACGGTGTACAACACCCCGGCGCCCGGGGTGACCACCACGACGAGGGCGGCGATCAGGAAAGCGATGGTCACGACAGTCCTTCCGGTGAGATGGCCGCGGCCCTGGTCCGGGCCGCCGGCTGTCGTCACCACCACTCTGCTGTCATGATGGCCCGATGGGCAGGGCCAAAGAACCATCACCGCAGAGGTCCATAACTGCCGGGTCGGACTTCCTGCACCTCGACATCGCCGACGCCCCACCCGGCGGCCGGGCCGACTGGCTCTCGGCCCAGCTCCGGCAGGCCATCGCCAGCGGGCGGCTCCCCGTCGGCGGGCGGCTGCCGGCGACCCGCGTGCTCGCCGCCGACCTCGGGGTCTCCCGGGGCGTGGTCACCGAGGCGTACCAGCGGCTGGTCGAGGACGGCCAGGTCGCCGGGTGCGGCCGGGCCGGCACGGTGGTCGTCGCCGCACCGGCCGCCCCACCGCCGATGCGCCGCCCCCCGGCCACCGCGACCGCGCCGGCCGCGCTGTTCCCGCAGGCCCCGGGCAGCGACGTCTTCGACGCGGTACGCGCCGTGCCCGCCCGGATCGACCTGACGCCCGGCCTGCCCGACCTGGCGGCTTTTCCCCGCGCGGACTGGCTGCGCGCCGAGCGGGCCGTGCTGGGCCGCCTCGCCCCGGCCGACTTCGGCTACGGGGACCCGTGCGGCGCGCCCGCGCTGCGCCACGCGGTCGCCGGCTGGCTGGCCCGCAGCCGGGGCATCGCCGTCGACCCCACGGAGGTGGTCGTCGTCGCCGGGGTGTCCCAGGCGCTCGGCCTGCTCGCCCAGGTGCTCCGCGCCGACGGGATCACCCGGATCGGAGTGGAGGACCCGGGCTCCCTCGGCGTCCGCCAGCACCTGAACAACTGGGGCGTCGACACCCCGCCGGTGCCGGTCGACGGGGCCGGCGTGCGCGTCGACGCCCTCGCCGCCGCCGGTCTGCCGGCCGTGCTGCTCACCCCCGCCCACCAGTTCCCGACCGGGGTGGTGCTCGACGGCGAGCGCCGCCGCCGACTTGTCGCCTGGGCGCGCGACGGCGGCCTGGTCATCGAGGACGACTACGACGCCGAGCACCGCTACGACCGGCCCCCGGTGCCCGCGCTGCGGGGGATGCTGCCCGACCGGATCTGCTACGCCGGCAGCGTGTCGAAGCTGCTCGCCCCCGCCCTGCGGGTCGGCTGGCTGCTGGTGCCCCAGCGGTACCGCGCCGCCGTGGTGGCCGCCAAGCGCAACGCCGACCTCGGCAACGCGGTGCTCCCGCAACTCGTGCTCGCCGAGCTGATGATCTCCGGGGCACTGGAGCGGCAGCTTCGGCTGCTGCGCCGTCGCCACGTCCGTCGCCGGGACGCGATGATCGCCGCGTTGGCCAGGCACCTGCCCCGGGCCACGGTGCACGGGGCCGCCGCCGGGCTGCACCTGATGGTCACCCTCGACGCCGACGTCGCCGACACCGAGTTGGCGGCGGCGACCCTGGCGCGCGGGGTGAAGACGCAGCCGCTGTCCTGGCACTGCCAGCGTCCGTACCGCCCGGGCCTGGTCCTCGGGTACGCGGCCAACCCGGCCTCGGACATCGAGCAGGGGATCGCCACCGTCGCCGACGCCCTGTCCGGGCTCCGCCGGACGCGCGGGTCCTGACCGGGCTGTGTGCCGGCCTGGTCCGGGTCCACGGGCCCGCCGCCCGACCGGGGCCGGCACGCCACGTCACCGCGACGACGCCGCCCCGGAGGCGTCACTCGTCCAGGCCCGCAGCCGGTGGGGTCGCCATCTTGTGGTTCTGCCCGGGGATCTGGAAGTGGTGGAAGGTGACCGTGGCGCTGACGTCCAGGGCCTGCACCCAGTGCCACCAGCCGACGGGGATGAGCAGCATCTGCCCCGGTTCCAGGACGGTCTCCAGCACGGTGGCCTCGGCGAACCGTGGGTGCCGGGTGAGGTCCGGGCGGGCGGCGTCGACGGCGCTGAACGTGCCGCCGCGCGGGTAGACCAGGTGCCGCTCGTACGAGGGCACGAGGCGCACGTGCTTGCGGCCGAGGACCTGGCACAGCAGCACCGTGCTGTTGTCCACGTGCAGCGGGGTCACCGTGCCCGCCGGGCCCAGCAGCAGATGCCCGAGGGCCGTCGGGTCCACGATCCCCTCGGGCGGGCGCACGTCGGCGGCGAGCGGGCGCAGCGCCTGGGACCAGTTCTCGTTGCGGGGGACCATGTAGTAGTCGTTGGTGCGGGTCCCGGACCCGAGCAGCGTCAGGTAGTCGCGGAACGGCATGGTGGTGCGGTGGCGGTCGTACTGCCAGGCGTGGTCGGGGTTGGCCTCCCGCCCGGTCATCACCTCGACGACCGCGTCGCCGCAGGCGGCGGCCAGGCCGTCGAGGGTCCAGCCGAGCGCGGGCCAGTCCGTCATCAGGCCCTCCAGCACGACGGGCCGGTGGCCGAAGTAGTGCCGGGCGAAGAACTCCTCCGGCGTGATGCCCGCGCGGCGCTCCAGGGTTTCTCCGCCGTCGCTGTTGCGCAGCGTCCGGTAGGTGTCCAGCACGGACTCCATCCAGTCGTAGCGCAGCGCGAGGCGGCGGCACACGGCGAAGTACGGGTGGGCGGTGAGTTCGCCCAGCTCCGCGTCGACGGCGTCCGCGTCGGCGCCCCCGGAGACGGCGGCGGCCCGCGCCTGCTCGACGGGTGCGCCCATGGCCAGGTTCTCGGCGAGCCACTCCTGCCAGACCCGGTCCAGCCGGGAGGTGGCGAGCAGGGTCATGCCGCGCCGCCGGGGACGGCGGTGAGCTGCGGCTCGCGGGTGTACTCGGTGCAGTTGACGTAGGAGTTCTTCACGTGGGCCGGGAAGTGGTCGGCGTCCGGGACGGCGGTGAGCTGGGCCGCGCGGGCGTACTCGGCGCAGACGACGTAGTTGTTCTTGACATGGGCGGGGAACTGCTCGGTGTCCGGGAGGGCGCTGAGCTGCGCCTTGCGGGTGTACTCCTCGCAGTTGACGTAGGAGCCCTTGACGTGGGCCGGGAAGTGGTCCGGAAGTGAGGTCATGGATCAGAGTCAACGCGCCGGATCGACCCGGCCGCCAGGGACAGGCGTCCCGTCCGGCCGGGACGCCCCCGGCACCGGCGTATCGGTGCGTGTATCAACTCTGTGAACTCATGTGAACATTGGCTTCACGGGTCATCGGCCATTCGGCCAGCATGGGTGGCCGAATTCGAGGGTTTGACGGCGAACAGGGTTCAGGCTCTTGTTCACTCCCACTTAATCCGGTAGAACACGGGTAGGTCCTCAGCACGGACCATCTGCCTCGTGTTTCTAGGAGGACTACCCATGGCTCGTTCCCACCGTGCGGGCGGCGCCTCCTCGCCCGCCCTGTCCCGCCGCGGGGTCCTGCAGTTGGGCGGCAGCGTGGCGCTCCTGCTGGCCACCGGCGCCTGCGCCGCCAACAGCGAATCCAAGCCCCGCGACGGCGCATCGGGCGGCCCCACCGCCAAGGCGCTGCGGATCGCGGTCTCGAGCTACCTGTCGAGCTGGGACCAGGACTTCGTGGGCTTCGACCTGACCGCGCTGATGCTGTACAAGAACGTCTTCCCTTACCTGATCGACTACGGCGTCACCACCGCCGGCGACAGCCAGATCCTCGATACCCAGAACGTCCCCCCGACGTTCGCCGAGTCCTTCGAGCCGGACGCCACGCAGCGGGTCTGGACGCTCAAGCTGCGCCGCGGGGTCAAGTTCGCCAGCGGCAACGAGCTGACGGCCGCCGACGTGAAGTGGTCCAAGGATCGCGCCTTCGCCGCTCAGGCCAACGTCGCCGGCGTCTACCGCACCATCGGCCTGACCAAGCCCGACCAGGTCAAGGTGGTCGACGACCACACCGTCGAGTTCCACCAGGCGTTCGCCAGCGCCCTCACCCGACAGATCCAGGCCATCTCGCTGTACGTCTTCGACTCCGTCGAGGCGAAGAAGCACGCCACCGCCGACGACCCCTGGGCCAAGGAGTGGTTCGCCAAGAACCCGCCGACCGGGGGCTACTACAACGTCACGAAGGCCACCCAGGGGCAGGAGATCGAACTCTCCGCGAACGCCGGATACCCGGGCCCCGACCCGGCCAAGACGCCCACCATCCGGATCTCCGTGGTGCCCGCCGCCTCCAACCAGCGGCTGCAACTCCAGGCCGGTGACATCGACATCGCCCTCGGCATCAGCCAGCGCGACATCCAGGACCTCAAGAAGGCCTCCGGCATCAAGGTCATCTCGGCCGCCAGCAACCGTCAGGTCACCATCCAGATGTCCGTCACCACGGCGCCGTTCAACGACGTGAACGTCCGCCGGGCCCTCGCCCACGCGACGCCGTACGAGCAGATCATCAACAACGTCTACGGCGGGGACGCCCGCGCCGCCAAGAGCCCCGTGCCGCTGGACATGCCCGGCTACGACGCCGGCGGGTACCCGTTCACCCACGACCTCGACCAGGCCAGGGCGGCCATGGCCGAGGCCGGCAGGACAACCGTCGACTCCGAGCTGGTCTTCGAGGCCGACAACGAGGAACAGCAGAAGATCGCCGTCCAGGTGCAGAGCGAGGCGGCGAAGGCGGGGATCAACCTCAAGCTGACCCCGCTGGACCCGGCCACCCTCGGCGAGCGGCGGTCCAAGAAGAACGTCCCGCTGCAGATCACCTCCGGTCAGCTCTGGGTCAACGACGTCGAGTACATGCTCGCCACGAGCTTCGTCAAGGGCGCGAACCTCAACTACTCCAACTACAGCAACCCGGAGATCGAGAAGATCTACGAGCAGTCACACACCACCGTCGACCAGGCGGCCCGCGGCCAGCTCTGGAAGCGCGTCCAGGAGATCCTCGCCGTGGACGTGCCCTGGGTGGTCGTCTGCCAACCCAACTTCAACCTGCCCGTACGCGACGACGTCGCCGGCTGGGTGCAGCCGATGGACGGCCTCGCCCGCCTGCGCTACCTGACCGCGTCGGCCTAGGCCGGGCGGGACCGCTGCCCATGCGCATCCTCCGGTTCGTCGCCAGAAGACTGCTCCAGCTCATCCCGGTGCTGCTCGGCGTGATCGTCCTGACCTTCCTCCTGGTCCGGGTGCTGCCCGGCGACCCGGTGCGGACCATCCTCGGGCAGAACGCCACCGAGGCCGACGCCGACGCCGCCCGTGCCCGCTTCGGGCTGGACCAGCCGCTCTGGCGGCAGTTCCTCGACTACCTGACGGGGCTGGTCACGGGCGACTTCGGCACCTCGATCCAGAGCGGCGCCCCGGTCGGCGCGGAGATGGCGCTGCGGGTGGGGCCCACCCTCGAACTGGTCGTCATCGCCGTGACCATCTCCCTGGTGGTGGCCACCGTCCTCGGCGTGTGGTCGGCCCGCCGCGCCGACCGGCCGGCCGACCACGGCATCCGGGTCCTCGCCCTGGTCGGCAACTCCGTGCCCGAGTTCTGGCTCGGACTCGTGCTGGTGCTGGTGGGCTACAGCGTGCTCGGCTGGTTCCCGGCCCCCAACGGGCGGGTGGACCCCGACACCGACCTGACCCCGCTGACCGGCGCGGACCTCGTGGACGCCGCGCTCACCGGGAACGGACCGGCCATGGCCTCCGCCGCGGCGTACCTGGCCCTGCCGGTGCTGACCCTGGTCATCGGCGTCGTCGCGCCCCTGCTGCGCAGCGTGCGGGCCTCCGCCCTGGAGGTGCTGCACTCCGAGCCGTACGCCGCGGCGGCGGCGCACGGCCTGCCCCGGCGCACCCTGCTGTACGGCTACCTGATGCGCGCGACCCTGGTCCGGCTGCCGTCGCTGGCCGCGCTGGTGTTCGGCACCGCCATCGGTTCCACCGTGCTCGTCGAGTACGTCTTCTCCTGGCAGGGCTTCGGCCAGTGGGCGCTGCGCGGCCTGCTCTACCGCGACTACCCGGTGGTCCAGGCATCCGTGCTGGTGATCGCGCTCTGCTACGTGCTGGTGTTCCTCATCGCCGACGTGGTCCACGCCATCCTCGACCCGAGAGTGAGGATCTGATGGCCGACCCGCGCACCAGCGGCCCGACCGAGGCCACGGCCCCGCCCGGCCCCGTCACCGGCCCCGCCCCGGGCAGCCGCTTCGCCCGCGTCCTGATCGTCACCGGCGCCGCGATCCTCGCGGTGATCGCGGTGGCCGCGCTGTGCGCGCCGCTGCTGAGCTCCTGGGGCGAGACCGAGATCGACCCCGCCGCCACCCTGACCGGCCCGGGCGGCGGCCACCTGCTCGGCACCGACGGCAACGGCATGGACATCTGGAGCCGGGTGCTCTACGCCGCCCGGCTGGACCTGGGCATCGCGGTGGCCGCCGTCGCGCTCGCCGTCACCGTCGGCACGCTGCTCGGCCTGGTCGCCGGCTACCGCGGCGGCTGGATCGACGACGTGCTGATGCGGGTGGTCGACATCTTCCAGGCGTTCCCCACCTTCATCCTCGCCCTGGCGGTGGCCGCCCTGCTCGGCAACGGCACCGTCAACCTCATCATCACCATCGCGGCGGTGAACGCCCCGGCCTACGCCCGGCTGGTCCGCGCCGAGGTACGTACCCTGCGCGAGCTGCCCTTCGTCGACGCCGCCGTCACCTCCGGGGCGTCGACCGCAGGCATCCTGTGGCGGCACCTGCTGCCCAACAGCCTCACCCCGGTGCGGGTGATCGCCCCGCTCAACTGCGGCTGGGCGATGCTGACCCTGGCCGGGCTGTCCTTCCTCGGCCTCGGCGTGAGCATCCCCGCCGCCGAGTGGGGGGCCATGATCAGCCTCGGCGCCGCGGACGTGGTCGGCGGCCGGTGGTGGACCTCGGTCCCACCCGGCCTGGCCCTGCTCGTCTGCGTCCTGGGATTCAGCCTGCTCGGCGAAGGCCTGCAGGAACGCGCGGACGCGAAGCGGCGGTGACCGGAATGCTGTCGATCGAGAACCTGTCGGTGGCCATCCGCCGCCCCGGCCGCGAGGTGGCCGCGCTCAGCGACGTCACCCTCACCGTGCGACCCGGCGAGGTCGTCGGCCTGGTGGGGGAGAGCGGCGGCGGCAAGAGCATGGTCGCCCGCGCCGTGGTCGGCCTGCTCCCCGGCGGTTCGCACGCCACCGGGCGGGTCGACTTCGACGGCGCGGACGTGCTGCGGATGGACGAGTCCGCGCTCGCCGCCCACCGTGGCCGGGGAGCGGCGATCTGCTTCCAGAACCCGCGCGGCGCGCTCAGCCCCACCCGCACCGTCGGCCGGCAGCTCGTCGACCGGCTCGTCACCCACCAGGACGTGTCCGCCGACCGGGCCCGTGAGGCCGCGCGGGAGCTGTTCGAGGCCGTCGGCATCCGTAGCCCGCAGCGCCGGCTCGACGCGTACCCCCACGAGCTGTCCGGCGGCATGGCCCAGCGGGTGATGATCTCCCTGGCCACGGGCTGCGCCCCCGGCCTGCTGATCGCCGACGAGCCGACCACCGGCCTCGACGTGACCCTGACCCGGGAGATCCTGCGGCAGTTCCGGCACGCCGCCGACACCGACGGCCGTGCCGTACTGCTGATCTCCCACGACCTCGCCTCCATCGCCCAGGTCTGCGACCGGGTGGTGGTGCTCTACGCCGGCACCGTGGTGGAGAGCGGCCCGGCCGGTCAGGTGCTGCGCCAGCCGGCGCACCCGTACACCCGCGCGCTGCTGCGGTCGGTGCCCGACCTCGGCGGCCGGCCCGTCGTCGCCACCCCCGGCGCGATGCCGCTGCTGACCCGGGCGCCGCTCGCCTGCCCGTTCGCCGCCCGCTGCGCGCACGCCGACGACACCTGCGTCACCCGCCGGCCGCCCACCGAGCCCCTCGCCGGTGGCCCGGACGGCTGGTCGCTGGCCTGCTTCCACCCCCGCACCGGCCCCCTCGACGCCGGCTCGGCCGACATCCCGCCGGGCTCCGACGCTGCCACCGTCCCACCGGGCTCCGACGCCGCCGACCTCGGCCCGGGACCCGGCTCCCCGGACCCGGCCCCGCGCGGCACCGGACCCGCCGTGCTGGAGATCGACGACGCGCACGTCATCTACCGCAGCCGGTTCTCCTCCGGCGGGCACCACGCGCTGCGCGGGGTGAGCCTGCGGCTCGCGCCCGGCGAGACACTCGGCGTGGTCGGCGAGAGCGGCTGCGGCAAGAGCACCCTCGCCAAGCTCATCATGGGCCTGGTGCCGCCCACCTCCGGCACGGTCACCGTCGCCGGGGCAACCCCGGGGCCCGGCCGGGGCCGCGCGTCCGGGCGGGCGGCGCGGCGGCTGCGCACCCGCGCCCAACTGGTGTTCCAGGACCCGATCGGGTCGCTCAGCCCGCGCCGCACGGTCGGCGACTCCATCGCCGAGCCCCTGCGGGCCGCCGGCCTGTCCGCCGCCGAGCGCGACACCCGGGTCGCCGCGGTGCTGGACCGGATGGAGCTGGACCGCGCGATCCTGCGCCGCTACCCGCACGAGCTGTCCGGCGGGCAGGCCCAGCGGATCGGTATCGCCCGCGCCCTGGTCGGCGAGCCGGACCTGATCGTCTTCGACGAGCCCACCTCGGCCCTGGACGTCACCGTGCAGGCGCAGATCCTCGCCCTCATCGCCGACGTGGCCGCCGACGCCGACCGCGCGGCGGTGTTCATCTCCCACGACCTGGCCACGGTGCGCGGATTCGCCGACCGGGTGGTGGTGCTCTACCTCGGGCGCGTCGTCGAGGAGGGCCCCGTCGACGTCGTCTTCGACCACCCCCTGCACCCGTACACGCGGGCCCTGCTGGCGAGCGCGCCCCGCCTCGGCGGGCCCCCGCCGCCCGACGCCGCCCCGGTCGAGCTGGTCAAGGACCTGGAGGAGGCCGACGCGGCGACCGGCTGCCCGCTGGCCGCCCGCTGCCCGTTCGTCACAGACACCTGCCGCACACAGCCGCAGCAACTCCAGTCCCACGGCGCGAGCCGGGCCGCCTGCTGGCGCATTCCCGAGCTCCCCGCCCTGATCGGAAAGCAGGCCACCACGCCATGACACGTCGTCCCGTCCGGCTGGCCGTCGATATCGGTGGCACGTTCGTCGACGCCATGGAACTGGACACCCGCACCAACCGGGTCCGCTTCCGCAAGGCCTCCACCACCCCGGCGCGCCCCGCCGACGGGGTGCTCGCCGCCATCACCGCCCTGGGCACCGACCTGTCCGAGGTGGAGCTGTTCATCCACGGCACCACCCTCGGGCTCAACGCGGTGCTGGAACGCCGGGGCGGACGCACCGGCATCATCACCAACGACGGCTTCCGGGACATCTTCCTCGTCGGCCGGGGCAACGTGCCCAACGACCACATGTACGACTTCCAGTACGAGCGGCCGGAGAGCCTGGTCCAGCGCCGGTTCACCGCCGGGGTGCGGGGCCGGCTCGACCACCGGGGCCGGGTGGTGGAGGAACTGGACCCCGACAGCGTCCGCGCCGCCGCCCGCGCCCTCGTCGTCGACCAGCAGGTCACCTCGATCGCCATCTGTTTCCTGCACTCGTTCCTCGACCCGAGCCACGAACAGGAGGCCGCCCGGCTGATCCGCGAGGAGTTCCCCGAGGTCAGCCTGTCGCTGTCCACCGACATCGTGCGCGAGTACCGGGAGTACGAGCGGACCAGCACCACCGTGCTGGAGGCGTACATCCGGCCGATCTTCGAACGGTACGTCGACGAGCTGGAGGCCGGGCTGGCCGAGCGGGGCTTCACCGGGCGGTTCCTGATCATGCGTTCCGGCGGCGGCTCGATGAGCAGCGCGGTCGCGAAGACGTCACCCACCCACACCGTGCTGTCCGGGCCGGCCGGCGGCATCGTCGGCGCCGCGTACCTGGCCGCCGAGCTGGGCCGCGACAACCTGCTCACCTTCGACATCGGCGGCACCTCGCTGGACGCCTGCGTCATCGAACGCGGCAACCCCGCCGCCGCGTACGAGGCGCAGCTAGAGCACTTCCCGCTGCTGATCCCGACGTACGACATCCGGACCATCGGCGCCGGCGGCGGCTCGATCGCCTGGCTGGACCGGGGCCTGCTCAAGGTCGGCCCGCACAGCGCCGGCGCCGACCCCGGGCCGGTCTGCTACGGCCGGGGCGGCACCCGACCGACCGTCACCGACGCGGCCGTCGTGCTCGGCTACGTCGACCCCGACCGCTTCCTCGCCGGCACCATGGGACTGCACGACGCGGCGGCGCGCGACGCCGTACGCGAACAGCTCGCCGAGCCGCTCGGCCTGGACGTGGAGGCCGCCGCCGCAGGCGTGCTCGACGTGCTGCTGGCCCGCACGGTCGGCGCGGTCCGGCAGATCACCGTCGAACGCGGCCACGACCCCCGGCAGTTCTCCCTGCTCGCCTTCGGCGGGGCAGGGCCGCTGCTGGCCCCGCTGCTGGCCCGCGAGATGGGCATCGGCGAGGTGATCGTGCCCTTCGCACCGTCCGGCTTCTCCGCGTGGGGCATGCTGTCGGCCGACATCGTCAACGACTTCAGCCGCACCGTCATGGCCATCCTGGACGACGCGGACCTCGTCGAGCTGGAGCAGGTCTTCAAGGCCGTCGGTGCCGAGGTGGTCGCGTCGCTCGAGGCGCAGGGCGTGCCGGCCGACCAGGCCCTGCTGGAACGGCAGTTCGAGCTGCGCTACCTGGGCCAGGAACACAGCCTGATGGTCACCGTCGGCGGCACGCTGGACCGCGACGCGGTCCGGACCGCCTTCGACGAGCTGCACCGCAGCCGGTACGGCCACACCATGGGCAACCCGCTGCAGATCCTCAACCTGCGGGTGCGCGGCATCGGCCGCACCGGCCGGCCCGAGCTGGGCACCCGTCCGCGTGGCGACGGCGACCCGACGCAGGCCCTGCTGGCCCACCGGGACGCCTACGACTTCGGCCGGCGGGCGGTCGTGCCGTTCGCCGTGTACGACAGGTCCGCGCTGGACGCGGGCGACACGTTCGCCGGGCCGGCGCTGGTCGACGAGGGCACCTCCACGACGGTGGTGCCCAGCGGCCAGCGGGTCACCGTCGACGACCACGGACACCTGCTCGTCACCCTGGAGGCAGCCGCATGACCACCCTGGACGGTGCCCGCGTCGAGGTCGTCCGCAGCTACCTGCTGTCGGCGGCGGAGGAGATGCGGGCCACCCTGATCCGCACCTCGTTCAACCCGGTCATCTACGAGGTGCACGACTTCGGCCTGTCGATCTACGACCCCGACCTGCGACTGGTCGCCGAGGCCACCGGCCTGACCTTCTTCCTCGGCGCCAACGACCACTCGCTGGCCAAGGGCGTCGAGTACGTCGGCCGGGACAACCTGCACCGCGGCGACGTGGTGCTGCTGAACTACCCGTACTGGAACGCGGCGCACGCCTACGACGCGACCCTGTTCGCGCCGGTCTTCCGGCCCGACCCGGCCGACCCGGAGGCCGACGGCGAGCTGGTGGGCTTCCTCTGCGTCCGGGCGCACTGGATGGACCTGGGCGCCAAGGACCCGGGATACGTGCTCGACTCCACCGACATGCACCAGGAGGGCCTGATCTTCCCGGGCACCAAGGTCGTCTCCCGGGGCGAGCCGGTCCACGAGATCCACGAGCTGATCCGGTTCAACTCGCGGATGCCCGACGCCGTGCTCGGCGACCTGCACGCGCAGATCGCCGCGCTGCGCACCGGCGAACGCCGGCTGCTGGAGATCGTCGAGAAGTTCGGGCGTCCGACCGTGGACGCGGCCGTCGACCGGATCATCGCCGACGGCGAGGCCCGCGCCCGGGCCGCGCTCGCGGCCCTGCCGCAGGGCAGCTGGACCGCCGAGGACTGGGTCGACGACGACGGCATCACCGACGACCCGGTGAAGATGCGGGTCACCGTCACCATCGCCGACGGCACCTTCACGGTCGACTTCGCCGGCTCGGCGCCGGCCACCCGGGGTCCGATCAACATGCCGTTCGGCGCCACCGAGGCGATCTGCAAGGTCATCCTCAAGTCGCTGACCTCACCCGACGAGCCGTCCAACGCCGGCACCGTCGCGCCACTGGAGGTACGGGCCGAGCCCGGCACCCTCTTCCACGCGGTCTACCCGCAGCCCACCTTCACCCTGTGGACCGGCATCGTCGCCGTCGAGCTGATCCTCAAGGCCCTGGCCCAGGGGATGCCGGACCGGTTGCCGGCGTCCAGCGGCGGAGACGTGCCGGGCTTCATGATGGTGGGCCTGCACCCGGACACCGGCCAGATGTTCGCGGTCAGCAACAACGACCTGGTCGGCTGGGGCGGCACCCCGCACCACGACGGGATGGACGCCGCCACCCACATCTCCGGCAGCACCGGCCGGGGCACCCCGATCGAGGTTCTGGAGGCGCGGACGGGGATGTTCTTCGAGCGGGTGGAGATCCGTACGGATTCGGGGGGTGCTGGTCGGTTTCGGGGTGGGTGTGGGTTGCGGCGGGACATTCGGTTCGTGTCGGCGGGGGAGTTCCTGTCGGTGATCAAGAAGACGAAGTCCGCGCCGTGGGCGCTCGATGGTGGGTTGTCGCCGGATCCGAACCAGGTGGTGGTGTTCCCGGGCACGGATCGGGAGGCGCGGGTGAGCACGAAGCGGACGCCGGTCGAGGTGGGTGACCGGGTGACCCTGTTGACGGCCGGTGGTGGTGGGCACGGTGATCCGAGGCGACGTGATCCGGAGGCGGTGCGCCGGGACGTCGCCGAGGGTTACGTCTCCGCCCACGCTGCCCGAGACCTGTACGGGGTGGACGTCGATGAGTGAGCCGGCCGTCGACGGGGCCACCGTCGAGGTGGTCCGCAGCTACCTCGTCTCCGCCGCCGAGGAGATGCGCGCCGCGCTGGTGCGTACCGCCTTCAACCCGGTCATCTACGAGGTCTACGACTTCGGCATCTCCCTCTACGACCGCCACCTGCGGCTGGTCGCCGAGTCCACCGGACTGTCCCGCTTCCTCGGCGCCAACGACTACTCCATCCAGCGCGGCATCGAGTACGTCGGCCGGGACAACCTGCACCGCGGCGACGTGGTGCTGCTGAACTACCCGTACTGGAACGCGGCGCACACCTACGACGCGACGCTGTTCGCCCCGGTCTTCCTGCCCGGGGACGCCGAGCCGATCGGCTTCCTGTGCATCCGCGCCCACTGGATGGACCTGGGCGCCAAGGACCCGGGCTACGTCCTCGACTCCATCGACATGCACCAGGAGGGGATCATCTTCCCCGGCACGAAGGTGTACGCCCGGGGCGAGCCGGTCCACGAGATCCACGAGCTGATCCGGTTCAACTCGCGGATGCCCGACCTCGTCATCGGCGACCTCAACGCGCAGATCGCCGCGCTGCGCACCGGCGAGCGGCGGATGACCGAGCTGTACCAGCAGTACGGGCCCACCATGGTGGACGCCGTCATCGACCGGGTGATCGCCGCCGCCGCCGACTCCGCCACCGAGGCGGTGGCTGCCCTGCCGCAGGGCCGCTGGACCGCCGAGGACTGGCTCGACGACGACGGCGTCACCGACGACCCGATCCGCATGCGGGTCACCGTCACCATCGCCGACGGCACGTTCACCGTGGACTTCGCCGGATCGTCCCCGGCGGTGGCCGGGCCGGTGAACCTCCCGCTCGGGGCCACCATCGCCACCTGCCGGGTCGCGTTCAAGGCGATCACCACGCCCACCGAGCAGACCAGCGCCGGCCACTTCGCCCCACTGCGGGTACGCGCCGAGCCCGGATCGCTGTTCCACGCGCAGTACCCGGCCGCCACGTTCACCCAGTGGACCGGCACCGTGGCCCTGGAACTGATCTACCGGGCCCTGGCCCAGGGGATGCCGGACCGGTTGCCGGCGTCCAGCGGCGGAGACGTGCCGGGCTTCATGATGGTCGGCCTGCACCCGGACACCGGCCAGATGTTCGCGGTCAGCAACAACGACCCGGTCGGCTGGGGCGGCACCCCGCACCACGACGGCATCGGGCCGGCCAACCACCTGTGCCAGACCCAGGCCCGCAACACCCCCGTCGAGGTTCTGGAGGCGCGGACGGGGATGTTCTTCGAGCGGGTGGAGATCCGTACGGATTCGGGGGGTGCTGGTCGGTTCCGGGGTGGGTGTGGGTTGCGGCGGGACATTCGGTTCGTGTCGGCGGGGGAGTTCCTGTCGGTGATCAAGAAGACGAAGTCCGCGCCGTGGGCGCTCGATGGTGGGTTGTCGCCGGATCCGAACCGGGTGGTGGTGTTCCCGGGCACGGATCGGGAGGCGCGGGTGAGCACGAAGCGGACGCCGGTCGAGGTGGGTGACCGGGTGACCCTGTTGACGGCCGGTGGTGGTGGGCACGGTGATCCGAGGCGACGTGATCCGGAGGCGGTGCGCCGGGATGTCGCCGAGGGTTACGTCTCCGCCCACGCCGCCCACGACCTGTACGGAGTGACCGCATGACCGCCGCAAGCACCCCCGAGCCGTCGAGCCTGCTGCTCGGCAACTGCACCGTGCTGGACGCCCGCGTGGCGGACGGCACCAGGCCCCTGTCCGACGCCGGCGTCTGGGTCCGCGGCGACCGCATCGCCGCCGTCGGCCCGTACGCCGAGGTGGCCGCCCGGGCCCAGGCCGCCGGCCCGGTGACCGACCTGGACCTCGACGGGGCGTACCTGACCCCCGGCCTGGTCAACATGCACACCCACTTCTCGCTGTCGCTGCCCGGCGCCGGGGGCGACAGCGTCAAGAGCATGGGCCCGCACGACCTCGCCCTCTACATGGCCGACGGTGCCCGCCGGACCCTGCACTGCGGCGTCACCACCGTGCGCTGCGTGGCCGAGAAGGACCACGCCGACTTCGCGCTGCGCCGCGCCATCGCCGCCGGCCGCACCGAGGGCCCCCGCATCCACACCGCCGGCCGCGCCCTCGTCTGCACCGGCGGGCACGGCCACGAGAGCAGCGACACCCTTGAGTGCGACGGGCCCGTCGGCTTCCGCCACGGCGCGCGCAGCCAGATCCGGGCGGGCGCGGACCTGATCAAGGTGATGATCTCCGGCGGCATCGCCGGCGAGCACGAACGCATCCACACCCCCCAGCTCTTCACCGACGAACTCGCCGCCGTGATCGAGACCGCGCACGCCTGGGGACGCAAGGTCACCGCGCACGCCGGGCCGGCGGAGGTGATCGGCGTGGCCGTGGACCTCGGCCTGGACTGCGTGGAGCACGGCTACCAGCTCACCCCGCAGGTCGCCCAGCGGATGGCCGAGCGGGGCACGGCCCTGGTGCCGACCCTGCTGGTGACCCGCTGCAAGGAGTTCTTCGACGAGCTCGGCGTGCCGGAATGGATGCAGTGCCGCTCGCTCGGCGCGGGCCCCGGGCACCTGGACAGCTTCGCGACGGCCGTCGCCGCCGGGGTGCAGGTGCTGCTCGGCAGCGACATGCCGCCGTTCTGGCATTTCGAGGGCACCAACGCCACCGTCCGGGAGCTGGAGTACATGGCCGAGGTGATCGGGCCCGCCCGGGCCCTGCACGCCGGCACCCTCGGCCCCGTCCGGTGGCTGGGCGTCGAGGACGACCGTGGCACCGTGCAGGACGGCAAGCTGGCCGACCTGATCGCCATGGACGACGACCCGCTCGACGGCGCCGCCGCGTTCCGGGGCGTGCGCTGGGTGATGAAGGGCGGCCGGGTCGTCCGCGACGACCGGGCCGGCGCGCCGGGAGGTACGCGATGACGTCCGCCGACGCCGCCGGGTACGCCGGCCAGGACGGCACCGCCGGGTACGCCGGCCAAAACCGCACCGCCGGGTACGCCGGCCAGGACGGCACCGCCGGGGCGGCGGCCATCGCCGCCGGGATCGACGACATGTACGAGGCGTTCCTGGCCGGCGACCGCCCCCGGTTCGACGGCCACCTGCACCCCGAGGTGACCACCTGGGAGACCCACCTGCCCGGCCCGCTGCGCACCCGCTCGCAGCTCGACTCGTACCGCGACCAGCGTGACGCCACCGGGCAACGGCCCCGGCTGGCGGTGCTCGCCGCGCGGGACAAGCACATCGACGTCTGGGGCGAGTTCGGTGTCGCCCGCTACGTCCTCGTCGCCCAGGCCCACGCCCAGGGGGCGCCCGAGCTCACCCGCGTCACCGACGTGCTGCGCCGGGCCGGTGACCGGTGGCTGATCGTGCACCACCACGCCGAGTTGCTGCGCGAACCGGAGCCGGCCCCGTGATCCGCCGGCTGGTCGCCCACCGCACGGGCGAGCCGACAGACGTGCTGTCGGTGGCGGAACTGCCCGACGACCCGCCGCCCGGCCCCGGCGAGGTACGCCTCGCCGTTCACGCGGTCGGCCTGAACTTCCTCGACGTGTCGCTGTGCCGGGGCGAGTACCCGGTGCGGCCGGACCCGCCGATGACCCCCGGCGTCGAGGCCGCCGGCCGGGTCGTCGCCGCGGGCGAGGGCGTAGCGCACCTGCTCGGCCAGGAGGTCGTCGCCTGCCCGGCGCTGCCCCGCGGGGCGCTCGGCTCCACGGTGACTGTGGACGCCGCCGTGGTCGTGCCCCGCCCGCCCACCGTGGACCCGGTGACCGCGGCGGCGCTGCCGGTCACGTACCAGACCGCGTGGTTCGCCCTGGAACGTGCCGGCGTCACCGCCGGGCAGACGGTGCTGGTGCACGCCGGCGCCGGCGGCGTCGGCATCGCCGTCACCCAGCTCGCCGTCGCCCGGGGCGCGCGGGTCCTCGCCACCGCAGGCGGCCCCGCCAAGACCGCCGTCTGCCGGGAACAGGGCGCGGCGGTGGCCGTCGACTACACCACCGAGGACTTCGTGGCGGCCGTGCGGGACGCCACCGACGGTGACGGCGTCGATGTCGTCGTCGACCCGGTCGGCGGCGACATCCTGGCCCGCTCGCTGGACTGTCTGGCCTTCGAGGGCCGGCTCGTCACCGTCGGCGCCGCCGGTGGCCCACCACCGCCGGTCGACCCGGCCCGGCTGATCGCCGCGAACGCCACCCTGGTCGGCCTGTCCTGGGGCTCCCGGTACCCGTGGCGCCGCGCCCCCGAGGTGCGCGCCGCCTACCAGGCCCTGTTCGACCTGCACGCCGCCGGTGCGGTCCGGCCGCCGGTCAGCCGGGTGGTGTCCCTGGAACAGGCCCCCGCGGCGCTGGCCGAGCTGGCCGCCCGCCGGACCATCGGAAAGATCATCGTACGGGTCGAGGAGAGGGAGCAGGCATGACGGAGACCCCGGACGGCGACATGGACATCTACGACCTGCGGGTCACCGTCGACCGCATCGAGGGCAGGTCGGTCTGCGGCATGGCGGTCGGCGACCACTTCGAGCTGACCGACAGCGCCCACCTGAAACTGCCCGAGGGTCAGCACTTCTGCGTGTACGCGCTGGCTGCCGTCCTGCCGTTCCTCGCCGCGAAGCAGCGCGACCTCGCCGCCGGGGACTGGCTGGCCCAGGACTCCCACTTCGCCTGCCCCGACCCCGAGGAGCGACTCGTCATGAAGGTGGAACGGACCTGCCGGCGACGGATGAACTCGGCGGACCTGACCTGATGCCCGTCGAGATCGGACTCGGGCTGCAGAGCGACAAGCCCGCAGGCGCGTACGCCGCGTTGGCGCAGGCCGCCGAGGCCCACGGCTTCGACGTGCTGACCGTCTTCGGTGACCTGATGTACCAGCCGCCCATCTTCCCGCTGCTGGAGATGGCCCGGGCGACCAGCCGGGTCCGGCTCGGGACGGCCTGCCTCAACCCGTACTCGCTGGCCCCGTACGAGATCGCCGGCCAGCTCGCCGCTCTGGACCTGGCCTCGCACGGCCGGGCCTACCTGGGGCTGGCCCGTGGCACCTGGCTCGGGGCGGTCGGCCTGGCCCAACGCCGGCCGCTGACCACGATCGAGGAGGCGGCGGCCGTCGTCTACCGCCTGCTGCGCGGCGACCGGGACGGCTACCCCGGCCGGGTCTTCACCCTGGAGCCGGGCACCGCGCTGCGCTACGCCGTGCACCGGCCCGACCCGCCGCTGCTGATCGGCGCGTGGGGCCCGCAGGGCGCGGCCCTGGCCGGCCGGATCGCCGACGAGATCAAGGTGGGCGGCAGCGCCAACCCCGACATGGTGCCGGTGATCCGTGGCCGGGTGCGGGTGGGCGCCGACCGGGCCGGTCGCGACGTCGAGGACGTCGGCATCGTGTTCGGCGCCGTGACGGTGGTCGACACCGACGGCGAGGCGGCCCGGGCGAAGGCCCGCACCGAGGTCGCCATGTACCTCGCCGTCGTCGCGGACCTCGACCCGACCGTCGCGCTGCCCGACGGCCTGGTGCAGCGGGTCGGCGCCCTGGTCGACGAGGGCGCGCACGAGGCAGCCGGTCGCCTCATCCCCGACGACGTGCTCGACCGGTTCGCGTTCTCCGGCACCCCGGCCCAGGTGGCCGCGCAGGCCCAGACGCTGATCGACGCCGGGGTCCGCCGGATCGAGTTCGGCACCCCGCACGGGCTGACCGACGACCGCGGGGTGGACCTGCTCGGCTCCGCCGTGCTGCCCCTGCTGCGCAGGTAGAAGGGAACGCGCGGATGCACCTCCTCGTGGTGGTCGGCCCGGCAGTGGTGGCCGACCCCGCCCTGCTGGAGTCACTCGCCACCGCCGCGTGCGCGGAACTCGGCGTCACCGGCCGGCTGGTGACCGCCGCCTCCGCCGCCGAGGTGCGGTCCCTGGTCACCCAGACGGGGTCGCCCGTGGTGGCGCTGCCCGGCCCGGACCCCGGGGTGCGCGCCCTGATCGGCGACGCCCCGCCCCACGTCGTGTGGTACGACCTCACCGTCGAGCCGCCCGTGCCCGGCGCCGCCCACCTTCAGGGCCGGGGCGCCTGGGGCCTGGCGTGGGCCGTCCGGCACGCCGTGCACCGCCACCGGTCGCCGGCCACCCGGATCGCCTACGGGCCGTCGGCGGACCAGTGGGGCGAGCTGCGGCTGCCGCCCGCCGTCGGGGCGGGCCCGGTGCCGGTCGTGGTGCTGCTGCACGGCGGGTTCTGGCGGTCGGTGTGGGGAGCCGACCTGATGGACGCCCTCGCCGTCGACCTGGCCGGCCGGGGCTACGCGTCCTGGAACGTGGAGTACCGCCGCCCGGACCGGCACGACTGGGACGCCACCACCGCCGACGTGGCGGCCGGCGTCGCGGCGCTGGCGGGCCTCGCCGACGGCGGCCGGCTGGACCTCGACCGTGTCGTGCTCCTCGGCCACTCGGCCGGCGGCCAGCTCGCGCTGCGGGCCTGCGCCGACCAGGCCGGCGGGGCACACCGCGACCTCCCCGGCCCGCCCGGGGTCGCGGCGATCCGCGTCGCGCTGGCGGTGTCGCTGGCCGGCGTCCTCGACCTGGCCGAGGGCGAACGGCGGTACCTCGGCGACGGGGCCATTCCCGCCGCCCTCGGTGGCGCCCCCGCGACCGTGCCGCAGCGGTACGCCGCCGCCGACCCCATGGCCCGGGTGCCGATCGGGGTGCCGACCCTGCTGGTGCAGGGTGCCGACGACAGCCCCGACCTCGTCGACGCCAACCGCCGGTACGCCGTCGCGGCCCGCGCGGCCGGCGACGACGTCGACCACCTCGAACTGCCCGGCGACCACTTCGCCGTCATCGATCCCGGCTCGACCGTCTGGCGGGCCACCATGGCCGCCGTGGAGCGCCGGTTGGGTCGCCGGGCATAGGGCGTCGCCGCCGTGGCGGGCCCCGGAGACGTTCGCAGTGTTTCACCAGTGTGAACAAGCGCCGCTGGTGCCGCCGCCGCCCTGCGGGGCGGTCGACCGGCGTCAGAACAGCCGGGGGGTGACCACCGACACGACGGTCGTCACCGCGTCGGTGTCGTTGTACATCGAGTGCGGCACCGACGAGCGCAGGTGCACGCTGTCGCCCGGACGCAGCCGGTGCTCGACGCCGTCGACCTCATAGAGGAGTTCGCCGGAGATGACATAGGCGAACTCCTCTCCGGCATGGCCGTAGGCGGCCTCCCGGCGGCCCCCCGGCGCGATGTGCACCAGCATCGGTTCGAGCACCAGGTCCGGCCCTCGCTCCGACAGCATCCGGTAGGTCTGCTGGGCGGAGACGTACTGGGTGGCCGGGGTTTCCGCCCTGGTGAGGGTGAAGTGCGTGGGCAGCGGGCCGACCGCCTGGTCGGGGGAGTCGGCACCGGCGTCGAAGAACTCCGCCACCGTGTGGTCCAGGGCCTTGGCGACGCTGCCCAGCGCGGTCAGTCCGATGGAGGAGATGCCCCGCTCGACCTGGGAGAGGAAGCCGATCGACAGGCCGGAACGGGCGGCCAGACCGCGCAGCGTCAGCCCGCGTTCCTTGCGGTACTGGCGGATGCGCGTGCCCACCAGACCGGCGGGGGTGGCGTCCGCCGCCCGCTCGCCGGGCAGGGGCCGCTCCCGGACCTGGTTACTCTCCATGGACCGCACGGGGACCTCCTGTCGCGTCCCGGCGGGAGAGCCCGCCACGCTTGTTCGATGCTATCGAAACTTCGGGGTGCCCGCGATGGCCGCGCCCGTCCTGGCGGGCAGGCGGCGGGCCACAAGCGCCCCGGTGCAGCCGGACAGGCGGCCTCCGGGACCCGGCTCACCCCTCGGTCGCGACCGCCGCGATGGCGGCGTGTGGCCGATGAGCGCCTTCGCTGGGCCGTTGCAGGCGCTCGACCTCCGTGAAGCCGGCTCGCGTCAGTCGTTCGGAGATCTCGTCGACGGGCCAGCGATAGGCGGTCACGACCTTGTGGTCGAAGGCCGCGACCTCGTCGCCGTCGAAGAGACCGAGCACCAACGTTCCGGTCGGGGCCATTGCTCGCCGGAACTCGGCGAGCACGCCGTCGAGATCCTGCGGCGGTAAATGGATCAACGAGTACCAGGCCAGGATGCCGGCGATGGAGTGGTGGGCGACGGTGAGATTCTCCATCGACCCGAGCTGGTACCTCCCGCCCGGGTGGGCCGCCTGCGCGTGGGCGATGAACTCGGGAACCATGTCGATTCCCGTCGCGTCGACGCCCAGCGAACGAAGGTAACCGGTGATATGGCCAGGCCCGCAGCCCAGATCGAGCACCGTGCCAGGTCGACCCGCCAGATGCCGCCCGATGAAGGCGAGGTCGTCGGCGTGTACCTGCTGGCTCGTGCCGAACAGCTTGATGTAGAGCTCTGCGACGGACGTGTACGCCTGCCGGACCTGCGCCAGTTTCACCGAGCGACTGTATGAGTTCCCAAATCGACAGGGCAAGCCCGGGGCGCGGGAGGGGGTGCGGCGGGTCGCCGTGTCTTCAGGCCAGCAGACGCTCGCGCATCCTCGCGCCCGGGTTGATCCCACCCACTGCCCGAGGGGTGGTCGGATCGTGCACGTCGAGGGTGTTGTTGCGGCGCATGAGCTCACGGACCGGAGGTGGCAGCCGGGGCGGGTCGTCCATGGCTGCGAGGATCTGTCCGGCGGTGGAGATCAGTCGATCGGCCAGGGCCGCGGCGTCGGTGTCCACTCGCACCCGGCCGTACTCCCAGCCGGCGGTGGTGAGGTCGAGCACCTCGAACACGCGGGTCAGGAGCGGGTTCGGGTCGGTCACCCGGTCGAGCCGGGCCGCCTGGCTGCCGACCACCGCGACGGCGGCGGCCACCTGCGCGTACGGGTGGAAGCCGCACGGCAACGTGAACAGTGGCCAGCGCAGTGCCGGGCCGGCCTCCACCCACAGCGGCCGGTAGTTCCGGCGGTGCACCAGGAGCCGCCGGCCCGTTCGTCGGTGTACCTCGTGGGCCTGGGCCAGTAGGTCCGCGTGGGCCTCGTCGGCGACCTGGCTCACGATCCGGGCCGCCACCACCAAGCCGTCGTCGCCGCTCAGCATCCCGGTGACCGCCTCGACCTGTTCGGGAAACCGGATCTGCGCGTGGGCGCCGTACCGGTGCTGGACGTCGCGTAGCAGCGCCTGCTGCCGTCCCGCATCGAGCTGGACCTGCCCGCCGCCCAGCAACCGCTGGAGCCAACGCATTTTGCCTCGTTTCAGCCGAGCCGTCCGGACTGCGGCAATGCTAGTGCGTCGGACCTTCCAGCCCAAGAACAACCCTGAGCGTCGGCCCACCCGGGCCGTGCCCGGGGGAAATCAGGTGCGGCGACGATACGTAGGTGGCGCGGGCGTCGACGTGGTCACGGTGGGCGGAGCTGAACACAGATGCTGCTGCCCGTGTGGGTCAGGCGCCGGGTACGGCGGTGTCCCCGGCCGTCAGTCGGCCGGGGACACCCCTCGTAGCTGAGGCTGCGCCGCGATCACCAGATCGGACTCGACCTCACGGGCAGTCGAACCAGCGGGTCTCCTCGCCGTCGCCGTAGTAGGCGTTCATCGGGCAGTGGTACCAGGTCCCGGTGGCGTGCGCGTAGACCTGCGCGTACTCCGGGTACCACTCGGAACCGTTACTTCCCTTGTAGACGCCGATGAAATCAGGGCGTCCGATGTCGTACCACGAGAATGGCCCGAAATAGTCGTTGCTGTTGCGCTCGAAGTTGTCGGCCGAGTTGTCGAGGTTGACGTAGCCGGGGGACTCGGCGAGCGTGCCGTACACCTTCATCCGCACGGTGGCGTCGGTGCCGGCCCCGTCGATGTTCGCGGTGTGTACGAAGATCGTGTAATTCTGCACAGCGTTGGTGCCGATGCCGGCGGTCCTGGCGGCCGGGGCCGCGCTGGCGGCGGTACCGCCACCCAGCGCCATCGTCATCAAGACGAGCGCGCCGCCGAACGCGATCGGGATCCGGAATTTCACGGTGAATTCCTCCTGTTGAGAAGTGTGGATGATTGCTGTTGTTGCCGTGAACGAACTCTGGCAGGGGCCGCTGTCGCGCGGCTGACGTGGCGCTGGAATGCCGGTACCGTCCGGTGTCCGACTGAGCCGTCCAGGCCGTTTGTTCCGTCGATAGCCTGAGTCGAATCCTGTGGTTGAGGCGGGGGCGGGCCAATGCGAGTCAGGCTTCTCGGGCCGGTCGACGTGACCGCGGGCGCCACGGCCGGTACGGTTTCCGGAATCCGGCGCAAAGGCGTGCTCGCGGTGCTCGCCCTGCACCCGGGCGTGATCGTCAGCACCGACCGCCTGATCGACGTGATCTGGGGAGACCAGGCTCCCGCGACCGCGTCGAACAGCCTGCAGAGCCACGTTTCCTACCTGCGGCGCGTCGTGGGCGCCCGGAGCGCGATCGTGGCTCGCTCTCCGGGGTACGTGCTCAACCTGCCGGGTGAGGCCACCGATGTCGAGGTGGCCGAGCGGCTCATCCGCGAAGGCACCCTGTCGACCGACCACGGGCACGCCCGCACGGTGCTGACCAGCGCCCTTGAGCTGTGGCGGGGGCGATCGTTGGTCGACGTCGCCAGCCTCGGCTGGCTGCACGAGCAGGCCGAACGCCTGGAACACCTGCGGCTGGTCGCGGTCCGGGCGCTGGTCGACAGCCGCCTCGCGCTCGGCGAGCACGCGCAGCTCGTACCGGAGCTGGAGCTGCTGACCCAGGAACATCCCCTCGATGAGCACATCCACGAACAGCTCATGGTGGCGCTCTACCGGGCCGGCCGGCAGTCCGACGCGCTCGCGACGTACCGGCGGTTGCGCCGCACGCTCCGCGACGACCTGGGTATCGAGCCGAGCCCGGCGTTGCGCAACCGGGAGAGCGCCATCCTGGCGCAGGACCCGGCGCTCGCCTGGTCCGCGCCGGCCGGCGAGGTGGTCGCGGTCGCGGCCCGGGCATCCGCGCCGGCCCAACTACCCCCGGCGGTACGCGCCTTCGCCGGTCGTGGCGACGAACTGCGCTGGCTCGACGAACGACTCGGCCGGCCGGGTGAGCCCGATCCGCCGGCGGTGGTCATCGCGGCCGTCTCCGGCACGCCGGGAGTGGGCAAGACCGCGCTGGCCGTGCACTGGGCCCACCAGGTCGCCGACCGCTTTCCGGACGGCCAGCTCTATGTCAACCTGCGCGGCTTCGACGCCGGTGGGGTGCTGGAACCCGCCGACGCGATCCGTGGCTTCCTGGATGCCTTCGGCGTACCGGTGGAGCGGATTCCGGCTGGCCTGTCCGCCCAGTCCGCGCTGTACCGCAGCCTGCTGACCGGCCGGCGGGTCCTCGTCCTGATCGACAACGCCCGCGACGCTGCGCAGGTCCGCCCACTGCTACCCGGTGCGGCCGGCTGCCTTGTCGTGGTGACCAGCCGCAACCAGCTCACCTCCCTGGTCGCCGGCGAGGGCGCCCAGCCGCTCGCTCTCGACCTGCTGCCTGAGGCCGAGGCCCGGGACCTGCTGGCCTGCCGGCTGGGCAGTGACCGGGTGGCCGGTGAGCCGACCGCCGTCGACCAGATCATCGCGAGCTGCGCCCGGCTGCCCCTCGCGCTGGCCGTCGCCACCTCGCGTGCCGCCATCCGCCCCGGTTTCTCGCTGGCGGCACTGGCCGGTGAGCTACGCGACGCGGCCGACGCGCTGGACGCCTTCGACGGCGGCGACTCGGCCACCGACGTGCGCGCCGTCTTCTCCTGGTCCTATCAGGCACTGAGCCCGGCGGCCGGTAGGTTGTTCCGGCTGCTGGGGTTGCACCCCGGTCCGGACATCGCGGCACCTGCGGCGGCCAGCCTGGCCGGCGTTCCGCTGCGCCAGGCCCGGATGCTGCTGGCCGAGTTGGCCCGCGCTCACCTGCTCATCGAGCACGTGCCTGGCCGGTACGGGATCCACGACCTGTTACGCGTCTACGCGAACGAGCTGACCCACGACCTCGACAGCGACAGCGAGCGGCAGGTTGCCGTGCGCCGGGTGCTCGACGCCTACCTGCACGTCGCGTATGCCGGTGCCCGGCTACTCCAACCGTTCCGCGATCCGATCGACCTGGAGCCCGCCAGCCGTGGCGTGGCAGTGGTGGCGCCGGTCGATGCCGAGCAGGCGATGGCCTGGTTCGTCGCGGAGCATCCGGTGCTGCTCAACGCCGTCACCCGTGCGGCCGACGACGGGCTGTACGCGCACGCCTGGCGGCTGGCCTGGACCATGGCCGACTTCTTCGACCGCAAGGGTCACTGGCAGGACTGGGCGGCGACTCACGAGACCGCGCTGACCGCCGCCGACCTGCTGGTCGACCGTCGGGCCGCCGCGAGCGTACGTCTTGGCCTTGGCCGTGCCCGCGCCCAACTCGGCGAGTTCGCCGAGGCGTACGCCCAGCTCCGGCAGGCGGCCCACCTGTACGCCCTGCTGGGCGACGTGACCGGCCAGACGCACGCCGCCCGGAGCCTCGCCTGGGTCTGTTCCCGGCAGGGACGTCACCGGGAAGGGCTGGCCCACGCGAGGCGCGCACTGGAGCTGATCGAAGCCGTCGGCGACCGGGCCCTGCAGGCCCGCGCCCTCAACTCGGTCGGCTGGCAGTACGCCCAGCTCAGCGACCACGGTGCGGCCCTGCTCTACTGTCGGCGGGCGCTGCGGCTGGTGCGCGAGGTGGGCGACCGGTTCGGCGAGGCCAACACCTGGGACAGCCTCGGCTACGCCCACCACCACCTCGGCGACCACCAGCGGGCCGCCGAGTGTTACCAGCGGGCGGTGGAGCTGTTCCGTGACCTTGGTGACCGCTACTACGAGGCCGACACGCTCACCCACGTCGGGGAGAGCCACCAGGCGGCGGGCGACCCGGAGGCCGCCCGGCTCGCCTGGCTGCGGGCGTTGGACATCCTCGGTGCGCTGGGCCATCCCGACGCCGACCGGCTTCGCGCCATCCTCGGTCGGCACCGCGAGGTCGAGCCCTTCGACACCGAGCCCTACGCCCACCACTGGTTCGAGAAGCGCCTCGCCCCGTGACCGGCGCGGGGGGGGGGGGCCCCCCGGGGGGGGGCGCGCCCCCCCCCCCCCCGGGGGGGGGGGGGGGGGGGGGGGGGGCCCCCCCCCCCCCCCCCCCCCCCCCCCCCACGACCGGGGCCGGTCAGCCCGCCTGGAACGACTGGCGGACCACGCCGCCGACGAGCGCGCACCAGGTGCTCGTGCCGACCTTGCCGTTCGGG